>NZ_JBIAIY010000007.1:0-344014 GCF_042871665.1 Micromonospora sp. NPDC005686
GCATGACCCGCCGCATCACCCGCGGCCAACCCGCACGCCGCCAAGCCCGCCGCACCTTCACCTGGACCTGATCAACCCGATCTCAAACACGCTCTGAGTCGTTCGCGGGGCACTGCGAGAACCTTCCGTCGACGGGTCACGCCGCCCCGCCCGATCACGGCGGGACGACGGACACGATCGACGCTCATCTCTGCCTGAAGGTCAAGTCGTCAGATCACCCGCTGGTCCTGCGGACGAACTTCCACCGCCAGTCGAGGCGGTGGCGGCCGAGCACGGCCGGACGACCGGTCGGCCATCGCGTCAGCGCCGAGCTCGGCATTAATGCGCCGCCCGTGATCCACGATCAAACGCGCCAGGCGAAGACGTGCACGAGGGGTCAAAGCGGCGTTAGCGTGGGACACGAAGGCCTCCTGGTTGCCGGAGCGGTTCCTACACAGCTCCACTCCACAACCGGAGGCCTTCGTCATCACGTCTATCTACGCCGTGTCGTCACACGACCTCAACCAGCCTGCCTGGGCAGTACACCCAGACGGTGGGCCGGACCGGTCGGTTCGGCCCACGTCTCTTGCCGTTACAGGCGGGCGCTCAGGAAGCCACGACGACCCAAAACGGTCCGGCCGTTGGACATCGGGTCGGCAACTGGGCACCCTCTGGGGCTGCTGCCTCCACTGATCCTCCTCGCAAAGAGACCTTGTCGCCGGTCTTGAGCGACTGGGGCTGACTCAGTGAGGAGGTAGGAAAGATCGGCACGTAGACCGTGCCTGATGTGGAATCGGTGACGCTCAGGCACTCATCTCTTTTCGAGACGGTGCCCTCCAGTAGCGCGCTGTCGCCGACGCCTGGCTCCTCGTCTCGATATTGGGCAAATGTCGCCGAGTTGGCGTCAAAGGCATCGTCGGGCGAACGGGAGCAGCCGTTCATGCAAGCCATGATCAGGCAGGCTGCGAGCAGGGGACGCAGAACAGCACGATTCATCCGTCACCAACTCTGCTAGTAGTAGAGGGTTGTGCCTGACGGGATTCGGTAGATCTTGGAGTATACGCTCCACCCGCTACCCCCGCCCTTATGGATCCCGATCGCGTTACTTCCGTTCACCCACGGCCCGCCGCTGTCGCCTCCGGCCTGGTCGGCGCTCACCCTGACGAAGACCGAATTGCATGTCGTGCCGGGGCAGGCGCCGGACCAGGTCGGCTTGTAGGCGATCGAGGTGATCGTGCCGCACTTCCAACCGGTCGTCTTGCCCCGATGACATGCCGTAATGCCTTCCGGCACGTCTTGCGGTCCCCCGACGATCGTCGGACTTGATGAGGATGACCCGTAGAACGTGTTGGAGATGGAGTTCCCGGTGCCGACGGCGACGCTGTAGAACGCGATGTCCGCGTTGGCGCCGTAGTTCTGGGCCTGTCTGGTGCTGGTTTCCCAGACGCCGGTGCCTGCGGTGTTGGGGTAGATGTTCTGCGTCTGACCACAGTGGGCGGCGGAGAAGTATCCGATGGCGGAACCGTTCTTCGCGGAGAAGCCTGCGGTACAGCTGGTCAGCGCTACCCCGCCCCGGACCGTCAGCGCAGAGTCACCGCCGGCGTCCTGCAGGTGCTTGAGCACGACCTCGGGAAAACCGGTACGGTCCTTCACCGCCTGAGCTACTGACCCACTGCCGCTGTCTGTGGTTTCGATGACCAGTGCTCCGTCTGCCGTCCGGACGTACATGCCCTGCACCCCCGGGGAAACCTGGCGTACTGCAGCCTCGACCTGTGCCGTCAGCTCGGGTCGCCTGCTGCTGATCGGTGTTCCATCGACCACCGAGACGGTGGTCAGGCTGGACAGCCGCAGTTCGGCGAAGGCGGATGCGACATCTTTCCGCACGGTGCGCACCCGCAGTATCTGGCCACCGGAGTCCTGCTCGATCCAGACGTCGGCGTCGACCCCGAGTGTGACGCCGGTGCGGGAGATTAACTCCACGACGTTCTTCTGGTCATGGATTGCGTCAGTGGCCTTGTCGATGCCCACGTTGTTGAGCCGCGCATAGTCCTCGGTGGCGGCAGTGGTCGCATCGGCTGGAGCGGAAGAGGCCACAGCCTGCGCTGTCGGCGTTGCGGCTAGGGCGAGCAGAGTCGCCGCCGAGAGCGCGGCAGCCTTGTGAGCTGTGCGACGTCGCACCGGTCCTCCCAGGTAGCGTGATCGATGGTTCACGGAAGGTAGCAAGAGTCGTTCACCGCCACAAGACTTCGGAGAACGACAGACGTCGTTGCCTTTACCCATTCTCAACAGCCTCGTGGCCTGCCCTGACTCGCGGTGGCGGCGGGCCTCCGTCATTGTCCACTGGGGAACACGGCTGCCGGCCTCGGTCCAGGCTCGCAGCCGTACGACATTCTCTGCTTCCGCATGAGTTTGGGTGCCAACGTGCCAACGCCGCCGATCCTGTGCGCCAACCTGGCACTCCTCGGCCGTCCTCGGAAACACGACGAGGATGAGGCCGGACCGAACGGCGCAGACGTCTTCACCCTCGAAGCGACGCGGGACCGGGTCGGCGAACTTCACGACGTCGTCACGGCCAGCCTTGAGTGCAAATCCTGGATCGGACCTCGCGCTGCTCCGCGCCGCCGAGAATCTCTATCGGGCTTGAACAGCAGTTCCGATGGCATCGACACCGCCGTCGACATACACCTATTCGAACGGGCGCTACCGAACCACGACAATGCGACGGTGGCGCCGACGGCGGCGCAACTGCGATACAGCCTTCTTGCCTCTGCTTCAATCGCACGTGAGTAATTGCTGATCGAACCGCTGGTTGCCGGGAGGACCTTCTCGATTTTGGAACGCGCGAGTCAGGCCTTCGGGTGGTGGTGGGGGTCGAAGTTCCAGTTCCAGTGGAGGCGGTGGCGGCCGAAGGGGCTGCGGTCGCCTTTGTAGGCGGCGGGTAGGAGTTTGATGTCGGCGACGAGGCGGATGATCTCTCGTTTGACGGGGGTGTTGCCGTCGAGTTCTTGCCATGCCTGTACGGCGTGGTCGCCGATGCGTCCGCGCAGCACGGCGGGGATGCCGGCGTCGGCGGCGCGTTGTTCGTGCTCGGCGATCTGGGCGAGGAGGCCTTTCTCGGCGCGGGCGTAGGCGATGGCGGTGACGTCGCCGTCTTCGGCGAGGCGGCGCCAGTCCTCGAGTTCTCCGCGCAGGCGTTGGGCTTCGGCGCGGGCGTGGGTGACGTCTTCGTCGCTGCCGGCGGCGGCGGTGAGGATGTCGTGGACGTCGGGGCGGGACAGCCACGCCACTACGGCGCGCTGCACGTACTCGTCGAGGATCGGTGCTTTCACTCCGACGTGCCGCTTGTGCAGGCAGGAGTACACCTGCCCGGTCCAGCCGTGCCGGTTCTGCCGCTGCGAGGACAGCGGCCCGTCGCACACGCCGCACCGTACGATGTAGGACAGCAGGTGCACCGCCCGGCCCGGACGCGTCGTGGTGCGAGCGGGGTCGCCGAGCATGCGCACCACCGCCCAGTAGGTCTCCTCGCTCACCAGGGCGGGCCAGATCCCGTCGCCGACGATCTCCCCGCGCAGGACCCGCTTACCGATGTAGGCCGGGTTCATCACCTGCTTGCGCAGGATCCCCCGCCGCCAGACCCCGCCCTGGGAGGCGGGGATCCCGAGCCGGTTCAACTCGGCTTCCCGCGCCGTCAACGGCATCCCGGCGGCGATGAGCCGGAAGTTGTCCCGCACTACCTGAGCGTGGGAATACTCCGTCACCGTCCCGTCGGCGGCCACGGCGGTGCGGATCTCGTCGTCGGGCTCCTGACGCAGCAGCGCTCGGGTGCGCTGGTCGTAGATCCGCCGATACCCGTAGGTGATCTTTCCGTGCGGGCGACCCGCTTCGGCGGCGCCGACGATGCCGCGCAGCACGTTGTCGCGGATCGCCTCGGCCATCCACTCGGCCTGCACCGCCTGGAAACCGAGCATCATCCGGTCGTTCTTGTCCCGCAGGTCATACAACACCCCACCGACCAGCCAGAAGTACAGGCCGACCTCGTGACACATGTCCCGGATCTTCACGAACACGGCCAAGTCGCGTTCCTTGCGGGAGATTTCCCAGACCACCAGCACATCGCCCTTGCCCGCGCGGATCTGCTCGATCAGCAACTCGAACTGCTCACGCTCCTTGGTAGCGCGCCGGCTAGCCGAGCGGTGGTTGTCCGTGAACGACCCCGCGTCCGTCCACGACCGCTTCGTGATCTCCGCCAGGTTGAGCACACCCTGGTCGTGGACGCTCTTGCCCTGCTCCTTCTTGTCCTGACTCGCGCGCTGATACCGCAACGCCCGCACCTCTACGCCACCGGCCAGCAGCGCGTCCTTGCTCTCGAACCGGCCCCGATTTCCGGACCGGGTCTTCCGCCGTACCATCAGAACCGTCCCCCTAGATCGACGTCCGTGTCGGCAACATCGACCCTAGCTTCTAACGATTCTTGACAGTCCCCGGGGAGCAGCCGAGTTCCCGCGCCGTCTCCTCGACCGACAGGTCGCAGAAGTAGCGCAGCACCAGGACGGCTCGCCGTCGTGGTGGCAGCTCGGCCAGCAGAGCGAGGAGGCTGAGACGTTCGACGCTGTCCTCCGACACGGCGTGGACTCCGGTGTCCGGCACCTCCGCCCAGGAGCGCTCCCGCCGCCAGGGTCGGCGACGCTCGTCCAACCACAGGCGAAGCAGCGTCCGCCGGACGTAGGCGTCGGGATTGTCCATCGCAGAGATCCGGCGCCAGTGCCGGAGCAGTCGGAGCAACGCGGCCGACACCAGGTCGTCGGCGGTGTGCCAGTCCCCGCAGAGCAGGTACGCGGTACGCCGCAGCGGCTCCATGCGCGCCACGACATATGCGCGGTAACCCTCAATGTCCACCGGCAACCCGGCCACCTCCTCGCTTCCCCTTCAAACGGAGGAAGCGACCGGGCGGGTTGCCCGGATCAGCGGGGAACCGTGACCCGCCCGCCGACCGCCGCGGCGGCGATGTCGGTGCGATGGTGGGAACCGGCCAGCTCGACGTCGCGTACCAGGGCGTAGGCGGCGTCGCGCGCGGCGGCCAGGTCCGGCCCGGTCGCCGTACCGCAGAGGACCCGGCCACCGGCGGAGCGCAACGTGCCGTCGGCGTCCCGGCGGGTGCCGGCGTGGATGATCCCGGCGCGGTCCGCGCCGGTGATCGCGTCACCGGTACGCGGGCCCGCCGGGTAGCCCTCGGCCGCCACCACGACGGTGACCGCCGCGCCGTCGCGCCAGCGCAGCGGCGGGTGCGCGCCCAGCGTGCCGGTGGCGGCGGCGTGCAGCAGCCCGGCCAGCGGCGTCTCCAGCAGGGCGAGCACGACCTGCGTCTCCGGGTCGCCGAAGCGCGCGTTGAACTCGATCACCCGAGGGCCGGAGGGGGTGATCGCCAGGCCCACGTAGAGCAGGCCGGCGAACGGGGTGCCCCGGCGGCGCAGCTCCGCCAGCGTCGGGTGCACCACGTCGCGCATCACGTCGTCGACCAGGCCGGGCGGAGTCCAGGGCAGCGGCGCGTACGCGCCCATGCCGCCGGTGTTCGGCCCGGTGTCGCCGTCGCCGACCCGCTTGAAGTCCTGCGCGGGCAGCAGCGGCACGGCCGCCTCACCGTCGGTGACCACGAACAGGGAGACCTCGGGACCGGACAGGTACTCCTCGATCACCACCCGGCCACACTCCGCGGCGTGCCGCTCGGCGGCGGCCCGGTCGTCGGTGACCACCACGCCCTTGCCGGCGGCGAGCCCGTCGTCCTTCACCACGTACGGTGCGCCGAACTCGTCCAGCGCGTGCGCAACCGCAGCCGCGTCCTCGCAGGTGTACGCGCGCGCGGTCGGCACACCCGCAGCCGTCATCACGTCCTTGGCGAACGTCTTCGAGCCCTCCAGCCGGGCCGCCTCCGCGCTCGGGCCGAACACCGCGATGCCCTTGGCGCGTACCGCGTCGGCGACGCCCGCCACCAGCGGCGCCTCCGGCCCGATGACCACCAGGTCGGCCGCGACCTCGACGGCGAGGGCCGCGACGGCCGCCGGGTCGTTGGGTGTCACCTCCCGCAGCGACGCCACAGCAGCGATCCCCGGATTCCCCGGCGCCGCGACGAGCGCCTCGACGGCCGGATCCCCGGCCAGCCCGAGCGCGAGAGCGTGCTCCCGCCCACCACCACCCACAAGAAGTACGCGCACGACCGGCATCCTACTGACCACCCCACCCCACCCCGTCGATCATGAAGTTGACGGCAGGATGTGAGATCGACATCGCCGTCAACTTCATGGTCAACGCCTGGCCCTCGCGGCCAGCGCGGCGCGGACGACCTGGGGGATGTAGTCGGGGCGGAGGGTGTCGGGCCAGGTGAATCGCAGGACGGTCCAGCCGGCGTTGGTCAGGCGGTTCTGCCGCTGCCGGTCGTCGAAGAGCGCGCCGGGCGTGGAGTGCGGATCCCTGCCGTCCGCCTCGGCGATCACCCGGCCGGCCCGCCAGCCCATGTCACCGATGCCGAGCAGGTAACCGTCGGCGTCACGCACCTCGACCTGGAGTGCGTCCGGCGGAACGCCGCCGTCGACGCACCGCAGCCGGGTACGCGTCTCCAGCGGCGACTGGGCGGCGCCGTTCGCCTCGGCGAGGTGGCGACGCGCGTCCACCACGCCCCGCCGGCCCGCGATCAGCGCGGGAATGGCACCGAACTCCTCCTCCGTGATCCTTCCCTGGTTGAGCGCCGAGTCGAGCAGGGCAACCGCGAAGTAGCGGCGCACCCGGAGGACGAGTTCCGCGAGCGTGTGCGGGGGAGCCGTCACCGGAATGCCGTCGACGGTCGTCAGCGCCTGCTCGGGATGCTCGAACTGGTGCAACGTCACGGCGGGATCCTTGACGCGGGCCGGCCGGGCCGCGCGCCCCGGGACCGCGACGTGAATCGCGCCCGTTCCAGGCAGCCCTGCGATCCCGTGCAGCTCGGCGGCCGTGCCGAGAACGGCGTGCGCCTCCGGACCGAGCGACAGGACCGCCGCCCGGATCTGACGACGCCGCTCCGGTCCGTCGGGCCCGGCGCGCTCGACGGCGTAGGTCGCGCGAGCCAGCCGCCGCCACCGACGCGAGGTCAGGAGGTTGTCGATCTCGTGCCGGCTGTAGCCCGCCCGGAGCGCCTGCGCACGGGTGACGACGCCACCCTGGTCACTCGCAATCTGCCGGATCACCCAAGCCCGTTCCACCCACCGAGCGTCCCCGCGAACCCCACCCGCGCGAAGCCCTTGTGGACGACCCACCCCACCCTGTGGATAACAACCCGCCGCCTCCCCTCGCCCCTCCCGCCTTGCGCGGTTGATCATGAAGTTGGCGGCGATGTGGATCTACAAAACGACCGCTAACTTCATGATCAACTGAGCGGAGGCGGGTGGGGGTGGGGGTGGGGGTGGGGGTGGGGGGTTAGGGGAGGAGGGGGTGGCGGAGGACGTTTTCCTCTCGGCCTGGGCCTACGCCTACCACGCTCACGCGGGTGCCGGTGAGCTCCTCGATTCTTGCGATGTAGCGCCTCGCGTTCTCGGGGAGTTCGTCCTCGGTCCGCGCCTTGGTGATGTCCTCCCACCAGCCGTCGAGCTCTTCGTAGATCGGCTTGGCGTGGTGGAAGTCGGTCTGCGTCATCGGCATGTCGTCGAAGCGCTCGCCGTTGATCTCGTACCCGACGCAGATCGGCACCTTGGCCAGGCCGGTCAGCACGTCCAGCTTGGTGACCACCAGGTCGGTGACGCCGTTGAGGCGGCACCCGTACCGGGCCACCACGGCGTCGAACCAGCCGCACCGGCGCTCCCGGCCGGTGGTGGTGCCGTACTCGTGGCCGACCTTGCGCAGGTGCTGCCCGTTGTCGTCGAACAGCTCGGTCGGGAACGGGCCGGAACCCACGCGCGTCGTGTACGCCTTGCTCACCGCGATGACCTTGGTGATCGCGGTCGGCGGGATGCCCGCTCCCACGCACGCCCCACCGGCCGTCGGGTTCGACGAGGTGACGAACGGGTAGGTGCCGTGGTCCATGTCGAGCATGGTGGCCTGGGCGCCCTCCAGCAGCACGGTCTCGCCGCGGTCGAGCGCGTCCCAGAGCATCACCCGGGTCTCGGCGATGTACGGGCGCAGCCGCTCGGCGTACTGGAGGTACTCCTCGACGGTCTCCTCGACGTCCATCGCCTTACGGTTGTAGATCTTGAACAGGAGCTGGTTCTTCTCGCGGAGCGCCAGCTCCAGCTTCTTGCGCAGGATGCCCGGATCGAGCAGGTCCTGGAGCCGGATGCCCATCCGGGCGACCTTGTCACCGTAGGCGGGACCGATGCCCCGACCGGTGGTGCCGATGCGGGAGCTGCCCAGGTAGCGCTCGACCACCCGGTCCAGCGCCCGGTGGTGCGGCATGATCAGGTGCGCGTCGCCGGAGATGCGCAGGCGGGACACGTCCACACCCCGCTCGGCGAGCCCGTCGATCTCCTGGAGCAACACCTTCGGGTCGACCACCACGCCGTTGCCGATCACGATCATCGCGCTCGGTGACAGCGCACCGGACGGCATGAGGTGCAGCGCGTACTTCTGGCCGTCCGGCGTGATCACCGTGTGGCCCGCGTTGTTGCCGCCGGAGTAGCGCACGACGTAGTCGACCCGCTCCCCCAGCAGGTCGGTAACCTTGCCCTTGCCCTCGTCGCCCCATTGGGCGCCGAGCAGCACGATCGCTGGCATCTTCTCGCCTCCAGAAGGCTCGGGTGCCAGGTGGCTACCGGTCAGCGAGCCCGGGGTGTCAGGCTAACAAGTAGTGACGGTGGGACCAGCAGGGGTTGGTCAAGAAGCAGGAGGCTCCTTCGTGTACGACGTGGTGCTGCTCACCCTCGGCTCGGAGCGGGACGCTCCCGGTGGTGGCTGCGGCAGCGGCGGCGCCTGCTGCGGCGGCACGGACGGCACCGCCGCCGGGAGCGGCGAGGAGCGCTGCGAGACGCCGCGCGTGCCGGTGCTGGCCTGCGTGGACGAGCTGACCGCCCGGGGCGCCCGGGTGACCACCGTGACCGCCCGGTCGGACAAGGAAATCGACGAGGTGCTGGCCCGGCTCGACGGCCCGCCGCGCGCCGACGGCCTCACCTGGCCGGATTCCGACGGCAAGACCCGGCTGATCGTCGCCACTGCGAGTGACGGTCAGTTGCGCGCCGTCCTGCGCCGGCTGGTCCGCCGGTACGCTCCACCGCCGAGCCGCCGCCCCGCGGACCTGGCCGACAACCGTACGGTGCCCGACCTGCCCCCGGTCGGCGTACTCCCGCTCGATCCGGCCCGGTCCGGGACGGCGCGGGACTTGGCCGCGCAGCTCGGGCTGCCCCGCGATCCGGCGGGCGTGGCCGCCGCGGTGCTGGACGGCACCGCCCGGCGGCTGGACCTGCTGCGCAACGACGGCGGCTCGGTGACGCTGGACGGCGCGCTGCTCGGCGCCGCCGACGACGCGGGCCGGCCGCTGCACTGGCGGGCCCGGGTCGAGGTCGACGGCACGGTGCTCAGCGACGGCTCCGAGCCGATCACCGCGTGCGCGATCGGCAACGCGGGCGGGTACGCGCGCCTGGGCGAGGTGGATCTGCTGGCCGACCCGGATCCGGCCGACGGACGGGTGACGGTGGGGGTCGCCGTGCCCGTGGTGACCCGGTCGGCGTTGGGCCGGAAGAAGGTCCGGCTGGAGGTACGCCGGGCGCGGGGACGCGCGGTGGCGGTGGTTCCCCGCGACGAGAAGGTGCCCTTCCTCGACGACGGCGTCGAGGGCGAGCTGAGCCGCAAGCGCTCCTGGTGGACCGAGCCGGGCGCCTGGGCGGTCTGGACGGGCTGACCTCGGTCGATCCCCACCCGGCTCGCGCCGCTGGCCGAACCGCCTATCCTCGGCGGAAGGAATGGGGGAGGAACCGTGGTGCACGAGAACGACGACCGGGCCCACGTACCGGGCCGACCGCAGGTGCCGCAGCGGGACGTCGAGCCGCTCTGGCCGCCGGAGGAGAGCGACGCGGCGGTGGCCGCGATCCCGCCGTGGGCGTCGGTGCCCTGGCCGCTCCCGCCGGCCGACACTCCCACGCCGGCGGCGGACGTCCCGGTGCCACAGGCGCCCGCTGTCGACCTGGAGCGGCCGTTCACACTCGACCAGGCGGCTTCCGGCCCGGCACCGGCCCAGCCGGAACCGGCGACGTCCGGCTCGCCGGCCACGACGCCGGTGAGCCCGCCTTCGCCGGCGCCGCAGGCGACGCACGCCCCGGCGGCCGTGCCTGCCTCGGAGACGACGCCGGTCCCGGAGGCCACGCCCGTCCCGGGGACCGGTGGCGAGGGCACCGGGAACGGGCGGGCCACCTCCCCGTGGGCACAGCCGCCGCAGCGGACCGCGCCGGAGAGCGCCACCACGCCTGATCCCGCTCCCGCCGACGGCACGGCCACGTGGTCCGGCGCGGCGGAGGACGACGGCACCGCCTCCGGCCGGGCCACGGTCACCGCCTCACCGCCACCCGACGCCCTCCAGGCCGAGGGCACCGCCTCCGGCCGCGCCACGGTCGCCGGGCCACCGCCACCCGACGCCCTCCCCGAAGACGGCATCGCCTTCGGCCGCGCCACGGTTGCCGGGGCAACGCTCCCGCAGCCGGAATCCGGTGCGGGGCCGGCCGGGCCGGGCGATCCCACCCCGGAGCCGCCCCGCCTCGGACCGTTCCCGCCGTCGCCGGGCGTGCCGGCGCAGCCGTCCCCCTACGGCAACGGGTACCCGCAGCCCGGGTACCCGCCGCAGCCCGGTCAGGCCGGCTGGTACCCGCCGCCCGGCTGGACGCCCCAGGCCGGCCCGCCCCAGCCGGGCGGTCCGGTGCCACCGCAGGCGCCGGTGTCCGGTCCCGTCGCGCCCCCTCCACCGCATGCCCCGCCGGAGCAGGGCTGGACGCCGCAGCAGGCGGTGCCGCCGACCGCCGAGGACTTCGCCCGCCGCCGTCAGGCCCGGCCGGTCGACCCGGTGGCCACCATGGGCGTACGCGCGGTGGTCAACAAGATCGGGCTGGTCCGGCTCGCACCCGGCCGGCACGAGCAGGAGGTGCGGCGCGACATCGAGATGGTCCGCCGCAACTTCGGCGGGCTGCGCCAGGTGACAGTGGTCAACCCGAAGGGCGGCGCCGGCAAGACGGTCGCCATCCTGCTGCTCGCCATGACGTTCGGCCAGAGGCGCGGCGGGTACGTGCTGGCCTGGGACAACAACGAGACCCAGGGCACCCTCGGCATGCGGGCCCAGCAGGACTTCCACGCCCGTACGGTGCGGGACATGCTGCGCGACCTGGCCCAGTTCCAGGGTCCGCACGGCCGGGTCGGTGACCTGTCGCAGTACGTCCGCTCGCAGGGCGAGGGCATGTTCGACGTGCTGGCCTCCGACGAGTCCGCGACCGGCGGCGAGATGCTCACCGCCGCCGCGTTCGCGGAGATCCGTGAGGTGGTCAGCCGGTTCTACAAGCTGATCTTCGTGGACACCGGGAACAACGTCCGGGCGCAGAACTGGCAGGCCGCGATGGACGCCACCGACCAGCTCGTGGTGACCATGTCGGCGCGTAACGACTCGGCCGAGACCGCCGCCCGGATGCTCGACCACCTGGAGCAGAGCGGCCGGCAACGGCTGGTCCGGCAGGCGGTCACGGTGGTGTCGATGCCGCCGTCGCGTAAGGAGATCGACCTGCCCGCGATCCAGGCCCACTTCGCGGCGCGGACCCGGGCGGTGCTGCTGGCGCCGTACGAGCGGCTCATCGACACCGGCGAGCCGCTGCGGTACGGGCAGCTCTCCTCCGCCACCCGCGACGCCTGGCTGAAGATCGCCGCTTCCGTGGCGGAGGGACTGTAGGACGGGCGCGACGGCCGGCGCCCGGGTCGGGGCCGGCCGTCGCGGCGGTGGTCACTCGCCGGACAGGGCGTCCCCGGCAACCGGGTCGCAGTCCCGGAGGAACTGGGCGCAGCGGGCCGCCTCGTCCGCCTCGCCGATCTCCCCCGCGGCACGGGACAGCACGTAGAGGCAGCGGAGGAAGCCCTGGTTGGGCTCGTGCGGCCAGGGCACCGGGCCGTGGCCCTTCCAGCCGCTGCGGCGCAACTGGTCCAGGCCCCGGTGGTAGCCGGTGCGGGCGTACGCGTACGCGGTGACGACCTGATCCGCGGCGAGCGCGCGGCTGGCCAGCGCGGCCCAGGCCGCGCTGTAGGTCGGGAAGCGGGCCGCGACCTCGGCGTACGCCTCGTCGGTGCCCTGCTCGGCCGCCGCCGCGAGCGCGGCGTCGGCCTCCTCGTGGGCCGGGAGCAGGGTGGCCGGTGGCTCAGGTAACAGGTTATGCATCGCCCCATTCAACCCGCTTCGCCCCCGGGTACGCGAGAGGGCCCGCCCGTACGGTTGGCTGAACGGCTGAGGGTTTCGTCACGCCTGCGGCGGGAGCACACGTACCCGCGGCCCATGCCGCCGCAGTGGTTCTTGCACTACAAATACAGATCCGGAGCCTCCCCAGGACCCGGTTACGCAGGAGCCCGGCGGCGTGCCCGCCGGGCTCCTGTCGTTCCCGTCCCGGTTTCGGCACTTGCCGTGCGGGGGCAGGATGACGGGGTGCCGACCCCACCACCCGCGGACGTCATCGAGCCGCACGCCCCCCACGTCAACGAGATCGAGACCCGCACCGCGTTCGAGCAGCGGCTGGCCGGGGGGACCCTGGCCGGGCTGACCGTGCAGGGCCTGCGCCTCGACCTCGACCCGGTCCCCGACATGCGCGACGTCGACGTCACCGGCACGCTCTTCGTGGGCTGCCGCTTCGCCGGCCGCGAGGTGGGCGCGGACCTGGTCCGCCGGGGCGCCAACGTGGTCCCGCCGTTCTCCGGGCTGCCCTACCCGACCCAGCCGTCGCACCTCTACACCGCCGACGAGCTGGCCGCCGGGTTCGCCGAGGGCGGGTTCGCCGGGATGTACGACACCCGGGTGTACGCGCACTTCCGGGCGCACGGCGGCGCGCTGCCGGACGTACGCGAGGCGCTCGGCCAGCGGCTGCACGACCACGGCGTGGACAACGCGCTGGCCGACGCCACCCGGTCGTGGCTGGCCGCGCACGGGCCGCAGTCGGTGGTGGGGGTGATGGGCGGGCACGCGGTGCCGCGCGGCAGCGTCGCGTACCGGATGGCCGCGGTGCTGGGCTGGGAGCTGGCGCGGGCCGACCGCCTGGTGGTCACCGGCGGCGGTCCGGGCGTGATGGAGGCGGCGAACCTCGGCGCGTTCCTCGCGGCCTGGCCGGCCGAGGAGCTGACCGCCGCGATCGACGTGCTCGCCGTCGCGCCGGACTTCACCGACCACGACCGGTACACGGCGGCGGCGCTGGCGGTGCGCGAGCGGTACGCGGACGGCCCGTCGCTGCCCTCGCCCCGCCCGGCGGCACCCGGCACCGAGTGGGCCCGCTCCGGCGGGCTGGCGATCCCCACCTGGCTGTACGGCCACGAGCCGGCGAACCTGTTCGCGGGCCGGATCGCGAAGTACTTCTCCAACGCCATCCGGGAGGACACGATCCTGCGGCTGGCCCGGGGCGGGATCGTGTTCGCGCCCGGCAAGGCCGGCACCGTGCAGGAGGTGTTCCAGGCGGCCACCAAGACGTTCTACGGCACCGACGGAGCGAGCGGGGCGTACATCTTCCTGGACCGCACGTACTGGACCACCGAGCTGCCGGTGGAGTCGCTGCTGCGGCCGCTGTTCGCCGCGTCGCCGTTCGGCGACCTGTCGCACACCATCCACCTGACCGACGACGTACGCGAGGCCGTCCGGGTGCTGGTGCGGTGAAAGGAAGGGGCCCTTGTTGACACGGCGCGTCAACAAGGGCCCCTTCCTCACAAGCGGGGGATCACTTCATGGTGGTGCCGGTGGAACGCAGGTGCTCGCAGGCCTCGACCACGCGGGCGGCCATGCCGGCCTCGGCGGCCTTGCCCCAGACGCGCGGGTCGTACAGCTTCTTGTTGCCGACCTCGCCGTCGACCTTCAGCACGCCGTCGTAGTTGCGGAACATGTGATCCGCGACCGGCCGGGTGAAGGTGTACTGGGTGTCGGTGTCGATGTTCATCTTCACCACGCCGTAGTCCAGCGCCTCCCGGATCTCCGACAGCAGCGAGCCGGAGCCGCCGTGGAAGACGAGGCTGAGCGGCTTGTCCTTGCCGTACTTGGCGCCGACCGCGTCCTGGATCTGCTTGAGCACCTCGGGGCGCAGTTTGACGTTGCCCGGCTTGTAGACGCCGTGCACGTTGCCGAAGGTCAGCGCCGCCATGTAGCGGCCCTTCTCACCCAGGCCGAGCGCCTCGACCATGGCCAGGCCGTCCTCGACCGTGGTGTAGAGCTTGTCGTTGATGGCGTTCTCAACGCCGTCCTCCTCGCCACCGACGACGCCGACCTCGATCTCGAGGACGATCTTGCCCTTGGCGGCCTCGGCGAGGAGCTGCTCGGCGATCTCCAGGTTCTCCGCCACCGGCACGGCCGAGCCGTCCCACATGTGCGACTGGAACAGCGGCTCCTGGCCGCCCTTGACGCGCTCCTGCGAGATGGCCATCAGCGGCCGGACGAACTTGTCCAGCTTGTCCTTCGGGCAGTGGTCGGTGTGCAGCGCGATGTTGACCGGGTACTTCTTGGCGACCTCGTGCGCGTACGCCGCGAACGCCACCGCGCCGGTCACCATGTCCTTCACGGACGGGCCGGACAGGTACTCCGCGCCGCCGGTGGAGACCTGGATGATGCCGTCGCTCTCCGCATCGGCGAAGCCCTTGAGCGCCGCGTTCAGCGTCTGCGAGGAGGTCACGTTGATCGCGGGGTACGCGTACCGGCCGGCCTTGGCCCGGTCCAGCATCTCCGCGTAAGCCTCGGGGGAAGCGATGGGCATGTCGAACGCTCCTTACTTACCGCTCTCGGCCGTGCAGGCCGCTGTCTTCCATGGAGGGCGGCCGTTCCGGCCCCGGGGTTCCCGGGGGCCGACCGTTCCGGTCGCTGACGTCCATGGGTGCGCCGGACCGCGCTGTCCACCGCGGGCAGTATCCCGCAGGAGTGTGAGCGGGGCGCAACCGGCCCGGACGCCGCTCACCTGTTCTCCAGCCGGTCCGGTACGACGACGCTGATCAGCCAGCTCACCACCGCGACCACGATGGCGCCCCAGAACGCGGCCCAGAAGCCGTCGACGTGGAACGGAAGCTTCAGCACCCCGGCGATCCAGTCGGTCAGCAGGAACAGCAACGCGTTCACCACGAGCGCGAACAGGCCGAGCGTGAGCAGGTAGAAGACGCAGCCGAACACCTTGATGAGCGGCTTGAGCACCGCGTTGACCACACCGAAGACGAGCGCCACCACGATCAGGGTGAGCAGGTTGTTGCCGGTGTCGCGGCCGCTCACCTCCACGCCGGGCACGATCAGCGTCGCGACCCACAGCGCGACCGCGGTGATCGCCAGTCGGATCAGGAAGCCCATGCCTCCCATCCTGGCACCGGCCGCGCGCCGGGAGCGGGACAATCGCCGACTCCGCCGTTCCGCCCGCCCCCCTGCGGTGGCCCGGAGCAGCCCGTACGGTGGTGGGGACAGCGCCCGCACGGAGAACAGGGAGGCACGATGGGTCAGCCCGAAGAGGACTTCGCCCCCAGTGACCACCTCGCCCCGGAGGAGCGGGATCTGGAGACCGAGCCGGCCGACGCGGTCGAGCAGGCCACCGCCGCGACCCCGGACGACACAGACAGTGAGCCGCACCGGGGCATGGAGGTCGACGACTGGGACGCCATGGAGCAGGCCCGTGTCGTCACCGCCGACGAGGACGACTACCGCTGACCCGGCACCCGGTCACCGCAGGGCGGTCACCTGCCCCGGGTGGGCGGCGGCCTGGTTGGTGAGCATCCGGCGCACGTACCGCTCGGGGGCGTCGGTGCGGGCCACCCGCCGCCAGTTGAGCTGGACCCGGACCATGGTCTCCTGCACCAGGTCCTGGGCCTGGTGCGGATCCCCGGTCAGCATGACCGCGTAGCGCAGCAGGGCGCCCAACCGCGCGTCGGCGAACTCCTCGTACGTCACTGCACCTCCCGGGTGTCCCGCATAGATGGACGGTCCCGGGCGGCCGGAACATTGCGGTGGCGTGCCGGCTGCCCGGAAACCCCCACGACAGAAGCCGGTGAAGAACGAGATCATCGACGAGTGCTGCTGACCCTGACCACGACCCACCGCCCGGCGACCGACCTCGGCTACCTCCTGGTGAAGCATCCGGACCGCGTGCAGAGCTTCGACCTGCCCGCCGGCGCCGCGCATGTGTTCTACCCGGAGTCGGACGAGGCGCGCTGCACCGCGGCGCTGCTGGTCGAGGTCGATCCGCTGAAGCTGGGCGGCGGACGCCGGAACCGCGCGCCGGAGGGCTTCGCGCTCGGGCAGTACGTCAACGACCGCCCGTACGCGGCGTCGAGCCTGCTCTCGTCGGCGCTGTCGAAGGTGTTCCGCTCCGCCCTGCGGGGCGAGGCGCGCGATCGTCCTGAGCTGGCCGCGAGCGCGATCCCGCTGACCGTACGGGTGCCGGTGCTGCGCTGCCGGGGCGGCGCCGAGCTGGCGGTACGGATCTTCGCCCCGCTGGGCTGGACCGTGACCGCCACCCCGATCCCGCTCGACGAGACGTTCCCGGAGTGGGGTGACAGCCGCTACGTCGACCTGACGCTGACCGGCACGCTGCGGCTCGCCGACGCCCTCAACCACCTGTACGTGCTGCTGCCGGTGCTCGACGACGCCAAGCACTACTGGGTGGCGCCGGACGAGGTGGACAAGCTGCTGCGCGCGGGCGCCGGTTGGCTGGCCGGTCATCCCGAGCGGGGCCTGATCACGCGCCGCTACCTGGCGCACCGCCGGGCGCTCGCGGGCGAGGCGATGGCCCGTCTCACCGAGCTGCGGCTGGCCGACGAGCCGTCCGCCGACGACAGCATCGAGCCGTCCGGCGACGGCCCGGCCGAGCGCGACGGTGCAGGGGACGCCCGCCGGGCCTCCCTCGCGGTACGGCGGCGGGAGGCGGTGCTCGCCGCGCTGCGGGACAGCGGCGCGAGCCGGGTGCTGGACCTCGGTTGCGGCGGCGGCGCACTGCTCACCGCGCTCGTCGCCGACCGGCGGTTCACCGAGGTGGTGGGCGTCGACGTGTCCGACCGGTCGCTCGGCATGGCGGCCCGGCGGCTGCGCCTGGACCGGCTGCCGGAGCGCCAGCGGGACCGGATCCGGCTGTGGCAGTCTGCGCTGACGTACCGGGACGACCGGCTCCGGGGGTACGGCGCTGCGGTGCTGATGGAGGTGATCGAGCACCTCGATCCGCCGCGCCTGCCCGCGCTGGAGGACGCGGTGTTCGGCCACGCCCGGCCCGGCACCGTGGTGGTGACGACGCCGAACGTCGAGTACAACGTGCGCTACGAAGGGCTCGGGCCGGACCGGTTCCGGCACGCGGACCACCGGTTCGAGTGGACCCGGGCCGAGTTCGCCGCCTGGGTGGAGCGGGTGGCGGCGGCGCACGGCTACACGGCCGTCCTCGGCGGTGTCGGCGACGACGACCCGGAGGTGGGCACGCCGACCCAGATGGCGGTGCTCACCCGCGCCGAAAGCGCCGGTCAGCGCGACCGGGCCGACCAGCGCGACCGGAACGACAGCAACGACCGGAAGGAGGCGACGAACCGATGACCGTCCTGGACATCCCCGAGCTGGCACTGGTGGCGCTCGTTGGCGTCTCCGGCTCCGGCAAGTCCACGTTCGCCCGGCGGCACTTCGCGCCCAGCCAGGTGCTCTCCTCGGACACGTTCCGCGGCCTGGTGGCCGACGACGAGAACGACCAGGCCGCGTCCACCGACGCGTTCGACGCGCTGCACCACGTCGCCGCCATCCGACTGCGGCGGGGTCTGCTGACCGTGGTCGACGCGACGAACCTCCAGCCGCACGCCCGCGCCGGGCTGATCCGGGTGGCCCGGGAGCACGACGTGCTGCCGGTGGCGATCGTGCTGGACGTGCCGGAGGCGGTGGCCTGGGAGCGTACCGAGGCGCGCGTCGACCGGACGCACGGCCGCCAGGTGCTCACCCGGATGCGCCGCGACCTGCGGCAGTCGTACGGGCGGCTGGCCCGCGAGGGCTTCCGCAAGGTGCACGCGCTGCGCGGGGTGGAGGAGATCGACGCCGCGGAGATCCGCTACGAGAAGCTGTTCAACGACCGGCGCGAGCTGACCGGGCCGTTCGACATCGTCGGGGACGTGCACGGCTGCCGTACCGAGCTGGAGGCGCTGCTGTCCCGGCTCGGCTACGTGCTGCGCCGCGACGACGCGGGCCGCCCGGTGGACGCGGCGCACCCGTCGGGGCGTACCGCGGTGTTCGTCGGTGACCTGGTGGACCGCGGCCCGGACTCCCCCGGCGTGCTCCGCCTGGTGATGGGCATGGTGGCGGCCGGCCACGCGATCTGCGTGCCGGGTAACCACGAGCAGAAGCTGCTGCGCAAGCTGCGCGGCCGGGACGTCCGGCTGACCCACGGCCTGGCCGAGACGATGGAGCAGCTCGCCGCCGAGCCGCCGGAGTTCGTCGCCGGGGTGGAGACGTTCATCGACGGCCTGGTCAGCCACTACGTGCTCGACGGCGGCGGGCTCGTGGTGGCGCACGCCGGGCTGAAGGAGGCCTACCACGGGCGGGCGTCCGGCCGGGTGCGGTCGTTCGCGCTCTACGGCGAGACCACCGGCGAGACCGACGAGTACGGCCTGCCGGTGCGCTACCCGTGGGCGCGGGACTACCGGGGTTCGGCGATGGTCGTGTACGGGCACACGCCGACGCCCGAGCCGGAGTGGGTGAACAACACCATCTGCCTGGACACCGGTTGCGTGTTCGGCGGGCAGCTCACCGCGCTGCGCTACCCGGAGAAGGAGCTGGTGGCCGTCCCGGCGGTGAAGGAGTGGTACGCCCCGGCCCGCCCGCTGGTCCCGGTCGCGCCCGCGCGGCCGGACACCGTGCTGGACCTGGCCGACGTGACCGGGCGACGGCACCTCACCCACGCGTACGGGTCGCTCACCGTGCCGGCCGAGAACGCCGCCGCCGCGCTGGAGGTGATGAGCCGGTTCGCGATCGACCCGGGCCGGCTGGTGTGGCTGCCGCCGACCATGGCGCCCTGCTCCACGTCGAGCGTGGACGGTTTCCTGGAGCACCCGGCCGAGGCGTTCGCCGACTACCGCAGCGCGGGCGTGGAGCGGGTGGTCTGCGAGGAGAAGCACATGGGCTCGCGGGCGGTGGTGCTCGTGGAGCGGGAGCCGGGCCGATTCGAGGGCGGGGTGGTGCACACGCGTACCGGCAGGCCGTTCTTCGACCCGCCGCTGCACGACGAGCTGCTGACCCGGGTGCGCGCAGCGATCGGTACCGCCAGCCTCTGGGCCGAGCTGGACACCGACTGGCTGCTGCTCGACACCGAGCTGCTGCCCTGGTCGGCGAAGGCGGGCGGGCTGATCCGCGAGCAGTACGCGAGCGTCGGCGCGGCCGGGCGGGCCGCGTTGCCGGCGGTGCTCGCCGCGCTGGACACCGCCGCCGGGCGCGGGCTGCCGGTGGCCGGGCTGCGCGACCGGATGGCCGGGCGGGCCGCCGAGGTCACCGCCTACTCGGCGGCCTACCGGGCGTACGTCCGGCCGACCGACGGCCTGCGCGGAGTGACGCTGGCGCCGTTCGCGGTGCTGGCCGGGGCCGGGGCGAGCTACGCCGACCGCGACCACGGCTGGCATCTGGCGCTTGCCGACCGGCTCTGCGCCGCCGACCCGGAGTTCTTCACGCCGACCCGGCGGCGGGTGGTGGACCTGGCCGACGAGACGGCGGTGGCCGACGCCACCGAGTGGTGGCTGGCGCTCACCGCGGCCGGCGGCGAGGGCATGGTGGTCAAGCCGTACGCGGGCCTGGCCGCCCGCTCACCGAAGGGCTCGCTGCTCCAGCCGGGCATCAAGTGCCGTGGGCGGGAGTACCTGCGGATCATCTACGGTCCCGGGTACACCGACCCGGCTCAGCTCGCCGCGTTGCGCCGCCGATCGCTCGGCCGCAAGCGCGGGATGGCACTGCGGGAGCACGGTCTGGGTCTGGCCGCCCTGGACGCGCTGGCCGAGGACGCCCCGCTGTGGCGCCGCCACGAGCTGGTGTTCGCGATCCTCGCCTGCGAGTCCGAGCCGGTCGACCCGAGGTTGTAGGCGATCGGTCGGTGGGGCCGGCGGTGGCACCGCCGGCCCCACAGGGATCAGTACTTGACCGTGCAGCCGACCGCCGGGCCGTCGCTCGCGCAGCTCTGGCCGAGCAGGCCGGCGTCGTTCAGCATCGCGGTCCAGTTGGTGCCGGACAGCGGCCCTCTGGCCTCGGTCCGCTTGGAGCCGTTCATGTAGTAGCTCTTCGTGACCGGGTAGATGTTTCCGCTCCGCCGGGTCCAGACCGTCTGGCACATGGGGCTGTAGCGCAGCGTGATGGTGCCGCTGGCGAACCAGATGCTGTCGATGTCGTACGCCGCTTCGTTCTTCCCGCTCCGGCCGGTGGCGCAGGTGGCGTAGTTCGACCCGTCGTAGTAAATCTTGAAGGTTTGCGGGTCGCGCTGGTCGCAGGCCGATCCGCAGCCGCTCTGCAGCAGCTTGGAGAGGGGGATGCCCGCGCCCGTCGGCGTCTCCTCGCCCGGGAGAGGCACGGCGCTGGCCGGCGACGGTACGGCGAGCGCCGCCGTCACCGCGATGCCCAGGGTCGCGACGATGGTTCGGATGCGTGCCCTCATGACAGTTTCCCCTTCCGGTCCCGGATGCTCCGGTACCTGCGTGCGAGAACCGTGGCAGGCGCCGCCATCGCGCGTTCACCGGCAGCTCATCGCGGCGGCATCACGGCTTCGAGGTAGCGGGCCACGGTCGTCGGCGGGAGGGGACCGGGCCGGAGTACCCTGTGTGGCCGTGGACACAGCAGAGAAGACGCGGATGTTCTCCGAGAGCGTGGCGCTGAACCCGCTCGACCCGAAGGACCTCATCCACACCTTCGGCATGATCGGCGTCTGGGTGATCCTCTTCGCCGAGACCGGGCTGCTGGTCGGCTTCTTCTTCCCGGGCGACTCGCTGTTGTTCCTGGCCGGGGTGGCCGCCTCCCCGGTGGCCGACGCCATCTTCGGCGACGGCACGCGGCTGTCCCTGGCCGGGCTGATGATCGGCGGTCCGCTCTGCGCCATCGCCGGCGCCCAGCTCGGGCACTGGCTCGGCGCCCGGTACGGCCGCCGCATGTTCGAGAAGCCCAACTCCCGCCTGTTCAAGCGGGAGTACGTGGAGAAGGCGGAGTACTACTTCCAGAAGTTCGGCCCGGCGAAGGCCGTGGTGCTGGCCCGCTTCATCCCGATCGTGCGGACGTTCCTCAACCCGGTGGCCGGGGTGCTCGGCATGCCGGCCCGCCAGTTCTTCGTGTGGAACGTGGTGGGGGCGGTCCTCTGGGTGGACGGCATCCTGCTGATCGGCTACCTGCTGGCCCGGCAGATCTACGACGCCATCGGCGACAAGATCGACAGGTACATCCTGCCGGTGGTCGCGCTGATCATCGTGATCTCGGTACTGCCGATCTTCTTCGAGTTCCTGCGGGACCGGCGGGCACGCAAGCGCGGCGAGGCGGTCGCGGTGATCACCGCGGCGACAGTGGCCGGCACTGTGGAGGCCGCCCGGGAGGGCATCGAGGAGCACCGGCCCGGGGACGGCGGCCAGCACCGGCGCTGAGCACGTACGGACGCCGAAGGCCGGCCCTCTGACGAGGACCGGCCTTCGGACATCACTGCTCCAGCCGGGTCACACGGAACGACGACAGCCGTCACCCGCGCGCTGATGGCGCCACCCCTCGCACGCCACCGGTCACCCGGTCGGGACGACCCTCGATCGGGTCGGCCCGGAAGGTTTCAGCGAGCCTTCTTCGTGGCCCGCTTCCGCGGCGGGGTGAGCAGATCCGCGACCGTGGCGATCGCGGACGGCACCAGCCGGTAGTACGCCCAGACCCCGCGCTTCTCCCGCTCCAGCAAGCCGGCCTCGGTGAGGATACGCAGGTGGTGGCTGACCGTCGGCTGCGAGAGGCCGAGCGGCGCGGTGAGGTCACACACGCACGCCTCCCCCTCGGGAGCCGATTGGATCAGGCTGAGCAGCCGCAGCCGGGCGGGGTCCGCGAGGGCCTTGAGGACCCCCGCGAGCCGCTCGGCGTCGGCACGTTCGATCGGCTCGCCGGCAAGCGGCGAGATCTGAGGCATGGTCATTTCAGCCAACGCAGTTCCCACGTATTCCATCCTTCCACCAGCAGCATCGATCCGCCTGCATATCAGCAGATCCGAATCGGCAAACTTTTACGCCACAAGGCCGAGGTCAGCCAACGTATAGGCCGCCCGATAGGGCAATCCGGCGGCTCGCACCGCGCCGCCGGCACCTCGATCAACAATAACCGCCACACCCACCACTTCGGCCCCTGCCTCACGCAATGCCTCGACCGCCGTCAACACACTTCCACCGGTCGTGGATGTGTCCTCGACCGCCAGCACTCGCCGCCCGGAGACGTCCGGCCCCTCGATCCGCCGCTGAAGACCGTGGGCCTTGCCCTCCTTGCGGACCACGAAGGCG
Organism: Micromonospora sp. NPDC005686; assembly: GCF_042871665.1. Classification (NCBI taxonomy): domain Bacteria; kingdom Bacillati; phylum Actinomycetota; class Actinomycetes; order Micromonosporales; family Micromonosporaceae; genus Micromonospora; species Micromonospora sp. NPDC005686. The sequence continues at coordinate 22,618 of NZ_JBIAIY010000007.1, forward strand.
TCGACCGCGCGACCGGCGCCCGCCGAGGCGTGCAGCATGGCGGCGGCCACCGGATCGGCACCCAGGGTCAGCCCGCCGACCGCGTCGTAGGCCCAGTCGGCGGTGAGGTCACGCATGACCCGACCGATCAACGGAGCCGCCTCGTGATGGAGCGTGACGCGACGCAGATCCACGTACCAGTCCGCCTCGCGGCCCGACGAGAGCACCACACGGCCGTGCACCACAGCGAGGTCAGTGATGAATTTGCGCAGGTCGTCGCGGTCGCCCATGGCCCAAGAGCGTACTTCGCAAGTCTGCGCGCCGCGCTTCGGGTCCGCCCTGGTCAACCCTGCGGGCGACCGGACGGTGGCGATGAGCGGCTACGCTGTGCGACCGTCCATCCCGGCCGGCCGTCGAACCGGCCGCGTGCGGCCCGCCGCTGGTCAGCCGCGCTGCCGGCCGACCGCGCCCCGGGTGTCCTGCCGGAAGCCGCGCAGCAGGCGCTTCGGCGCGTACCGCAGCCCGGCCACCGCCACCTTGTACTTCCAGTCCGGGACACTCACGAACTTACCTTTATGCAGGTCACGCAGCCCTTCGACGACCACATCGTCAGCGCGCAGCCAGGCCCAGGCGGGCAGGCGCGACATGTCGATGCCCGCGCGTTCGTGATTTCCGGTTCGTGTGTAGCCGGGGCAGAGCGCCATCACACGAACGCCGAACGGCGCGACGGACTGGCCGATCGATTCACTGAAATTCGTCACCCACGCCTTGCTGGCCGAGTACGTGGATCCCGGCATGGGGACACCGAAGCCCGCAACGGAAGAGACATTAATCACTTCCCCGTGGCCTCGTTCGATCATCGCGCCGAGCGCGGCATGGGTCAGACGCAGCACCGCGAGCACGTTGAGCCGCACCAGCCGCGACTCGTCCGCCACCGACGACCGGACGAACGACGTGTTCAGAGTGATGCCGGCGTTGTTGACAAGCAGCTCGATCGGTGTACCAGCGGCCAGCCGGTGTTCGACGGCGACGCAGCCGTCCTCCGTGGACAAATCGGCAGCGATCGTCTCCACGTCGCCGCCGTGCCGGCCGGTCAGCTCGGCCGCCAACGCGTCCAACCGGGCGGCGTCGCGGGCCACCAGGACGAGGTCCCAGCCGTCGGCGGCGAGCCGGCGGGCGAACGCCTCACCGATGCCCAGGCTGGCGCCGGTGATCAGGGCTCGACGACGGGAGGGGGTGTCACCTGTCATCGGGGGTCCTCGGGTGGTGACGGGAACCCACCTGGCGGCGGCGCGGAGGCGGGCGGCGCGGACGGTTCGTGCAGGCCGGCGGGCGGGCCCCAGGGCGTGGGACCGGGCGCCTGCGTGCCGGAGACGGTCGACCCGTAACCGGACAGCCGCAGCGGTGCGGTGCGGTGGCGCAGGAACGCGCCCGCCGACGGCAACGTGAGCAGCGCGGCCACCACCAGGTAGCCGAGGACCTGCGCCACCGACAGCGTCGCGTTCACCGGGATCCACCACGACGGGTAGGCGTCACCGACGAGTTCCAGCAGGTCGGCGGTGACCCGGTCGTCCGTGCCGAGCCGCAGCGGGACGGCCCGCTGGCCCACCAGCACCGCCAGACCGCAGCAGCCGCAGAGCAGGCCCGTACCGGCGACCACCCAGGTCCCGGTCCGGGCGCCGGAACGGCCCGCGAGCAGGCCCAGGGCGAGCCCGAGGAGCAGCAGCCCGGCGAGCACGCCGAGCACGGCGGCCAGCACTGTGGAGCCGCGCAGCAGGCCGGCCACCTGGTCGATGTCGCCGCCGCCCGCGCCGGTCCGCTGGGCCGCCGCAACCCGGAACCGGTCCACCGTGCCGCCGCTGACGGCCAGGTTGACCACCGCGTACGCCACAGCGCCGACCGCCATCACCAGCAGCAGCGCCGCCGCGGCGAGGACGGCGCCCGGCCGACGGGGTGCGGCCCGATCGGGGTACGACACGACTGATCCCTCCGGTAGGCGTCGGCTTGCAACCTACTCGGAGGGATCGTCGGCGTCGCTGCAATCCGGAGGTCAACTTCCGGACGGCGGCTCCGGATCGCGGCGCTCACCCGGCTGGCCGCCGGGTGCGGACGGCGGCTGACCGCCGGACGGGAACTGCGGCTGACCGCCGGACGGGAACTGCTGCTGGCCACCGGGCGGCGGCGTGCCGGGCGCCGGCGGGTACGACGGGTACGACGGGTCCCCCGACTGGCCCGGGTACGCCGGGTAGGCGCCACCCGGCACCGGCGGCTCCCAGCCGGCCTTGGGCTTGCGGAAGAACTCGTTCGCCTGCGGCAGCGCGAGCAGGATCAGCGCGGCCAGCAGGGCGAGCAGCGCGACCAGGCCCAGCAGCAGGTTGACGGGCGTGTACCAGGACGGCAGCACGTCCTCCAGCCGACGCTGGATCTCCTCCGGACTGGGCGCGTCACCGGTGGTGGTGCCGCTGCCCGTCATGCCGCCGGAGATGCCGCTGATCAGTCCGCCGGCGGTGCAGCAGAACAGGATGCCGCCCAGCGCCCAGGTGGTGATCCGGGAGCCGTTCTTGCCCTTGTTGTTCAACAGCGCCAGCACGACCAGCCCGGCCGCGATCAGCAGCGACACGACAGCCGTGATGAGGCTGAACGCGTACGCGATGTCGCCGACCGACTCGGCGCCGGTGCCCGCGTACGCGTCGCTGAGCACGTCACGGATCTTGCCGATGACGGTCAGCGCCACGATCAGGTTCACCACCTGGATCGCGGCGACGAGAATGAGCAGCCAACTGGAAAGCGTCACCACACCGGGACGCGCGCGGGGCGGGGTGCCCGAGGCATCGACCATGACTCTCCCTTCCTAGATCAGATGCCCCACCGTAGCGATCTCCGACCAGCTCAGCACCCTGGACCGGCTACTTCTCGACGGCGCGGCGCAACCGGCGGTGCTCGGCGGTGACCACGCCGAGCAGCGCGAGATCGAGCGCGACAGCGGAGACCGCGCCGAACTGGTTGACGGTGAAGTTGAAGACCTGCCCGAACAGCAGGTCGACCAGCAGCGCCAGCTTGAACAGGCGGAACGCCTCGGCCCGGTTGCGGCGCAGCAGCCAGGCGGCCCACAGGCCGAGCACGGCGGTGACCAGCGCGCTGGCGCTCACGCCCAGAATCGCGCCCCACTCCCGTTCCTGGCCCAGGTGCCCGGTCACGCCGTCGAGGAACACCGCCAGCACGGCGAGCACCGGCTCCACCACCAGGTAGACCACCACCGGCCAGATGAGCCAACGGCGCCCGGCCGCCCAGACGGCGAGGCGCCGGGCCCGGTCCGCCGCCCGCTGCCAGAGCCGCACCGGCGGCGGTTCCCGGTGCGGCACCGCGTCCAGCAGTCGCGCCACAGCGGTCTCGGTGGCCGGTCCGGTGCCCTGCACGAGCCGCAGCACGGCGACCCGGCGGCGATCGGTCAGCCCGCCCGGCAGGCCGCTGAGCACCATGTCCAGCGCGTTCGCGGTGCGCTCGGCCGGGGTCAGCCGGGATCGTCCGGTGCGCCCGCGTACCGCCTGGATGAGCAGGACCAGCAGCGCGAACGCGACGTAGATGATGGCGGCGGCGGGGGCGTAGAAGTAGTCGGTGCCGGTGGTGACGAACTTGCCCACCTCGTCGATGAACAACCCGAACCCGATGCCGCCGACCACCGCCCCGGCGCTGCGCGAGGCGTCGCCGAGGAAGACCAGCGGGATGCCCAGGCCGACGGCGAGCAGCAGACCGCCCCAGAGCACGTGCGCGATGTGCAGCCCGCCGCCGCCGAGCTGGGGATAGTCGGTGGCCTTCAGGTACGCCCGTACGGCCAGCACGGTGACCACGCCGGAGAGCACGAACCCCTGGAGGTAGGACGCCGCCTCGATCGCCCGGGTCGGCAACCGGCGGACCAGCCAGCCGATTCCGGGTCGGTTGCGCAGCGCTTCGGGTGGCATGTCCCGAAACCTAGTAGCCGCGCCACTCCTCGCGGGCGTAGTCCAGCACCCTCGGTCGCAGCAGGGTGGAGGCCGGCACGTCCAGGCGGGCCCGGTCGGCGGGGAACGTGCCGGCGGCGGCCAGCACCGCGGGGGTGAGGAAGCGCAGCGGCGGCGGGTCGTCCGGCAGCGCCAGCTCCGGCGCGACGTCACCGGGTGCGGCGAGCACGAATCCCCAGTCGCCGAAGCTCGGCACGTCGACGTGGTACGGCAGGGTGGCGAAGCCGGCCTCGCGGATCGACCGCTCGATCGACCAGTACGACCGGGGCGCGAAGTAGGGCGAGCCGGACTGCACGACGAGCCGCCCGCCAGGGGCCAGCACCGGCCGGATCAGCGTGTAGAACTCGATCGTGTAGAGCTTCGCGGTGGCCGTCTCGTCCGGGTCCGGCAGGTCGGCGATCACCACGTCGAAGCGGTCCGTGGCGGTACGCAGCCAGGCGAACGCGTCCAGGTTGAGCACCCGTACGCGGGGGTCGGTGAGCGAGCCGCGGTTCAGCTCGCGCAACTGCGGCTCGCGGCGGGCCAGCTCGACCACCGCCGGGTCGAGGTCGACGAGCGTCACCGAACGCACGTCCGGGTACTTGAGGATCTCCCGCGCGGCCAGCCCGTCCCCGGCGCCGAGCACCAGCACGTCGCCGTGCGGCCCGCGCATCGCCGGATGCACGAGCGCCTCGTGGTAGCGGTACTCGTCGATCGAGCTGAACTGGAGGTCGCCGTTGAGGAACAGCCGCAGGTCGGTGTCGGAGTGGCCGGGCTCGCGCACCGAGCGGGTCAGCACGATCTCCTGGTAGCGGCTGCGCTCGGCGTGCACCACCGGGTCACGGTAGAGCTGCTGGCGGGCGGTCACCTCGAAGTCCTGGGCGGTCACCCACGCGTACCCGAGAAGCAGGCCGACCACGACGGTGGCCGCGCCCAGCGCGGCCCGCGCCCGCCGGCTGAGTTCGGCGCGGAACACGGTGAAGACGAGCACCACACCGGCGACCGCGTTCACCGCGCCCACCACGAGCGCGCCCTTGAGCTGGCCGAAGACCGGGATCAGCAGGAACGGGAAGGCCAGCCCGCCGAGCAGCGCGCCCACGTAGTCGGCGGCGAACAGGTCGGCCACCGCGCTGCCCGCGGACTGTTCCCGGATGCGTTGCAGCATCACCATGAGCAGCGGGATCTCCGCGCCGATCAGCAGGCCGAGCACGAACGCGGTCCCGACGAGCGCCGGGCCGTACAGATCGAGCCAGGCGAACGCGGCGTAGAGGCCGAGCACGGACAGGCCGCCGAGCAGCGCCAGCGTCAGCTCGATCACCGCGAACGAGACCACCGCCCGGGACTGCAACGGCTTCGCCAGCAGCGCGCCGACGCCCATCGCGAAGACCATCACGCCGAGCACGATCGACGCCTGGCCGACCGTGTCACCGATCAGGTAGCTGCCGAGCGCGACCAGCGCCAGCTCGTACACCAGGCCACAGGCCGCGCAGACGAAGACCGCGAGCAGGACCGCCGCGCGGGCCAGGCGCCACCGCGGCCGCGCGGCCACGTCGGCGGTCACCGCTCGCCCCGGGTACGCCGCGCGGGAGCGATCTCGAGGCGCCTCGTGGGCTCCGGGATCAGGGGCGCTCCCCGCTTCGGCAAGGGTGCGCCCGGCGGGGCGGGTTTCGACGCGACGGCGATGCGGCGCTGGCGGACGCCCACGGCGAGGAACAGCGCGGCGAACGCGAACAGCCCGGCGGTCACCAGCAGCAGGACCCACCGGTCCCGCAGAAAGTCGTTGCCCGCGTCGGGCAGCGGGGCCGGGGCGGCGGACGGGCCGGCGGACGGCGTCGCGGCCGGCTCGGCGAGCCCTCGCTCGGCGGCGAGCAGCGGAAGGATCATGGCGGCCCGGGTGACGGCCTGGCCCGGGTCGTCGAGGAACGCGCCCGCGTCCAGCCCGAAGCGGCCCAGCCCTCTCCTGATCGCGGTCAGGTCGGCGACCTCGATGTCGTCCGAGCCCTCGACCCGGACGATGACGGAGTCCTCCACCTCGCTGCTGGACGAGGTGTATCTGATCTCCGCGGAGACCTGGATCCAGCGCGTGCAGCCGGACGCGTCGGCCACGGGCGTCCCGTCACCGACGTTGGAGCCGACACTCACCTGGTCGGACCGGTCGAGCAGTTCCCAGCCGTAGCAGATGCCCTGGCTGTCGGCGGCGGCCCGGAGGATCGGCACGGCGCCGGAACGCTCGTCGTCCGCCGGGGCGGGTACGGAGGTGTCCGAATCCTCGCTCAACCCGATGATGACGCCGATGACGCAGGGGCCGACCAGGCACCCGACGACCAGGGTCCAGGCCAACACACTCGTGAGCTTGCCCGTGCCCTGCGACGTCGAGTGCTTGGAGGCAGTGCTGCTCATCAGATGATCGCGGCTGCGATGATCGCGCCGGTGGCGAGGTGCACCGTGGCGGAGACCCACACCGCCGGATGCGGCTGCGGGTCGACCAGCAGCTCACCGAGCTTGCCCGGGGTGACCGCGTCGAGCAGCACGAACGCCGCCGCCATGATCACCAGGCCGAGGATGCCGTACGCGGCGGCGCCGACCAGCCCCAGCTTCCAGTCGTTGGCGCTGGCCACGATCGCGGCCACCACGATGGTGCCCACCCCGACCAGGTTCGACGAGAGCAACAGCGCCGCATTGCGGTTGCGCTCGACCCAGATCAACTCGTGAAGCTTGCCCGGGGTGGCCACATCGACCAGGACGTACCCGACGGCCATCAGGACGACGCCGACCACGCCGTACGCGAGGGTGACCAGCAGATCGGTGACAAGGTTCTCCACAGAAGACTCCAGAGTGAGGGGATAGAGCGAATGACTACTTACCGGAACCGGGGCCACCGCCCCGCACCGTGCTGCCTCGGCCCCAGCCCCAGCTGTTGCCGACGACGGTGTGGTAGCGGGGATAGGCGGTGGTCATCCTCTCCAGCAGGATCACCGATCCCACCGCGAGCGGGAGGATCACCACCGAGTCGTCGTCGTAGCGCAGGTAGACGCCGCTGCCGTCGACATACTGGTCGGCCGGCTTCCACTTGTCGGTGATCTGCTTGGACACCTGGCTCGGCGTCTTGTTCGAGGTGTACGCGACCGCCTGCGACCCGATGTCCCGCGTGGGGGCACGGCGGAAGGTGTCCTGCACGTAGCCCCGGGGCGAGAAGTTGCCGTTGAAGATCGCGAAGGCGGCGATGAGCGCACCGACGACGGCGACCGCCACGCCCACCACGAACCACCGTCGGTATGTCACAGCTCCTCCACCACGGTCTCGGTCAGGACCAGCTCGTTCGTCTGGGGGTAGACGTGCCAGGTACGCCAGGCCAGCGCGCCGTCCGGCGGGCGGGGCCGGACGGAGAGCGCGGTGACCGCGTCCTCGTCGCCCGGGAAGACCCCGACCAGCGCGTACGGGTCGTCGGCCAGCTCGGCGCGCAGCGCCGCGACCCGGGTACGCAGGCCGTCGCCGTCCGGCCGGAGCACCGTGGCGAGGAACCGGTAACCGGTCGTCTCGTCGTGCAGGGCGTTCGGCAGGTGCGGCGGGCGGCCGGGCAGGCAGGCGACGGTCTCGGTGAGCCCGCCGAGCACCACCTGGTGGGAGGCGCCGAGCAGGCGCAGCCGCAGCCGGGGCAGGCCGGGCAGGTCGAGGTCGCGTACGGCCAGCGCCGGCAGCTCGGGGCCGCCGAGGGCCAGGCTCAGGTCGGCGGCGCTGGTGTCGATGTAGGGCGCGTCCAGGCAGACGAGCACGTCAGCGCACCGTTTCCGGGCCACCCTGCGGGTAGATCATCACCTCGGCGCGGCGCAGTTCCTCGCCGAGGTTGACCTCCCAGCCCGACTCCCCGTACGCCTCGAACGACAGCCGCGCGCCGCCGGGCGCCTGGTAGTCGTGATAGCGCATGGTGCCGCGCGGATCGAGGCCGGTGCCCTCGGTCGCGGTGTACCGGGCCTGGCCGGACTCGTCCCAGTTGTAGCGGCGGCCGGCCATCTCCAACGTCGGGGCACCCGGCGTCACGGTGGCCCCCGGCTCGCTGGTCCAGAGCACCAGCTCCAGATCCGGGTCGGCCTCGACGGAGAGCCAGCGCTTCACCCCGCCCGCGTCGTCGAGCAGGTGCTCCGCCCAGCTCCAGCCGCCCTCGACCAGGTGCACCGAGCCGCGCACGGTGTACGGCACCGCGCGGATCTCGACGATGTCGCCGGGCTTGAGCCCGCGCGGGTCGCCGCGCAGCGCGTCGGCGTCCCGGTCCCGGAACGGGTCACCCGGCGCCGCCTTCGTCTTCGGGTCGGACGCGGACCGGGACTTCCGCATCGCAATCACGGCGATCACCACACCGGCCACCCCGACCAGGCACCCGAGCGTCGTCACCAGCCACGCCACTGAACCGTTCACAGCCGCCTCCCCAAGGTGCTCGGCGGGAACGGTAACAACCGCACGCACGCCTGCTGAAGTCCTGGACGCTGAGTATCCGCTCAGTTACCGACGTGGCCGGCGAGCCGGTCGGCCGCGTACTCGCCCAGCGTGGCCCGGCCCATCAGGCAGCCGGAGAACGTGGTGAACTCGCCGTCGTGGTCGCGCAGCCGGGTCCACGCCGCCCGCCCGGCGGCCGGGTCGACCGCCTCCAGCAGCGTCGCCGCGTACGCCCGACCGGCCGGCGAACCCTTGCGGAGCAGCTTGTCGACCCGCTTGCGGGCCGCCTCCGGGTGCTCCCGCAACCCCTGCTCCAACCGCCGGTACGCCTCGGTCGCGGGCAGCATCTGCCCCGCCAGCCCCACCCCGCCGAAGGCGAGGGTGTCCGCGCGGTCGAGTTCCCGCGCCGCCTCGTCCAGTTCCCGCTCCCACGTCCCGCTCATACCTCACTATGTGCCCACCCCGCCGACCCGTCACCCCTCCCGCTCCGGCCCTCACGGCGGAAGGCCCGGCCTGGAGGGCCGGGCCTTCGCGGGGTGGTGCGGGTCAGGCGGCGGTCACCGCCAGGGACTCCTTGGTGTCGGACAGGTCGACGCGGACCGTGTCGCCGTCACGGATGTCACCGGCCAGCAGCGCCTTGGCGAGCTGGTCGCCGATCGCCGACTGCACCAGCCGGCGCAGCGGGCGGGCACCGTAGATCGGGTCGTACCCGTGCTCGGCCAGCCACGTCCGGGCCGCGTCGGTGGTCTCCAGGCCCAGCCGGCGGTCCGCAAGACGGGTTCGCATCCGGTCGAGCTGGATGTCGACGATCGACCGCAGGTCCTCGCCCTGGAGCGCGGCGAACACCACGATGTCGTCGAGCCGGTTGAGGAACTCCGGCTTGAAGTGCGACCGGACCACCGCCAGCACACCCTCCCGGCGCTCGTTCTCGGTCAGCGTCAGGTCGCTGATGACCGACGAGCCCAGGTTCGAGGTGAGGATCAGGATCGCGTTGCGGAAGTCCACGGTACGACCCTGGCCGTCGGTGAGCCGGCCGTCGTCGAGCACCTGGAGCAGCACGTCGAAGACGTCCGGGTGCGCCTTCTCCACCTCGTCCAGCAGGATCACCGAGTACGGGCGGCGGCGTACCGCCTCGGTGAGCTGGCCGCCCTCCTCGTAGCCGACGTACCCGGGCGGGGCGCCGACCAGGCGGGCCACGGAGTGCTTCTCGCCGTACTCGCTCATGTCGATGCGGACCATGGCCCGCTCGTCGTCGAAGAGGAACTCGGCGAGCGCCTTGGCCAGCTCGGTCTTGCCGACGCCGGTCGGCCCGAGGAACAGGAAGCTGCCGGTCGGGCGGTCCGGGTCGGCGACGCCGGCCCGGGCGCGGCGGACCGCGTCGGAGACGGCGCCGACCGCCTCGGCCTGGCCGACCACGCGGTCGCGCAGCGACTCCTCCATCCGGAGCAGCTTGGCCGTCTCGCCTTCCAGCAGCCGCCCGGCGGGGATGCCGGTCCAGGAGGCGACCACGGCGGCGATGTCGTCCGCGCCGACCTCCTCCTTGAGCATCGCGCCGTCGGCCTGGAGCCGGGCCAGTTCCTCCTCGGCCTGCTTCAGCTCGGCCCACAGCGCGGGGATCCGGCCGTACCGCAGCTCGGCGGCGCGTTCCAGCTCGCCGTCGCGCTCGGCCCGCTCGGCCTCGCCGCCGAGGCGCTCCAGCTCCTCCTTTGCGGTGGAGAGCTTGGTGATGTGGCTCTTCTCGGTCTGCCAGCGCTCGGAGAGCGCGGTGAGCTGCTCGCGCTTGTCGGCCAGCTCCTTGCGCAGCCGCTCCAGACGCTCGGCGGAGGCGGCGTCCGGCTCCTTCGCCAGCGCCATCTCCTCGATCTCCAGCCGGCGTACCGCCCGCTCGATCTCGTCCACCTCCACCGGCCGCGAGTCGATCTCCATGCGCAGCCGGGACGCGGACTCGTCCACCAGGTCGATCGCCTTGTCCGGCAGGAACCGGTCGGTGATGTACCGGTCGGAGAGCGCGGCGGCGGCCACCAGCGCGGCGTCGGTGATCCGTACGCCGTGGTGCACCTCGTAGCGCTCCTTGAGCCCGCGCAGGATGCCGATGGTGTCCTCGATGGTCGGCTCGCCGACCAGCACCGGCTGGAAGCGCCGCTCCAGCGCGGGGTCCTTCTCGATGTGCTCGCGGTACTCGTCGAGCGTGGTCGCGCCGACCATCCGCAGCTCGCCGCGCGCCAGCATCGGCTTGAGCATGTTGCCGGCGTCCATCGAGCCCTCGCCCTTGCCCGCGCCGACCACGGTGTGCAGCTCGTCGAGGAACGTGATGACCTGGCCGTCGGAGTTCTTGATCTCCTCCAGCACGGACTTCAGCCGCTCCTCGAACTGGCCGCGGTAGGACGCGCCGGCCACCATCGCGCCGAGGTCGAGCGAGACGAGCTTCTTGTCCCGCAGCGACTCCGGCACGTCGCCGGCCACGATCCGCTGGGCCAGGCCCTCCACGATCGCCGTCTTGCCGACGCCCGGCTCGCCGATCAGCACCGGGTTGTTCTTGGTACGCCGGGACAGCACCTGGATCACCCGGCGGATCTCCGAGTCCCGGCCGATCACCGGGTCGATCTTGCCGTCGCGGGCGCTGGCGGTGAGGTCCACGCCGTACTTGGCCAGGGCCTGGTAGGTCTGCTCCGGGTCGGCGGTGGTGACCCGGCGGTCCCCGCCCCGGACGGTGGGGAACGCGGCGACCAGGTTCTCCTCGGTGGCGCCGGAGTTCTTCAGTGCGACCGAGACCGCGCCGCCGACCCGGGCCAGCCCGGCCAGCAGGTGCTCGGTGGAGGTGTACTCGTCGCCCAGCGGCCGCGCGATCTGCTCGGCGGCGCCGATGGCGTTGACGAACTCGCGCGCCAGCGTCGGCTCGGCGATGCTCGACCCGCGGGCGGCGGGCAGCGCGTCGACCGAACGCAGCGCGACGCGGCGCAGCTCGGCCGGGTCGGCCCCGACAGCACGCAGCAGACCTGCGGCGGTCGAACCCTCGGTTTCCAGCAGTGACAGCAGGAGGTGCCAGGGCTCCACGGTGGCGTGACCGCGCTGGTTCGCCAGCGCGACGGCACCGGTGATGGCCTCGCGGCTCTTGGTGGTGAGACGTTCCGTGTTCATGGGCTCCCCCGGATCGGCGTGTCCACTGGACATGACACAACCAGAGTTGAGTCTATTCCGCTCAACTCCATCCCTGTGACGTGAGTCACCGTCCGCCGGTCCGGCCGGGGGCGCAAGGGGTCCGCTCGGCGCCCCCTGATCCCGCACCGCCGGGCGGCCGATCCACCCCGAACGCGGCAGGTGCGCGGCAGCGGTAGCCTCACCCGCGTGCGAGTACGTGTCGAACAGACCGCCCTGCCCGGGATCGGCGTACGTCATGATCTGATGACGGAATCCGGCCGCCGGCTCGGCGTGGTCTCCCACCGCAATGGCCGCCGCGACCTGGTCCTCTACGACCCGGACGATCCCGACTCCTGTCAACATGACATACCGCTGACCGACGACGAGGCCGAGGCGCTCGCCGACATCCTCGGCGCGTCGCTGATGCTGGGTCAGCTCTCCGGTCTGCGCGAGCAGGCCGCCGGGCTGCTGACCGAGCAGATCGCCATGCCGGCCGGGTCGAAGTACGTGGGCAGGCGGCTCGCGGACACCAAGGCACGCACCCGGACCAGCGCGTCCATCGTGGCCGTGCTGCGTCAGGGCGCCGTGAACGTCTCACCCGAACCCACCTTCCGGTTCGAAGCCGGCGACGTGATCGTCGTGGTCGGTACCCGTCAGGGGCTCGACGGCGTGACAGCGATCCTCGCCGAGACCGACCCGGACGGCTGACGCGTATGCACGAAACCACAATCCTGCTCATCGAAGTCGGTGCGCTGCTGCTCCTGCTCGGCCTGCTCGGCCGCCTGAGCCGCCGCGTCGGGGTCTCACCCATCCCGCTGTACCTGTTCGCCGGCCTGGCGTTCGGGCACGGTGGCCTGCTGCCGCTCAACGCCAGCGAGGAGTTCTTCGCCGTCGGCGCGGAGATCGGCGTGATCCTGCTGCTGGTCATGCTCGGCCTGGAATACAGCGCCAACGAGCTGGTGGGCAACCTCCGCTCGGCCGCGCCGGCCGGCCTGATCGACGCGGTGTTCAACGCGCTGCCCGGTTTCGCCTTCGCGCTCCTGCTCGGCTGGGGCTGGGTGGCGGCCGTGGTGCTGGCGGGCGTGACCTGGGTGTCGTCGTCCGGCGTGATCGCCAAGGTGCTCGCCGACCTGGGCCGGGTCGGCAACCGGGAGACCCCGGTGATCCTCTCCGTCCTGGTGATCGAGGACTTGGCGATGGCCCTCTACCTGCCGCTGGTCACGGCGCTGCTCGCCGGGGTCGGCCTGACCAAGGGCGGCATCGCGCTCGCCGTCGCGGTGTTCACCGTGGTCCTCGTGCTGGGCGTGGCGATCCGGTACGGCCACCTGATCTCCGCCGCGCTCTCCGCGAAGGACCCGGAGGCGCTGCTGCTCGGGGTGCTCGGCCTGACCCTGCTGGTCGCCGGCGTCGCGGCCAAGCTCCAGGTGTCGGCGGCGGTCGGCGCGTTCCTGGTGGGCATCGCGCTGTCCGGGCCGGTGGCGCACCACGCCACCGAACTGCTCTCCCCGCTGCGCGATCTGTTCGCCGCGGTCTTCTTCGTGTTCTTCGGGCTGGTCACCAATCCGCTGGACATGCCTCCGGTGCTGCTGCCCGCGCTGCTGCTCGCAGTGGTGACCATGGCGACGAAGGTGGCCACCGGCTACCTGGCCGCCCGCCGGGTCGGGATCGCCGAGCCCGGACGCTGGCGGGCCGGGCTGGCGCTGACCCCGCGCGGCGAGTTCTCCATCGTCATCGCCGGGCTCGCCGTCGCGGCCGTCTACCCGGTGGAGCCGAAGCTCGCCGCGCTCGCCACCGCGTACGTGTTGATCACGGTGGTGACCGGGCCGCTGCTCGCCCGGCTGCCCGACACCCGGTGGTTCAAGCAGTGGCTGCGTACCCGCGCCGCCGCCGTACGGCCGCCCACGCCGCTGCCTCTGGGCTCCGGCGACTGACCCGGGGCCGGGCCGGATCAGCCGCAGGGCAGATCCGGCCCGGCGTTGTCAAATTGATCCCGGGAAGGTCTACCCCTGCTCCGTCAAACCGCGTTAACGTTTCGGCCCAGCAGCCAGGGTCCGCGGGTGGCGCGCGCCCCCGCCAGCGCAAGCGGAAGGTCGGCCGGTGAGCGTGCAGGAAGGTACGTTCCGCGGCTTTGCCAACCCGGTCGATCCCTCGCCCGCCGAACTGCGGGCGTGGGCGTATCAGCCGGATTCGGTGCCGCTGACCTCGATGCCGCCGGACTGGGATCTGCTGGTCGCCGGTGACCACCTGGTGCAGACGCTGTTCGACCTGGCGATGGACCAGAGCTGCCCGGCCCGGCGGTTCGCCCTGCACTGCCTCTACATCTACGCCGCCGACGGCATCCGGACGAACTTCCGCGCCCACCCCAAGCGCCGGTTCCGCAAGCTGGTCGAGCAGGCGGAGAAGTCCGGCGACGACTTGATGATCAACTGGGCGCACAACAGCCGGGTGCTGCTGGCCCGGCCGGACCTCTTCGTCTACCGGGACTGGTGCGAGGGCGGCCTGGTCCGCGAGAACCGCCGCCTCTGAGCAAACGACGAACGGGCCGGGATCCCCCGTGGATCCCGGCCCGCACGTCGGCGGATCGTCAGGTCGATCCGCCCTGCTTGCGGCGCCGCTCGTCGTCCCGCGCCCGGTCCACGCCGTGGTCCGTCTGGTCGGCGAAGCGCCCTTCCTTGACCGTGTCGCTGAAGCGTCCCTCGGTGACCCGGTCGAACCGCTCGCGGACGTTCTCGGCCACCTTCTCCAGCCGTTCCTCCGCGCGCTCGGCCACCTTCTTCGCCGGTTCCGTCATGGCTCCCCCCGCCAGCCCGGAGTCCGCATTCGGGGCTTTTGCCCCTATGGAAAAGCGTAGTGGACCGCGCCCTGCTGTACCCCGTTTTCCCCGACCCGGCCCGCGAACCGCCCGGGCGACGACGAAGGCCGGCGCGGCCCCGGGGGAGCGGGGCGCGCCGGCCTTCCGGTACGAGGTCAGCGGTCGGGTGCGCGGCGTGGACGCCAGACGACGAGCGCGGTGGACGTGCGGCTGGTGGGCACGAGGTCACCGCGGGGGAAGCCGCCGAGCGACTCCAGCTCGGTGATCCGCCGGTACGCGGCGTCCAGCTCCGCCTCCAGCCGGGCCACCCGCTGCTGCGCCTCTTCGAGCAGCCGTTCCAACCCGATGATCCGCTTGACCCCGGCCAGGTTGATCCCGTCGTCCTGGCTGAGCCGCTGCACCTCGCGGAGCAGCACCACGTCCCGGACGCTGTACCGGCGACCGCCGCCGGACGCCCGGCCGGCCTGCACCAGGCCCAGCCGGTCGTACTGGCGCAGCGTCTGGGGGTGCATCCCCGCCATCCGCGCGGCCACCGAGATCATCAAGACCTTGGCCTCGTAGGCCGGGTCACCCGAGCCGACGTACTCCTCCGACATGCCCGCTCACCTCCGCTGCCGCCGTCAACTGAATCGACGTACCCGCGCGTCGAGATGTTCCCGCGCGGCGGGCGGGGTCTGCGCCGCGAAGGTCTCCAGCGCCGCCCGCGCCTCGTCCGAGACCTTCGCCGGGACCACCACGTCGAGCGTGACCAGCAGGTCACCGGCGCGGCCGTCCTTGCGTACGACGCCCTTGCCGCGGGCGCGCAGCACCCGCCCAGCGGGCGTACCCGGTGGCACCCGCAGGGTCACCGTCCCGTCCAGGGTCGGTACGCGCAGGTCCGTGCCGAGAACCGCCTCGGCGTACGTGATCGGGACGTTCAGGGTCAGGTCGTCCCCGGTACGCCCGAACAGCTCGTCCGGGCGGACCTTCACCTGCACGAACAGGTCACCGGCCGGACCGCCCCGCTCGCCGGGCTCGCCCCGGCCGGCCAGCCGGATCCGCTGCCCGTCGGCCACCCCGGCGGGGAAGCGCACGGTCAGCGTGCGGGTCTTGGTGACCCCGCCGGTGCCGTGGCACTCCGGGCACTTCTCCTCGACCATCGTGCCGACGCCCTGGCAGTTGCGGCACGGCTCGGAGAAGCTGAACGACCCCTGGTTGCGGGTGGTCACCCCGGCGCCGTGGCAGACCGGGCAGGCCACCGGCTGGGTGCCGGGCTTCGCGCCGTTGCCGTGGCAGGTGTCGCAGACCCCGGGGGCGCGCAGCGTCAGCGGCAGCGTGACGCCGCTTACCGCGTCGGTGAAGTCGAGCGCCACCTCGGCCTCGACGTCGCGGCCACGGGCCGGGCCGCGCGGACGCGCCGGGCCACCGCCCCCGCCGCCACCCGAGAAGATCGTGCTGAACAGGTCGGTGAAGCCGCCACCGCCGAACCGGCTGTCGCCACCGCCGGCGCCGCCGCCGAACAGGTCGGAGACGTCGAACGGCATGCCGCCCGGCTGACCCGGGCCGCGGGAGTTGCGCCGGAAGGCGCCGGAGCCGAACAGCGAGCGCATCTCGTCGTACTCGCGGCGCTTCTTCTCGTCACCGAGCACCGCGTACGCCTCGGAGACGGTCTTGAACCGCTCCTCGGCCCCGGTGTCGCCGGGGTTGTGGTCCGGGTGCGACTCCCGGGCCAACTTGCGGTACGCCTTCTTGATCTCGTCCGAGGAGGCGGACTTGTCCACGCCCAACGCGGCGTAGTAGTCCTTCTCGATCCAGTCCTTGGAACTCACCGGTCCACCCCCTTCCACGGGTCGAATCCCGGTCGTCCCGCCCGCCCGGTGCGGGCGGGCGGGACGTCACGGGTCGGCACTACTCCGGGTCCGCGACCGCGACCATGGCGGGCCGCAGCAGCCGCTCGCCGAGCTGGTAACCCCGACGCATGACCTGCACGCAGGTCGGCTCGGTCACGTCGGCGGAGGTCTGGTGCGCCACCGCCTCGTGTTGGGTCGGGTCGAACGGGTCACCCTTCTCGCCGAACGCGGTCAGGCCGAACTTGGCGAGCGCGCCGGTGAGCTGCTCGGCCACGCTCCCGAACGGCCCCACCAGGTCGCCGTGCTCGCGGGCCCGGTCCAGGTCGTCGAGGATCGGCAGCAGCGCGGTCAGCACCGCCCCGGTGGCCTGCTCCTGCACCAGGTTGCGGTCCCGGTCGACCCGCTTGCGGTAGTTGGCGTACTCCGCGGTCACCCGCTGGAGGTCGCGGGTGCGCTCCTCCAGGTCGGTGCGCAGCGACTCCAACTCGGCGCCGAGTGGCGCGTCCGTGCCGGTCCCGCCGTCCGGTTCGGCGGGCGAGTCGACCACCACTGTCGGACCGCTGACCTCGGCCTCGCCGCCGATCTCGTCGACCACGACCTCGGCCTCCTCGACCAGCCCTTCGGCGGGCGCGTCGGAAGCCGCGTCGGCCGCCGAGGCGTCGTTCGCCGACTGCTCGGTCACCTTGCCGAGCTTGCGCTTGTCGCGGATGACGACCCGGGGTTCGTCGCCGGTGTCCTTGCCGGCGCCCGGCGCCGACCCGGTGGCACCCGGGTCGGCCGCTCGTGGCTTGTCCGTCATGCGGTTACCTCATCCCTCTGCCGTCGAGTCGTGTCCGGGACCGGATGTCACTTCTTGTCCTCGTCCACGATCTCCGCGTCGACCACGTCGTCGTCGGCGCCACCGGCCTTCGGGCCACCGGCCGCACCCGCGCCGGCACCCGGCCCGGCCGCGCCCGGGGCGGTCTGCTCGCCCTCCTGCTGCTGGGCGTAGAGCAGCGAGCCCGCCTGCTGGGAGACCTGCGCCAGCTTCTCGTGCGCGGACTTGATCTTCTCGATGTCCTGTCCGCCGAGGGCGCTGCGCAGCTCGCCGAGCGCCTCGTTGAGCTGGTCGCGGTTCTCGCCGGGCAGCTTGTCGCCGCTCTCGGCGAGGAACTTCTCGGTCTGCCACTGGAGCGCCTCGGCCACGTTGCGGGTCTCGGCCTCCTCACGGCGACGCTTGTCCTCGTCGGCGTGCTCCTCGGCGTCCCGGCGCATCCGCTCGATGTCGTCCTTCGGCAGCGAGGAGCCGCCGGTGATCGTCATCTTCTGCTCCTTGCCGGTGCCCAGGTCCTTCGCGTGCACGTTCACGATGCCGTTGGCGTCGATGTCGAACGTGACCTCGATCTGCGGCACGCCGCGCGGGGCCGGCGGGAGACCGGTCAGCTCGAAGGTGCCGAGCTTCTTGTTGTAGGCGGCGATGTCCCGCTCGCCCTGGAACACCTGGATCAGCACCGACGGCTGGTTGTCGTCGGCGGTGGTGAACACCTCGGAGCGCTTGGTCGGGATGGTGGTGTTGCGCTCGATGAGCTTGGTGAAGATGCCGCCCTTGGTCTCGATGCCCAGGCTCAGCGGGGTCACGTCGAGCAGCAGGACGTCCTTGACCTCGCCCTTGAGCACGCCGGCCTGGAGGGCGGCGCCGACGGCGACGACCTCGTCCGGGTTGACGCCCTTGTTCGGGTCGCGGCCGGTGAGCTGCTTGACCAGGTCGGTCACGGCCGGCATCCGGGTCGAGCCGCCGACCAGGATGACGTGGTCGACGTCGGAGATCTTGATCCCGGCGTCCTTCACGGCCTGCTCGAACGGGCCCTTGCAGCGGTCCAGCAGGTCCTGCGTCATGCGCTGGAACTCGGCGCGGCTGAGCGTCACGTCGAGGTGCAGCGGACCGGCCGAGCCGGCGGTGATGTACGGCAGGTTGATGTTGCTGGTGGTGGCGGCGGACAGCTCGATCTTGGCCTTCTCGGCCGCCTCCTTGAGCCGCTGCATGGCCATCTTGTCCTGCGAGAGGTCGATGCCGTGCTCGCCGCGGAACGTCTTCACCAGGTGGTCGATGATGCGCTGGTCCCAGTCGTCACCACCGAGCTGGTTGTCACCGCTGGTGGACTTGACCTCCACCACACCCTCGGCCAGCTCCAGCAGCGACACGTCGAAGGTGCCGCCGCCGAGGTCGAAGACCAGGACGGTCTGCTCCTTGGAGCCCTTGTCCAGGCCGTACGCCAGGGCCGCCGCGGTCGGCTCGTTCACGATCCGCAGCACGTTGAAGCCGGCGATCTCACCGGCCTCCTTGGTGGCCTGGCGCTGCCCGTCGTTGAAGTAGGCCGGGACGGTGATCACCGCGTCGGTGATCTGCTCGCCCAGGTACGCCTCGGCGTCCCGCTTGAGCTTCATCAGCGTGCGCGCCGAGATCTCCTGCGGGGTGTACTTCTTGCCGTCGATGTCGACGGTCCAGTTGGTGCCGATCTCACGCTTGACCGACCGGATGGTCCGGTCGGGGTTGGTCACCGCCTGGCGCTTGGCGACCTCACCGACGAGCACCTCGCCGTTGCGGGCGAACGCGACGATCGAGGGAGTCGTACGCGAGCCCTCGGCGTTGGCGATGACGGTGGGCTCACCGCCCTCGAGAACGCTGACGCAGGAGTTCGTCGTGCCGAGGTCGATGCCGACCGCACGTGCCATGTTCGCTTCCTCGCTTCATAACGGGTGAGCAGGTCAGACGGCCTGCCCGGCGGGCCGCCCGGAAGCGACCGCACCACAAGTTGAGTGAACTTGACTCAATAGTGCCACGCGGTCGCCAATCCGCAAGTCGAGGTTGAGCCGACCCGGCGCAACCCGACCGTTACTACCGTCCGGTTGTCTTACCTTGCGTCGGTCGGGCACGCTTTAGCGGTGACGACGCATGGCGATTCCGCCACCCGTGCCGGCGCGCCCGCCGTCGCAGCCCGCACCGGAGCCACCAACGGCGCCGACCAGCCTGCTCACGGCGCCGACGGCCTGCCCGCCGCGCTCACCGGCCTGCGGGCGGCGATCAGTGCCGCCCGCTTTCCGCTCACCCTGCCCTCGGCCGAGCCGGCCCGGCACGCCGCGGCGAGCGTCACCGACCAGCTCGACGACTACCTGCTGCCCCGGCTGGCCCGGCTCGACGCCCCGCTCCTGGTGGTCGTCGGCGGCTCCACCGGCGCCGGCAAGTCGACGCTCGTCAACAGCCTGGTCAAGGCGCGGGTCAGCGCGGCCGGCGTGCTCCGCCCGACCACCCGCTCCCCGGTGCTGGTGTGCAGCCCGGCCGACGCCTCCTGGTTCCGGCAGGGCGAGCTGCTGCCCGGCCTGACCCGGACCACCGAACCGAGCGACCAGCCGGGCACCCTGCACCTGGTCACCGCCCCGGCGCTGCCGCCCGGCCTGGCCTTCCTGGACGCGCCCGACATCGACTCGGTGGTCGACGCCAACCGGGCGCTCGCCGGCCAACTGCTCGCCGCCGCCGACCTCTGGTTGTTCGTCACCACCGCCGCCCGCTACGCCGACGCCGTCCCCTGGGAACTGCTGCGCAGCGCCCGCGCCCGGGGCACCGCTGTGGCGATGGTGCTGGACCGGGTGCCCCCGGAGGCTGCCGACGAGATCGCCACCCATCTGTCCGAGATGCTCGCCGAGCAGGAACTGGGCGCCGCGCCGCTGTTCGTGCTGCCGGAGACCTGGGTGGACGGGCAGGGGCTGCTGCCGGACCGGATCACCGCACCGCTGAGCGACTGGTTCACCCGGCTGGCCGCCGACGCCGAGGCCCGCGCCGCCGTGGTCCGGCAGACGCTCGACGGCGCGCTCGCCGCGCTGCACCCGGTGGTGGAGGCGCTGGCCGAGGCCGCCGACGAGCAGGTCACCGCCGCCGACGCGCTGGACGAGCGGGTCCAGGCCGCGTACCGGGGCGCGGAGCGGAGCGTCGACCAAGGGCTCAAGGACGGGCGGCTGCTGCGCGGCGAGGTGCTGGCCCGCTGGCAGGAGTTCGTCGGCACCGGCGAGTTCTTCCGTGGCCTGGAGGCCCGCATCGGGCGGCTGCGCGACCGGGTGGTCGCCGCGGTCACCGGACGGCCGGCGCCCGCTGCGGAACTGCGTACCGCGATCGAGTCCCAGCTCGTCACGCTGCTGCGCGGAGTGACCGCCGAGGCGGCGGAGAACGCGTACACCAGTTGGAAGGCGCACCCGGCGGGCGCGGCGCTGCTGGAGCCGGACCTGGCCCACCCCTCGGCCGATCTGCCCGAGCGGGCCGAGCAGCTCGTCCGCGACTGGCAGCGCGGCGTGCTGGAGCTGGTGCGGGTCGAGGGCGGCGACCGGCGGTTCGTGGCCCGCACGGCCGCGTACGCGGTGAACGCCACCGGCCTCGTCGTCATGATCGGCGTCTTCGCCTCCACCGCGTTCATCCCGACGGGGCTGGAGGTCGCCGCGGGCACCGGCACCGCGGTGGCCGGGCAGACGGTGCTCCAGGCGATCTTCGGTGACCAGGCGGTCCGCAACCTGTCCCGCAAGGCCCGCGTCGACCTGCTCGACCGGGTCGGCAAGCTGCTGGCCGAGGAGGCCGCGCGCTACCTGACCCGCACCGAGGCCGAACGCCCGGCCGCGAACGCCGGTGCGGCGCTGCGCTGGGCGTCCGTCGAGGTCGAGCGGGCCCGGCACCGCAGTGGTCTGTTCCCGACCCCCGAGCAGGACGGTCGCCCGTGAGCGCGAGGAGCGAGCCGGTCCTGCGAGCCCCGCAGTCGCGAACAAGGACGTGCCCCGTGAGCGCGAGGAAGGCACCGTGAGCAACATCGTGGGACGGATGCGCGAGGCGATGCGGGGTGAGCAGCGGGTCGACCCGGACGTCCTGATCGAGCGGCTGACCGCGATCCAGCGGTTCCTCGGCGCGGTGGACGGCCACGTGCCCGACGCCCAGCTCGTCCCCGCCCACACGGTGGTCGAGCGCGCCGGTGACCGGCTCGCGCTGTCCGGCCGGCACACGGTGGTCGCGCTGGCCGGCGCGACCGGCAGCGGCAAGTCGAGCCTGTTCAACTCGCTGGCCCGGCTCGACCTCTCCCCGGTCGGCGTGCGCCGGCCCACCACCGGTGTCGCGCACGCCTGCGTATGGGGCCCGCTGGACGGCGCGGTCCGGCTGCTGGACTGGGTGGGGGTGCTGCCCCGGCACCGGTTCGTCCGGGAGAGCCCGCTCGACGGCGACGACGAGTCGGACCTGCACGGCCTCGTCCTGCTCGACCTGCCCGACTTCGACTCGGTGCAGCACGGCCACCGGTTGGAGGTCGACCGCCTGCTCGGCCTGGTCGACCTCGTGGTCTGGGTGGTCGACCCGCAGAAGTACGCCGACCGCGTGATCCACACCAGCTACCTGCGCGAGTTCCACAGGCACAAGGACGTCACGGTCGTGGTGCTCAACCAGGCCGACCGGCTGCACCCGACCGAGCTGCCCAAGGTCCTCGACGACCTGCGCCGGCTGCTCGACGCCGACGGGCTGGACGGGGTGCCGCTGCTGCCCACCGTCGCGGTGGACCCGAACGGGCTGGACGGGCTGCGGGCCGAGCTGGAGCGTACGGTCGCCGAGCGTCAGGCCGCGCTGCGCCGGCTCTCCGGTGACGTGGACGCCGTGGTGGCCGATCTCGAACCGCTGGTGGGGCCGGAGCCGCCGCGCACCCGGCCCGGTGACGCCTCGGCGCGGGAGCTGACCCGGGCACTCGCCGGCGCGGCCGGGGTGCCGACGGTGGCGGCGGCGGTGGAGGGCGCGTACCGCCACCGGGCGGTGAGCAACACCGGCTGGCCGCTGCTGCGGAGCTGGCGCAAACTGCGGCCGGATCCGCTGCGCCGCCTGCACCTGTCCGGGCGGGATCCGGACGCGCCGGGGGAGAGCCTGGTCGCGGCCACCTCCGTACCCGATCCGACAGCCGCGCAGCGCTCCGCCGTCACGCTGGCGATCCGCGCGGTGGCCGAGCGTTCCGGGGCCGGCCTGCCGGCGCCGTGGCCCGCCGCGGTGACCGCCGCGGCCCGGTCCCGGCAGGCCGACCTGCCGGGCGCGCTCGACCACGCGGTCGCGGCGACAGACCTGGGCATGGAGCGGCGGCCGGCCTGGTGGCGGGTGGTGGGCGTGCTCCAGTGGGTGGTCACCCTGGCCGCGCTGGCCGGCCTGGTCTGGCTGCTCCTCGGGTACGCGCTGCGCCTGCTCGGCCTGCCGCCGCTGGAGCACCCGACGCTCGGCGTGGTGCCGTGGCCGACCGTCCTGCTGCTCGGTGGCCTGCTGGCCGGGGCGCTGATCGCGGCGGTGACCCGGCCGGTGGTCGGGTGGGCGGCCCGGCGGGCCCGGGCGCGGGCCGAGCAACGCCTACTCACGTCGGTGGGCAGTGTCAGCGAGAAGTACGTGCTCGACCCGGCCTGGGCGGTGCTCGCGCGCTACGGCACGGCTCGGGACGCGCTGCGCGACGCCGGGCGGCGCTGAGCCCGGCGCGCTGACCGGTGTGAGGGCGGCGCGCGCGGCGTAGGGTCGACGCATGGCCACGCCACAGACCCCCTACGACGCGGTGCTGCACGCCGCGCGCGACGTGACGAGGCTCGACTCGGCCCTGGACGCGGAGATGCTCGGCGCCGCGTTGCTGGGCAGCGTCTACGCCGTCGCGGAGCACGACCGGGAGCAGGCCGTCCGCGAGTTCGTCAGCGGCTTCCTCGCCGCCACGTCCCGGCGCCGCAGCGCCGCCGCGACCACCCTGCGGGCCGTCTTCGCCGCCCTGGTGCCCGACGCCGAGGGCGCCGCCCGGGTCCGGCCCGGCGCGTACGCCCCGTCGTGGGTCGGCCAGCTCGGCCGGGTGCGCGTGACAGGCGCCTGGGCCTACGGCGACGTGTACGGCGACCAGACCTCCTACCTCGCCACGTTCGCGTACGACGACGAGGAGGAGGGCGGCCCGGAGCACGCCCTGGTGGCCCTCGTCGACCACAACATCGGCATCACCAAGGACGTCTTCGTCGGCGGTCCGGCCGGACGGATCGTCGAGCAGGCCCGGGAGATCTGCACCGAGGACGAGTTCACCTGGTTCCGCACCGAGGACCCGGCCCGGATGCACGCCGAGGTGAGCCGTCACCTGGCGGTCACCGACGACCTCGCCGAGCTGCCCGCGCAGGGCTCGCTCGCAACCGACCGGGCGCTGGTGGGCGCCCGGTTGGCCGCGCTACCGGGGCCGACGCCGCCGGCCGGTCCGGCGGTCGTGCCGCCGCCCACCGACGAGGAGCGCACCCGCCTGGTCCGGGCCTTCCTCGACTCGCCGGAGGCGACCCGGTTCGGCCTGCCCGAGGTGGCCGACGGCGAGCTGGCCTCGCTGCATTTCTGCCTGGGCCTGCTGCTCGACCACGCGGCCAGTTTCCCGGACGCCGACCCGATGCGGTGGAGCCCGATGGTCGCCGAGCTGTTCCTGCTCGACTGGGTGCACCGCCGGGCCGTGCTGGACATGGACGACGCGGCGATGCTCCCCCGGGTGCTGCGCGCCTGGGCGGCGTACGCGGCCCGCCAGCGCGGGCTGTCGCAGCCGGCCGCCGCCCGGACGGACGAGGCGATCACCGAGATGGTCCCGGAGTTCGCCCGGCTCTACAGCACCGGCGAGCGGCGCAGCCCGGCCACCGCGGCGGTGGCCCAGCTGATGGCGGACGGGGTGGACCCGGACGACCCGGAGGCGCTGAACGCCTGGATCGAGGCGAACCGTCACCGCCTCACCGACGACCCGGCCTAGGGCGTGTCCTGCCGATCTTGTAGCGCTGGGTCGTTGACGATGTGCCGGTGGTGCGTCGTGGTGAACTGACTGACGAGGCGTGGGCGGTGATCGCGCCGCTGTTGCCGGAGCCTGGTGGTGCGCGGGGGCGGTGGCGGGATCACCGTCAGGTCATCAACGGGATCCTGTGGAAGCTGCGTACGGGCGCGCCGTGGCGTGACCTGCCAGAACGCTTCGGGCCGTGGAAGACCTGCCACGAGCGGCTGCGCCGCTGGACCGCTGACGGGACATGGGATCGGATCCTGGCCACAGCGCAGGTTCACGACGACGGCACACCTGTGCAATGGACGATCAGCATCGACTCGTCGATCGTGCGGGCGCACCAGCATGCCGCTGGCGCCCGCAAAAAGGGGGCTCCCCGACAAGTCCGACGACGCCTGGTGCGCAAGATGGCGAGGCCATCGGCCGATCCCGCGGCGGACTGAGCACGAAGATCCACCTCGCCGTCGACGGACGCGGACGGCCGCTGTCGATCCTGCTCACCCCCGGCCAAGCCGGCGACAACCCGCAGCTCCTGGCGCTGCTGGACGCGATCCGCGTCAACGAGCCCGGGCCGGGTCGGCCCCGCAAGCGACCGGAGGTGCTGATCGCGGACAAGGGCTATGCGCATGACTCGACCCGGCGAGCCCTGCGACAACGCGGGATCCGGCACGTCATCCCGGAACGCAGCGACCAGATCGCTCGCCGGGCCGCCAAGGGCGGCCACGGCGGGCGACCACCGGCCTTCGACAAGGTGATCTACAAGAAGCGCAACGTCGTGGAACGCTGCTTCAACCGGCTCAAGCAGTGGCGTGACCTGGCCACCCGCTACGCCAAACGCGCGTCCCTCTACCAGGCCAGCCTGGTCCTCATCGCGGCCATCATCTGGCTTCCATGACAGACAGGACAGGCCTTAGGCGGTAGCGCCCCGGCGTGCCGGCGCTCCCTCGGGGTCTTCGCTGGATGACGTCGGCTCGGCGGTGGAGTTCGACGGCGAGGTGGCCGGCGGTTCGGACGGATCCGACGGGCCGGACGGCTCGGACGAGCTCTCCGAGGGCGTCGGCTCGACGGTCGTGACGGACGGCTCCGGTCTGGGGCTGGGGCTCGGGCTCGGGCTCGGCGTCCGGCTGGGCCCGGGCGTACCCGGATGCGACGGCGACGGCGACGGCACCGGCGACGGGCGCGGCGGGCGTACCGGGGTGGGCCGGACCGGCGTGGACGGCGGCGGGGGTACGGCGACCGGGCGGGACCGGCGCCGGCCGCCGAGGTCACTGTCGTCGGGCAGGGCCGGTGCCGCCGGGAGCACCGGCAGGAACGGCCGCGCCGGGGGCACCGAGGTCACGTCGACGGCGGGCATGGGCGTGGACGGCACCGGGGCCTGGGTGCCGTGCGGCATCGGGATGACCACCGGTCCGATGGAGGGCGTCGGCAGGAACGGGGTGCTGGTGTCGGGGAGCGCGCTGTTGCCGACGGTGGCCGACCCGGTGCTGATCGCGGCGAGGATCGGCATCGACGCGGTGCCGGCGAGCAGCGCCACGGTGAGCAGGTAGCCGCGGCGGGGACCGCCGGTTCCGGGGGCGCGGTGCACGCCGACGATCGGGCGGTACGGCGAGGCGGGCAGCACCCGGTGCCGGCCGAGGAGAGGCGTACCGGGTGGACCCTCTGGTTCGGACACCGGCACACTCCTCACGCGCGGACGGGACGGGAGAGCGCGCGGATTAGGACAAATGCCGCGCTAGGGCTCGCCGTCAGCTTGACCCAGTGACGCTCAGTTCACCAGCCGCAACCGCGTGTCGACACACATTTTGTACGTCGGGCGCTCTCACCACTGCGGACAAAACCGCCGATCCGTCGTCAACCCGACCGAACCTCACCTGCGAGGGAGGCCATACTGTGGGCCCGCTCACCTCCTCTGCAATCATTCAGACATGACGGCAACGCAGCCGACACCTCCGCGTACCCCGCGGCTGGTGCGGAACGGTGCCGGCGCTCCCGGGCCAGGGTCCGTCCCCCGACCGACTCCGGCTCACGCCGCGCGGCAACCCCTACCGGGGTGAGGCGCGGTCGCCAGGGACCGACCCGGCACCAGCCGGGCGGCGCACGAGGTGCTCGGCTCGGGTCACCCCCGGCGCCGGCGCAGACAGACAGGGAGAGACGGATGGCAAAGGGCGACCCCGGGGCCGCCACCCGCAGCAAGCGGGCCGCACCCCGCACCAGACGCGCCGCCGCGCCCGGTGAACCAGAACTCGTACAGCTGCTGACCCCCGAGGGTGAGCGGATCGAGACCGCGCTCGGCCCGGACGGGACCGAGTACCGCGTCGACTTCACCGACGAGGAGTACCGCGGGCTCTACCGCGACCTCGTCCTGGTCCGCAAGCTGGACGCCGAGGCCACCGCCCTCCAGCGTCAGGGTGAGCTGGGCCTGTGGGCCAGCCTGCTGGGCCAGGAGGCCGCGCAGGTCGGCTCCGGCCGGGCGCTGCGTACGCAGGACATGGCCTTCCCGACCTACCGCGAGCACGGCGTGCTCTACTGCCGCGGCATCGACCCGATCATGCCGCTGGGCCTGTTCCGCGGCGTCGACCAGGGCGGCTGGGACCCGAACGAGTTCAAGTTCAACATGTACACGATCGTCATCGGGGCGCAGACCCTGCACGCGACCGGGTACGCCATGGGTGTCGCCATGGACGGCAAGACCGGCGGCGAGGACGGCGAGGCGGTCATCGCCTACTTCGGCGACGGCGCCACCAGCCAGGGCGACGTCAACGAGTCGTTCGTCTGGGCCAGCGTCTTCAACGCGCCGCTGGTGTTCTTCTGCCAGAACAACCAGTACGCCATCTCCCAGCCGCTGGAGCGGCAGACCCGCGTGCCGCTGTACCGGCGGGCCGGCGGTTTCGGCTTCCCCGGCGTCCGGGTGGACGGCAACGACGTGCTCGCGTCGTACGCGGTGACCCGGCACGCGCTGGACAACGCGCGCAACGGCCAGGGCCCGAGCCTGATCGAGGCGTACACCTATCGGATGGGCGCGCACACCACCTCCGACGACCCGACCCGCTACCGCATCGCCAGCGAGGTCGAGGCGTGGCAGGCCAAGGACCCGATCGCCCGGATGAAGGCGTTCCTGACCAAGCAGAAGATCGCCGACGAGTCGTTCTTCACCGAGGTCGACGAGCAGGCCCGCACCGAGTCGGTGCACCTGCGCGAGCGCGTGCTCGCGATGCCCGACCCGCAGCCGGTGACCATGTTCGACCACGTCTACCCCAACGGCTCTCCCGAGCTCGACGAGCAGCGGGCCCGGTTCACGCAGTACATGGAGTCCTTCGAGGGGAGCGCGCACTGATGGCCACGGAGACGCTCACCCTCGGCAAGGCACTGAACACCGGTCTGCGGCGGGCCCTGGAGAGCGACCCCAAGGTCGTCATCATGGGCGAGGACGTCGGCAAGCTCGGCGGCGTGTTCCGGATCACCGACGGCCTCCAGAAGGACTTCGGCGACCAGCGCGTGATCGACACCCCGCTGGCCGAGTCCGGCATCATCGGCACCGCTGTCGGCCTGGCCATCCGCGGTTTCCGGCCGGTCTGCGAGATCCAGTTCGACGGCTTCGTCTACCCCGCGTACGACCAGATCGTGTCGCAGGTGGCGAAGATGCACTACCGCTCGCAGGGCAAGGTGCGGATCCCGATGGTCATCCGTATCCCGTTCGGCGGCGGCATCGGCGCCGTCGAGCACCACTCCGAGTCGCCGGAGGCGTACTTCGCGCACACCGCCGGTCTCAAGGTGGTGAGCTGCGCGAACCCGCAGGACGCGTACGTGATGATCCAGCAGGCGATCGCGTCGGACGACCCGATCGTGTTCCTGGAGCCGAAGCGGCGCTACTGGGAGAAGGGTCCGGTGGACCTGGAGGCGCCGATCGCCGACGCGTACCCGCTGCACTCGGCCCGGGTCGCGCGGCCCGGCACCGACGCGACGGTGCTCGCGTACGGCCCGATGGTCCGCACCGCGCTGGACGCGGCCACCGCCGCCGCCGAGGACGGCCGGGAGCTGGAGGTCATCGACCTGCGCACGATCTCACCGCTGGACCTGACCGCCGCGTACGAGTCGGTGCGGCGCACCGGCCGCTGCGTGGTCGTGCACGAGGCCCCGGGCAACCTGGGTCTCGGGTCGGAGATCGCGGCCCGGATCACCGAGGAGTGCTTCTACTCCCTGGAGTCCCCGGTTCTGCGGGTGACCGGCTTCGACACCCCCTACCCGGCCGCCCGGGTGGAGGAGGAGTACCTGCCCGACCTGGACCGGGTGCTCGACGCCGTCGACCGCACCTTCGGCTGGTGAGCGGCATGTCCCGGATCAAGGAGTTCAACCTTCCCGACCTGGGCGAGGGCCTGACCGAGGGTGAGATCCTCGCCTGGCTGGTCAAGGTCGGCGACGACATCGAGCTGAACCAGCCGATCGTCGAGGTGGAGACCGCCAAGGCGGCGGTCGAGATCCCGGCGAAGTGGGCCGGACGGGTGCAGGCGATCTTCCACCCGGAGGGGTCCACCGTCGAGGTCGGCGTGCCGATCATCGCGATCGACACCGACCCCGGCGCCGGGCCGATCGCGGAGTCGACGACTGCCACCCCGACGTCGGAGCTGCCCACCCCGTCGGCCGCGTCGCTGGCGGCGGTCCAGGTCGCGCCCGCCGAGGGCATGGTCGAGCCGGGCCTGATCGGTGGTGTGGCCCCGGGTGGGCGTACCGCGGTGCTGGTCGGCTACGGGCCGCGCAACGCCCCGGCCAAGCGCCGCCTGCGCAAGGCCGACGCGCCGGCCCAGCCCGCGCCGGTGGCCGCCGCCCCGGTTCAGCCCGCCGCCCCCGCACCGGTGGCGCCCGCGCCGGCGGTGAACGGCAACGGGCGGGTCGCCGTGCCGGTGCTGGCCAAGCCGCCGGTCCGCAAGCTGGCGAAGGATCTCGGCATCGACCTGGCCACGCTGACCGGCTCGGGTCCGCTCGGCTCGATCACCCGCGAGGACCTACAGCGGGCGGCGAGCGCGACCCCGGCGGCCGAGCCGCTGGCGGTCCCGGCACCGGCCGCGTCGGCCGCGAGCTTCGGCGCGGACCGCGAGCAGCGCATCCCGGTCAAGGGGGTACGCAAGCTCACCGCGGAGAACATGGCCCGCTCGGCGTTCACCGCCCCGCACGTCACGGAGTTCCTGACCGTCGACGTGACCCGGGCGATGAAGGCGCTGGACCGGCTCCGCGACCGGCGCGAGTGGCGGGACGTACGGGTCTCGCCGCTGCTGCTGGTCGCCAAGGCGGTGCTGCTGGCGGTCAAGCGGCACCCGATGGTCAACTCGACCTGGGCCGGCGACGAGATCGTGGTGAAGGAGTACGTCAACCTCGGCATCGCGGCGGCCACCGAGCGCGGTCTGATCGTGCCGAACATCAAGGACGCCGGGCGGCTCTCGCTGCGCGAGCTGGCGGACGCGATGACGGATCTGGTGCAGACCGCGAAGTCGGGCAGGACGTCCCCGTCGGACATGTCCGGCGGCACGCTCACCATCACCAACGTCGGCGTCTTCGGCGTCGACACCGGTACGCCGATCCTGCCCCCGGGCGAGTCGGCGATCCTCGCCTTCGGCGCGGTACGCGAGCAGCCGTGGGTGCACAAGGGCAAGGTCAAGCCGCGCCTGGTGACCACACTGGGGCTGTCCTTCGATCACCGGATCATCGACGGTGAGCTGGGCTCGAAGTTCCTCCGCGACATCGGGGACTTCCTGGCCGACCCGGAGGCGGCGCTGCTCGCCTGGACCTGACGTACCACCGCTCCGGTCACGGCCGGTGTGCCAATGGGTGAACCGCCCGGCACACCGGCCGTGGCCGTTTGCGGGAAAGGAATCGTAGGGTCCCAGCCCTGTGGATCTACGATCCTTAGGTAAGTGGTTCAGCTCACCTAACAATCGATGGCAACCGGCCGCCCGGTGCGCTTAAATAGAGACATCAAGGGGCTGACAACCGAATAGCCAGGAGGAGAGACCCGAGATGAGCATGATCGAGCGAATCCGCACCCGCCGCGACGCCAACCGCCGCGCCCGCGCCATCGAGCACGCGCTGCGTTCCGCCAACTCGCCCGCGGTCCGCGAGGAGCTTCTCGCCATCGCCCAGCGTCACCTGAGCTGACGCCACAGACCTTTCTCACCTCCTCCAGTCCGAAGACCCGCCCGGCACCGGGCGGGTCTTCGGCGTACCGGTCTCGGTCGGCACCGGGATTCCACCTCGCTCCACCGCCCGGTACGGTTGGCACGGTCGCCAACCGGCTGACTCCGGACGAACGAGAGACAGCGAAACCCATCGACGTCGTCCGGTGACATTCGGTGACCGCTGATGCTCCCCCGAGCGGCCTCGGGCGACCACCGGATACGGTGCGGGGAGCCCGCACGGCCGGTACCCGCCGGCGACGCCGGCAGCCATGCCGACGGTTCCCCGACCGGCATCGGCGGCCGACCTGTGATGGAGGAGGCGCACCCATGACGTCCGAGGCTCCGCACCGCCCCGGCCAGGAGCCGGGCGAGGTGTCGCCGGGCACCGGCGGACCGGTGCCGTACGGCGATCAGCCGGCGCAGCAGGACAACGGGTACAACGGCGCGCCCGACCTCGGCTGGGCACCGCCCCCGCCGGCCGGTCGGCCCGCGCAGCCGGCCCCGGCCTGGGCCGCGAACGACGACCAGCCACCCGCGTGGGCCCCACCCGCGGGCCAATCGGTGACCGGGCGGGCGACCGCCCAGGTCCCGCAGCCCGCCTGGGGCGGCAACGACCAGGGCGATCCCGCCTGGGCCGGCTCCGGCAGCCCCGCCTGGGGCAACCAGGAGCAGCCCGGACCGGACCGCGCCGCCGAACCGTCGCCGCCCGCCTGGGCCACCACGCCGCCGGGCAGCCCGGCCGAGCCGGCGCAGGCCCCCTGGGCCGCCGAGCAGAACCGTCCCGGCCGGGGCTCCGGCGAGCAGCCGGGCTGGTCGCCCTCAGGTGACCAGCCCGCCCGCGGCACCGGTTACGTGCCCGCCCCGGCCACCGTGCCGAACGAGACCTGGGTCACGCCCGCCCCGGCGGACGACCCGCACCGCTCCGGCGGCTTCGCGCCCACGGGCCGGCAGCACGACGACGCTCCCGGCCGCGCCGCCGGCTGGGCCGCCGCGCCGCCGCCGGACGACCCGAACCGCTCCGGCGGCTGGAACCCGCGCGACGAGCAGCCCGCCGCGTCCGACGACCCGAACCGCTCGGGCGGCTGGAATCCGCGGGAGAGCCAGCCGGCCTGGGCACCGGGTCAGCAGACCGGCGCCACCTGGCCGCCGGCCGACCCGCCCGCCCGGGCCGCCGCCGCGGTCTCGGTGCCCGGCGCCGCCCGCCCGGACAACGCCTGGTCCGCCGCCGAGCAGTCCGATCAGGACGGCCGCTCGCCGGAGGACAGCGGCGGCTGGCGGCAGTCGGGTGCGCCGCACGACGAGGGACACCGCCCCGGCGGCTGGCCCGCCCCGCAGGCGGAGAACCGGTCCGGCGGCTGGGACGAGCCGGCCCGCAACGAGGACCCGGACCGTTCCGGCGGCTGGGCCGCCGGGCGGGCCGCGAACCCGGCCGAGGCGGCGCAGCCGGGCGGTTGGGAGCCGGACCAGAGCCGGCAGGCCGGCGGCTGGAACGACGCCCCCGCCGTACCGCAGCAGCGTGACTCCGGTGAGCAGGCCGGCGCCTGGGGTGGCGCGGCCGCCGTACCGCAGCAGCACGAGAGCGGGCGTCCGGCGGACGAACCGGCGCAGCCCGCCTGGGGCGCCGCCGCGCCGGCCGAGGCCCGCGCGAGCGTGCCCGCACCGTCTCCCGACGCGCCCTCCGGCTGGGGCGGCAACCAGGACGAGCGTCCGGCCGCACCGTCGCCCGAGCCGTGGTCGCCGGCCGAGGCGTGGGGCCGGTCCGAGGACTCCGCTCCGGCCTACCAGCCCGCCCCCGCGCCGGGCATCTCCCCCGGCAACGCGGTGCCGTTGCCGGCGCAGCAGCAGCGGGTGCCGGGCGCCGCGCTGGCCGCTGCGCCGCCCGCCAACCGCCCGGGCACCGAACCCCAGGGGTACGAGCCGGAGCGCGGCGACGGCGCCCGGGGCGCGCACCGCCCGGAGGAGCCGCAGCCGCCTGCCGTTCCCACGCCGCGTACCTCCCCGGAGGGCGGCCCGGTCTCGGCGAGCGCGTCGGTCCCGGTGGCCAGCCGGGTCACCCCGCCGTCCGACCAGCCGCTGCCGACCAGCGCCCCGACGCCGCAGCCCCGGGTGTACGGCCGGCCCGCCCGTCCGGAGCCCGAGGACGCCCGCGAACCCGAAGAGGCCGGGTACCCCGGCCAGGACGGGCCGCACGGCACCGGCTTCCCCGGTCCGGGCCGGCAGGCGCGGTCCGAGGACGCCGACGGCCCGCACGGGTACGCCGGAGCGTCCTCCTCGCCGGCCGCGCCGCCGTCCTTCCCGGTCGGTGTGCCGTCCTTCGTGGACCCGCCCGGCAACACCCGTCCCGCCAACGGCGTGCACCCGGGCGACGAGCAGCCCGACGCGGCACATGACCCGTACGGCGGTCCGCAGAGCCCGTACGGCGGCCAGGACGCGTACGGTGCCCCGGGCGGCCGGGCGGACGCGTACGGCACCCCGGGCGGTCGGCCGGACGCGTACGGCACCCCCGGCGGTCAGGACGCGTACGGCACCCCGGGCGGCCGGCCGGATCCGTTCGACGGGCCGGCCGGGCAGCAGTCCCCGTTCGGCAGCCCGGCCGGGCGACCCGAGCCGTTCGGCGGGCCGGCTGCGTTCGGTGGGCCGGCCGGTCAGCAGGCGCCGCTCGGCGAGCCGGACCGGTTCGGCCCGTCGGCCGGGGGACGCGCCTCGGTAGCGGTGCCCGGCCAGGGCCCGGCCGGTGGGATGAACGCCTTCCCGTCGCCCCAGCAGGCCCCTCCGGCCTGGGCGCAGGACGCTTCCGGCGGCGAGCAGGAGCAGGGCCGCTTCGACTCGTTCAAGCCGGACGCCGAGTCGCAGACCGAGGCGCCCCCGCCCAAGGTGCGCAACGGCCGGGTGCTCGCCGCGGTGCTGATCGCGGCGGTGCTCATTCTCGCCGTGCCGCTGGGTCTGCTGACGCTGCTCGGCAAGGTCGGCGACGACAAGTCGGCGGGCTTCGACCCGGCGGTCGGTTCCTGCGTGAAGCAGACCGGCACGAGCGCGGCAGCGGCCGACTGCGGCGAGCCGGGCGCGTTCAGTGTGGTGTCGAAGGTGGACAACAAGGACAAGTGCGCCGACCTGTCCCAGCCGACGGTCTCGGTGGAGAGCGGCGGGACCACCCGGGTGCTCTGCCTGAAGCCGGCCGGCCAGTAACCGCACGTACGCGGAGCGTCCATCCCTCGCCGGGGTGGGCGCTCCGCGCCGTTCCGGGTGTGCGTCTGTTCACGCCGCGACCGCCGGGAACGCGCCGCGCCGGTGCGGCACGATGGGGGGCATGAGCGCACGCGTACGGGCACCGGAACTGCGGGGTCGGGCCTGGCTGAACACCGGCGGCAAGGCCGTCACGCTGGCCGATCTGCGCGGCAGGATCGTCCTGCTCGACTTCTGGAAATCCTAGAAGAAGCTTGCAACTCAGCGCCGAGGGCCTTAACGTCCTCGGCATGTCCCATCACGAACACCTCGCCGACCTGTACCTACGCCTATCCCTTGACCGCGAGGGAAAGACCGCCATCGAACGCCAGGAGGCCGACTGCCGGGCCTGGTGTGAGCGCAACGGGTTGGAAGTTCGCACCGTTCATATTGACCGGGGCCGGTCCGGTTACAAGTCGGTAGACCGCGCTGGGTTCGACGCCGCCATATCCGCCCTGACGACCAGCACCGTCGGGACCCTGGTCGTCTGGAAGGTCGACCGCCTGTCTCGGCGCGGTATGGGCCAGGTCGGACAGGTCTTGGACCAGGTCGAGAAGGTCGGCGGGCGAATCGTCTTCGTCCAGGACGGTCTAGACACCACGCAGCAACAGTCGCTTCTAGTTCTGGCGTTGCTGTCCGAGGTCGCCCGGAGCGAGTCAGCGAACATCGGTCTTCGCGTCGCCTCGGCGAAGGCTCACCTTCGCAACCTCGGTCGCTGGATCGGCGGACAGCCGCCGTACGGCCTGGCGGTCGCCGAGGACGGGAAGTTAGATCATGACCCGCGCACCGCGCCCATCGCCCGGGAGATCGCCGACCGCGCCCTGTCCGGTGAACCCCTGGTCCGTATCGCCCGCGACCTGAACGCCCGAGAGATCCCCGCAACCCGAGGCGGAAAATGGGGCGTCGGGTCCCTGTCGGTCCTGCTCAAGTCCCCCGCGTTCGCCGGGCTACTGCCCGAGACCGTGAAGCGTGACGGCAAGTACACCGGGAAGGTCGTCCCCTGGCGGGACCCGGAGACTGGCGAGACCGTCGAGATTGGCCGGGGCATCATCACGCCCGCCGAACAACTACAGATCACCCGCGCCCTAGAAGCCCGCACCGTCGCCGAGCCGACCGGCCGGGCCCGGGGCGTCCGTGCTCAGACTTCGCACCTCCTGACCGGCTTCCTTCGGTGCGGTTCGTGCGGGCGTCGTATGTCCGCCGCCGGTCAGTCGTACGTCTGCCAGGGTCGCCGCCTCGGCCACCCGTGCCCGGCGCACGTCACGGCGATGATCGCCGCCGTAGACCGCGCCGTGGTCGATTCCTTTATTAGCCGCCTGGCCGCGACCGAACCTGGCGATCCGTTGCTAGACGCCGTGGCGGAACGATGGGTGGCCCGGCACGACCCGGACGTGATCCGCGA
The DNA here is from genome assembly GCF_042871665.1 of Micromonospora sp. NPDC005686. Taxonomy (NCBI): domain Bacteria; kingdom Bacillati; phylum Actinomycetota; class Actinomycetes; order Micromonosporales; family Micromonosporaceae; genus Micromonospora; species Micromonospora sp. NPDC005686. Next base: position 57,371 of record NZ_JBIAIY010000007.1, read on the forward strand.
ACGGGCGACCATCACGACCGCTCTGGAGGACGCGAACGCCTCCCTGGTCGACCTGGAGGACGCCCGGTATCTGCGCGGCGAGTTTGTCGGCCCCGAGGCCGTGAAGCGCTGGGAGCGCCTACACGAACGCCTGACCGCCCGCGTCGCCGGGCTGCGTCGCAACCTGGCCGACTTCCCGTTGCCCGAGGCCGATATTTCGCCGCTCCTCGACCCGGTACAGGCCCGCGAAGCATGGGACGTCGCCACCGTCGCCGACCGACGCGACCTCCTCGGTCTGGCCCTGAACGCCGTAACCGTCGCCCCCGCGAATGGCCGCCGGGGCGTGCGATTCGACCCAGCAGCGCGCCTCCGGTTCACGTGGGCCGACGAACCGGCCCCTGCGTCCTTGGACGCCTAACAGATTTCACCCGCTAACCAATAAAGGCGGGCCCCGGAAAGGCGACTGCAACGCCTCCGAGGCCCTAGACGGAAACGGAGCTTCCGCCATGACCCACAACCCTACCCACCTCCGCGCCTACCTCGCCGGTTCCGCCCTCGCCGCCGCCGACCTCGGCCGGGCCCTGGCGCCCTCGTCGCCGCCGGCTACCTGGTTACCTCGGCGACGGACGCCGACCCCGCCGACGCCGCGGGCCTGGTCGCCGACGTCGCCGCCGACATGGACGCCGCCCGCACGGCTGACGTTGTGGTGATCCTGCCCGGGGCTGAGGACTCCCCCGAGGCCGTCTACGCCGCCCTGTTCGGCGTCCCGGTCCTGTCCCTCGGCGACGCCTTGGCGGTGACCCGGTGAACGCCCGCCGCTTCGCTTCCCTCGCTGGCACGGTCGCCGTGACCGTCATCGCCGCCGTTGCCTCCTACGACCACATGCGCGAGCTGGCCGAGCGCGCCGGACAGCCGCCGCTACTGGCCTCCCTGCTGCCGCTCTCTGTCGACGGGATGATCCTCGTGGCGACGCTGGCCCTGGGCGACGGTCGCCGGTCTCGCTGGTCGGCGTGGCTCGCCTTCGTCCTCGGCGTGGCTGCCTCGCTAGCCGCGAACGTGATCGTCGCCCCGCCGGACGCCACCGCCCGGGTCGTCTCGGCGTGGCCCGCCGTGGCGCTGCTACTGACCGTCGAGGTCCTGGCCCGTTCCGGGCGCGCGCCCGAGCTGGCCGAGGCGGTCACCCTGCCCCCGCCCGCCGTCGAGGCACCGACGCCCGCGCCTCGCCCGCGTCCGCCCGTCGTCCCGCCCGGCGCCCGGACGTTGCCGCTGGTCGCCGCTGTCGGCACGCCGCCCGCCGCGCCTGACCCGGCGGCGGCACCGCCCACGACCGCCGTCAGGGTGGCCGCCGTGCTCGCCGAGACGCCCGACGCGACGCCCGCTCAGGTCGCCGCACGCCTGGGCGTGAGCGAGCGCACCGCCCGCCGTTACCTGCCTGCCGACAAGGTGCCGCCAGCGGGCCGACGTACCGCCCGCACGCCGTCACTGGCGAGCGCCTGACCGCCCGCCGGGGTCGGCCGGATCGTTCCGGTCGGCCCCGGTTAGCGGCGACCAGTCCGCTTGATCAGGAACCAGACCAGGCCCCCGATAAGCGCGGCGGACGTGACGAGACAGCACAGCGTGGCGATGTGCCACGGCTTGAGAGCACCCATGCCGCGCACCGTACCCGGGGCCCGCTACGACCGATCACGCCGAGGAGTTCCCATGCCCTACCGCCCAATGCCCATGGACGCCGCCTGGCCGCCGCCTGGCCCTGTCCCGCGCCGCCTCGACGCCGACTCGGTTCTGATCCGGCGCGTCCGCCTGACCGCCGCCGGTCGAGCTGGCCGGTTACGAGGTCGTCCGGTGCGGCGATCCGGCGTACCCGTCGTGGGCGGCGTACGTCGACCGGCGGCGCTCAACGGACCAGTAGAGCGAGGAGCGCCGTCACGGCGCCGAGGAGACCGGCCAAGGCGCCCAGGACGGCAGGGGCCGTCCGAAGGTATTCGAGGATGATCGCGTGCCGGCCGCTCACGGCGGCGCCGGTCTGCTCTTCGGTCGTCACGACGGCGACGGTACGGGGCGGGAGCGCCGCTGTCCTCAGCGCTCGAAGCGCTGTAGCTCTATCCCAGGTGAGCGGGCACGCTGCGCCCGTGGGGCTCGGTGCGTGCCTGTGCGTGTCCATGCCAGACAGTGCAGTTGATCTAGCCGTTCGGCCGACGCCTCGACTCATCCCTTCGCCGTGCAGATGGTGCCTATTCGGGCGCGCTTAACGCTGTAGCTGATCAGCCCAAATCGACCCGTCCGGTTCACCACCGTCGGGAAGCCCTACCGGTCCTTCGACGCCGCGCCCGACTTCTGAGGGAGAGGGTCGCTGCGCGAGAGCGCCGAGCTGGCCTACCTGAAGTTCGTCAGCGTTCTACGGTCGCCGCTGACCACGGCGACCGCCCCTCCTGGATTGGACCCGCCGTGATTGACGTTGACCGTCTGACCCCGCGCCCGTGCGAAGCGCCGGGCTGCCCGAACACCTTCACCCCGCGCCCGTCCGGACCCGTCGGCCGCCGGCACGTTGGATTGGTTCGCTGACTGGCGGAACTCTCCGCAAGCGGCGATCTTCGAGCGCACGGACTGGCGTCGACTGGGCGTGCTTGCTCTCGTCTATGAAGCCATCCTGAAACGTCCATCGGCCGCGCTGTTGGCCGAGCTGCGGATGAATGAAGAGCGTCTAGGGGCGACCGTGGTCGACCGGCAGCGCGCCCGCATGGTCATAGAGCACGCGGAGGACGACGACTTACCCGAGGGTGTTTCATCCCTGGCCGATCGGCGCGCCGCGCTACGGGAGCGGCTTGAAGCGACCCGCGCGACCGGCCCCGACCCGATCAGCGACCGCGAGCGCTTCGGCTTCTAGGGGCAACCTCAGGCGTCCGGACGGCCCGGACCCCGGTCCTACCTACGGCCGGGCCGCCCTGGGCCGTCGGCGGCCGTCTCTCGACCCCCGCACAGGCACGGCGAGCATGAAGCGCGCGTAGAGATCCGCCACCGGCACCGCCGGGAGATCGTCCACGGCGGTCACGAAGAGACCCGCGAGGTAGGTCGCCGTCGCCCAGGCGTCGCCGACCGCCAGGGTCGCCCGCGCTTCCGGACACGGGTACGGCTGTTTACACGCCTCGCAGTTCCAGGCCGGGCGTTGCGGCCGGTGCAGGCTCACCAGCGCCGCCCCGCGTTCGCGCGGTACGCCTGGCCTCATGTCAACCAGGGGGACCGGCCGGGCTGCGGGTAGGCGTCCGTCGCCTCGTCCGCCCACGCCGGGCGGGGTGCTGGCTCGGCGGGCGGCGGCACTCGGCGACGGTCAGGACACGCCCGCCAGAGCAGGCCGCAGACGCACCGCCACCGCCCCGTACCACGCGAGGAAGTCCGCCACGGGACACTTGGTGGCATCGATCGTCCATACGAGCGGGATCGCCGATCTCGGACCCGTGCAGCTACGGCGGAGGACTGGCGTCGGCTAGAAAGCTTCCTCGGCCGCGATCTCGGCCAGGCGCCGCGCTTCTGGGTCGTCAAACTCGCCCATCGTGAAGCGGACATCGGCGGGGGTTCCGCGGCGTCGCGGCTCGCGGGTCACGAAGACCCGGACGCCGGCCGTCCGAAGGATCTCGTTCCGCCCTTCCGGGTCCCGGTCCCACACCTGGCGGAAGGTCTCGCCGGTCGGGACGTCCTCCCAGCGGTCCGGCGTCTCGGGCAGCTCGGCGAGGCGCTTCGGGTGATCCTCGTGCTCGAGCGCCGAGAGGCCAACGAGGGCGGCGAGGGCCACCACCTCGGCCGCCTGCCGTTCGCCGCATCACGTTGACCGATCCCCCGCGCCGCCCTCGGCGACCCCGTGGGAGGGTTGCCGTATGGCTACCTCGCCCCGCGTACGAGCGCCCGAACTTCGCGGCCGAGCCTGGCTCAACACAGGCGGACGAAATCTGACATTGCGGGACCTTCGAGGTCGCTGCGTCATCCTAGATTTATGGACGTTCTGCTGCATCAACTGCCTGCACGTGCTCGACGAACTGCGTCCGCTCGAAGAGAAGTACGGCGACGTCCTGGTCGTGATCGGGGTGCACTCGCCGAAGTTCGAGCACGAGAAGGACCCGGCGGCGCTGGCTGCCGCGGTCGAGCGGTACGGCGTGCACCACCCGGTGCTCGACGACGCCGAGATGGACATGTGGCAGCAGTACGCGGCCAAGGCGTGGCCGACGCTCGCCGTGATCGACCCCGAGGGGTACGTGGTCGCCACCATGGCCGGCGAGGGACACGCCGAAGGGCTGGCCCGCCTGCTCGACGAGCTGATCGCTGCCCACGAGGCGAAGGGGACGCTGCACCGGGGTGAAGGGCCGTACGTGCCGCCGGCCGAGCCGGACACCGTCCTGCGGTTCCCCGGCAAGGCCGTACCGCTCGAAGGCGGGAACCTGCTGGTCAGCGACTCGGCCCGGCACTCGGTGGTCGAGCTGGCCGCCGACGGCGAGACAGTGGTCCGCCGCATCGGCGCCGGTTCCCGGGGCCGTACGGACGGCCCGCCCTCCGCCGCCACGTTCGCCGAGCCGCAGGGGCTGTGCCTGCTGCCGCCGCACGTGGCCGAGGTGGCCGGTTACGACCTGGTCGTCGCGGACACGGTCAATCACCTGCTGCGCGGCGTACGGCTGTCCTCCGGCGAGGTGGTCACGGTGGCCGGCACCGGGCGGCAGTGGCGCTCGACTGTCGACGACCACGCGCACGACGCCCGCGTGGTCGACCTGTCCTCCCCGTGGGACGTGGCCTGGTACGACGATCGGGTGATCGTCGCGATGGCCGGCATCCACCAGCTCTGGTGGTTCGACCCGATCAAGCGGACCGCCGGCATGTACGCCGGCACCACTGTCGAGGCGCTGCGCGACGGCCCGCTGCCGGACGTGTGGATGGCCCAGCCGTCCGGGTTGTCGGTGTCGGCCGACGGCAGCCGGCTCTGGATCGCGGACAGCGAGACCAGCTCGATCCGGTGGGTCTCCGGCGGCGTGATGCACACCGCCGTCGGACAGGGCCTGTTCGACTTCGGGCACGTGGACGGCCCGGCCGACCAGGCGTTGCTCCAGCACCCGCTGGGGGTGTGCGCACTGCCCGACGGTTCGGTGCTGATCGCCGACACGTACAACGGGGCGGTGCGCCGCTTCGACCCGGAGACGGGTCAGGTGGGCACCGTGGCGGACGGGCTGGCCGAGCCGAGCGACCTGGTGCTCACCGGCGAGGGCGACGTGCTGGTGGTCGAGTCGGCCGCGCACCGGCTGACCCGGCTGGCGCCGGGCGCGCTGACGTCGGCCGGGGCGAACACGGTGGACGGCCCCCGGCACCGGTTGGAGCGCAAGCCGACCGACGTGGCGGCCGGGGAGCTGGCCCTGGACGTGATCTTCACGCCGGCGCCGGGGCAGAAGCTGGACGAGACGTACGGGCCGTCGACCCGGCTGGTGGTCTCGGCGTCCCCGCCGGAGCTGCTGGTCGAGGGCGCGGGCACGACCACCGACCTGTCCCGCAGGCTGGTGCTCAGCGGCGACGTGGCGCAGGGGGTGCTCCAGGTGACGGCTCAGGCAGCGACCTGCGACGCCGACGTCGAGCACGCGGCCTGCCACCTGACGCGGCAGGACTGGGGCGTGCCGGTCCGGGTGGTCACCGGCGGCGCGAGCCGCGTGCCGCTGGTCCTGCGGGGTCTGGACGAGTCCTGACCGTCCCGTTCAGGCGAACGGGGTGGGGGTCACCCCGGCGTCGATGAGAGCGGCCCGCACCAGCTCCGCGCACCGCACCGCGCCGGGGGTGTCGCCGTGCAGGCAGATCGACTCGACCAGGGCGGGGATCACCGTCCCGTCGATCGCGACCAGCGTGCGCTCGACCGCCATCCGTACCGCCCGGACGGCCACCTGCTCCGGGTCGGTCACCAGCGCGTCCGGTGAGCTGCGCGGCACCAGCGCGCCGTTCGGCAGGTAGTTGCGGTCGGCGAAGCCTTCGGCCACCACCCGTAGGCCCGAGCCGGCCGCCAACTGGGCCAGCACGGTGCCGGGCTGGCAGAGCACCGGCAGCTCGTGGTCGTACCCGCTGATCGCCGCCACCAGCGCGGCGGCCTGCGATTCGTCGCGGGCCGCCGCGTGGTAGAGCGCGCCGTGCGGCTTGAGGTAGCGAACCCGGGTGCGGTACAGCCGGCAGAAGGCGTCGAGCGCCCCGAGCTGGTAGATCGTCTCGTCGCGCAGCTCGGCGAAGTCGTACGCGATGTGCCGCCGGCCGAAGCCGGCGAGGTCCCGGTACCCGACCTGCGCGCCCACCGCGACGCCGCGTTCGGCGGCGGCGGCGCACACCCGGTGCATGGTGGGCGCGTCACCGGCGTGGAAGCCGCAGGCGACGTTCGCGGAGCTGATCAGGTCGAGCAGCGCCTGGTCGTCGCCGAGCCGCCAGCTTCCGAATCCCTCGCCCAGGTCAGCGTTGAGGTCCATGGAACGTCACCGTAGTGCCTGGCCGGGCCTGGGCGAGCGGGGTCACGTCGTCCACCACCCCGATGACCGGGTACCCGCCGGTGGTGGGGTGGTCGGCCAGGAAGACCAGGGGCCGGCCGTCCGGCGGCACCTGCACCGCGCCGAGCACCAGGCCCTCGCTCGGCAGTTCGCCGGCGACCGCGCGGGGCAGCGCCGGACCGGCCAGCCGCGCGCCGACCCGGTTGCTGTCCGGGCTCACCGTGTACGCGGCACGGCACAGCAGGTCCAGCGCGTCAGCCGTGAACCAGTCCTGCCGGGGGCCCGGGCGCACGGCGAGCCGCGGTTCGTCCGGGAGCGGCCCGGTGACGGCGAGGTCGACGGGTGCGGGCGGACCGGCCGGGGTGCCGAGCGGCAGCCGGTCGCCGTCGCGCAGCGGTGGTGGTCCGAGGCCGGAGAGCGTGTCGGTGGCGCGGCTGCCGAGCACCGGCTCGACGGCGATCCCGCCGCTGACCGCCAACCACGTCCGTACCCCGGCGCGGGCCGGCCCGACGCGCAGCACCGCGCCCGCCGGCAGCGAGAGCGCGCGTCCCACGTCCCCCGGGCGCGGCTGTGTGTCCCCGGCCCGCCACTCGACGACCACGTCGGCCGGAGCGCCGGTGAGCGCGACAGCGATCGCCCGGGTCACCCGCAGTACGCAGCCGGTCATGGTGATCTCCAAGCCGGCGGCGCGTTCGTCGTTGCCCACCAGCCGGTTGGCCAGGCGCAGGGCGGCCGGGTCGAGGGCACCGGAACGAGGTACGCCGAGGTGCGCCCACCCGGGCCGGCCCTGGTCCTGAACGGTGGTGAGCACCCCGGCCCGCAGCACCTCGATCACGGCGCGTCGACCAGCCGGACGCGGGCGCCGGGGGTGAGCCGGGCCGGCGGGTGGGCGTGCACGTCGAACAGCGGCAGGTCGGTGCGACCGACCAGTAGCCAGCCACCGGGGGACGCGGTGGGGTAGATGCCCGCGTACGGGCCGGCGAGCGCCACCGAGCCGGCCGGCACCCGGGTACGCGGCGTGGCGAGCCGGGGCACCGCCAGCTCGGGCGGCAGCCCGGTCAGGTACGCGAACCCGGGCGCGAACCCGCAGAACGCGACCCGGAACTCGGTACGCCGGAGCCGGTCGACGACCGCCGGTACGTCGGCGTGCCAGTGTTCCGCGACCAGCGGAAGGTCCTCGCCGTCGTACACGACCGGCACCCGGACCTCGGCGGTGGCCGTGCCGGAGTCGGTGGTGCGGGGGCGCCAGCCGGCGATCCGGGCGGCGGCCGCCTCCGGGTCCGGTACGCCGTCGAGCAGCACGGTGGCCGCGCCGGGGACGATCTCGGTGGCGGTCAGCTCGCCCGCCTCGCGCCGGTGCCACAGCTCGGCCCGCCAGGCCTGTGCCTGGGCCGCGTCGTCACAGTCGAGGAGCAGGGCGTACGCCCCGACCGGCCGGATCCGCATCCGGTCATCCTGCCGTCGGGTGAGGTGACGGTCCACACTACTTGCAAGTAACCTACGCCGTCGTAACCTAAGGAGGTGACGACCTCCGCACCGTCCCGGCTACGGCCGGCCGACATCGGGAAGCCGCGCATGCGCGGCTGGCTGCACGCCTACGCGTTCTTCGCCGCTCTCGTCTGCGGCATCGTGCTCTGTTCCGTCGCCGCCGGTCGTCCCGGCTGGGCGCCGCTGGTGAGCTGCCTGATCTACAGCTTCACCGTGTGCGGGCTTTTCGGCACCAGCGCGCTCTACCACCGGCGGGTCTGGTCCGAACGCGGCTACCAGATCATGCGCCGGATGGATCACTCGATGATCTTCGTGTTCATCGCCGGCACCTACACGCCGTTCTGCGTCCTGCTGCTGGACAACGGGCAGGCCACGATCATGCTGAGCCTGGTCTGGGGTGGCGCGCTGGCCGGCGTGGCGGTCAAGCTGATCTGGCCGCACGCGCCGCGCTGGGTCTCCGCCCCGCTCTACCTGGCGCTCGGCTGGGTCGCGGTGGCCATGCTGCCGCAGATCCTGCGCGGCGGCGGCGTCACGGCGCTGGTGCTGCTGAGCGTGGGCGGCGCGATCTACAGCGTGGGCGCGGTGTTCTACGCGCTGCGCCGGCCGAACCCGTGGCCCACCGTCTTCGGGCACCACGAGTTCTTCCACGCCTGCACTGTCGTCGCGGCGATCTGCCACCACATCGCGATCTACTTCGCGCTGTTCGCCTGAGCCGGGCCTCACGGAACCGAAGCCTGTCCCCGGACATGCGCGAGGGCCCCGCAACGGCGCGGGGCCCTCGGGTTCTCAGGGGTCAGGCCGGGTAGCCCGAACCCGGACGGCGCACCTCGCGGTACTCCTCGCGCACGACGCGGTCGTCGCGCACCGGCACCACCGGCTCGGCGACCACCTGCTCGCGCACCGGGGCGGCCACCACCCGGCGGCGGCTGTTCCAGAAGTAGAGCGTGGTGAGCAGGCCGGCGGCCCCGGCGAGCATGAGCACCCAACCCACCACGTTGAGGTTCAGCCACCCCAGGTCGGCGTCCACGGCGAACGCGAAGATCGCGCCGAGCGCGATGAGAAAGATGCTGGCACCGATGCCCATGACGTCGCCTCCTTGGCGTACTGCTGGCGTTTCCTGCCCGCCGCGGCCATGGATGAGGTAGCGGCACACATCGACATACCCAGGCGCTCTGATCGTCAATCAGGCAAGCTGGGCGGTATGACGGACGGCAGGAACGCGCAGCGGAGGCTGGTGCTGCTGCGGCACGCCAAGGCCGAGCAGTCCGCGAACGGCCCGGACGCGGAGCGGTCGCTCACCGCGCGCGGTCACGCCGACGCGGCGGCGGCCGGCGCCTGGCTGGCCCGGCAAGGGCTGCTTCCCGACGTGGTGCTCTGCTCACCGGCCCGGCGCACCCGGCAGACCTGGCACGACGTGGCGACGGGCATGACCGGTTCCCCGCCGGAGGGCGGTCCGGCGGGCTCGGCTCCCGCGGTGCGATACGAGGTGAGCGCGTACGACGCGCTTCCGGATCAGCTGCTGGAGCTGCTGTGGACGGTCGAGCCGACCGCCGGGACGGTGCTGCTCGTCGCGCACAACCCGGGGATCTCTCTGCTGTCGGCGCTGCTCGATCCGCAGCGGGCCGACCCGGACGGGCTACGGACCACCGACCTGGTGGTGCACCGGCCGACGACCCGCTGGGCCGACCTCGCGCCGGGGAACGCGCCGATCACCGGCCGCCACACCGCCCGCGCCTGACCGGTACGACTCAGACCCGGCTGTCGTAGGCCGCCCGGTTGGTGAGCACGTCGTCCATGTGCGTCTCCGCCCAGGTCTTCAGGCCCCGGATCATCTCGTGCAGGGAGAACCCGAGGTCGGTCAGCTCGTAGGTGACAGTCACCGGCACCGTCGGCTCCACGGTGCGGGTAATCATTCCGTCGCGCTCCAGGGCGCGCAGCGTCTGGGTGAGCATCTTCTGGCTGACCCCGGGCAGCGTGCGGAACAGCTCGGAGTATCGCCTCGGTCGCGGCTCGCCGGCGCAGTCCGCTCCGAACCGGTGCGAGCCGTCGCTGCGCAACGCGGCCAGCACCAACGTGACCCACTTGTCGGTGATCCGGTCGAGCAGTTGCCGGCTGGGGCACTGGGCCAGGAACGCGTCGTACTCCGCCTTGCTCATTCTCTGCTCCTGCCACGCCGGTGAGCTACGCACTTTTGGGTGCCTACTTCCCCCCGGAAAGTTACACCCCGATAGTGGAGGCCGGGCGCCGCGATCCGGCGGCGCCCATGACGGACGACGAGAGCCAAGAGGTACACGTATGGCCCCCACCAACCTTCCCGGCGGCACCTGGACGCTGGGCGACCTGACCGTCACCCGGTTCGGCTACGGCGCGATGCAGCTCGCCGGCCCCTGGGTGATGGGACCGCCAGCCGACCACGACGGCGCCCTGGCGGTGCTGCGCGAGGCGGTCGCGCTCGGCATCACCCACATCGACACCAGCGCGGCGTACGGGCCGTTCCTCACCAACCGGCTGATCCGGGAGGCGCTGCACCCGTACCCGGATTCGCTGCACGTCGTCACCAAGGTCGGCGCGGACCGGGACCGGCAGGGCGGCTGGCCCACCGCACGGGGTCCGGAGAGCCTGCGCCGGCAGGTCCAGGAGAACCTGGAGACGCTCGGCGTGGACGCGCTCGGCCTGGTCAACCTGCGGCTGGGCGACGCTGCCGGGCCCCAGCCCGGGTCGCTCGCCGAGGCGCTGGAAACGCTCGCCACGCTCCAGCAGGAGGGCCTCATCCGCCACCTGGGCCTGAGCAACGTGACGCCGGAACAGGTGGCCGAGGCACGGTCGATCGCGCCGATCGTCTGCGTGCAGAACCTCTACAACCTGGCCCACCGCCAGGACGACGACCTGATCGACGAGCTGGCCCGGCTGGGCCTCGCCTACGTGCCGTTCTTCCCGCTCGGCGGGTTCACCCCGTTGCAGTCCTCGGCGTTGTCGGCGGTGGCCGAACGCCTGGGGGCGACGCCGATGGGCGTCGCCCTGGCCTGGCTGCTGCGGCGCTCGCCGAACATCCTGCTGATCCCCGGCACCAAATCCGTCGCGCACCTGCGCGAGAACATCACGGGCGCCGGCCGGGCCCTCTCCGGCGAGGACCTCGCCGAGCTGGACCGGATCGGCCGCTGAGACGCGGCGTCAGGACGGCGGGGCCGTCGGCGGCGGCGGGTCGGGCGGCGGCGGCATCATCGCGGTCGGATGCGAGAGCCGGTTCTCCTCCACGATGAGCGTGCGGGCCCGCTTGCGGCGGTCCTGCCAGAACCACAGCGTGGTCAGCAGGACGCCCAGCCCGGCCAGGATGAACACCCAGCCGACCGCGCGCAGGTCGATCCACCAGACGTTGGCCCGGATGGCGAAGGTCATGATCGCGCCGAGCGCGATGAGAAAGATGGCGCTACCAATGCCCATGTGCGCTGCACTCCCCCGTGCGATGGCCTTGGGCGTACTCCGGTCGTGGTCCGCGACGGTTACCCGCCACCGGGCCGCCTATCCACCCCGGGCACGCGCACGACGACGGCCGGCGGGCTGGTGCCCGCCGGCCGTCGTCATGAGGGGAAGAGTGACGTTCTAGGGGTGAAAGCCCCCGGAAGGGCTCAGAAAACCTCCTCCGGGAGGTCCATGATCTCCAGGTCGGTGCCCTCGATGATCCGCCGGTCGGCGCCGATGCGGGGCAGCACCTCGCGGGCGAAGAACCGGGCGGCGGCGACCTTGCCGGTGTAGAAGGACTTGTCGGCCGCGGAGACCTCGCCGGCCAGCGCCTTCAGCGCCACGTCCGCCTGCTTCTGCAGCAGCCAGCCGACCACCAGGTCGCCGATCGCCAGCAGGAACCGGCGGCTGCTCAGGCCGACCTTGTAGAGCGCGCGGGTGTCGCCGCCCTGGGCCTCGCCCAGCCAGCCGGTCATCACGCCGAGGATGTTCTGGATCTCGGCGAGCGCCTTGCCGAGCGCCTGACGCTCCTCCTTGAGCTGGCCGTTGCCGGCCTCGGAGGCGATGTGCTCCTGGATCTCGGCGGCGACCGCCATCAGGGCCTTGCCGTTGTCCCGGACGATCTTCCGGAAGATCAGGTCGAGGCTCTGGATCGCGGTGGTGCCCTCGTACAGAGTGTCGATCTTGGCGTCCCGGACGTACTGCTCCAGCGGGTAGTCCTGGAGGAAGCCGGAACCGCCGTAGGTCTGCAGCGCCTCGTGGCCGAGCAACTCGTACGCGCGCTCCGAGCCGACGCCCTTGACCAGCGGCAGCAGCAGGTCGTTCACCCGCTTCGCCAGCTTGGTGGCCTTCTCGTCACCGGCCGCCTCGGCGATCGTGACCTTGTCCTGCCAGGTGGCGGTGTAGCAGACGAGCGCGCGCAGGCCCTCGGCGTACGACTTCTGCAGCAGCAGCGAACGGCGCACGTCCGGGTGGTGGGTGATGGTCACCCGCGGGGCGGTCTTGTCGGCCATCTGGGTGAGGTCGGCGCCCTGCACCCGGTTCTTGGCGTACTCCAGGGCGTTGAGGTAGCCGGTGGAGAGCGTGGCGATCGCCTTGGTGCCGACCAGCATCCGGGCGTACTCGATGATCATGAACATCTGGCGGATGCCGTCGTGCTTCTCGCCCAGCAGCCAGCCCTTGGCCGGTACGCCGTGCTCGCCGAAGGTCACCTCGCAGGTGTTCGAGACCTTCAGGCCCATCTTGTGCTCGACGTTGGTGGCGTAGACGCCGTTGCGCTCGCCCAGCTCACCGGTCTCCGGGTCGAAGTGGAACTTCGGCACGACGAACAGCGACAGGCCCTTGGTGCCCGGACCGCCGACGCCCTCGACGCCGACCGGACGGGCCAGCACGTAGTGGACGATGTTGTCGCTCAGGTCGTGCTCACCGGAGGTGATGAAGCGCTTCACGCCCTCGATGTGCCACGAGCCGTCCGGCTGCTGGATCGCGCGGGTACGGCCGGCGCCCACGTCGGAGCCGGCGTCCGGCTCGGTGAGGACCATGGTCGAGCCCCACTGCTTGTCGATGAACAGCCGGGCCCACTTCTTCTGCTCCTCGGTGCCCTCGACGTGCAGCACGTGCGCGAAGGACGGACCGGAGGCGTACATCCAGATCGGGGCGTTGGCGCCGAGCACCAGCTCGGCGAGCGACCACCAGAGGGCGCGCGGAGCGTTGGTGCCGCCCAGGACCTCCGGCAGGTCCAGACGCCAGAACTCGGAGTCCATGAACGCCTTGTACGACTTCTTGAACGACTCCGGCAGCGGCGCGGTGAACGTCGCCGGGTCGAAGACCGGCGGGTTGCGGTCGCTGTCCGAGTAGCTGGCAGCCAGGTCCTCGCGGGCGAGGCGGTCGACCTCGCCGAGGAAGCTGCGGGCGGTGTCGACGTCCAGGTCCGTGAACGGGGCCTGACCGAGCGTCCGGTCCGCCCCGAATACCTCGAACAGGTTGAACTCGAGGTCCCGCACGTTGCTCTTGTAGTGGGTCATGCTCGCTGGCCCCGCTTCCGGACAGGTGTTACCGATCAGTAACTCCAGACTGTATTACTCGCCGGTAGGCAACGACAAGCGGATCTCGGAAGTGACAGCGATTACATACTTCCCGTTCATCCGTCGGCGGCGCCGACCTCCCAGCTCGGCACCGCGGCGGCGGTGGCGCTGCGCGGGCCGACGTACTCCATCAGGACCAGCGCGATGTCGTCGTCGAGCCGCCCGTGCACCCACTCGACCAGGGCGGTCTCCAACGAGGCCAGCCCGTCGCCGACGGTGCCGTGGCCGAGCAGCCGCCAGGCCCGGTCGGCGGTGGGGAAGAACTCGCCGTCCCGGCGTGCCTCGCCCAGCCCGTCGGTGAACAGCAGCAGCCGGTCACCCGGTTCCAGCCGCTCCACCCGGGGCCGGACCACGGGCATGAACCCGAGCGGCGGCGCGGGCGCGGGCGGCTCCAACGGGATCACCGCGCCCCGGCGCAGCAGCAGCGGCGGTGGGTGCCCGCAGTTGACGATGGTCAGCGTGCCGCCGCGCTCCTCGACCAGGGCCGCCGTGACGAAGTCCTCGTCGCCGACGTTGCGGGCCACCGCGCGGTCCAGGTCGGTCACCACCGCGCGCAGGTCGGCCCGCTCGTACGCGACGTGCCGGTACGAGCCGAGCACGATGCTGGCCAGGCGGACCGCGTCCAGCCCCTTTCCGCGTACGTCACCGATGATCATGCGAACGCCGTACGGGGTGTCCATCACCTCGTACAGGTCGCCGCCGATCGCGGCGGTAGCGGTGGAGGAGATGTACCGCGCCGCCACCGCGAGCGTGCCGACCTGCGGTCCGAGCGGTCTCAGCACCGCCTGCTGGGCCACCGAGGCGAGTCGGGTCAGCTCCGCGATCCGCTCTGCCTGGCGCTGGCGTATCGCCGCCGTGGCCGCCGCGATCGCGGTGGCCGCCCCGACCGCCGTCACGTTGACGACAGTCACCAGCGGGCTACCCCGCTCGGCGAAGGCGAAGGCGATCCCGATGGCGGTGGCCAGGCCGCCCACCGCGAGCACCACCCGCCAGGACGCCAGTGCCGCCGCGAGGAACGGCGCGACGGCCATCAGCGCGAGGTAGTGCGCCGGGCGGCCGTCGGCCAGCTCCACCGCCACCACGATCGCGAGCAGCGCGAGGGCCGCGCCGAGGCCGGCGCGGGATCCGGGACTCAGCGGGCCTCGGCCCGGCTGGAAGGGTTGCGTGCGTACATCGGACAGCATGCCTGATGGATGTGAGCGGGAGAATGAACCTGGCCCGTCGGTTGTGGAAGTTCTGCCCGAGTGGCCGGTCAGCCCAGCACCTCGTACCGGACGTTCACGTGGCCGAGACCGGTGGCGGCGATGGTCGCGAACGCGGCGCGGGACAGGTCCAGGCACCGGCCGTCGATGAACGGGCCGCGGTCGTTGATCCGCACCACCACCGACTTGCCGTTGGCCGGGTTGGTGACCCGGACCTTCGTGTTGAACGGCAACGTCTTGTGCGCCGCGGTGAGCGCGTTCGGGTTGAACGTCTCGCCGTTCGCCGTCATCTGGCCCTCGGCGTAGAAGGAGGCGCCGCACGAGCCGCTGTCCACGACCTTCGGGCTGCTCGTCTTCTTCGCCGTCGGCGACGGCGCGGTGGTGCGGGGCTTGCTCCGGGAGGCCGCCTGGGTACGGCTCGCCTTCGGGCTCGGGGTGGCCTTCGGCGACGGGCTGAGGCTCGCGCTCGGCGAGGCCGACGCGCTCGGCGAGGGGGCGACCGAGGTGGGGGCGGGCGTGCTGGGCAGGGTCTCGACCGCGACCGGCGCGGCGGGCGGCTCGCCGGCGGTGAGCCGCACGGCGCCGACGGTGCCGCCGACCGCGAGGGCCACACCGACCGCGGCGGTCGCGGCGATGGCGGCGGGCGAGGAGAACTTGCGGGTACGAAGGTGCCTAGCAGCCACCGGCCCGGTCCTTTCGTCAATTGAACAAACCGCCCGGACCGTAACGAGAGAAGCACTTCCGAAGTCAACGTGATCATGGCGTTATGCCCGTATTTACCCTGGTACGTGTAGCCGATCGCGCCACAGTCGATCGGCCGAACGGCCCACCGATCCGCCAGGATGGAACCCGTGCTGACTCGTCGCCTGGTCGAGCTGTTCCGGTGGATCGACCCCGGGCCGGGCAGCACCCACCTGGTCAGCGACATCTCCGGCTGGTGGCGCGACCCCGACGTGCTGGCCCAGGTCGGGCCGGCACTGGCCGGGCTGTTCCCGGGTGACCGCCCAACCGTCGTGATCGCCCCGGAGGTGACCGGGCTGCTGCTCGGCCCGCTCGTCGCGGTCGCCGCCGGCGCCGGCTTCCTGCCCGCGTACAAGGACGGTGGCGAGCGCCGCCGGGCCGGTCCGACGCGCTGGGCCCAGACGCCCCCGGACTACCGGGGACGGCGGCTGCGGGTCGGCGTGGACGGCCGGCGGCTGAACCCCGGAGACCGGGTGCTGCTGGTCGACGACTGGGTCGACACCGGCGCGCAACTGGACGCGCTGCGCCGGGTCGTCGCGGACGCCGGAGCCGACCTGATCGGCGCCGCCGCACTGGTCGCGACCTGCCCGCCCGAGGTGGCCGGGCGGCTGAGGCTGCGCGCCCTGCTCACCGGCGCCGACCTGCCGTGAGCCCGCCGATGGTGACGGAACGTGCCGTAGCGTCGGCGGCATGTGGCCCCGCATCGGTGGATTGCGCGCGCTCGCCCTCGGCACGCCCGGCGAGCTGCGCACCCGACTCAACACCCTCGTGCTCTCCGGTGTGAAGACCGCCACCGCCGGGCTGGTCCAGGAGTACGACGACGAGAACGAGGAACTGGAGTACGTCGGCGAGCGGCAGGTGCTCGTCGACGACGACGACCGGTTCGTCGCCGTGATCGAGGTGACCGGCGTCGAGGTGGTGCGCTTCGCCGACGTGCCGTGGGACTTCGCCCGCGCCGAGGGCGAGGGCGACCGGTCGATCGAGGAGTGGCGCGAGGGCCACGGCGCCTACTGGGCCCGGCAGGGCACGCCGGTCACCGACGACACCCGGATCGTCTGCCTCCGGTTCCGGCTGGTCTCCACCGAGGGCAGCGTCGGCACCTAACCGGCCCGGCGCAGCTCCGGCAGCAGCGCCGCCGCCTCGACCAGCACCGCCTCGTCACCGGCGTACCAACTGCTGGCCCGGGGCCAGTGCGTCACCACGTCGGTGAAGCCCAGCCGGGCCGCCCGGGCCACCTGCTCGACGAGGAAGTCGGCGCTGGTGAGCGAGAACACCGGCGCCGAGTCGAGCGACAGATAGCGGTCGAGCGTCGCCGGGTCACGGCCGGCCTGCTCCAGCGTGCGGTCCATCCGCTCGGACAGCTCCGCCACCGTGCCCCACCAGGTCTCGATGTCGTCGCCGCCGAGCCCGGTGGTGACCCAGCCCTGCCCGAACCGGGCGACCAGCCGCATCGAGCGGGGACCGTTCGCGGCGACCACGAACGGCACCCGGGGCTGCTGGACGCACCCCGGGTTGTTGCGGGCGTCCACAGCGGTGAACCACTCCCCGCGCCAGGTCGTGCCGTCCTCCCGCAGGATCGCGTCGAGCAACTCGGTGAACTCGGCGAACCGGTCCACGCGCTGCCGGGGCGGCAGCGTCTCGCCGCCGAGCACGGCCGAGTCGAAGCCGATGCCGCCCGCGCCGAGGCCGAGCAGCACCCGGCCGCCGGACACGTCGTCGAGCGCCGTGACCTGCCGGGCGAACGCCGCCGGGTGCCGGAAGTTCGGCGAGGCGACGAGCGTCCCCAGCTTCACCCGGGACGTCACGCCGGCCGCAGCGGTAAGCGTCGTCCACGAGTCGAACCACGGGCCGTCGACGAGGTCACGCCAGCCCAGGTGGTCGTAGGTCCAGGCGTGGTCGAAGCCCCACTCGTCCACCTGGGCCCACCGCCGGCGCGCTTCCGACCAGCGCTGGTCGGGCAGGATCACGATGCCGATTCGCATGATCGCCAGGGTACGACCCGGGCCGGACAGTCCGACCCGGGTCGCGGGGATCACGCCGCCACGTCGGCGACCACGCAGGCGACGTTGTCCGGCGCGCCGGCCGCGTACGCCAGCTCGACCAGGCGCTCGACGGCGGTCTCCGGACCGTCCGCCTCCGTCAGCGCGGCGTGCAACGCGCCCGGCTCCACCACCGCGGACAGGCCGTCGGAGCAGAGCAGGTAGCGGTCGCCGGGCAGCGCCGTACGCAGCGCCAGATCCGCCTCCACCTCCGCGCCCGCGCCGAGCGCCCGGGCCAGCAGCGCCCGCTGCGGATGCGCCCCGGCCTCGGCCGGAGTGAGCCGCCCCTGGTCGACGAGCGTCTGCACGTACGTGTGGTCCTGGGTGAGCCGGGACAGCTCGCCGCCGCGCAGCAGGTACGCCCGGCTGTCCCCGACGTGCACCAGCGCGAGCCGGGTGCCGCGCCGCACGAGCGCGGTGAGCGTGGTGGCCGGCTGGTCGGCGTCGGTGGCGTGCGCGCGTACCGCCCGGTCGGCCCGGGTCACCGCGTCGGCCAGCGCGGCGAGCAGGTCGCCCTGCGGCGCGTCCGCCTGCTCCAGCGGCCGCAGCGCGTCCACCGCCGCCGCGCTCGCCGTGGACCCGGCCGGACCGCGTACGCCGTCGGCGACCGCCAGCAGCGCCGCGCTCGCGTACGCGGTGTCCTCGTTGGAGTCGCGGACCGCGCCGGTCTCGCAGCGCGTCGCGTACCGGAAGGTGGTCTCGGACATGGTGGTGCCCCTCTCGCTGAGTGTGTCGGCGAGGAGCGCGACGGCCCGGCCGCGCGCCGCCGTGTCCGCGCTGACCCGCCGCCACCAGGCGTCGAGCGCCTCGGCGGCGGCGGCGGGCGGCAGGCCGCAGACGGTACGGATCTCGGCCAGCGGCATCCCGGCCCGGCGTAGCCCGCCGATCAGCCGGGCCCGGTCCTGCTGCTCCGGCGCGTAGTAGCGGTAGCCCGAGTGCGGGTCCACCGCGGCCGGGGGCAGCAGCCCGCAGTCGTCGTAGATGCGCAGCGCCTTGGCGCTCAGGCCGGTCGCGCGGGCGAACGCCCCGATGGTCAGCAGTCGCACGTGTCCTCCCTCGCGCTCCTCGTGCCGGTCACCGCGACCGGCACCGACCACGCTGGGCCTTGCCGCAGGGGACGGGTCAAGGCGTGGTTGCCGCCAGCTTGGTCAGCATCCGGCCCAGATGCGGCTCGATCGTGCCGGCCGGCGCGTCCGCCACCTCGGCGGGCGTCCACCAGCGGATGCCGGCGAACTCCACCGGATCGGGCGTGAAGCGCTGGTCACGGTGGGCGGACAGCACGTACCAGAGACTCACGTCGGTGTGCCGCAGCTCGGGCGGGCCGACCGTCTCGGTGACGGTGAGGAACGCCGGGCGCTCGCCGAACGGCGGCGCGAAGGCCGCCGCCACGCCCAACTCCTCCCGCAGCTCGCGGCGCACCGTGTCGGCCGGGTGCTCGCCGGGCTCGACGTGACCGCCGCTGGGCAGCCACATGCCCGCGAGACGGTGGTCGACCAGCAGCACCGTGCCGTCGGCCGGGTCGCGGAGCAGGAAGTACGCGACCAGGTGCGGCGACGGGGTGCGCGGCTTGGCCCGGCGGAAGATGTCCTCCGTGCCGGCCAGCCAGGCAAGCGCCGCCTCCCGGTGCCGCGCCTCCTGCTCGTCGCCCGGCGCCAGCTCGTCGACCAGTGCCCGGATCTCGTTCCGCATCCCGCCGATGCTGCCAGCCGGGTACGACGAGGTCAGTCCGGCGGGAGCGGGTTGGCGTCGGCCGCCGCGCGGACGAACTCGCGTACCCGGGAAGTGGTGTTCTCGGCCATCCACACCGGACCGCGACTGATCGGCGGCGCGTCGTGGATCGGCACATAGGCCACGTCCGGACGGGCGTAGAACTGCCGGGTCTGCTCGCCCACCGGCAGCACGCCGCGCCCCAGCGCGACGAGCGCCAGCATCTCGGAGAAGCTGCCGCCGACCGGGCCCTCCGGCACCGGACGGCCCGCCGGGGTGCGGACCGGCGTGCGGTCCTGCTTGAACGCGGCCGAGGTCACCGCCGGGTACTGCACCACCGGATGGTCACCGAGCACCTCCAGCGACACCGACTCCTCGGCCGCGAGCGGATGGCCGGCGGCCACCGCGAGCACCCGGCGTTCGCGCATCAGCACCGGGCCGTTCGCCATCCCGTCGAAGGGGTACGAGGCGATCAGCACGTCGATCGTGCCGTCCCGCAGGCTCGACCGGGTGCCGGCCAGGGGCGCCTCGTGCACGTGCACCTCGCAGTCCGGGTGACGCTCGGTGAACAGGGCCACCGCACGCAACAGCACCGGAGCCGTCGACTCGCCCACGTACGCCACCCGCAGCTCGCCGGTGAGCCCGCGCCCGGCGTCCACGGCCCGCTGGACCGCCGCCTCGATGCCGGCCACCAGCGGGCGCATCTCCTCGGCCAGGCGGACGCCGATCGGGGTGAGCCGGACGACCCGGCTGGTGCGCTCGAACAACGGCGCGCCGATCCGGCGTTCCAGCTTGCGCACCACGTGGCTGACCCGGCCGGTGCTCACCCGCAGCCGCTCGCCGGTCCGCCCGAAGTGCAGTTCCTCGGCCAGGGTCAGGAACGTCTCGATCTCGTACCGCTCCAGCACCGGAGCACCTCCGTCGTTGCCTGCGGGTCAACGATCGTAGTCCGGATCGGGCTTGGTCCCGGTGGTGCGGCGGACCAGGGTAGACGCATGCACAACGATCTCGTGACGGTGACCGGTTTCGACCACCTCGTGCTCTCGGTGAGCGATGTCGA
This sequence comes from Micromonospora sp. NPDC005686, assembly GCF_042871665.1. Classification (NCBI taxonomy): domain Bacteria; kingdom Bacillati; phylum Actinomycetota; class Actinomycetes; order Micromonosporales; family Micromonosporaceae; genus Micromonospora; species Micromonospora sp. NPDC005686. The sequence continues at coordinate 77,618 of NZ_JBIAIY010000007.1, forward strand.
ACGCTCGCTCGACTTCTACTGCGGCACGCTCGGCCTGGCCCCGGTGCGGGTCGACAGGTGGCGGGCCGGCGAGGTGCCCTTCCCGTCCGTACGCGTCGACGCCGGCACCATCATCGACCTGGTACGGGGCGAGCCGGGCGGGTCCAACGTGGACCACTTCTGCCTGGTGGTCGAGCCGGTCGACTGGCAGCGGGTGGTCGACTCCGGGGTCTTCACCGTGCTGACCGGCCCGGTACCGCGCTTCGGCGCGCGCGGCACCGGCACCTCGATCTACGTCAGCGACCCGGACGGCAACACAATCGAACTGCGCTCCTACCCGGCCGACGCCTAACCTGGTCCGATGCCGGAGCTGGAACGACTCGCCGCTCACCACGCACCCGCCGTGCTGCGGTTCGAGCGGGAGAACCAGGCGTACTTCGCCCGGTACGTCCCCGACCGGGGCGACGACTACTTCACCCGGTACCCCGCCCGGCACGCGGCCCTCCTGGACGAGCAGGAACGCGGCACCTGCCACTTCCACGTGCTGGTCGACGAACACGGCACCGTGCTCGGGCGGTTCAACCTGGTCGACGTGGCGGACGGCAGCGCCGAGCTGGGCTACCGGGTGGCCGAGCGCGCCGCCGGGCGCGGGCTCGCGAGTGAAGGCGTACGGCGCGTGTGCGAGCTGGCCCGCACGACGTACGGCCTGCGCCGGCTGGTCGCCTCGGCGGCGCTGGCGAACCCGGCCTCACTGGCGGTGCTCCGGCGTGCCGGTTTCGTGCCGGACGGCACGGGTTCCGACTGCGAGGTGGATCTCGACGGGCAGCCCGGCCTGCGACACGTGCTCGACCTCCGCGCGCCCTACGCGGCGGCGTCCCCGTAGACGGGTGCGCCGGCCGGCTCGTACGTCAGTTGCAGCGTGCCGTGCGCGTGGGTGACCGACTCGGTGAGCCGCAGCGCGCTCGGCACCGTTCCCTCGCCGAACAGGCGCTTGCCGGTGCCGAGCACGACCGGATACAGCCACAGGTTGAGCCGGTCGACGAGGCCGGCGCGCAGCAGCGACTGCACCAGGTCGAGGCTGCCGATCACGTGCACCTCGTCGTGGCGGGCCTTCATCTCGGTCACCCGCTCGGCCAGGTCGCCGCTCACCAGCGTCGAGTTCGCCCAGGCCAGCGGCTCGGTCAGGGTGCGGCTGGCGACGTACTTGGGCACGCCGTTGAGCAGCCCGGTGAAGGGCATGTCCGCGGGCGCCTTGGGCCAGTAGCCGGCGAAGATGTCGTACGTCTTGCGGCCCAGCAGCAGCGCGTCCATGCTGCTCGCCCGCTGGAACATCACCGCGCCGGACTTGTCGTCCAGCAGCGGCATCTGCCAGCCACCGTGGCTGAAGCCGCCCTCGCGGTCCTCGTCCGGTTCGCCGGGCGCCTGCGCCACGCCGTCGAGGGTCAGGAACTCGGTCACGATCAACGTACCCATGGGTCTGCTCCTTCGGTTTCCGCTCCGTCAACCGGTAGACCCGCCGACGATCCGCGACTCATCGCCGCCGGAATCACCTGTTCGACGAAGTGGCCCGACGCCGGCTCGGCCTGCCCGATGCCGAGCGGTGGGCCTGACCGCCCTCACGACGATGCGTCGCGTGCTCGGTCCGAGGGCGTGTCAGCGAGCGGCGTCCCGGGGCGCGTGAGCGGCCCAGGCCGCGAGCCGCCGCGTCAGCTCAGCGAGCCGGGTCCGGTACTCGTCACGTACCTGCCTGTCGGTGCCCGCCGGCATACCCGCCGGAAGCTCCAGCCAGAACTCCTGGGTGAGACGGCAGGAGTCGGGACCGAGCGGCACGACGGTGAGCACGCCGCCGCTGGGGCATCCGGCCGTCAGGGTACGGGTGACGGCACGACGACCCGGTTCCATCTCGACGACCTCGTGGATGACGCCCATCCGGTCCGTGGGGGTCCGATGCACGAACGCCTGGATCTCGCCGACTCCCTCCGGGCCGGGCAGCGTGACGCCGAGCTCCACCGAATCGTGCATCGCGACCGACGAGGCCGGATCCCACATGAAGCCGAAGGCCGCCTCCGCGCTGGTGGGCAGGTCGACGGTGGCCGTCTCCCGTACCTGCACCGGCGTGGTCGTCACTCTGATCATCCGCAGACGTGATCGCACGCCGCATTGTGTCAGTCGATCCGCCGACGGTGAAGGCCCGTGGCGACGATGGACGCCGATCTCCGCCGGCAGCCCTGGGTCGAGCCCGAATCGTTACGACCGTTCTTCGGGACGGCGACCGGGTGTTGCTGTGCCGTGCTGTCGCCCAGGCGGTGAGCGACGCGGTGAAGGCCGAGCGCAAGAAGGCCAAGAAGTCGGCGCGCGGCTCCTCGGACAAGGCCAAGGGCGAGAGCAAGAAGCGTGGCCAGTGGCCCGTGGATGGCCCGACGGGTGCTCGTGGCCCAAGAAACGTCGAAGGCCCTGGCTGGGACTCGCATCCTGACCAGGGCCTTCCGCGTGGAGCGGGTGACGGGAATCGAACCCGCACTGTCAGCTTGGGAAGCTGATGTTCTGCCATTGAACTACACCCGCAGGCGGCATCACTCTACCTGAGGTCACCACGCCCGTGCACCCAGGTACCCCCAGGCGCGAAGTTGCACGCCGGAAACCTATGGGCGTTCTCAAATGCGTCGATGCGATGTAACGTCTGCCCCACGTTTCCGAACCGGCGTGACACACCCCCTGGCACGCCGTCAGAAAGAGGTGGGCCCATGGGACTCCGTCCCGACCTGCTGACCCGGCGTACCGCCGGTGTCGCGACGTCGACCCTCGCGCTGCTGCTCAGCACCGCCGCCGTCGGCGTCGTCCCCGCTGCTTCGGCCTTCTCGGCCGCCCCGGCCGGCGTCTGCGCCGAGCCGGTCGGCGCCCACGCCGACGAGTACGCGAACGCCCGCGTCGCGAAGGGCGGCAACGCCAAGCTCGACCCCAACCACCTGACCGCCCAGCAGGTCCGCGACCGTGAGGCCGACCTCGCCGCGGCGCAGCGCGAGCGGGCCAACTTCCGGACCGGCGCCGTCGCCCCGCTGGCCACCGTGACGATCCCGGTCGTCGTGCACGTCATCCAGGAGAACAGCACCCGGGCCGGCGGCAACATCACGGACTCGATGATCAACCAGCAGATCACCGTGCTGAACCAGGCGTACGCGGGCTCGACCGGCGGCGCCGCCACCGCGTTCGGGTTCCAGCTCACGAAGATCAACCGGGTGACCAACACGTCGTGGTACCCGATCGTGCAGGGTTCCTCCGCCGAGCGCTCGATGAAGACCTCGCTGCGTGTGGGCGGCAAGAACACGCTGAACATCTACCTCGGCGAGCTGAGTGACAGCCTGCTGGGCTGGGCCACGTTCCCGAAGCGGACGCTGGACAAGATGGACGGCGTGGTGGTGCTCAACGAGTCGCTGCCCGGCGGCACCGCGACCAACTACAACCAGGGTGACACCGGCACCCACGAGGTCGGCCACTGGCTGAACCTCTACCACACCTTCCAGGGCGGCTGCTCCGGCTCGGGCGACAGCGTCTCCGACACCCCGGCAGAGTCGTCCCCGGCGTACCAGTGCCCGACCGGGCGGGACACCTGCTCGACCACCGGCAAGGACCCGATCACCAACTTCATGGACTACACGTACGACTCCTGCATGTACCAGTTCACCGCCGGCCAGGCGAGCCGCATGCTCACCGCGTGGAACGCCTACCGCGCAGCCTGACCTCATCGCACCACGTACACCGGTGCCGGCCCTGTCCTCGGACGGGCCGGCACCGTTCGTTTCGGGTCGTGGTCAGGCGGCCGGGCGGCGGGTGTCGAAGCCGTGCCGGCCGCGAAGGCCCTCCGCGGCGACCGGCTCGCGCCGGGCCGGTTCGGCCCCGCGCGGGTCGAGCCAGACCCGCACCTGCGGCGGGGCGGCGCCGGGCTGGGCCACCGGGTCGCGCCGGGTCAGCATCGCCGCCTCGACGGTGAACTCGAACAGCCGCCAGTCGCCCTGGGGCGACGCCCGGGCGATCCGGGCCAGCCGCGCGACCGTGGCCGGGTCGGTCACCGGCTGCGCGCGCCCCGCGATGTACGCCTCGTCGTCGCTCTCCTCCGGCGGGAACGAGTGCAGCGCGTAGCGGCCGTCGCGTTCCAGGTCGCGGCGCTTCGGCGAGTCGACGACGAAGCACCAGAGCCCGTCGGCGGTGATCACGGGGGAGACCGGGTGGACCCGGGGGCCGCCGTCGGCTCGGACCGTGGCGAGGTAGCCGAAGCCCGGCCCGTACTGCTGCATCAGGAGGCGGATCTCGTCGGCGAGGCAGGGCTCGTCGGCGGCGAATTCGGACCAGGAAGCCATGTGGACACTCTATCGAACACATGTACGAAGATGTAGTGCGACACGCAGGTCACCCATACCGGTCGCTATGGTGTTCCGATGCTGCTCTCCGACCGCGACCTGGTCTCCGAGATCAAGGCCGGCACGCTCGCGCTGGAGCCCTTCGAGCCGACGCTGGTGCAGCCGTCGAGCATCGACGTACGCCTGGACCGGCTGTTCCGGGTCTTCAACAACCACCTCTACACACACATCGACCCGTCGAAGCAGCAGGACGACCTGACCTCGATGGTCGAGGTGCCGGAGGGGCAGCCGTTCGTGCTGCACCCGGGCGAGTTCGTGCTCGCCTCCACGCTCGAGGTGATCTCGCTGGGTGACCAGCTCGCCGGGCGACTGGAAGGCAAGTCGAGCCTGGGGCGGCTGGGGCTGCTGACCCACTCGACCGCCGGCTTCATCGACCCGGGCTTCTCCGGCCACGTCACGCTGGAGCTGTCGAACGTGGCGAACCTGCCGATCACGCTCTGGCCGGGCATGAAGATCGGCCAGCTCTGCATCTTCCGGCTCTCCTCGCCGGCCGAGCACCCGTACGGCTCGGCCGTCTACGGCTCGCGTTACCAGGGCCAGCGCGGCCCGACGCCGAGCCGGTCCTGGCAGAGCTGGCGCACCTGGCCGACGCGCTGACGGCGCCCGCGGCTGTCGAGAGGGGCCCCCTCCGCTGCCGGAGGCGTCAAGAGAGGGCCCTTCCTCACACCCGGCCGTAGCTGTTGATGTCGCCGTCGTCGACCCGCTTCATCGTGATCGGCTTGCCGGACTGGGAGGCGTGCACCACCCAGCCGTCGCCCACGTACATCGCCACGTGGTGCAGGTCGCCGTAGTAGAAGACGAGGTCACCGGCACGCAGCTCGGCCCGGCTGATCCGCTTCGTCACGCCGTGCTGTTGGCGCGCGTTGTGCGGCAGCGACACACCGCCCTTGGCCCAGGCCGCCATGGTCAGGCCCGAGCAGTCGAAGTGGTCCGGCCCGGCCGCGCCCCAGACGTAGATCTTGCCGATCTGGGCGCAGGCGAACTTGACCGCCGCACCGGCCGCGCCACCGGGGTAACCGGCCGGGCAGGGCGCCGGGCGCAGCGGGCCGCCACCACCCTTGCCGTACACCTTGAGCCGCAGCTTCTGCAGCCGGGCGATCTCGGCGTCGATCTGCTTCTTCTTCGCCGCGAGCTGGGCCTCGGTGCGCGCCAGCCCGGCGATCATCTCGTCCAGCGGCTTCTTCTTCGCCGCCAGCTCGTCGCGCAGCGCCGCGACGGAGCGCACCTGCTCGTGCTGCCGGTGCGCGAAGCGGTCGAGCAGTTCCAGGCCGTTGACCAGGTCACCGGGCGAGCGGCTGCCGAGCAGCGCGTTGACAGTGGACAGGTTGTCGCCCTTGTAGGCGTCGGCGGCGAGCCCGCCGACCTGGCCGAGCGCGGCGTCCACCCGGGCCTGGAGGGGTGCGATCTGCCGGCCGAGCGCGTCGGCTTGCTTGCGCCGCGCGGCGAGTTGCTCGCGTACGGCGTTCACCTGCTCGATGACCGGTTCGAGCTTGTTCCAGTCGCGGTCGATCTGGGCTTCGATCTCGGCGACCGAGGGTTCGGCGTGTGCCGCCGTGGCGCCGCCGGTCAGGACGACGGCGGTGCCGACCAGGGCGGCGAGTGCGGTGGTGAAGCGGGACCAGCGGGTACGCGGCACAGCCGTGAACCGGTCGACCGACCGGCTCGACGACGGCCGCGGGGCATGGAGTGCCACCGGGCGTCCGTACTCCTTCTTCAGTTCCGCCTACCGGGTTAGCTGACGGATTCGGGCGGGAAGGGAGCCGCCCTACCGCAGCAGCGCTGCGGATTCACCCCAGGTACCTGGTTCCCCGGCTCGCCCGTGGGCGACTCGGCGGTGCCGGACCGTCACCGACCGGGGTGGACGGTGAGACATGCGGCCGACGATTCACCAGAGTAGGGACCACAGTTATCGATCCGCAACTTCCGGCGGCGTGACACTCCGTACGCGATGCGGCAGCGCGCCGCGAGCGGAGGCGAAATTTTCTTTCAAGACTGATTACCCACTGGAAAGGTATTGACCATCGCGGGTGTGCGGAGTGAGGGTGGAAACGCAGTGACCCCCATCCCTGTCCAGGAGGTTCGATGCACCTCTCCGCCCCGCCGTCAGGCAGACGGATACTGCTCGCCGCCGCCGTGGTGACCGCCACCGCGCTGGCGACGACCGGCCCGGTGAACGCCGCGCCGGACACGTCCGCGCCCGCGAGCGACAGGCAACAACAATACGCCGCCGCGGCCGCCGAGTACGGCGTCCCGCAGAACGTGCTGCTCGGTGTCTCCTACCTGGAGTCCCGCTGGGACACCCACACCGGGCAGCCGAGCACCAGCGGCGGATACGGCCCGATGCACCTGACCGACGCCGCGCACATCCTCGCCACGCCGGGCAGCGCCCACGTCGACGAGGACGAGGACCCGCGCGGCGACGACTCCCGCCCGCTGAAGCTCGACCCGGCCACGGCCGCCACGCCGGAGCGGGAGACCCCACTGCCGCCCGCCTCGCTCCAGACGCTCGACGCCGCCGCCGCGCTCACCGGGCTCGACGCGGGGACGCTGCGGACCGACCCGGCCGCGAACATCCGCGGTGGCGCGGCGCTGCTGGCGTCGTACCAGAAGGCCCTGGGCGGGCCGGTCGGCGCCGGCACCGACCCGGCGGCCTGGTACGGGGCGGTGGCCCGGTACTCCGGCGCGGACACCACCGACGGCGCGGCGGCCTTCGCCGACGAGGTGTACGACCAGCTCGGCCAGGGCGCCAGCCGGACCACCGACGACGGCCAGCGGGTCACGCTCGCCGCCACCGCCGCGAAGCCGGACCGCTCCCGGCTGGCCCGGCTCGGCCTGCGCAACGCCGAGCGGCCGGACGGGCTGGAGTGCCCGGTCCGGCTGGCCTGCGAGTGGATCCCCGCGCCGTACGAGCAGCTCAGCGACGACCCGGGCGACTACGGCAACCACGACCTGGGCGACCGGCCGAAGCAGCAGAAGATCGAGTACATCGTCATCCACGACACCGAGGGCTACTTCGGCCCGAGCGTCGACCTGGTGAAGCGGGCCGACTACCTGGGCTGGCACTACACGCTGCGCTCGGTGGACGGCTACATCGCCCAGCACATCAAGACCAAGGACGTCGGCTGGCACGCCGGCAACTGGTACGTGAACGCGAAGTCCATCGGCCTGGAGCACGAGGGCTTCGCCGGTCAGGGCACCTGGTACACCGAGGCGATGTACCGCACCTCCGCCAAGCTGGTGCGCCACCTGGCGCTGAAGCTCGGCATCCCGATGGACCGGCAGCACATCATCGGCCACGACAACGTGCCCGGCATCAACGCCGGCGCGGTGGGCGGCATGCACTGGGATCCGGGACCCTACTGGGACTGGTCGCACTACTTCGACCTGATGAAGGCGCCGTTCCGCACCACCGGCACGGCGCGGACCGGCCTGGTCACCATCGACCCGGACTTCGCCACCAACCGGCCGGCGTTCGTCGGCTGCAACCAGCAGCCGCCGGGCGTCCCGACGCCCAGGCCGCCGGCCGAGCCGTGCCCGTCGCGCGGCTCATCCTCGGTGATCCTGCGGACCGCGCCGAGCCCGGACGCCCCGCTCGTGAACGACCTCGGGCTGCGCCCGGACGGCACGCCGGACACGATGTACATCTCCGACCACGGCGCCCGCGCCTCGGCCGGTCAGACGTACGCGCTCGCCGGCCGGCAGGGTGACTGGACCGCGATCTGGTACCTCGGCCAGAAGGCATGGTTCCTCAACCCGGCCTCCGCGCCGACCGCCAAGTGGGCCACCGGCTTCGTGGTGACCCCGCGGCCCGGCAAGGCCACCATCCCGGTGTACGGGCGGGCCTACCCGGAGCAGGCCGCCTACCCGGACACCATCCCGTACCAGACCATCTCGCCGCTTCAGTACACGTTCGCGGCGGGCCAGCGGTACGCGGTCGGCGGAGTGCTGCCCGGCGAGTACTACCGGGCCGTCTCGTTCGACGGCTCGGCCCCGGGTGACCGGACCGTGGTACGCGGTGAGAACCGCTACGTGCAGGTCCAGTTCGGCCACCGGATCATGTTCGTGAACCTGGACGACGTGCTGATCCTGCCGTCCCCGGTCGGTGCGCCGCGCTGATCCCGTCACCGTACGGCGAGAGGCCCCCGGTCCATGCGGACCGGGGGCCTCTCGCGTGGTACGAGGTGCGGGTCAGGCGACCCGGACGAAGCCGGCGAGCGGCTGGGTGCTGATGCTCGACACCTGGACCGGTTTACCGGTTCGTGGCGCGTGCACCATCACCCCATTGCCGAGATAGAGCCCGACGTGGTGCAGATCGGAGCCGAAGAACACCAGGTCACCAGGTCGCGCCTCGGAGCGGGACACCTTGCGGCCCTCGTTCCACTGCGCGCCGGTGAAGTGGGTGAGCGAGATGCCCGCCGCCTTGTACGCGTACTGGGTGAGGCCGGAGCAGTCGAACGAGTTCGGGCCGGTGGCACCCCACACGTACGGGTCGCCGACCTGGGCACACGCCGTCTTGATCGCGGTCCGCGCGGCGCTGCTCACCACACCGTCGACGGCGGGGCAGCCCGCCGGGCGGATCGAGGTCACCGGCAGCATGGCGGTCAGCCGCTTGATCTCCGAGTCGATCTGCTTCTTCTTCGCCGCGAGATCGTTCTGCTGCTTGATCTCCAGCGCGATCAGCGCGTCGAGCTTCTCCTTCTGCTTGTTGTACTCGTCGCGCACCTTGAGCACACCGGCGATCTGGCGGCGCTGGTCCTCGGCGATCCGGTCCAGCATGACCAGCTGCTCGGCCAGCGCGCCCGGCTTGGAGTTCACCAGCAGCGCGCCCAGTTCCTGCGACGGGCCCTGGATGTAGTAGCGGGCCGCGATGTCGCCGACCTTGTTCATGGCGAGCGTGGAGGCCAGCTCCAGCGGCACCATCTTGTCCTTCAACGCCTTGGACTTCTTCTGGTTGGCGCGCAGCTGCGAACGGACCTTGTTGAACTGCTCGATCGTGGGTTCGAGCTGCTGCCACTGCTTGTCGATCTGCGCGTCGATCTCGTCCACCGACGGCGCCGCGTGCGCCGGGGCCGTCAGCATTCCGGCGCCGACCGCGGCGGCCGCGACCAGGGTGACCAGACGGTGGACCACCCGTCGGAACCCGGCCCGCCGGATGGGTGGTGCGCTCGGGGCGTGACGTTGAGGGGGCGTGGTTGCCACCGGCACGGACTCCTTTGCAACCGACCGCCGGGCGCCTCGCGAGAGGGAAGATCGAGGCAGACGACCCACAGCGGTCGGTGCCCAACATTAGGGAAGGCGTCCGGTGGAATCAAGGCGACCGTTTGTTTCATCACGTTTCCGCAATCGATTGCACACCAAGGGTATTCGTTTCACCTTCCGACGATGGCCGTCAATACGTCATCGAGCGTGACCACTCCCATTGGCCGGCGCCCGTCGCTGACCAGCACCATGTGGCGGCGTTCGCGGCGCATCGCGAGCAGCAGGTCGGCCAGCGTACGGTCCGGCGGCACCACCGCCAGCGGCCGGTAGACGGTGGCCGGCACCGGCGCCCGGCGGCTCGCCCCCGCGTACCCGAGCACGTCCTTGACGTGCACGAACCCGAGCACCCGGCGGGTGGCCCGCTGCACCACCGGGAAGCGGGACCGGCCGGTACGGGTCGCCAGCACTTCCAGCGAAGCCGGGGAGACGTCCTCGGCCACTGTGGTCACCGTGGACCAGGGTTGCAGCGCGTCCGCAGCGGTACGGCTGTGCAGGGCCAGCGCGCCGGTGATCCGCGCGTGCACCTCGGCGTCGAGTAACCCCTCGGTACGCGCCTGGGAGACCAGACCGGCCAGTTCCTCGGCGGTGAACACGGTCTTCACCGCGTCGGTCGCCTCCACCCGCCACCACCGCAGCACCTGCCGTGCCGCCCACTTCATCGCCAGCAGCAGCGGCTTGGTGGCCAGGCAGAACGCCAGCATGGCCGGGCCGAGCCAGAGCGCCGACGGCTCCGGCCCGGCCAGCGTGATGTTCTTCGGCACCATCTCGCCGACCACCGTGTGCAGGAACACCACCACGGCGAGCGCGATGACGAACGCCACCGGATGCACCGCCGGGGCGGGCAGCCCCAGCGCGGTGAACGAGGGCTCCAGCAGGTGGGCCAGCGCCGGTTCGGCGATCGCGCCGAGGCCGAGCGAGCAGACGGTGATGCCGAGCTGCGCCCCGGCGATCATCAACGGGATCTGGTTCATCGCGGCCAGTGCCCACCGGGCCCGCTTCGACGTCGCCGCGAGCGGTTCGATCACCGTACGGCGGGAGGCGATCAGCGCGAACTCACTGCCCACGAAGAACGCGTTGCCGAGCAGCAGGCCCACTGCGACCAGTAGTTCAGGCACCGTCGTCGGGCTCCTCGGGGCGCACCACCCGCACCTGCTCGATCCGGTGCCGGTCGACCTCCACCACCGTGAACTCGTACCCGGCCTCGTCGACCGTCTCGCCCGGCACCGGGATGTGGCCGAGCCGCGCCATGAGGAAGCCGCCGAGCGTCTCGTACGGCCCGTCGGGCAGCCGGAAACCGGTCTGCTCGACCAGCTCGTCAGCGCGCAGCACACCGTCGGCCAGGACGGTCCGCTCGCCGCCGGGCACGGTCAGCTCCATCGGCCCGAAGCCGTCCAGCGCGTCCGGGTCGAACTCGTCGGCGATCTCCCCGACCAGCTCCTCGACCAGGTCCTCGACGGTCACCACACCGTCGGTGCCGCCGTACTCGTCCACCACGATCGCCAGGTCCGCCCCGGCGGCCTTGAGCGCGGCCAGCACCCCGTTCAGGTTCAGGCTCTCCGGGACGTACACCGGTTCCCGGGCGACGGCGGCGACAGTGGTGGCCGTCCGGCGGGCCAGCGGCACGCCGAGCGCGTCGGGCACCCCGGCGACGCCGGTGACCAGGTCGAGCGTCTCCTCGTAGACGGGGAACCGGGTCCGGCCGGTCCGCCGGGACGCCTCCAGCAACTCGGCCACCGTCGCGGTCGCGCGCAACGCTGTCACGTCGACCCGGGGCGTCATGGCCTCGGCGGCCCGCTTGTCGCCGAAGCGGATGGTGCGGCGCAGCAGCATCGCGGTGTCCGGCGGCAGGGCGCCCGCGCGTGCCGAGATGGCGGCGAGCAGTCCCAGCTCCTCCGGGGAGCGGGCGCTCGCCAGTTCCTCCTGCGGCTCGACGCCGAGGCGGCGCACCAGCCGGTTCGCGGACTCGTTCAGCAGCCGGATAAGCCAGCCGAAGGTGCGCGAGAAGGCCCGCATCGGCGCGGCGGTGGCGAGCGCGGCCGGCATCGGGCGGGCCAGCGCGAGGTTCTTCGGCACCAGCTCGCCGAAGAGCATCGAGATGAGCGTGGCCAGGGCCAGCGCGAGCAGGCCGGTGAAGCGTTCCGCGCCGCCGAGCGGGTGCAGCAGCGGCGCGACGAGCCGGGCCAGGGCGGGCTCGGCCAGGTAGCCGGTCAGCAGCGCGGTGAGCGTGATGCCGAGCTGCGCGCCGGAGAGCTGGAAGGACAGCTCGCGCAGCGCGCGGCGTACCGTGGCGGCCCGGCCGTCCCCCTCGTCGGCCCGCCTGCCGATCTCCGCCCGGTCGACGGTGACCAAGGCGAACTCGGCCGCGACGAAGAAGGCGTTGCCGGCGGTCAGCAGCACGAAACCGACCAGTGGCAACAGCGTCAGAAGCAGAAGGCCGTCGATGGGCGTGATTGTGGCACGCGCGCGACGATGGCGTACCCCCCGGTAGCGTGGCACGCATGGACGGCCTGTTGCTCACTGATGAACTGGTCCTGCTCGCGTACGACGACGACGGCACGAACCAGCTCGGCAGTACGCACCTCGGCTACGGCCTCGCCGGTGCGGTGCTGCTGGAACTGGCCCTGGCCGGGCGGGCGGAGGTGGCGGACGAGCGGCTCGTGGTGACCGATCCCGCCCCGACCGGCGTACCGCTGCTCGACGAGGCGCTGGCGACTGTGGGAACCGGCCGGGCGCGCAAGCCGAAGGACTGGATCGGCAAGCTCGCCCCGGGGCTGCCGGACCGGGTGCTCGGCGGGCTCGTCGACGCCGGGGTGCTGCGCCGGGAGTCCGACAAAGTGCTGCTGGTCTTCCCGCGTACCCGCTATCCCTCGCCGACCGGCGCGGAGCCGCCGGCGGAGACCGCGGCCCGGCAGCGGATGACGGCGGCGCTCACCACCGACGCCCCGGTCGACGCCCGGACCGCCGCGCTGCTCACGCTGACCCGCGCCGTCGGCCTGGACCGCAAGATCTTCCGCGAGCTGCCGAAGGAGCGCGTCAAGGCCCGGATCGACGAGATCGCGGCGGGCGACTGGGCGTCGGCCGCCACCAAGAAGGCGATCGAGGAGATGCAGGCCGCGTTGCTGGTCGTGATGACGACCACGACGAGCGCCGCCATCATGACCGCCACGACCAGCTGAACGCGACGGCGGCGGCACCGCACGGGTGCCGCCGCCGTCGTGGTCCGGCTTCTGCCGGGGTACGCCTCAGCTCGCGCTCGGCGCGACCTCCGGCTCACCGGCGGGGGCCTCCGGCTTGACCGAGCGCAGCAGCACGCTCGCCACGTCGACGACTTCGACCTGCTCGCCCGCGCCCTTGCCGTTGACGCCGTCGTTCAGCATCGTCGAGCAGAACGGGCAGCCGACCGCGATGGTCTTCGCGCCCGTGGACATGGCCTCCTCGACCCGGTCCACGTTGATCCGCTTGCCGATCTTCTCCTCCATCCACATCCGGGCGCCGCCGGCCCCGCAGCAGAAGGAGCGCTCGCTGTTACGGGGCATCTCGGTGAGTTCGCCCTGGATGGAATCGCCGAGGACCTCACGCGGCGCGGCGAAGATCCGGTTGTGGCGGCCCAGGTAGCACGGGTCGTGGTAGGTCACGCCGCCGTCGACCGGCTGCACCGGGGTGAGCTTGCCGGCGCTGACCAGGTGGGCCAGCAACTGGGTGTGGTGCACGACCTCGAACTCGCCGCCGAGCTGGCCGTACTCGTTGCCAAGGGTGTTGAAGCAGTGCGGGCAGGTGGCAACGATCTTGCGCTTGCTCTTCTCCCGGCCCTCGAACGCCTCGTTCAGCGTCTCGACGTTCTGCTGGGCGAGCATCTGGAAGACGAACTCGTTGCCGATGCGCCGCGCCGGGTCGCCGGAGCAGGTCTCGCCCTCGCCCAGGATGGCGAACTTGACGCCGGCCTCGTTGAGCAGCGTGGCGACCGCGCGGGTGGTCTTCTTGGCCCGGTCCTCGAACGCGCCGGCGCAGCCGACCCAGAAGAGGTACTCGAAGTCGTCGACCTCACCGACGCGCGGCACCTCGAACCCGAGGCCCTTGGTCCAGTCCTCGCGGGTGTTCTGCGGGGCGCCCCACGGGTTGCCCTTGTTCTCCAGGTTGCGCAGCATGACGCCGGCCTCGGACGGGAAGCTCGACTCGATCAGCACCTGGTAGCGGCGCATGTCGACGATGTGGTCCACGTGCTCGATGTCGACCGGGCACTGCTCGACGCAGGCGCCGCAGGTGGTGCAGGACCAGAGCACGTCCGGGTCGATGACGCCGCCCTCCTCGGCGGTGCCGATCAGCGGCCGGTCGGCCTCGGCCAGGGCCAGCACGTCCATGTGGGCGAGCTGCGCCTCGGTGGCCTTCTCCTCGCCGGTCAGGTCCTTGCCGCCACCGGCCAGCAGGTACGGCGCCTTGGCGTACGCGTGGTCGCGCAGGCTCAGCACCAGCAGCTTCGGCGAGAGCGGCTTGCCGGTGTTCCAGGCGGGGCACTGCGACTGGCAGCGACCGCACTCGGTGCAGGTGCTGAAGTCGAGCAGACCCTTCCAGGTGAACTGCTCGACGTGGGCGACACCGAACTGGTCCTTCTCCGGGTCGGCCTCCTCGAAGTCCAGCGGCTTGCCCTCGCTGGTCATCGGGCGCAGCGGGCCCAGGCCGGAGCCGGCCGGCTTCTCCGGGTCGCGCTTGAAGAAGATGTTCGGGAAGGCCAGGAAACGGTGCCAGGCCACGCCCATGGTGACGTTGAGCGAGATCACGATGAGCCAGGTCATCGAGATGCAGATCTTGATGAGCGCGGCGACGCTGACGCCGGCCTCCCAGCTCGGGAGCACCGAGCCGATCGCGTGGCTGAGCGGGGCGGCCCAGACCGGGTACTCGAAGTGGTCGGTGGCGACCTTGAAGCCCCGGATCACGAACCCGAAGATCAGGACCAGCAGGACGACCCACTCGACGAAGTAGCCCTGCCACATGGTCGAGCCGGTGAACCGGGAGCGGTTCTCCGCGCGGTTCGGGCGGTTACGCAGCCGGATCGCCATCAGCACGACGATGCCGACCAGGCCGAGGATGCCGATCCACTCGGTGACCAGGCCGAAGATCGTCCAGTGGCCGATGATCGGCAGCCCGCCGCCGGTCGAGACCACCTCGAAGTAGGCCTCCAGCACCAGCAGCGACAGCACGATGAAGCCGACCATCACGAACCAGTGGGCGGCGCCGACCACGCTCCACTTGAGCATGCGGGTGTGACCGGCGGTCTCCACCAGCATCTTCGTCGTCCGCGCGCCCTTGTCGCCGAACCGCTCCGGCGCGGGCTGGCCGAGCCGGATGACGGCGGTCATCTTCATGACCGCGCGCACCGCAAGCCACACCGCAACGGCGGTGATGGCGGCCGCGAGGATCGTGGTGACGATCTGGACGCTGCCCATCGAGTTGGCCTCCCGGTCTGCTGCTTGTCCGTGCAGCCTACGCGCAAGGTTACCCAGCAGTAACGTGAGTCTTCTCGCACCAGGCCACGCCGCCCTGCGCACACCTTAGGTGTACCGGCGTCGAAGCGCCGGGCAGGGGCGGCGTGGCGTGACCTACGCCGTGGCGGCGCAGCGCCCGATCAGCGCCAGCGGGAGAGCAGGATCAGCGACGAGACCATCGCCCCGAAGCCCACCGCGAGGTTCCAGTAACCCCAGCTGGCGACCGGGTACGCCTGCTCGGAGAGGTAATAGATCACCAGCCAGCCGATACCCACCACGATCAGCGCGACCGCCGTGACCGGCAGCCAGATCGGGCTAGGCTTGCGCGTCGACGCCGTCGCCGTCGGACGCACGTCCGTCGGCGGGGTGTACACCTTCTTCTTACGAACCTGAGACTTGGGCACGACGCTCTCCAGAGGGGGGTACGACCTCGTCCGGCCTGACAACCGGGCGCGAGGGCGACGGTCCATGGCCAATAATGTTCGACAGCTAGCGTAGTCCCGACGGACCCTCCAGGCCACGAATGGGGCCAGGACGGTGCACTCAGTAACCGGAAAGAGCGGACTTTCCGGGTCGAGCAGGTCGGCTCGCACCGGCGCGGGCCGGAAACGAGACGACGGGAAAGGGAACGCCCGGTGGAGTACACGTCCGGCGCCGCCTCCTGGCAGAAGGTCCTCCGCCGCGCGGTAGCCGCCCTGCTGCCCCGGCGCGCCCGCCAGCGCCGCCCGGGCTGGTCCGTCGGCGTACCCCTGATCGCCGCCGCGGCCGGTCTGCTGTTCACCACCACCGCCACCACCGCGGGCGGCACACCCCTGCGCGAGGACCGGCGGCCCCAGCTCACCCAGCTCATCGAGGACCGCCGCGAGGAGGTCGCCGCCAGCGAGGCGAAGGCCGCCCGCCTCCGCGCCGAGGTGGAGGAGCAGACTGCCGCGCTGGCCGGCGCCGACGGCCCGATCAAGACCGAGCGGGACCGGGCCGCCGCCAGCCGCCAGGCCGCCGGATTCACCGCGCTCACCGGCAGCGGCGTGACAGTCGAGCTGAACGACGCCGACCGCCGGCCCGACCAGCCGCTGCCCAAGGGCGCCAGCAACGACGACCTGGTGGTGCACCAGGGCGACGTCCAGGCGGTGGTGAACGCGCTCTGGGCCGGCGGCGCGGAAGCCATGTCAATCATGAACGTGCGCGTGCTCAGCACCAGCGCGGTACGCTGCGTCGGTAACACCCTGCTGCTGCACGGCCGGGTGTACTCCCCTCCTTTCAAGATCGTGGCAATCGGCGATCCCGCGGAACTCCAGCGGGCGCTCGCCGCCTCTGAGGGAGTGCGGGTGTTCAAGGAAGTGGCCGACCACTACCAACTCGGGTACGCCGAGCGCGTCTCCACAGTCACCGTGCCGGCGTTCGAGGACTCCACCGCGTTGCAGTCGGCGACGGTGCCTCGGTGACCGGCGGCGACCCGCGGGCACGCGCCGGTCACGACCGCGAGGAGGAACCCACCGCGTTCCTCCCCCGGGTCGAGCGTCCGGCACCCGCCCCGGGGTCGCCACAGCCGCTCGACCTGCCCTGGCCCGACGCCGGCCCGGCACACACCGCCCCGGCCCGGCGCGGCCCGGCCCACCGGCCGCACCTCCCACCGCCCGCACCGCCGCGGACCACCACACCACCGCCCGCACCGCCCCGGAGCACTCCGCCCCGGACCGCCCCGCCGCCGTGGCCGGGCAGCCGGGCGCATCAGCCCCTGGGCGCCTCCCATCCCGAGGCCGACCCCCGGCGCCGCCCGCCGGCGCGCGAGCCTTCCGCGGGCGCGCCCCGGCCGCCCGGCGTACCCCGTCTCGGCAGGCCGACCGGCGCGGACCGGAATCCGCCGGTCGACCCCGGAGCGACAGCGGTGCTGCCCGCCGTTCCCCGCCCGCCCACCGATCCCCGCCTGGACGCCACCGGGCTGATGGGCGCGGTGCCCCCGGCGCCGGACACCGGCGACGACGGCCCACCGGCCGAGCCGCCCCGTCCCCGTCGCGGCGAGCGGGTGGTGCGACTGCGGCCGGAGCAGACCGGCGACGGATACCGAAGCGTCCACTCCGAGCTGACCCGTCCCACCGTCGGCTCCCGGGTGCGCACCGTCGTGCGGGGCACCGGCGAACTGCTGATCACCTTCGGCCTCGTGGTGCTCCTCTTCGTCGGGTACGAGATCTGGGGCAAGTCGGTCATCGTCGAGGCCCACCAGAACGACCTGAGCAGCCAGCTCGCCCAGCAGTGGGACACGCCGGCGGACCCGACTGTCGGCCCGACCAGCCGCCCGGCCGTCAAGCCGAAGCCACCGGCCAAGGGGCAGCCGGTCGCCGGCCTCTACATCCCCCAGTTCGACAAGCACTGGGTCGTGGTCGAGGGGGTCGACCCGGAGAACATCCGGTACGCCCCGGGCCACTACCCGGACAGCGCCATGCCCGGCGAGGTGGGCAACTTCTCCGTCGCCGGTCACCGCATCCGCTCCACGTTCTGGCGGCTGGACGAGCTGAAGGCCGGCGACGCCATAGTGGTCGAGACCAGGAGCGACTGGCTCGTCTACCGGGTCTACCAGCAACGGATCGTCAAGCCGTCCCAGGTGGAGGTGGTCGCGCCGGTTCCGGACAAGCCGGAACAGAAGGCCACCGAGAAGCTGCTCACGCTGACCACCTGCAACCCGAAGTTCGACAACTACCAGCGGCTGATCATCCATGCCCGGCTGGACCACGCGCAGGCGAAGTCGGCGGGCCGCCCGGCCGAGTTGGAGGCGTGAGCCGTGTACGCGTGGATCTGGCGCAAACTGCCGTTCGGGCTGCCCGGCAAGCTGATCGGCTCGCTGCTGCTCGCCACCGCCACCGTCGCGCTGCTCTGGCTCGTGGTCTTCCCCTGGGCCGAACCGCTGCTGCCCTTCGACGACGTGCAGGTCACCCAGGACTCCGGCGTGCCAGGCGACAGCGGGCCGCCCGGCGAGGAGCTGCCGTACAGCACCGAGACGAACAACGCCCCACCCTCCACCCCGAACAGGTGACCCGATGCGCGTACTGGTGATCGACAACTACGACTCGTTCGTCTTCAACCTCGTGCAGTACCTCGGCCAGCTCGGGGCCGACTGCGAGGTGCGACGCAACGACGAGATCGACGTCGCCGAGGTGGGCCGCGTCGGCGCCGACGGTGTCCTGCTGTCGCCCGGTCCGGGCAGCCCGGATCGGGCCGGTATCTGCCTGGACGTGATCCGCGAGTACGCCGGCAAGCTCCCGATCCTCGGCGTCTGCCTCGGTCACCAGGCGATCGGCGAGGCGTTCGGCGCGACCGTCGCCCGCGCGCCCGAGCTGCTGCACGGCAAGACCTCGGAGGTACGCCACGACGGCGTGGGCGTGCTCGCCGGCCTGCCCGACCCGTTCACCGCCACCCGCTACCACTCGCTGGCCGTACTGCCGGAGACGCTCCCCGACGAGCTGGAGGTCACCGGCCGGACCACCTCCGGCGTGGTGATGGCGATGCGGCACCGCTCGCTGCCGATCGAGGGTGTGCAGTTCCACCCCGAGTCGGTGCTCACCGAGGGCGGCCACCTGATGCTGGCGAACTGGCTGGCCGCCTGCGGCTTCCCGGCGGCGCTGGAGCGCGCCCCGGAGCTGGCCGCCGAAGTGGACGCCCGCCGCCAGGCCGCCTTCTCCGCAGCCTGACCCACCCCGCGCCTCCCACCCCGGCCCCCGCGCCCCCGCGCGTCCCGCCCTCCCGCCCTCCCCGTTGATCATGAAGTTAGCGGGGACAAATCGGACGTCCGGCGCCGCTAACTTCATGATCGTCGCGGGAAACGGGCGCGGCGGCGGCCCCGGGGATCGGGGACACCGCCGCGGTGGGTCAGGTGAAGGTCAGCGGTCGGTACGTGTCGGCGCGATGGTCGGGAACGGGAAGCCACTGCCGCCACCGTTGCCGCCACCGCCACCCGGCGTGCTCGGCGTCGTGCTGGGGGTGACGCTCGGCGTCGGGCTGGTGGGTTCCTCCTCGCGCGGCACGTCGACCTTGATGGTCACCCGCTCACCCTTTTCCAGGCTGGTCCCGGCGCGGGGCGACTGGCTGCTGACCTTGCCCGCCTCGGCCGGATCGACCTCCTCGCCCTCCTGGACCCGGACCTCGTAGCCGGCCTCCTTGAGCCGCTGCGTCGCCTGCGCCTCGGTGTAGCCGCGGACGTTCGGCACCTCGCTGACGTTGCCCCGGGAGACCTTGAGCGTCACCTTGCTGCCCTCGGCGACCGGGCTGCCCTCGGTGGGCGACACGGAGACGACCTGGTCCTTCGGCGCGCTGTTGTTCACCTGCTCCACCACCGGAATGAGCTTCTGCTCGCGCAGACGCGACTCGGCGGCGGCCAGGGTGCTGCCCTTCAGGCCGGTGGGGATGTTCACCTGGCCCGGGCCGGTGCAGACGTTGACGGTTACCTCGGTGTCCTTCTCCACCCGCTGGCCGAACGACGGGCTCTGGTCGACCACCGAGCCCTTCTCGCACGTGGTGTTCTGCACCGGGGCCCCGGGCTTGAACCGCAGCCCGGCCTGGGTGAGTGCCGCCTGCGCCTCGGCCTGCGAACGGCCCACCAACTGCGGTACGGAGACCTTCTCGGCACCGGACTGGTTGAGCCAGAGCACGGTGCCGAGCGCGATCACCGAGAGCACGCCGATCGCGGCGAGCGCGGCGATGACCCAGGACGAACTCTTGCGCTTGCCCGGGTCGCCCACCCGCGCCACCGGCTGCTGGCGGGTCTGCGGCCCCATCATCTGGGTCTGCTGCGCCTGCTGGTACCCGCCGCCCGCGGCGGCGCCCATCGGCATCGTCTCGTCGGCCGGCATCACCGGGGTGGCGAGCACCGGCCGGCCGGCGGCGGCGCGGAGCAGGTCCGCCCGCATCTCGCCGGCGCTCTGGTAGCGGTTGAGCGGGTTCTTCGACAGCGCCTTGAGCACGATGGCGTCGACAGCGGGGTTGACGTCCGGGTTGATCGTGCTCGGCGTCGGCGGCTGCTCCCGTACGTGCTGGTACGCGACGCTGACCGGGCTGTCCCCGACGAACGGCGGGTGGCCGCAGACCAGCTCGAACAGCACGCAGCCGGCCGCGTAGACGTCGGAGCGGGCGTCGACCGCCTCGCCGCGCGCCTGCTCCGGGGAGAGGTATTGCGCGGTGCCGATGACCGCGCTGGTCTGCGTCATCGTGGTGGCGCCGCTGGCGAGCGCCCGGGCGATGCCGAAGTCCATCACCTTGACCTGGCCGGTCTGGGTGAGCATCACGTTTCCGGGCTTGATGTCCCGGTGGATGATCCCGTGCCGGTGGCTGAACTCCAGCGCCGCGCACATGTCGGCGCAGATCTCCAGCGCCCGGCGCGGCTGGAGCCGCCCCTCGACGCCGAGGACCTCCTTGAGGGTCCGGCCGTTGACGAACTCCATCACGATGAACGGCAGGGTCTCGCCGGTGGGGGCGGTCTCCTCCCCCGTGTCGTAGACGGCGACGATGGCCGGGTGGTTGAGCGAAGCGGCGTTCTGCGCCTCGCGGCGGAACCGCATCTGGAAGGTGGCATCGCGGGCCAGGTCGGTACGGAGCATCTTGATCGCGACATCGCGCCCGAGCCGGAGATCACGGCCGCGGTGCACCTCCGCCATGCCGCCGTAGCCCAGCAGCTCGCCGACCTGGTACCTGCCACCGAGCAGGCGGGCCTGCGCTGTCATCGCGTCTCTCGTCCTTCGCTCGTCGTCGTACCGCCGCCGGCCGGCAGGAGGCGTACCTCACGACGGTACGACGTACGGACCGGATAGTCGCCTTCGTACGGCCGCACCGCGCCGGAGGTCACGCTCACACTCGCCGGAGCGGCTGCGGTAGCACCGTATTTCCGGTACAGGAACGAAATCACGCCCGAGCAGAGGATGACCAGTACGGCCACCACGATCGCCGTCGTCCACAGCCCGGACCGGGAGCGCCGGGGTGCTGC
This sequence comes from Micromonospora sp. NPDC005686, assembly GCF_042871665.1. NCBI lineage: Bacteria > Bacillati > Actinomycetota > Actinomycetes > Micromonosporales > Micromonosporaceae > Micromonospora > Micromonospora sp. NPDC005686. Next base: position 98,719 of record NZ_JBIAIY010000007.1, read on the forward strand.
GGCGGCGGGCGGTCGCGGGTACCCCACGGGGTTGTGGTGGGGCATGGGGCGAGGCTGTGGGACGGGGGCCGCGCCGCGCGGCGCCACCGGCGGACGGGGCTGCGGGGCGGGGTGCGCGACCACGGCCGGGTGCGGCGTGACCGGCGGGCGGGCCGGGGACACGGGCGGCCGGGGCTGCGGGCGCGGCGCGGCGGCTGGCTGCGGACGCGGCGCGGCGGCCGGCACCTGGGCCCGCGCGACGGGCGCGGCCGGTGAGGCGGGCACGCCGGAGATCGGGTGCCCGGCGCGGGCCGCCTGGGAGAGCGCGAGCTTGGCCTGCCGGGCGATGCTCGCCAGGGCGGCGGCGCTGGGCCAGCGCGCGGCCGGATCCTTCGCCATGGCCCGCTCGACGATCGCCCGCACCTGCGGCGGGATGTCGGGCGGAAGCGCGCGTGGGTTGTCCCGCACGTGCTTCATGGCGATTTCAAGGGGGTTGTCCCCCTCGAACGGGCGGCGGCCGGCCAGGCACTGGTACGCGACCACACCCAGCGCGTAGACGTCCGAGGCGGGGGTGGCGACCGCGCCGGTGGCCTGCTCCGGCGAGATGTACGACGCGGTGCCGAGCACCGATCCGGCGGCGGTGAGCTGGCCGATCAGTTCCGAGCGGGCGATGCCGAAGTCGGTGAGCACGAGCGTGCCGTTCGGCCGGACCAGCAGGTTGCCGGGCTTCACGTCGCGGTGCACGATGCCCTTCTCGTGCGCCGCGTGCAACGCGTCGGCGGCCTGCGCCAGCAGGGCCATCGTGCGGGCCGGGGTCAGCCGGCCGACCCGGCTGAGCGTGGCGGAGAGCGCGTCGCCCTCGACGTACTCCATCACCAGGAACGCGATGTGCTGGTCGCTGCCGAAGTCGTAGACGTCGACCACGCCGGGGTGGTTGATGGTGGCCATGGTCCGGGCCTCACCGCGGAACCGCTCGGCGAAGCCCGGTTCGTCCAGCAGCGCGGGGAGCAGGCTCTTGACCGCGACGGTACGGCCCAGCACCTGGTCGGTGCCGCGCCAGACGTCGCCCATGCCACCGCTGGCGATCCGCTCGTCGAGGCGGTAGCGGTTGCCGAGCTTCACTCCCGGGGCCAGCACGTCAGCGCCTCCCGGAGTCCGTGATGACCGCCGCCATGATCCGGCCGGCGATGCGGGCCGCCTCGGCGCTGCCGCCGCTGCCCGCCTGCTCCAGCTCTACGCAGACCGCGGAGATAGGCGTGCCGTCCTTGTCCAGCGCGAAGCCGATGAACCAGCCGTGGTCCGGGGTGTTCGGGCCGGACTCGGCGGTGCCGGTCTTGCCGCCGACCACGAAGCCGTCGATGGCGGCCCGGCGGCCGGTGCCCTCCTTCACCACGTTCTGCATCATGTCGCGCAGGTCGGCCGCGACCTGGCCGCTGATCGGGCGGCGCAGCTCGCGCGGCTGGGCGGCGTCGTAGACGGTGGTGCGGTCCGGCCCGAGCAGCTGCTTGACCAGGTACGGACGCATCTGCTTGCCGTCCTTGTTCGCCACCGCGGCGGCGATCAGCGCGCCCTGCAACGGCGTCATCCGCACGTTGTTCTGGCCGATCGACGACTGGGCGAGCGCAGCCGGGTCGGTGCTGCCGTCCGGGTTCTGCATGTCGCCGGTGCGGCTGGCCGCCACCGGCAGGCCGCCCTCGCCGAGCTGCCCGACGGTGAGGTCCTCCTGCTCGAAGCCGAACTGCTTCGCCTTCTCCTTGACCTTGTCCGCGCCGAGGCGTACGCCGAGCTGGGCGAAACCGGTGTTGCAGGACTCGGTCACCGCCTCCCGGAGCGTCACCTGGGACTCCGGGCAGATGGACGGCGCGGCGTTGCGGATCGGCTGGCCGGCGCCGGGCGCGGTGTAGCTGGAGCCGGCCGGGATGCGGGTCTGCTGCCCGACGCCGTTCTCCAGCGCCGCCGCGGCCATAATGATCTTGAAGGTGGAGCCGGGCGGCAGCGTCTCGGACAGCGCCCGGTTCGCCAGCGGCCGGTCCTTGTCCTTCTCCAGTGTGTTGTACGCCCGGTCCGCCTCGGTGCTGTTGTGACTGGCCAGCGGGTTCGGGTCGAAGCTCGGCATGGACACCAGCGCCTGCACCGCGCCGGTACGCGGGTCGATAGCGATGGCCGCGCCCTTCTTCGCGCCGACCTGGTTGTCGTTGAGCTGCTTGTACGCCGCTTCCTGGGCGCGCTTGGAGAGCGTCAGCAGCACGTTGCCGCCACCGGTCTCGTCACCGGTGAACATGTCCTTGATCCGGCTGGCGATGAGCACGTCGCTGGTGCCCGCCAGGAAGTCGTTCTCCACCCGCTCGATGCCGCTCGCGCTGCCGTTCACCGGCTTCCAGCCGAGCACGTGCGCGTACATCTCCCCGCCCGGGTAGGTGCGCTGGTACTTCAGCTCACCGCCGGTCTCCTTGCTGAGCGCGTACGCGGTGCCGCCGACCTCGATGTTGCCGCGCTTGCGGTCGTACTCGGCGACCTGGACCCGGCCGTTGTAGTCGCTGTTGCGGTACTCGTCGGCCTTGTAGGCCTGAATCCAGTTCAGGTTCGCGAACAGCAGCCCGAACAGGACCATCACGACAACGCCGACACGGCGCAGGGGGGCGTTCACGGCCGGATCACCTCCGTCGGGGCGCCGTGCAACTGCTCGGGCGGACCGCCGGACGGCCGGGCCGCCGGACCGCCGCCACCGGTCACCGAACGGCGGGCGCCGTCGGAGACGCGCAGCAGCACCGCGATGAGCAGCCAGTTCGCCATCAGCGAGGAGCCACCGGCGGACAGGAACGGGGTGGTCTGACCGGTCAGCGGGATGAGCTTGCTGATGCCGCCGACGATCACGAAGACCTGGAGGCCCAGCGTGAACGCCAGACCACCGGCGAGCAGCTTGCCGAACGAGTCCCGCACCGCGAGCGCGGCCCGCAGGCCCCGCTCCACGATCAGCAGGTAGATCACCAGCAGCGCGGAGAGACCGAACAGGCCGATCTCCTCACCGATGCCGGCGAAGATGAAGTCGGTCTGCACCTCGGGCAGCAGCGCCGGCTGGCCCCCACCCGGGCCGGCCCCGAACAGGCCGCCGGTGCCGAGCGTCAGCAGGCCCTGCACCAGCTGGTAGCCCCTGTCGTACGGCTCGGCGAACGGGTCGAGCCAGATCTGCGCCCGGTCGTAGAAGTTGGCGAACGGGCCGCCCACGGTGCTGCCCAGCACGTATGCCAGATAGGCGCCGCCGAAGAACAGGAGCAGACCGATGAGCAGCCAGCTGACCCGCTCGGTGGCGATGTAGAGCGTCACCACGAACATGCCGAAGTAGAGCAGCGAGGTGCCCAGGTCCTTCTCGAAGATCAGGACCAGGAGGCTGATCAGCCAGACCACGAGGACCGGGCCGAGGTCGCGCCCGCGCGGGAAGTCGATGCCGAGCACCCGCCGGCTGGCCAGCGAGAGCACCTCACGCTTGCGCACCAGGTAGTAGGCGAAGAACGTGAGCAGGGCAAGCTTGGCGAACTCGCCGGGCTGGATGGAGAACCCGCCGAACTTGATCCACAGCTTGGCGCCGTTGATCTCGGAGAACCGGCTCGGCAGCACCGCCGGGATCATCACCAGCACGATGCCGGCCAGGCCCAGCGTGTACGCGTACCGGGACAGCGAACGGTGGTCGCGCAGGATCGCCAGCAGCCCGGCGGCGAGCACCACGGCCGCCAGCGTCCAGGCGAGCTGCCGGCCGCCGGTGCCGGCGAAGATGGCCAGGTCCTCCCGCTCCGCGGGCGTGGCCTTGGCCAGGTCGTAGCGGCGCAGGAAGCCCACGCCGATGCCGTTGAGCAGGGCCACCGCCGGCAGCAGCGCCGGATCGGCGTACGGCGCCAGCCAGCGGATCACCAGGTGCAGGCCGAGGAAGACCAGCCCCAGCGCGGCGGCCGGGATCCAGAAGTCGGGCGTGATCGTGTCCAGCGCCTTCGCCTCGACCATCGCCGCGTACGCCGCCACGAGCACCATGGCGAGCAGGAGCAGGGACAGTTCGGCGTTACGCCGGGACCGGGCCAGGCGTGCGCCGGACTCCCCGCCCGTCGAAGCGGGCGAGGCGGCCGGTACGGCGGCTGCGGTCACGGATACGTCCTCAGGATCGAACGGGCACTCACTCCGGCGACCGGCAACCCGCCGGGTCGGCCGGCGGAACGGTGTCGGAGGGTACGGCGTCGGGCGTGATGGTCGAGGTCGGCGAGCCGGCGGGCGGCGCGGAGGGTGCAGGGCTGCCGTTGAGCTGCGGGGTCAGCGCGTTCGGCGTCGCCGCCGGTGCCGGGCTGGTCAGGCCCGGCGACGGCTCGGGCGGGCAGAGCGGCTTGAGGTTCGGGTTCGCCGGGTCCTCGCTGGTCAACTCCGCCAGCCGACGCTCCGCGTCCGGCTCGTTGCGGGCCTGGATGCCCTGCTTCACCCGCTCCTGGGCGGCCAGGGTCAGGTCGTCGAGCCGGGCGTCGCTGCGCGCGTGCACGTCCGACAGGTCCAGCCCGGCGATCTGCCCGGGCACCCCGCGGAAGACCGCGAGCTGGCCGTCGTCGGTGGCGCCGACGTAGTACTGCCGCTGGGTGTACGTCCAGCCGCCGAACCCGGCGCCGCCGACGATCACCGCGAGCGCCAGCACCATCGCGACGGTGCGTAGCGGCCGGCGGCGACGCCGCTCGGGCTCGTCGTCGCGGTTGTCCACCGGTTCCTCGGGCGCGGGCGGCCGGGGTGCGGACAACGCCGAGGCGCGGGCCGCCGGGGTGGAGTCGTCGGCCGAGGTCGCCATGCCCCGGTCGCGGGCGGCGGCGCCGCCGACGATCGGGGACGCCTCGACGATGTCCTGGTCGGTGGCGTCGGCGATGATCACGGTGATGTTGTCCGGGCCGCCGCCGCGCAGCGCGAGCTGCACCAGGCGTTCCACGCACCGCTGCGGTTCGGGGTACTCCCGCATGGCGTCCGCGATGGTCTCCGCGCTGACCACGCCCGAGAGCCCGTCGGAGCAGATCAGGTAGCGATCACCGGGCAGCACCTGGCGGACGCTGTACTCCGGGTCGATGTCACGGCCGTCGAGCGCCCGGGTGAGCAGCGAGCGCTGGGGGTGGCTGCTCGCCTCCTCCGCGCTGATCCGGCCCTCGTCGACGAGCATCTGGACGTACGTGTCGTCCTTGGTGATCTGCGCGAACTCGCCGTTGCGCAGGAGATAGGCCCGCGAGTCACCGATGTGGACCATGCCGAGCTTGCTGCCGGAGAAGAGGGTCGCGGTGAGCGTCGTGCCCATCCCCTCCAGCTGCGGGTTGGCGTCCACGGTGTCGCGGAGCTGCTGGTTGGCGGTGCCCACGGCGGAGCGGAGCGCGTCGACCAGGGCGTCACCGGGGACGTCCTCGTCGAGTGGCGCCATGGCACCGATGACGATGTTGCTGGCGACGTCACCGGCGGCCATGCCGCCCATGCCGTCGGCCACGGCGAGCAGCCGCGGTCCGGCGTAGACGGAATCCTGATTACCGTCTCGGATCAGACCGCGGTCGCTGTGGGCCGCGTAGCGCAGGGTCAGAGTCATGGCCGTAATTCGAGGGAAGTGCGGCCGATCCGGATCGGCACGCCGAGGGGGACGGGGGTTGGTCCGGTGACCTTAGCGCGATCGAGATAGGTGCCGTTAGTCGATCCGAGGTCCTCGACGTACCACTGCCCCTCACGGGGCATCAGCCGGGCGTGTCGCGCCGAGGCGTAGTCGTCGGTGATCACCAGGGTCGAGTCCTCCGCCCGGCCGATGGTGATCTGGGCCTCCCCGAGGGTGATCCGGGTGCCGGCGAGCTGCCCGGCGGTGACCACCAACTGGTGGGCGGCCCGGCCGCGCTTGGCCTTGGCGGGCTTCCCCTGCTGCTGCCCGGTCGACGCGCCGATCCCCCGCGGCGCGGCCACGAGCTTGCCCGACCGGGCGCCGGCGAAGAGATCCCGGCGGATCACGCCGACCACCGTGAACACGAAGATCCACAGCAGGATCAGGAACCCGAACCGGGCGACGGTGATGACCAGTTCCGGCAACGCGGATCAGCCGTCCACGCGGAAGGTCAGCGTCGTGGTGCCGAGCTGGATCATGTCGCCGGGGTTGAGGGCGACCGCCGACACCCGCTGGCCGTTGACCATGGTGCCGTTCGTGGAGCCCAGGTCGGTGAGCACCACCTGACCGCCGTCGAAGTCGAGCCGGGCGTGGCGCCGGGAGATGCCGACGTCGGGCAGGCGCAGGTTGGCCTGGTCGCCGCGGCCGATCACGGTCGAGCCCATCTGGAGCGGGTAGGTGCGACCGTCGCCGGAGACCAGGCGGACGTTGCGGCCACCGCCGTGACCGGGCGGGGGGCCGTAGCCGCCACCCTGGTCGTACGCCGGGTACGCCGGGCCGGCGTCGTAGCCGCCGGGCGCGGAGACCGGGGCGACGTCCCCGCCCGTGTAGACCTCGGCGGTGACCCGGAACATGCCGGTGTCCAGGCCCTCACCGCGTTCGACCTCGACGATCACGTCGCCGTAGACCGTCCACGCCTGCTCGCCGATGAACTCGGCCTGCGACTGGGCCAGCTCCTGGGCCAGCGCGGCCGCGTACGGCGCCAACCGACTGTGGTCGTACGGCGAGAGATCGATCACGTAGCGGTTGGGCACAAGGGTGCGCCCACCGGCCAGGATCGCCTTGTGCGCCTCGGCCTCCCGCTGCATGGCGTTGAGGATCTCCACGGGGTGGACCACCCCTTTGAAGACCTTGGCGAAGGCCCCCTCGACCAGGCCTTCCAGACGCTTCTCGAAGCGTTGCAGCACGCTCACCGGCTCCTCCTCGGGTCCCGAGGCAATGATGGTATCCGGACACCGCCTCCGCAGCTCACACGCCGCTCGGCCGGCTGCCGTCGGCCTGTTCGTGACCAGGCCCGCGGACGTGCTAAAGTTTCGCCCGCCACGAGCGGTGATCGTTCGTGGCGTGGCCAGTGGACAGCGTAATATGTCCCGGCACCCGCCGCAGATGGCGGGCGCGGGATGCGATATGGTGTCGCAGGTCAGCCACGGGGATGTGGCGGAATGGCAGACGCGCACGGTTCAGGTCCGTGTGTCCGAAAGGACGTGGGGGTTCAACTCCCCCCATCCCCACCAGGACGAGGGCTCCGCATACTGCGGGGCCCTCGCTTCGTATCGGGGCGTTCCGGACGTCACGCTATGCTCCGATGGTTTCCCTGCCTCCCATGGACCAGGAGTGGCGTGTGACTGTCGCGTTGGTGACCGGTTCCGGCGGTCTGATCGGCTCCGAGGCGGCCCGGCACTTCGCCGGACTCGGTCTCGACGTGGTCGGCATCGACAACGACATGCGGCGGTACTTCTTCGGTGAGGACGGCTCGACCGCCTGGAGCCTCGACCGGCTCGCCGCCGACCTGGGCTCCGCGTACACCCACCACGCCGTCGACATCCGCGACCGCGACGGGCTGGAGCAGGTCTTCAAGCGGTACGGCAAGGACATCGCCGTGGTGATCCACAGCGCTGCCCAGCCGAGCCACGACTGGGCCGCCAAGGAGCCGTTCACCGACTTCGACGTGAACGCCGGTGGCACGCTCAACGTGCTGGAGAACACCCGGCGGCACGCGATCGACGCGCCGTTCATCCACTGTTCCACGAACAAGGTGTACGGCGACCGGCCGAACTCGCTCCCGCTGATCGAGCTGGAGACCCGCTACGAGCTGCCCGAGGACCACCGCTGGTACGGCGGCATCACCGAGGACATGTCGATCGACGAGTCGCTGCACTCGATCTTCGGCGCCTCGAAGGTCGCCGCGGACGTGATGGTGCAGGAGTACGGCCGCTACTTCGACATGAGGACCGCCTGCTTCCGGGGCGGCACGCTGACCGGCCCGGCGCACTCCGCCGCCGAGCTGCACGGCTTCCTGGCGTACCTGATGCGGTGCGTGATGGAGGGCCGGACGTACAACCTCTTCGGCTACAAGGGGAAGATGGTCCGGGACGCGATCCACTCGCACGACGTGCTGACCGCGTTCGAGGCGTTCTTCCGCGAACCGCGCTCCGCCCAGGTCTACAACCTCGGCGGCGGCCGGCACTCGAACACCTCGCACATCGAGGCGTTCCGGGTCGCCCAGGAGATCACCGGCCGCGAGGCCCGGATCAACTACGTCGAGCAGGCCCGCACCGGCGACCACCAGTGGTACGTCAGCAGCATGGCCCGGTTCGAGGAGCACTACCCGTCCTGGAAGATCACGTACGACGTGCCGATGATCCTCCGCGAGATCTACGAGGCGAACGCCGACAAGTGGGTACCGAAGGCATGACCACCGGGACCAAGCGCAACGTGCTCGGCGTGGGCGTCGACGCGACCGACTACGCCCGGGCCACCGAGGCCGTGGTGGCGGCCGCGCACGAGCGCCGCCCGCTGGCGCTCACCGCGCTGGCCGTGCACGGCGTGATGACAGGCGTGCTCGACCCGGCGCACAACGCCCGGCTCAACTCCTTCGACGTGGTCACCCCCGACGGGCAGCCGGTGCGCTGGGCGCTCAACCTGCTGCACGGCGCCGGGCTCACCGACCGCGTCTACGGCCCGGAGCTGACCCTGCGGGTGCTCGCCCGGTTCGCCGAGGAAGGGCTGCCGGTCTACCTCTACGGCTCCACCGAGGAGACCCTGTCCCGGCTGGTCCCGGCGTTGGAGCGCAAGTTCCCCGCGCTGAAGATCGCCGGGGTGGAGCCGTCCAAGTTCCGGGCCGTCGCACCGGGCGAGGACGCCGAGATCGCCGACCGGATCCGGGCCAGCGGCGCCCGCCTCGTCCTGGTCGGGCTGGGCTGCCCGCGCCAGGAGATCTTCGCGTACGCCATGCGCCCGCTGCTGGACATGCCGCTGATGGCTGTCGGCGCGGCCTTCGACTATCACGCCGGCCTGCTGCGCAACCCGCCACCGTGGATGCAGCGCGCCGGACTGGAGTGGTTCTGGCGGCTCGGTCTGGAGCCCAAGCGCCTGTGGCGCCGGTACGTCATCCTCAACCCGGCCTACCTGGCCCGGCTCGCCGCCCAGAAGACCGGGCTGTGGAAGGCCACTCCGCCGGCGCCGGCCACCGGGCGTCCTGCCACGTTCGACGTCTGAGCCCTCGACCCCTACGGGCCCGGGTACGGGACGAACCCGGGTGCCGTCCCGGATTCGTCGAACGCCGAACCGGGCAAGGCTAGGGGGCATGGATGACCGTCTCGCCGTACTGCTTCCCGTCGCCGCCGTCTGGCTCGCCGCCGGACTGGTCGCGGAGGGCCTGCCCGGGCTCGACCGCGCCCGGGCGCTGCGCCGGCGTACCGGATGGTTGTCCGCCCTGGTGCTGACCGGCCTCGCACTCACCGCGGCGGTCCTCGCCGCGGGCCTGCAACGCGCCGACGGCACCACTGTGGACCGCGCCGCCGCCGCGCTCGGTGTCGCGGCGCTTCCGGCGGCCGTGGTGGCGGTCTGCACGGTACGGCGGGTCCGGCGGCTGCGGTCCGGCGCGGGCGCGTTCGCGGCGGCACCGGGCACGCCCGCCCCGCACGGACTGCGCGCGGCGGCCGCGCACCCGCTGATCGCGCTGCCTCTCCAGGTGACGGCGATCGCGGTGCTGGTGGCGGTGCTGCCGTCGGTCGGGGTCGACCTGTTCGCCGCGCCGGGCGTCGCCGGGCCGGTGACCACCGTCGGGGTGCTCGGTGCGTGCGCGATCGGGGTACGCCACGCGCTGCGGCACAACCGGCTCGCCGAGCGGGCGATGCCGGCGGCCGAGGCGGTGTCAGCGCGACCGGCTCGTGCCCTGCACGTATAGCAGTTCCAGGATCGCGCGGGTCGCCTCGAACCAGCGGTCCAGCCAGCCGGGCGGGGGCACGCTGCCCTTCGGGGGCAGCTCCATCAGCAGGCCGCGCAGCAGTGGATGGTCCACCAGGGACTCCTGCTGCTCGACCGGCCAGCCGCTCGGCGGGAAGGACGGCTCGGTGAGCGGGTTCGGGTCCAGCGACGGCAGGGACAGCGGCGCCGCGGCCGGCTCGGGGACGCTGCCCTCGCGCGCGTCCTCACCGTCGCCGGAGACCACCTCGGTGAGGACGGTGTCCCGGCGGGCCCCCCGGTACTTGCCACCGAACCGCTCGGGCTTGCCCGGGCCGCTGGTGAGGTTCTCTGAACCGATCGTCGTCATCCGTCTCGCCTGCCTCGTTCGGTTGCCGATCCGTGCGGTTCAACGAGGCGGATCGGAACTGGCGACGGGTGCCCGCCACCGCACGGGCCCGGGAACGCGAATGGTCCCGCCCGGCGGCGCTGCCGGGCGGGACCACACTTCGTTGCCGGTCAGCTCCGGCCGAACGCGCCGCCTCGCGCGCGGGCGACGAAGGCGTGCCAGTCACCCGGAGCGAAGACCAGGGCCGGGCCGGCCTTGTCCTTTGAGTCCCGCACTCCGACCGCCCCGGTCACGTACGCGACCTCGACGCAGTTGTCGCAGTTCGGCCCGCTCTTCGAGCTCTTGAACCACGTCGCCTGCGTCAGGTCCACGGGGAACTCCTTGGTCGCCATTTCCACAGTGGCTCCTCTGCCAGTCTCGCGATGTATGCGACGGACTCCTCCGGGCGCATGGCCGCTGCTCGAATGTGATCGAAGATGAAGCTGTACTTCTGAAGTTCGTCGCTCTTCTCCAGGAAGAGCCCACCCGTGGCGTTCTCCGCGTACACGACATCGGGATCACTCGGCTCGGGGAAGCTGAGAATGGTGAAGGTCCCGTCCATGCCGGCGTGCGCTCCCACCGCGAAGGGCAGGACCTGCACCGTCACGTTCGGCAGTTCGGCCACCTCCACCAACCGCTTGAGCTGACCACGCATCACCGCGTCGCCGCCAACCGGCCGACTCAGCACCGCCTCATCGAGCACCACCCACAGATCGACCGGATCATCCTGCGTCAACAACGACTGACGGCCCAGACGGACACGCACCCGTTGGTCGACCTGATCGTCGGTGATGTCCGGACGGGCCGCGCGGATCATCGCGCCGGCGTACTCCTCGGTCTCCAGCAGCCCCGGCACCACCTGCTGCTCGTAGGTGCGGATCGAGCCGGCCGCCGCCTCCAGGCCGACGTAGGCGCCGACGAGCACCGTGCTGTACGGATGCCACCAGCCCTTCTGCCGGGCCTCCCGGGCGATCTGCACCAGCTCGTCGCTCTCCGCGCCGACGATCCCGTAGATGCGGAGCATGTCGCGCACGTCGCGCGGGGTGGCTGTGGTGTGGCCGGTCTCGATCCGGGAGATCTTGGACGCGGAGCACTCCAGCTGCTCGGCGACCACCTCTATGGTGATGCCCGCCGCCTCGCGCTGCCGGCGAAGTTCCGCACCCAGCCGGCGTCGCCGGATGGTAGGGCTGCGCCGTTCGGTCACGGCGCCATCCATCGGCTGGCGGGACCACGATTCACAGCTACCTCCGGTCGGTCGCGCCCCGATTCGGAACCCACCGCGGGCGCGACCGGGGCGGCGGGCGAACGTTCGCGGCAGGGTGGTGCCAGTCGTCGACCGGCCGCGACGGGCGAAACCGGCGTCCAGTGTGCCGTTCTGGTGCCTGACGCTTCAAGTATCGCCGATTGCGTGTCCGACTCACCTATCGGCAAAAGTCGACGTGCAACTTGCATGTCGCACGTCCCTGATGCAGGCTGTCCGTATGGCACGGGTTACTCACCGTCTTCGCTTGATCTCCGGGCGTGGTGGCACCACGGTCCGCGGGACGGCCGGAGGGGAGCCGTCCCGCGCCGTGCGACCTGTCCCGGAATGAAGACCCCGTCGCTGCACGCCAGCTTGGCTGCGGCGGCGGGAGCGGTAACCGGGAGCAGCCGGGTGATGGTCGGGTGGCGGTCCGCCACCGCGGGTACTGCCCGACCACCACCGACCCACAGACCGTCGGTCCACGAGGCAACCCCCGTCACCGGACCGCACCGACCCGATCCGCCTCGCCGGTCCCGGCCGGCCGACCCTCCCAGGAGCCCATGTGCTTCCCCGCTCCGGTGACGTACTGCACGTGACTCGCGCGGCGAGTGTCCAGTTCCTCAGACCGATCATGTTCCGGGTCATCCGGGTGCTCGACTGGCCGACCTACGACGGTTGGCTCTGGCTCGAAGGCTACGAGTTGAACGCGGCGGGGGACGCGGTCAGCCGGCGGTCGATCTTCGTACTCCAGGAGGGGTTGCGGCAGCTCCAGGCCGCGCCGGCTCCGCGGCAGCACACCGTGCGGACGGCCCGCCGCCCGGTGGTCCGGACTCCGGTCCGGATCGGCTGACCTGCCGATTCCCGGTCGGGTGGGCGTGCCGTCGCCATAGAATCGGTACGCCCACCCCGGCACGTTCCACCCCGCGCGCCATGGACCCCGAACCTGGGATGGTCATGGTCAATCTGCCCGCCGCGCGGCGGCACCACCGCTTCCGTGTCGGCTATGCCCTCGGTCTCTTCCTCTTCCTCGTCACCGCGACAGCGCTCGCGCTCGCGGTACGCCACCCCGCCTTCTCCGCCACCCAGCAGCTCGCCGAGCCGGTGCCGGCCCCGGAGATCACCGTGGCCGGTGAGGACGGCCGGACCGAGTCCGATGCGGCTCGATCCGATGCGGCCGGTTCCGGCCCGGCGGCGTCCGACACGGCCGACGACCAGGACGGCTGGGCCGCCACCGACACCTCACAGGACGAGGACGACCCGCCGGCGGGCACCGGGGGCGGCGAGGGCACGCTGGCCGAGCGGCCGGCCGCCGGCACCGACGACCTCAGCCGGTCACTGTTCTACTCCGGGCTGCTCGGGCTCGCCATCTCGCTGGCCGGGCTGGGCCTGGTCGGCACTCGCAGGCGCCAGTGGTGACCTCGGATGCTCGGCGCCGTGAACCTCAGGGCGTCGTGGTCGTCGCCGGAGCGGAGCCCGGCGTGCTCGGACCGCTCGTCGGCGGAGCGGGTACGGCCACCACGATGGTGACCCGGTCGTCCTCACCCACCGGGTAGCCGGCCTCCGGATCGGTGGCGATCACCGTACCGGCCGGGCGGTCCGACGCCCGCCGCTGCACCCGGTAGTCCACGTCCAGCCGATCGAGCGCCGCGCGGGCAGCGGCCTCCGGCAGCCCCACGAGCGGCGGCATCGGCACCTCGACCGGCGCGGTGGTGGCCGGCATGCTCGGCGGTGAACTGCTCGGCGCGGCACTGGTCGGTGCGGCGGTCGTCGGGGCGGCGCTCGTCTGCGCCGAGATGCTCGGCACCGGCGGGCCCGGATCGGAGTCCCGGTCGGCGGCACGCAGCGCCAGCCACACCCCCACCCCGATCAACGCGAGCAGAAGCAGCGCCAGGATGCCGAGCAGAATCGGCATCCACCAGCGGCGCCCGGCCTGCTCCTCGCCGTACCACTCGCTTCCGGGCTCGGGATAGCCCGCCGGCCGTGGTGGCGGCACCCCGGCCCGGCCGGACCAGGCACCCACCGGTTCCTGCGGGGTGGTGGCGTCGAGCGGACGGCCCGGCACCGGTGGCCCGCCCTGTCCGACCGGGCCGCCGGGCAATGGACGGGTGGCGTCGCCCGCGTTCCGCGGCATGGCGCGGGTCGCGTCGGCGTCCTCCCCACCTGCGTTCCGGGGCAGCGCCCGGGTCGCGTCCGCGTCACCGGCGGGAGATTCCTGACGGTCGTCGCTCATGGCACGTCCTTTCCCCACCGGGACGGGGCGCACGGCCCTCGATCGTCCACCGTAGCGGGCCCCGGCCCGCTCGGCCGGGATCAGCGCGCCCGCGCTCGTCAGGGAGTCGGCGACGGCGACGCCGCCGGCGGCGTCGACACCGCATTACCGCAGGTCAACGTGACCTGGTCGTTCCACCGGGCAGTGCTGCGCGCCACCGGATCCTGGGCCGTTACCGGGCCCTGGCGGCCGGTGGCGTACCGGGGATAGAGCCCGGCGTCCACCAGATCGTCTGCCGCGTCGGAGCAGGACAGCGTGTCCACGGCGGGCACGGTGACGGCCGGCGCCGGGCCGGAGACCCACACGGTGACGGTTATGCCGCGTTTCACGGGGGTGCCGGGCGGCGGTGAGGCGCGCTCCACGGTGCGTCCGGTGCCCGTACCGAACACCAGTCGCCAGCCGAGCCGGCGCTCGCGCAGGTCCCGGCGGGCCTGCTCGAAGTCGGCGCCCACCACCTCGGGCACCGTGAGCCCGGCCGGGGCGCTCGTGCGCGTGCCGGTGGGCGAGGCGGTGGCGGTCGACGGCGCTGTGGACGGGGAGGCCGACGTGGGCGTGGCGCCGACCGGTGGAGTGCCGGCGGGCGCGGCCCGGCGCTCCGGCTCGCCGGCCAGGATCCAGCCGACGCCGGCGCCGATCACCGCCAGCAGGACCACGGCCAGGCCGCCGCTGACGAGCAGCCTGGCCCGCCCCGGGCGGGTGCCCTCGTCTGCCGGTTGCTGCTCGTCCGTCATGCTCCCTCGCCCCGATCATCGACGACCGTATCCCTTGCCGCCAAGCGGTCACGGCCCGTCGCTACGACTCGCCGCGCCGACCTCGGGACGTTACGCTCCCCGGCATGGTCAGACGGGGCTGGGGAGGATCGACAGCCGCCGCGCTCGGCGTCGCCGCCGGCGCGGGCGCCGCGCAACTCGGGTTCGGGTACGGGCTGGGCATCATCGACTGGTCGCCGGCCGGCGCGGTACGGGACGAGGCGGCCTGGGTGGCGAGCCTCGCCTGGGCGACCTGGATCGCGGCGACCTCGGTCGTCGTCGGTGCGGTCTGCGCCCAGCGCCTGCGCGGTCACGACGAGGAGCCGCAGGCCGCGCCGCCCCGGCTCGGGCTGGCGCTCGCCGCGGGTGTCGGCGCGCTCGTCACCGTACTGCTGGTGGCGGTTCCGGCGCGGGCGGCCCGGGTGCCGGACGTCTCCTCGCCGCAGGCCGTCGCCGCCGCGTACGCGGGTGCCGGGCTGGTGCTCGGCGTGCTGCTGGCCGTCTGGGCGCTGCACACCCGTGCCGCCGCCACCAACCTGATCGCCACCACCGGCTGGCTCTGGCTGCTCGCCGTGGTGTCGGTGGTGGACGGTGTGGTGGCCGGCCGTGGCCTGACCACCGCCCAGCTCGGCATCTGGCAGATCAGCGCGGACCGTGGCGCGTTCTGGATCCGCGACTACTTCTACTGGCCCGGCGCGCTGCTGTCGGTGCTCTCCGCTCTGGTGATCGGCCTGGTGGCGGCGCGGCGAGCCGCTCGCGCACCGGAGATCCGGGTCGGCGCGGCGGCCTCCGGGGCGGCCGGACCGCTGCTCGTCGCGCTGGCGTACCTGCTTGCCGTACCGCGTCTGGCCGGGATCGCCGCGGAGCAGTTGTCGGCCCATCTGATCGCCCCGTACGCGGTGATCGCGGGCGTCGGCGGCTCGATGGTGATGGCCGCGCTGGCCCAGCGCGGCGATCGCCGTAGCGCCGAGCGGACGGCTGCGCCCCGCCGGCGCACCGGTGAGCCGGATCCGATCGGCGCGGAGGCCGAGCCGGTCGCCGCGGACCCGGCCGAGCCGGGCACGCCCCCGTCGGACGCGTCGACGTCCGACACGTCGCAGTCGAACGCGGCAGCGTCGACCGTGGCCGGCGCGGCAGCGTCGGGCCGGTCGAGCACGTCGGCGTCCGCCCTGTCCGGCACGTCGGCGTCGGGCCGGTCGGCGTCGGATCTCGTGGATGCGGCAGTGGAGGACGCACCGGGCACGGCACCCGGCCGGCCAGAGGCGAATCGTGGACATGCCACCCGGTCCACCACCGGCCGTCGCAGCCGGGCCGTGCCCGCGCAGCGGCAGCCCGAGGCATCCGCGGAGGTCGTGCCGGCCGGTCCGAGCGCCGAGGGGCCGGACCCGCAGAGTACGGCCGCAGCGCCCCAGGACGACTCCTCCTCCCCGACCACGCCGTCCCCGACCACGCCGTCAGGCCAGACCGATCCGCCGGCCACCGGGAGCACCCGCCGTCGAGGCCGCTGAAGCGACACCCGCGCGGGGCGGGCGGGGCGGGGTGACAGGGTCAGTCGACCGGCCAGGTGTGGACGGGCTCGTTGCCGCGCTGGAGTTCGGCGTACCGCTTGACCATGTGGTGCAGCGCGGCCTCCCGATCCAGGCCCCGGTGCCGCTCGGCCGTCCACACCGTCTCGGTCTGCCAGACCGCGCCGTTACGGCCGGTACGGCAGCGGCCCTCGATCACACCGAGCAGGCGGTCCCGCTCGGCGGGCGCGACGCCGAACCGGTCCAGCCCTTGCTCGGCCACCGGGAGCAGCGTGTCCAGGACGAGCTTGGTGACCGGCACGTCGCCGAGCCGGGGCCAGTGCAGGACCGCCTCGATGCCGCGCCGGGCGGCGGCGTGGAAGTTCTCCTCCGCCGAGCTGAACGTCAGCTGGCTCCAGATCGGACGATCGGACTCGGCGAGGCCGCGGGCCAGCCCGAAGTAGAACGCCGCGTTGGCGAGCATGTCGACCACTGTCGGTCCGGCGGGCAGCACCCGGTTCTCCACCCGCAGGTGCGGGCGGTCGTTCATGATGTCGTACACCGGACGGTTCCAGCGGTAGACGGTGCCGTTGTGCAGTCGCAGCTCGCCGAGCTGTGGCACGCCACCGGCGTGCAGCACCTCGACCGGGTCCTCCTCCTCGCAGATGGGCAGCAGCGGGGGGAAGTAGCGGACGTTCTCCTCGAACAGGTCGAAGATCGAGGTGATCCAGCGTTCGCCGAACCACACCCGGGGGCGTACGCCCTGAGCCTTCAGCTCGTCCGGGCGAGTGTCGGTGGCCTGCTGGAACAGCGCGATCCGGGTTTCCGCCCAGAGCTGCCGGCCGTAGAGGAACGGCGAGTTGGCGCCGACGGCGACCTGCACGCCGGCGATGGCCTGGGACGCGTTCCAGTAGTCGGCGAAGCTGTCCGGCGCGACCTGGAGATGGAACTGGAGGCTGGTGCAGGCGGCCTCCGGCGCGATCGAGTCGGTGTGCGTACGCAGCCGCTCCACACCGTTGATGTCCAGCTCGATGTCCTCGCCCCGGGCCCCGACGATCTGGTCGTTGAGGACGCGGTACCGCTCGTTCGTGGAGAGGTTGTCGGCGACCAGGTGGCGCTCGGTGAGCGTGGGGAGGATGCCGACCATCATGATCGTCGCGTCGGACTTGGCGGCCCGCTCGTCGGCGCGGCTGAGGCTGCTGCGCAGGTCCTGCTCGTAGTCGGCGAAGCCGCCGCCCTCGATCAGCCGGGGCGAGGCGTTCAGTTCGAGGTTGAACTGTCCCAGCTCGGTCTGGAAGAGCGGGTCGGCGATGTCGGCCAGGATCTGGTCGTTGCGCATGGCCGGTTCAGCGGCGGCGTCGATCAGGTTCAGCTCGATCTCCAGCCCGGTCATCGGGCGGTCGGCGTCGAAGCCGAAGTCGTCGAGCATCAGCGCGAAGACGTCCAGGCACCGCCGCACCTTCTGCCGGTAGCGGACCCGATCCTCGCGGGAGAAGGCGCCCTGCTCGACGTCTCTGCCCATGTGTCCTCCCGGCGCCGGTGCGACGGAACCGTACCCGTTCCGCAACGCATTGTGAACCATTCGCGTGATGGGCGTAAGTGCGCCCGTGCCGTCGTCCTGCTGGGCGGGCGACAGGTCTGCACCTGTACCCCGTCACCACCGTCACCAGCACATCCGTGCGGAGAACGTCACATGACGATTCGCACCGCCGGGGCGTACACAAGAAGGGCCCGCACCGTCGGCGGACGGTGCGGGCCCCACGGGCCGGTGCCGGGCTCAGCCCTGGCGGATGGCCTCGCCCTCGATCTCGATCTTGATCTTGCGGCCGACCAGGACGCCGCCGGTCTCCAGCGCCACGTTCCAGGTCAGGCCGAAGTCCTCCCGGTCGATCTCGGTGGAGGCGGAGAAGCCGAAGATGTCCTGCCCGAACGGGCTGCGGCCCACGCCCTCGAACTCCACCTCCAGCTCGACCTGGCGGGTCACGCCCTTGATGGCCAGCTCGCCGGCGAGCACGAACTCGTTGCCCTCGCGGGACTTCACAGCGGTGCTGCGGAACTCCAGCGTCGGGAACTGCTCGGCGTCGAGGAACTCCGGGCTGCGCAGGTGCGCGTCACGATCCGCCTGGGCGGTGTTGATGCTGGCCGCCTGGATGCTGGCGGTGACCGAGGACTGCATCGGGTCGTCGGCGACGGTGATGGTGGCGGTGGCGTCCGCGAACTCACCGCGTACCTTGCTGACCATCATGTGCCGCGCGACGAAGCCGACGCGCTTGTGCGCGGCGTCCAGCACGTAGGTGCCGGGGGTGGGGATGGTGAGACCCTCCCAGTCGCGGGTAGTCGCCTCGGTGCTGCTGGTCATGATGCTCTCCTCCGGAGAAGAATGTTTAGGTGCCCAACGACTGACTAAGCAACTATAGTTTAGACAATATTCCCCGTGTCAAGTGTTGCTAGGATGGTGGCGTGGACCAGAACGTGTTCGACGACCCCCGGATCACTGCCGTCGGCCTGCTCGTCGAGGCGCACGCCGGGCTCGCCGCCCGGTTCGCCGCCCAATTCGAGGAGCACGGCCTCTCTCCGGTCGAGTTCGAGGTGCTGACCCGACTCGCCCGCTCACCCAACAACCAGTTGCGGATGACCGACCTGGCCGCACAGACCTCGCTCTCCACCAGCGGTGTCACCCGCGTGGTGGACCGAATGGAACGGGACGGGCTGATCCGCCGGCGTGCCTGCCCGTCCGACCGGCGCAGTTCCTTCGCGGTGGTGACCGCCGCGGGACTTGGCCGGCTGGACGCCGTGCTTCCCGGCCATCTGCGGATCATCGAGCAGTGGTTCACCAGCCAGCTCGATCCGGCGCAGCTCGCCGGGCTGCTGGACGGGCTGCGCCGGGTACGCGACGCGGTCCATCCGGGCGCTACCGCCGGCAGCACCGACCTGGCCGAGGACGTCGCCTGACGGCCTGCGACGGCTACCCGCCGGTCACCGGCAGAATGACCGGCAGAATCGGCCAAGCGGTCAGACAAACCAGCATAAGTAATCGCGAATCGATCGTCCGACCTCGATAGTCTTCCCGAGCGCGGGGGGCACCGGGGGGTGCTGGCGCGAGCGTTGAGCGAGGGGCAGCACCAGGGGGCTACTTCGCTCGTGCCACCCCCGCGCCCTCCACCGCCCCGCGCCCGGGCCGTCGCAACGCTGACAGCGCTCATCGCGCCCGACGACCCATCAGGGAGAACAGCAACTCCTCCTCCTGCGGCAGCAGGCTGACGCCGGTGACCCGCCGCGCCGCGTCCAACCGGTCCAGCACACCAGGGTCGGCGGTGCTGACCGCCAGCCCCACGAGCGCCTCGACCAGATCCCGCCGGTCGGCGACGCCCTCGGCCGCGTCAGCCGCCGCGGCGAACCACTCCGCCGCCAGATCCCGATCCCCCCGGCGCAACGCCACATGCCCCTCGATCAAACCGCGCAGCGCGTCCCCGGTGCGGGCGTCCCCGGCCGAGCCTGGCGCGTCGAGCATCTCCACCGCCGGTGGCCGACGACGGTCCGGCACCGCCCCCGACGGCCACAGCTCGGCCACGGTGGCCAGCGCCTCGTCCACGCGCCCGGCGTGGGCAAGGGCCAGCCCGACCGCGCCGATCGTCCGGCGCCGCCGCCCGGGATCGCCCAGCTCCGTGAGCGCGGACGCCACCCGGCGCCCCTGCTCGACCGCCTCCGCGTACCGGCCCTCCAGGCGGGTCAGCTCGGCCTGATCGGCCCGCGCCAGCACACGCAGGCGCTGGTCACCGCACTGCGCCGCCAGCCGGTCCACGGTGGCCAGCCGCCGCCGGGCACCGGCCAGCTTCGCTTCGCGTACGTCGTGCCAGGTGAGGTGCGACTGGGCCACGGCCATCTCGCGTACCCGGTGCTGCCGGGTGGCCGCCGCCAGCGCGGCCTCGGCCTGCGCGCGGGCCTCGTCGTGCGCGCCGAGCCCGGGCAGGAGCGCGCAGAGCACGGACCGGGCGGACAGCTCGCCGGTCACGTCGCCCGCCTCGGTGAAGATGACCAGGGCAGCCCGGGCCGCGGGCAGTTCCTCCGCGCCCGCGCCGTGCTCGACGGCCAGCCGGGCCGCGCCGATCATGGCCCAGGCCCGCAGCGTGGGCCGGGCGCCTGCGGTACGCGGATCGGCGAGCAGCCCGCGCAGCCGGTGCCGGCCGGAGACGTCCCGCCCACGCAGCCGCCACCATCGCGGCAGTGAGGCGGCGAGAAGGAGAGCCGTCTCCGGCGCGTGCTCGGCGGCGTACGCCAGCGCGGCGGTGATGTCGCTCGTCACCTCGTCGAGCACGTGCACCGCGCCGGCCATCCGCGGGCCCACCAGCCCTGGCGCGGTGCGGTTGACCAGACCGGCGATCACCGAGGCGTGGCGCGACCGGACGCGGTGGGTCTCGCCCTCGACGTCGGCCTGCTCGGCGGCGAAGTCACGCACGGCGTCCAGCAGGCGGAACCGGAACCGGCCGGTGCCGCGGACGCTCAGCAGGCCCAGCTCGCGCAGCCGGTCCAGCATCGGCGCGGCGTCCCACCGCCGGCCGCCGTCGGCGAGCAGTTCCTCGGCCAGCTCGACCGACCAGCGGTTACGGAACGCGGACAGCCACCGCAGCGCCGTCCGGTCGGCGGACGCGAGCGAGTGATAGCTGGTCGCCACCGCGTCGCGCAGCGTCACCCTGCCGGCGGACGGGTCGGCGGGCTCCCAGCCCGGGCGTACGCCGGTCAGGTCCAGGACGCGGTCGCCGTAGCGGTCGAGCAGTTCGACGACGTCGAGGATGCGTCCCCGTGCCGCCATCAGCTCGATGGCCAGCGGCAGTCCGCCGAGCCGGCGCACGAGCGCGGCGAGCGCCGGCAGCTCGGCCGCTGTGGGTGGTTCCGGGCGGACCTGGGCGAGCCGGGCGGCGAACAGCGCCGCCGCCGGCCAGCGGTCCAGGTCGGCGGCGTACGCGGGTTCGACGCCGGCCGGTGGCACGTCGAGCGGCGCGACCGGCCGGACCAGCTCGCCGGGCAGGCCGGCCGGGCGGCGGCCGGTCACCAGCACCCGCAGCGTCGGCGCGGCGGCGGTCAGCGCACGCAGTGCCCCAGCCACCGCGTCCGGCGCCCGGTCCACGGCGTCGACGACCAGCAACGCCCGCCGGTCGCCGATCCGGCAGGCGAGGTCGGCCAGCCGGTTCACGCCGAACATCGAGGTCGACGCGGCGAGCACGTCGGCGGTGTCCGAGCCCTCGCCCACGAGCACCCCGGCCACGCCCGCCGGATGCCGGGCCGCCACCACGTGCGCGACCGAGACGGCCAGCGCGGTCTTGCCCACCCCGGCGAGCCCCACCAGGCTCACCACGGGGTACGCGTCGAGCAGGCCGGACACCTCCGCCACGTCCCGCTCGCGGCCCAGCAGCGGTACGGGCTGGGGCAGCGCGACCGGCGGATCGTCGGTGGCACCCGTGGCGGGCGGGCGGAGTGCCGCGGGCCGGGCGGAGTCCACGAACTCCCGCCGCCGCTCAGCGGTCAGACCGAGCGCGTCGGCCAGCAGGTCGACGGTGGTGCGCTGGGGCCGGGTGGCGCGTCCCCGTTCCAGGTCGCGGACCGTCCGTACGCCCACGCCGGCCCGGTCCGCCAGCTCGGCCTGGGTCAGGCCGACGGCGAGCCGGTGCCCGCGTAACAGTTCGGACAGACCGGCGCGACCGCCCGGGCCCCGCGCACGGTCATGATCCGGAGTCATGGCCACGAAGAGTACGGATGGAGTCCGACGCTCCACAGCCCATCGTCAACCACCCGACCGTCCACCGCCGTTATCCGACAGGACGAGGACGCGGGTGAATGTCACATACCGAGATCGCGCGCGATGATCATGCGCTGCACCTCGCTGGTGCCCTCACCGATCTCCAGGATCTTGGAGTCACGCCAGAAGCGGGCGACCGGGTACTCGTTCATGAAGCCGTACCCGCCGTGGATCTGCGTCGCCTCGCGGGCGTTGTCCACCGCGACGGTGCTGGCGTGCAGCTTGGCGATGGCCGCCTGACGTTTGAACGGCTCACCGGCGAGCATCCGGGCCGCCGCGTCGTAGTAGGCCAGCCGGGCGGTGTGGGCCTTCATCTCCATGTCCGCGATCTTGAACTGGATGGCCTGGTAGTTGCCGATCGGCTGACCGAACGCCTGGCGCTCCTTCGCGTACTTGATCGACTCGTCGACGCAGCCCTGGGCCAGGCCGACGGCGAGCGCCGCGATGGCGATCCGTCCCTCGTCCAGGATACGCAGGAACTGGGCGAAGCCCCGGCCGCGCTCGCCGAGCAGGTTGGCCGCCGGCACCCGGCAGTCGTCGAACGTCAGCTCGTGCGTGTCCGACGCGGTCCAGCCGACCTTCGAGTAGCCGGGCGCGACGGTGAAGCCGGGCGTGCCGGACGGCACGATGATCGTGGACAGCTCCTTGCCGCCGTCCGGCCGCGTACCGGTGACGGCGGTGACAGTGACCAGCGCGGTGATGTCGGTACCGGAGTTGGTGATGAAGGCCTTCGAGCCGTTGATCACCCACTCGTCCCCGTCCAGGACCGCGCGCGTCCGGGTGCCGCCCGCGTCCGACCCGGTGCCCGGCTCGGTGAGCCCGAACGCGGCCAGCGCCTCACCGCTGAGCAGCTTCGGCAGCCACCGCTCCTTCTGCTCCTCGGTGCCGAACCGGTAGATCGGCATCGCGCCGAGCGACACCGCCGCCTCCAGCGTGATCGCCACGCTGGAATCCACCCGGGCCAGCTCCTCCAGCGCGAGACACAGCGCGAAGTAGTCGCCGCCCATGCCGCCGTGCTCCTCCGCGAAGGGCAGACCGAACAGGCCCATCTTCCCCATCTGACGGACGATCTCGTACGGGAAGGTGTGCCGCTCGTAGTGCTCGGCGATGGTGGGCGCGACCACGTCGCGGGCGAACTCCCGCACGCTGGAGCGCAGCGCCTCCTGTTCGTCGCTGAGCCGGAAGTCCATCTGATCCTCCTGGTGGGACGGCGGTGCGGACGGGCCGGGCGCTCGTGACGCCGGTGCGTGGGTCGGTCAGACCGGGGTGACGCCGTGCCGGCGCCGGGAGAAGTGCCGCTCCTTGCCGCGCGCGGCGGCGAACCGGCGTACCAGCTCGACGCGCAGCTCGTGCGGCTCGACGATCGCGTCCACCACCAGCTCACTGGCGAGGCGGACCACGTCGATGTCGCGCTCGTACTCCTCGCGCTTCGCGGCCACGAACGCGGCCCGCTCGGCCTCGTCCTCGATGGCGGCGATCTTGTTGGCGTAGACCGCGTTGACGGCGGCCTCCGCGCCCATCACCGCGATCTTCGCGGTGGGCAGCGCGATCGTGGCGTCCGACTCGAAGCCGGGGCCGGCCATCGCGTACAGACCCGCGCCGTACGCCTTGCGGACCACCACACAGATCTTGGGTACGGTCGCCTCGGAGATCGCCGTGATCATCTTCGCGCCGTGGCGGATGATGCCCTGCTTCTCCACCGCGCTGCCGACCATGAACCCGGGCACGTCGCTGAGGAACAGCAGCGGCACGTTGAACGCGTCGCAGAGCTGCACGAACCGGGTCGCCTTGTCGGCCGAGTCGACGAAGAGCACGCCGCCCTTGAACATCGAGTTGTTGCCGATCACACCGACGACCTCGCCGTTCAGCCGGCCGAACCCGATGGTCAACTCCTTGGCCCAGAGCGCCTGGATCTCGAAGAAGCTGCCCTCGTCGAGCAGCCCTTTGACGTACCGGCGCATGTCGAACGCCTGCCGCTCGCTGGCCGGGACCAGCGCGGCCAGGTCGGCCTTCTCCGGCGCGGCCACCGCCTCGGCGGCCGGCGGGTCCTGCTTCCAGTTCGACGGCAGGTACGACAGGTAAGTCCGCACCACGTCGAGCGCGTCGTTCTCGGTCTTGCAGAGGAAGTGACCCACGCCGGACTCGGCGCAGTGCACCTTCGCGCCGCCCATCGCCTCCAGCGTGGTCTTCTCGCCGGTGACCATCTCGACCATCCGGTCGGAGCCGAGGTACATGCTGGCGTTGCCGTCCACCATGGCCACCACGTCGCAGAACGCCGGGATGTACGCCCCACCCGCCGCGCTCGGGCCGAACAGCGCGCAGACCTGCGGGATCGAGCCGGAGGCGCGGACCTGGTTCCAGAAGATCTTGCCGGCGCCGCGCCGCCCCGGGAACAGGTCGACCTGGTCGGTGATCCGGGCGCCGGCCGAGTCGACCAGGTAGACCATCGGGACGCCGGTCGCGTACGCCCGCTCGATGATCCGGATGATCTTCTCGACGGTACGCGCGCCCCAGCTTCCGGCCTTGACCGTGGAGTCGTTGGCCATCAGGCAGACCGGGCGCCCGTCGATGGTGGCGGTGCCGGTGACCACGCCGTCGGCGGGCAGCCCGTCGGCCATGGCGTTGGCGTAGAGCCCGTCCTCGACGAAGGAGCCCTCGTCGACCAGGTAGGCCACGCGCTCACGGGCGAACAGCTTGCCCTTCGCGGCGTTGGCCGCGTGGTACTTGTCCGCGCCGCCGGCGCGGGCGCGCTTGCGTAGCTGCTCCAGAGCCTCACCATCGAGCGTCACGCCGACTCCCGTTGCCACCGCCCGCGCAGGGCGCCACCGACCTGAACGATCGTTAGGCTACCCCAACGCCGCCCCTCCCGGCGACCCGCTGGCCCCCGCCCACTCCACCCACTCATCCACTCCCGTGGTCAAGGAGTTCGTGTCCTCCGGGCACCCGAACGAGGACACAAACTTCTTGATCAACGGGGTGGGGAGGGGCGAGGGCGGCGGGGAGGGTCAGGTCGGAAGGGGAGTCAGGCGGGTGCGAGGGCCGGCTCGGAGGACTCCGGACGGGAGCTTCTTGCCCACCAGGGTTTCCGCCAGTTCGGCGGCCTCGATCAGGGCATCCAGGTCGATGCCGGTGTCGATGCCCATGTCGTGCAGCATGTGCACCGCCTCCTCGGTGGCCAGGTTGCCGCTGGCGCCCGGGGCGTACGGGCAGCCGCCCAGACCGCCGACGCTGGCGTCGAACTCGGTGACGCCCAGCTCCATAGCGGTGAGCATGTTCGCCAGGGCGGTGCCCCGGGTGTTGTGGAAGTGCAGCAGCACCGGCAGGTGGGCGTTACGGTCCCGGACCGCCGTGACCAGTTCGCGGACCCGCCGCGGCGTACCCATGCCGGTGGTGTCGCCGAAGGCGACGCGGTCCGCGCCGTCGCGGGCGACGCGATCGACGATCGCGGCGACCCGGCGGGCGTCGACGTCACCCTCGTAGGGGCAGCCGAAGCTGGTCGCCACGATCACCTCGGCGGTGGCGCCCGCGCCGTGCAGCAGGTCGATCAGCTCGGCGATGTCGTCGAGCGACTCGTCCGTGGAACGGTTGACGTTGCGGCGGTTGTGCGTGTCGCTGGCCGAGACCACCACCTCGATCTCGGTGAAGCCGGCCGCCAGCGCCCGCTGCGCGCCCCGGGTGTTCGGCACCAGCGCGGAGTAGCGCACCCCGTCGACCTTCTCCGCCCGCTGCCACACCTCGTCGGCGTCGGCCATCTGCGGGATCGCCTTCGGGTGGACGAAGGAGACGGCCTCGATGCGCCGGACCCCGGTACGGGACAGCGCGTCGAGCAGCCGCACCTTGGCGTCGGTGGGGATGGGCTCCTCGTTCTGGAGGCCGTCGCGGGGACCGACCTCACGGATGCTCACGGATTCCGGACGTTGCGCCATCAGGTTCACCTCACTTGGTTCAAGCGTGACACCGGGTGGCGTCAGCGCATCCGGGAGACGATGCCGGTGTCGTAGTCGCCGGAGAGGAACTCCTGGTTCTCCAGCAGCTCGGCGAAGAACGGCAGGTTGCACTTCGGGCCGGCGATCTCGAACTGGGCGACCGCCGCCCGCGCCCGCTCGACCGCCTCCTCGCGGGTCGCGCCGCTGACGATCAGCTTGGCCATCAGGCTGTCGTAGAACGGCGTGACGGTGTTGCCGGCGACGTAGCCGGAGTCGACACGCACACCGGCGCCGGTCGGCTCGTTCCAGGTGGAGATCGTGCCCGGGCCGGGCAGGAAACGCTTCGGGTCCTCGGCGTTGATCCGCAGCTCGATGGCGTGACCGCGCGGGGTGAGCGCGTCCGGGTCGAACGTCGGCGCCAGGCCGGACGCCACCCGCAGCTGCTCCTCGACCAGGTCGACGCCGTAGACGTACTCGGTGACCGGGTGCTCGACCTGCAGCCGCGTGTTCATCTCCAGGAAGAAGAACTCTTCGACGAGGGAGCTGTCGCCCTTGAAATCCCGCTCACGCGGGACCAGCAAACACTCGACGGTCCCCGCGTTGCGGTAACCCACCGCCTCGCCCGCCCGTACCGCCGCGGCCAGGAACCGCTCGCGCAGCTCCGGCGAGACCGCCGGGGACGGCGACTCCTCGACCAGCTTCTGGTTACGCCGCTGCACCGAGCACTCCCGCTCGCCGAGCGCCACCACCCGGCCGTCGGCCAGGCCGAGGATCTGCACCTCGACGTGGCGCACCCGGGGGAAGTACCGCTCGATGAGCACCGACCCGTCGCCGAACATCCGCTCGGCGAACGCGCGGACCTTGTCGTACTCGGTGCGCAGCGCCGTCTCGTCGGCCGCCACGCCCATGCCCATGCCGCCGCCACCAGCGGCGGCCTTGACCATCACCGGGTAGCCGATCTCCGCGGCGGCCACCGCCGCGGCCAGGTCGGTCGCCGGTTCGGTGGTGCCGGGCGCGACCGGGACACCGGCCGCCGCCATCAGGTTCCGGGCATTGATCTTGTCGCCCATCGCGCTGATCGCGTCCGCGCCGGGCCCGACCCAGATCAGGCCGGCCCCTTCGACGGTACGGGCGAAGTCCGCGTTCTCGGACAGGAAGCCGTAGCCGGGGTGGATCGCCTGCGCGCCGGTGCTACGGGCGGCGTCGAGGATCGCCTCCACGTTGCGGTAGCTCTGCGCCGGGTTGGCCGGGCCGACACAGACCGCCTCGTCGGCCTCGGTCACGAACGGCAGGCCGGCGTCGGCCTCCGAGTGGACAGCGATCGTCCGGATCCCGAGCCGCCTGCCGGTACGAATGATCCGCCGCGCGATCTCCCCCCGATTCGCGACCAACAACGATTCGATCATCTTCTGCACGGACATGACCCCTTCTCGACGCAAAGCCGGGGTCTCTTCTTAACACGCGTTAAGGTGCGCGCGGCGTGTCAGGCCGGATCGGTGGGCGCGAGCAGGGCCGCGAGGGTCGCGCCGCGCAGCAGTTCGGCACGGCGCCGGCGGTCCACCTCCCCGCCGAGGAACGGGGTCGAGTTCATCAGGCCGAACGCCGCGTGGGCGAGCACCCGGGCCGCGCCGTCGGGCAGGCCGGGGTGCAGCGCGGTCAGCACGGTGACCCATTCCTCGACGTACATCCGCTGGAGCCGGCGGATCCGGCGGCGCGGCTCGTCCGGGAGGCGGTCCAGCTCGTGCAGGTGCAACGCGATCACCGCCGGATGGGCCAGCGCGAAGTCGACATGGAAATCGATCAACGACTCCAACGCGGCACGCGGATCGCCCGGATGGGCGGCGGCCCGTTCCCGCCCGCCCGCGAGCAACCCCTCGCTCACCGGGATCAGCGCGGCGGCGAGCATCGCCTCCTTGCCGGCGAAGTGGTGGTAGAGCGCCGGCCCGGTGACCCCGGCCGCCGCGCCGATGTCGTCCATCGACACACCGTGGTAGCCGCGCGCCGCGAAGAGGCCGACCGCGATCTCCAGGATCTCGTCCCGCCGGGACCGCCGCCGGGCCGCACCCGCCGCCCCCCGTGCCTGCTGTTCCACCGCCACCGGCCCAGCCTAGACCTCGCGTACGAGCCGGGGCAGCCGCGGTGGACTGTTGCCCCGGCTCGCCGTCTCAGTCCTCCTCGATGCCGTGTTCGGCGCGGACCTTCGCCGCCTCGGCCTCCCGGCCCTGCTCGTCGAGCGCCCGGGCCAGCAGCCAGGCGGCCTGCGTGGCCGGGCGGGAACCGGCGGGCAGCCCGGCGAGGACCGGGCGCAGCAGTCCTTCGGCCTGCTCCGGCCGGCCGTCGCGCAGCAGCAGCTCACCGGTCAGCACCTCGACCTGCGCCGCCTCGCCGAACGCCTCGATCGACCGCAGGCGCTCCGGCACGCCGTCCACCCGGTCCAGGGCGGCGGTGATCCGGTCCTCGCCGATCAGCACCCGGGCCACCGCGTCGGCGGCCATTGCCCGCTCGTACGTGAGCACCGGCGGCTCGTCGGCCCCGCCCGGGAGCGCGGCCGCCGCCTCGTCCACCCGGTCGATCGCGGCCACCGCGGCCGGCAGATCGCCGGACCAGTGCAGGGCTAGCAGTTCCCGCCGCCGGGACCGCAGCTCGTCCACCTGATAGCCGGCCAGCCGCCAGGCGGTCGCCGCCGCGGCGAACCGCTGCGCGGCCAGGGCGTCCCGGTCGGCGTCGTAGAGCAGGCCACCTGATTCTTCGAGCACCTGCGCCCGATGGGGGAGGTTGTCCGGCCCGTCCAGGTTCTCGGCCAGCTTGTCGAGCGCGGTGAGCGCCAGGTCCGTCTCGCCCAGCCCCGCGTAGATGCCGGCCAGCAGGTGCCGGCACCGGTCCGCCTCGGCCTGCGCGCCGGCCCGGTCGAGCCCGAGCACCGCCTCCTCGGCCACCTCGGCGGCCTCGGTGAGCCGCCCGGCCACCCGGTACGCCTCGGCCAGCTCCCAGCGCAGCAGCGCGTCGCCGTCGAGCCCCTGCTCGACGCAGAGGGTGACCGCCTCGGCCAGATCCTCCACCGCCTCGCCGGCCCGGTCGGCGGCCATCAGCGCCCGGCCCCGGGTCACCCGCAGCGGCAGGTGGACGCCGGGCGGGGCGACCGACAGCGCCTCGTCACACGCGGCCACCGCGTCGGCCGGATCGTCGGCGGCTCGGGCGTACGCCAGGCAGGCGCCGATGAGCATGTCGGTGTCGCCCAGCTCGCCCGCCAGCCGGCGGGACCGCGCCGCCGCGTCCCGGAACTCCTCGGCCCGCTCCAACTGTTCCAGCACGTGCGTGCGGTGCAGCGCGACCCGGCCGGCCAGCCACGGATCGGCGTCGGCGTCCGGCTCGGCCCGGTCGAGCGCGTCGAGCGCCTCCGCCCACCGCCCGCGGTGCACGTGGGCCAGGGCGAGCCGGTCCCAGCCCGCGGCCCGGTCGCGCGGTTCGCCGTTCGCGGTCAGGTATTCGGCCGACTCCCGGGCCAGAGCCAGCCCTTCGTCCGCGCTCTCGTCGACCATGCTGAGCAGCACACCGAGCCGCCCGGCCACCACCTGCTCGCGCAGCGGATCCGGCACGTCCCGCCATGCGGCGAGCGCCTCCTGGTTGACAGCGATCGCCGCCGGCACGCCGTCGTCGTCCTGGGACAGTTCACCGGCCCGCAGCTCCAGCCGCCAGGCCCGGGTGCTCGCGGGCACGTCGGCGTCGCCGAACCGCTTGTCGTACGCGTGCAACGCGGCGCCCAGACCGTCCCGGCGGTTGGTGCGCCAGTAGTCCTCCGCCAGCCCCAGCAACTCGTCGGCACCGGCGTCGGCGGGCACGGCGACCGGCTGCGCGACGGCCACCGAAGCGTCCGAGCCGGTACGCGGGGCGGGCACCGCCGGGCGACGCATGCTCGCGGAGAGCGGCAGGTGCTCGCCGACCGGCCCGGCCGCCAGCTTGCGGGCGATCACCCCGGACTGGTGCGTGGTGCCGTTGCGCGCGTCGAAGCGCTCGGCCAGCGCCGTCGCCGTACCGGCCAGCTCGTCGGCGAGCGCGCCCGCCGGCACGTCCGCGGCCGGCCGCTCACCGGAGGCGCGGCGGTGCACGGTCAGCTCGGCCGGCACCTGACGCAGCGCCGCCGAGGCGGCGGCCGCGAAGTGCATCGCGGCGGCCGGGGTGGGCGCCCGGTCCAGCCAGTCCAGGTGCCGCTCGACCAGCTCCAACGCGCGCGCCTCGTTGCCGGTGACGGTGCAGAACTCGATGTGGTCGGCGATGTCCCACAGGTCGGCGAGGTGTCCGCGCACCCGCCGGTACGCCTCCCGGTGCGCGTCCCGCGCGGCGTCGGTCCGGCCGGTCTCCCGGTAGGGCGTGAGCAGCGCGGTGAGGATCCCCTGTGGCTGCTCGTTACAGGTCAGCCGGCCGGCGAGCACCGGCTCGGCCAGCGCCACCGCCTCCTCGTGGCGACCGAGCCGCACCAGGTGCGTGACCTGCGTGGTCGGGTCGCAGCCGGCGCAGTCGGAGAGTGCGTCGCGGGGCGTGGTCATCCACTTGCGGTACCACCCGTCCGCCGCCTCCTCGTCGCCCAGGTGCGCGGCCACCAGGTAGCGGTGCTTGTAGACCGCCTGGAGCGAGTGCCCGGACTCGCGGTAGCGCCGTTCCATGTCGTCGAGGACCGCGTACGTCCGGTCCAGCGGCAGCTCCGGGAACTTCACCATGGCGTTGACCATGTACTTGAAGAACCACAGCAGTTGGTGCGTGTAGCGCTGGTGGTAGGGCTGCGGATCCTTGTCGTACTCGGACAGGCACCAGGAGAACGTGACGAAGGACTTCGCCGGTTCGCCGCCGTAGACGTACGCGGTGGTGCCCATGATCCGGGCGGCGAAGGCGAGGTGCCGGTCGTCGCCCGCGTCGGCGCGGCGCAGCAACTGCTCCAGCGCGGCGATCTGCCCCGGGCCGTACGGCATGGATTCGATCTCGTGGTGCATGCGCCAGAGGTCGTCGTCAGTCACGGGTCTCTCCCGGTACGGCCCGGCCGAGGAGGCCGAGGAAGGAACTGTTCAGCAGTGCGGCGTCGGCCGCCCGGATCGGGTGGTGCCCGAGCAGCAGCGCCTGCCCGTAGAGCGCCTCGACGGCCAGCCCGACCAGCTCCGGGTCGGCGAGCGTGGTGACCCGGCGCACCAGCGGGTTGCGGTGGTTGAGCACCAGTTGCGGGCGGTCCGGCGGGGCCGTGGCGGCGAGCGCGTCGAGCACCCCGCCCCACAACTCATCGGCCTTGTCGCGGCTGGCGACGAGCTGGTCGTGGAACGCCGCCGAGCGGGACACCAGGTAGAGCGCGGGGAGCGAGACCGGGTCGTACGCCCGGATCACCACCTCGCAGCCGAGCCGTTCGAGGGCCCGCTGCGCGGCGGTGCGGAACGGCCGCAGGGCCAGCTCGGTCGCCGAGTCGAGGATCTCGAACCGGGTGGTCAGGTCGCTCGGCTCCAACCGCTCGATCAGCACCGAGCGATCCACGGTGGGCAGCCGCTCGATCAGCTCGGTGTCGTACGTGTAACCGCCGTTCACCAGGGCCAGGTCCTGCGCGGCGGCCACTGCGGCGAGCTGGCGGAACTCGTCCAGGCTGGCGGCGTACCGGAGCACGCCGTGGCGCTGCCGGAACTCGGCGAGCGTCATCGTGCCGACGTTGGTGTCCATCGGCCACCACTGGTCGACCAGCCGCAGCATCTCGTCGTCGTGCATCGCCAGCGCCTTGACCCCGAGGTGGTGCACCTGGAGGAACTCGCCGAGCCGGCGCGGGTCGTGCTTCGCCAGCCGGACCAGCCAGCCCCGGATCTGGTCGCCGAGCGCCTCCCGGACGGAGGTGAGCAGCGCGTCCTCGTAGAGCGCCTCGCGGCTGGCGGTGGGACGCAGCTCGCCGGCATCGATCACGCAGTGCGCGAAGAAGGCCCACTCGGGCAGCAGCCCGTCGGCGTGCTCGCTGAGCAGCATCCGCTTCAGGTAGACCCGGTGCCCGGTCCGGGCGGCCGGGTTCACCGCTGTGGGCAGGATGAACGCCACGCCGGTCAGGCCGGCCTCCGGCACCGACAGCGGCACCACGTCGAACGGGACGACCCCGAGCAGTTCCTGCGCGTACCGATGGAGGGCGACGCGGTCGACCGGCGCTCCGGGCGTCGTCGGCCAGGGCGGCGGGCCGGCGGTGGTCGGCGTGTCACCGACCCGGATGTCGACCGGCAGCAGGCTGCCGTAGAGACGGGCCAGCTCGGTGACGGTGGGTACGCCGAGCCACTGGTCGGCGTCGCGCCGGGGCACCAGCGTGACTGTGGTGCCGGGCTCGTCCCGGGCCTGCTCCGGTTCGGCGAGGCGCACCGCGTACCGCCCGTCGGACCAGCCCGTCCAGAGCACAGTGGGCTCGTCGGCGTGCCGGGTGACCACCCGGATCTCGTCCGCGACCAGGAAGCAGGAGAGCAGGCCGATGCCGAACTGGCCGAGGAACTCGTGCCGGGAGAAGCCCAGCTCGTCGCGCTTGGAGCTGCGGCCGATGGTGGCGAGCAGCTCGTGCACCTGCGCCTCGGTGAGGCCGATGCCGGTGTCGTGCACGCGCAGTGTGCCGTCGCCGGTCAGCTCCGGCGGCTCGATGCGGACCCGGGCCGGGGCTTTCGGCTCGGCGGACCGGCGCGCGGTGATCGCGTCGACGGCGTTCTGGAGCAGCTCGCGCACGTACACCCGCGGACTGCCGTAGAGGTGATGACTGAGCAGGTCGACCACGCCACGGAGGTCGACCTGGAAGGTGCGGTCCAATCGCGCTCCCGGTTCGGATTTCGGCGCTCACCGTACCGGTCAGCGCCGACAGTGTCCGTCCCGTCTCACCCTCGCCCCAACTCCCCGCGATCTTGCACTTTTCGCCCGGGCAAGGGCGTACACAAGGAACGGCGAAGGGGCCGCCACTGCAAGATCAGCGAGGTCAAGGACGGGGGCGGGAGGGAGTGGGTTCGAAGCCGGCCAGGCGGACGGCGATACGGTGGCGGGCCGGCGGCAGCGCGGAGACCACCCGGAGCAGCAGATTCCGCAGCGGTCGCACGGCCGGTGGGACGGCGGCGAGCCGGGTCAGCCCGGCGGCGAAACCGAGCACCTCCTCGGCGAGGGGACGGCGATCGGCGGCGTACCCGTCGAGGGCCTGCGGGCCGGCGGCGAGCGCGTCGCCGAGGGCGACCGCGTCCCGCAGGCCGAGGTTTATCCCCTGCCCACCGGCGGGGCTGTGCACGTGCGCCGCGTCCCCGGCGAGCAGCACCGGGCCGGAGCGGTACGTGCTCGCGATCCGGTGGTGGATCCGGAATCGGGACGACCACGCCATGCCGGTGATCCGGTCGGGCCGGCGCGCCGGACCGCGCTCGTCGAGCAGCGCCTGGAAGTGGTGCGCCTGCGGGTCGCGGGGCGCGTCGTCCACTGTGGCGACCAGCCGGACCGTGCCGTCGGGCAGCGGCGCCCAGACCAGCGGACCCTGCCGGGACAGGAAGAGGCTCACCTGGTCGCGCGGGAGCGCGCTGTCCACGTGTACGTCGGCGAGCAGGAACGACTCCCCGGGGTCGGCCGGGCCGCCGAAGCCGATGCCGGCGAGTTCGCGGACCCGGCTGTGCATCCCGTCCGCGCCGACGATCCAGCGTGCCCGGACCGCGCGGTCGCCGTCGAAGCAGGCGACGGCGCCGTCGGCGTCGAGGTCCAGCCCGGTCATCTCGTACGGCCGCAGCACGCGCCCGCCGAGCGCGGTGAGCCGGTCGGTGAGCACCGCCTCGGTCTCGGCCTGCGAGATCAGCAGCGCGTACGGGTAGCGCGACGGCAACCTGTCGAAGGGGACGGTGAGCAGTACCCGGTCCCGGCCGCGGACGCTGAACCGGGCCGAGCGCAGCCCTCGGGCGGCGAGCGGCGCGGCGATCCCGATCCGGTCCAGCACTTCGAGCGTTCCGGCGTGCACGACTGCGGCGCGTGACGTGACCGGCGGCTCGGCGAGCCGGTCGACGACCGTCGCGGTCACGCCGTGCCCGGCCAGCGTCACCGCCACGGCCAGGCCGGTCGGCCCGGCTCCCACCACGAGGACGTCAGTGTGTTCGGGCAGCATCGCTCCACCTCCGGGCTCGGGTCAACAACTGTTTGCCAACGCTTGTTGACCCCACTGTAGAGCCGATGTCAACACGCGTTGGCCTACAGTCGTGGACGTGACTGAACCCGCCACCCGCGCCCGCCGCTCGGACGCCACCCGGGCGGCCATCCTGCGCGCCGCCCGGGAACGCTTCGCCACCGACGGCTACGACCGGGCCACCATCCGGGCCATCGCCGCCGACGCCCGCATCGACCCCTCGATGGTGATGCGCTACTACGGCAGCAAGGAGGGACTCTTCGCCGCGGCGGCCGAGTTCGACCTGCGCCTGCCCGACCTGGCCGAGGTGCCGCCGGACCGGCTCGGCGAGACACTGACCCGGCACTTCGTACGCCGTTGGGAGGCGGACGGGACACTCGTCGCCCTGCTCCGGGCCGCCGCCACCAACCCCGGCGCGGCCGAACGGATGCGCGGCGTCTTCGCCGACCAGCTCGCCGCCGCAGTGGCCCGTTCCGTCGCCGACCCGGCGACCGCCGCCCGCCGGGCCGGCCTGGTGGCCAGCCAGATCCTCGGTCTCGCGCTCACCCGGTACGTCGTCCGGCTGCCGCCGGTGGTGGACCTCGACCCCGAGGAACTGACCACCTGGGTCGGCCCGACGATTCAGCGCTACCTGACCCAACCTTTGCCCCCGTCCCGCGCGTCTGGCGGGTGACGGAGGGAGGAGCCGGATGGGGCGGAACGCGGACGACGGGCGGGCGGACTACCTCGCCTTCGTCGAGGCGCACCAGCACCGGCTGCTGCGCGCCGCGTACCTGATCTGCGGGAACCGCCACCAGGCCGAGGACCTGCTCCAGGACGCGCTGCTCAAGCTGGCGCTGCGCTGGTCGTCGGTGCGCGACGGCGACCCGGCCGCGTACGTGCGCGCCATCCTCTACCGCGACGCCGTCTCCTGGTGGCGGCGCCGGCGACGGGAGTGGCTCAGCGCGTACCCGCCGGACCGGCCGGGCGCGGACGCCGACGCCGCGCTGCGGCTCACCGTGCGCGCGGCACTGGACCGGCTGCCACCGCGCCAGCGGGCCGTCGTGGTGCTGCGCTACTTCGAGGACCTGACGGAGGTCGCCACCGCCGAGGCGCTCGGCGTCACCGTCGGCACCGTCAAGAGCCAGTGCCACGACGCGCTGCGCCGGCTGCGCCACGTCGTACCCGCCCCCGGCACGTCCGGAGACGACCTGGTGACCGGGATGGAGGCGAACCCGTGAACGAACCCGAGCTGACCGGGCTGCTTACCCGGGCCGCCGAGGAGATCCGGCCGACCCGGTCGGCCGAGACGGGATGGGAGCGGGCCGGGCGGGTCCGCCGCGCCCGCCGGGCCGCCGGCGCCGCGGCCGTCGCCGTGGTCCTGCTCGGCGGCGGTACGACGGTGCTGCTGCACCGCTCCGGCCCGCCCCCCGCCACACCGGCCCGCCCGACTGTGACCTCGGCGCCGAGCGCTCCGGTGGTGCAACGGCCCCCGGACCGGCTCGGACAGGCGGACGACCCGCTGGGCCGGCTCGGCGACCCGGTCGCCTACCGCCTCTCCGACCGCCCGGTGCGCCGCGCGCTGGCGCTCTATCAGCCGATCGACCCGGATACCGGCGAGGCCGGCCCGGTCCGGGTGCTGGGTGACGACGGCATGGTCCGGGAACTCGACGTGGTGACGCTCGCGCCCACCCGCGACGCCGGGGGCAACGAAGCCGCTCCGCTCAAGCCGGGCAGCCTGTCGCCAGACGGCCGTACCGCCGCGTTCGCGCAGACCGGCGAGGTCGTCGTGGTCGGCCTGACCGACGGCGCGGTCCGCCGCTACCCGCTCACCGGCTACCTGGAGCACGTTGTCTGGGCCGGGGACCGGCTGGTGGTCGGGGACAACGACACCGCGTACGAGCTGGACCGGCGCACCGGATCGGCGCGGAAGCTCCCGGTCGACCCCTGGACGCTCGTCGTACCCGAGCCGGCCCGGTCCGGCGACCTGTTCGCTGTCGGCGGCTGGTCCGGGGACGGCGGCCTGGCCGTACACCGGTTCCCCGCCTCCGGTGGCGCGCCGCAGCGGCGGCCGGTGACCACCGGTGAGCTTCCCCCCGGTTACCAGGTGAACGAGGTCTACGGGCGGGGCTGGCAGCGCGGCGACCGGATCGGGCAGGCCGGGTGGACCACCACCGCGGGCATCGCCGGCACGATGATCGGCGCCGAGGGCGTGGCGGTGCTCGACGCCCGGACCGGGGCGGTGACCCGCCTGCTCGACCTGGGCCGCGAGGACCGGGCGAAGGGGTGCTGCGAGGTGTACGGCTGGACCGCCGACGGCGCGCTGCTGTTCCGCTACGACGCCGGGCTGGCCCGGTGGCGGCCGGAGACCGGCGCTGTCGACTGGGTGGCGAGCGACGTCCCGGGCCGGCTGTCGATCGCCGCCCGCTGACCGACCCGGAACGCGGCCGGTCCCACCGCGCGGTGACGGCGGGACCGGCCGGGACGCTCAGCGGGTCAGGCCGCCGGGCTGGTCGCCCCTCACGACAGGGGCCCGGACCAGGTTGCCCCACTCGGTCCACGAGCCGTCGTAGTTGCGCACCTGCGGGAACCCGAGCAGGTGGTGCAGCACGAACCAGGTGTGGCTGGACCGCTCGCCGATCCGGCAGTACGCCACCACGTCGTCGGACGGGCTCAGGCCGAGCTGGTCGGCGTAGATGGCGCGCAGCTCGTCGGCGGACTTGAACGTGCCGTCGTCGTTCGCGGCGGACTTCCACGGCTTGCTCACCGCGCCCGGGATGTGCCCGCCGCGCAGCGCGCCCTCCTGCGGGTAGTCCGGCATGTGCAGCATCTCGCCGGTGTACTCGCCCGGCGAACGCACGTCCACCAGCGGCCGGCCGGCCGCCACGTGGTCCATGACCTGCTCCCGGTACGCGCGGATCGGCGCGTCGTTCCGCTCCGGCACCGGGTACGAGGCGCGGGGCCGGCTCACCTTGTCCCGGGTCAGTTCCCGTCCCTCGGCGATCCACTTCTGCCGGCCGCCGTCGAGCAGCCGCACGTCGGGGTGACCGAAGAGCGTGAAGACCCAGAGGGCGTACGCGGCCCACCAGTTGAAGTTGTCGCCGTAGAAGACGACGGTGTCGTCCCGCCCGATGCCCTTGGCCGCGCACATCTCGGCGAAGCTCGCGGCGTCCAGGTAGTCGCGGGTGACCTGGTCGTTGAGTTCGGTGTGCCAGTCGACCTTGACGGCGCCGGGGATGTGGCCGGTGTCGTAGAGGAGCACGTCCTCGTCGGACTCGACCACCACGAGCCCTTCGTCGCCCAGGTGCTCGGCCAGCCACTCGGTGGTGACCAGGCGCTGCGGGTCGGCGTACGACTGGAGGTGGGGATGCGGATCGCTCGGCACAGGCATGATCCCCAAGGTACGCCGGATCCGGGGCGACGGATGTGACACCGGCCCCACCACCTTGCGAAAGGTGGTGGGGGCCGGTGCGATCAGACGATCAGCCCTCGACGATGAACCACTGGTACGTGGGGTCCGACTGGTTGCCGGCCTTGTCGATCGCGTACACGGTCAGCGTGTGCCAGCCGGCCTCGGCCGGCGTGAGGGTGACCGAGGCGGAGCCGTCCGCACCCGCCGGCACGGTGACCTCCGGCGCGTAGTCGAGCTGGTAGACGTACCTGTCGACGTCCGGCATCCCGGGGGTGAACGTGAAGACACCCGGCACGCCCGGACCGCCACCCGACCCGCCGATCGGGTAGGTCGTCGAGCTGACGCCCGGCGTGCTGCTGACCAGGAACGAGAAGCTCGCCTCCGGGGACAGCTCGCCGGACGCCGAGCGGGCCCGGACGGTGAGCGTGTTCCGGAAGGCCCGGTCCGGGGTGACGGTCAGCTCGGCGGCGGTCCCGTCGTTGACGTCGACGGTCTGCTCCGGCCCGCCGTTGAGCCGGTAGACGAACGCCACGGTGTCCGGCAGGTCGGAGTGGAAGCGGAAGCCACCGGGCACGCCGATGCCGCCGCTCGAACCCCACTCGCTGTACAGGTACGAGATGACCCGCGGTTGCGGGTCCCGGACGGTGAACTGGTATTCCCGCTGCCCGGTACGCGTGCCGTCGGCGGTCTCCGCGATCACCGTCAACTGGTGCCAGCCCGGATTCTCCGGCGTCCAGGTGACGGTGGCGGTGCCGTCGGCCGCCGCGTCGACAGTCGTCGTCTCCGCGCCCTGGAACGAGTAGTGGTACTTGACCACGTTCGACCGCTGCGGCGTGAAGGTGAAGGTCCCGGCGACTCCGGGCAGGCCGCTGCTGTCGTTCTCCGGGTATTCCGCCGACCGGACCTGCGGGGCGTCGTTGACCAGGAACGTCCAGACCTGTTCGGGCGAGCGGGTGCCGTCCGCGGCGACCCCGACGACAGTGAGCGTGTGCGTCCCGCCCTCGGTGGGCGTCCAGCTCACCGTCGCCCGGTTGCCCGTCTCGACGCGCTGCTCGGCGCCGTCGTCGAACCGGTAGAGGAAGGCCACCGTCTCCTCGATCTCCGAGGTGAACCGGAACTCGCCCGGCTGGCCCGGGCCCCCCATGGGCCAGTCGGCCCGGTAGGGGTCGGCGGAGACGGCGGGTCGCAGGTCCCGCACCCGGAAGAACCAGGTCGCTGGCTCCGACTCGGTGCCGTCCCGGCTCACGCTCCACACGGCGAGGTCCACCCAGCCCTCACCGGTCGGGGTCCAGGTGATCGACGCGGTGCCGTCGGCCTTCGCGGCCACCGTGCCCGGCTCGCGGTTGAACTGGTAGCGGTAGCTGACGGTGTCGGGCAGGCGTGGGGTGAAGGTGAAGACACCCGGGATGCCCGGACCGCCGCCGGAGCCCCAGTCCTCGTAGACCGTGGCCGAGATCTTCGGCTCGGTCAGCAACTGGAACTCCCGGCTGCCGGTGACCTCCACGCCGCCGGCCGTGACGCTGGTGACGGTGAGGGTGCGGAAGCCGCCCCGGGTCGCGGTGACGGTGATCGCGGCGGAGCCGTCGGCGGCGGCCTCGACCGTCCGCTCCGGGTCGCCGTCCAGGCCGTAGCGGTAGCGCACCACCCCGTCCATCTGCGGACGCAGCTGGAACGTGGCCGGCACCCCGATCTCGTTCAGCCGTCCCTCGATGACCGGCGACACGTCCTCGGCGAGGAATGTGTACTCGGTGGTCGCCGAGCGGTTGCCGACCGCGTCCAGGCTCCATACCCGCAGGGTGTTCGGGCCCCGGTCCGGGGTGAGCGTGACGGTGGCCGTACCGCCCGTCCGGTCCGCATCGACCGTCTTCTGGCCCCCGGAGTCCAACGAGTAGCCGTACCTCACCACATCGGCGGCGCCGTTGGCGGTGAAGGTGAACTCGCCGGGCAGCGCGGGATGCCACTCGCGGTCGTCCGGGAAGTCGGTGGACGTCACGGTGGGCGCGGTGGCCGGGCCACGGATGTCGAGGCGGAAGTAGCAGACCGGGCTCCACTCGCCGGTGGCCCGGCTGTCGGCTGCCCGCATCTGCCAGGCGTACGTCCGGTCGTGCTCGAACGGCGACGGATACATGTGGTCGAAACGGCCGGTGGCGCGCTCGCCGTCGCGTGCGTTGTCCGTCTGCTCGATCCGCGCCTCCGGCTCGTCGACCGGCCAGACCGCGAAGGAGACTTCGAGGTGGTCCGTGCCGCCGCCGTCGTTGCGGTCCCGGTCGTGCACCACTCCGGAGATCGTGGGGTTCCGGATCACCTGGTACGGCTCGGCGGTGGTGCACGCCGTTCCGTCGGTGGTCTGCAGTTCCGTCGGCACGCCCGGGCGGAAGTTGTAGTCGACCGAGATGCCGACCTTGGTGGCGAACTTCCGGCCCAGCGCCGGGTCCCGCTCGGCGTCGGCGGGCAGCCGCAGCGAGAGGGTCAGCGTCGACCGGCCCTCGGCGAGCGCCTGGCGCAGCCCTTCGACCGCGTCGAACTCCACCCGGGGCGCCGGGCAGACGGTCTGGTCGGTGAGCTGGCGGCTGTCGACAAGGGCCAGGTCGGCCGGCGGCTTTTGCCAGCTCGACCGGGCGGTGTAGGCGGCGGTGCGCCACAGCTCGATCTTCGGGCGCTTGGTGCAGTCCGCGCCGGCCGTCTCCTTGACGTCGAGCTTGGCCGTCTCGATCTCCGCTCCCCGGTAGCGGGAGATGTCGAACGTGAAGTAGGCGCGCGACGTGTGCGGGCGACCCTTCGCGTCCGTCCAGGTGCCGACCGGCAGGTCGCCGGGCTGATCGATATTGATCTTGGCGGGTGAGCGCGAGTCGGTCCAGGCCCAGGAGGTGTTCGTCTCGTAGCGGATGTCGTACGCGGCGGCCGGCGCCGCGGTGGCGGTCACCGTTCCGGCCACGGTCACGATCGACAGCGCGGCGGCGAGCAGACCTCGCCGGCCGTTCCGACGTCGATTTCTGTCAGGCATGAGGGTCAAACCCCATCCACCTTTCCCCGATGTCGCCCCGTACGTGATCGACGGAGGCAGCGGATGTTATCCATCCGGCCGGACATCGGGCGATCCCAATAGCCGGGCGAGGAAGCAGATCGGACGATCGACGGTGAAGGTCGAGCCGTCCGGCCGGTTCAGGCGCGGCGGTGCACCAGGCGACCGGCGACCACTGTGGCCAGACAGGAGCCGTCCAGGCCGAACACGGCGAGGTCGGCCCGACCGCCGGTCACCAGCGCGGACGGCCGGGCGGCGGTCAGCACCGCCACGTCGTTGCGGAACGCGGCGGACCGCAGCGCCGGATCGGTGACGTGTTCCTCGACCACGGCGGCGACGCCGAGCCGGAACAGCGCGTGCACCCGCTCGCGGGGCGTGGGCGCCGGGGGCAGCGGGCCGTCGTGCACCAGCGCCGGCCCGAGAGTGCCGGCCCACCGCCGCACCCGCACCCCGGGGTACGCGCCGGACAACTCGGCCGTCGGCACGATCGCCTCGACCCGGTCACCGGCGACCACGACGGCCAACCCGGCGCGGGGCGGGTCGTCGGCTGTCAGCCGCAGCAGGTCGGCGGCGTGGACGGTACGCACGCTCAGTCGGCGTCGACCGGGCCGAGCACCGGCCGCTTGGCGGTGAGGAAGTCCCCGGAGGACCGCCCGGTCAGCCGACGCTTGAGCCACGGCGCGAGGTGCTTGCCGGCCCAGCGCAGATCGGCGGCACGGGCGGCCATCCACGGGCTGGGCGCCGGGTGCGGCGGGACCAGCAGCCACTCCTCGTCGCAGCCGACGCCGAGCGCGGTGAGCACCTGGGCGGCGACCCGGCGGTGGCCCTCCGCGGAGAGGTGAATCCGGTCGGTGCTCCAGAGCAGCGGGTTGAGGTACGTGTCGTCGGCGTACAGGTCGACCAGGATCGCGCCGTGCCGCTCGGCCACCTCGCCCACCACCCGGTTGAGCAACGCCACGCGCGGGGCCATCATCCGCTGGCCGGGCAGCCGGGACATCACGTCGGCGAACCGGAACAGCACCACGTCGCTGCCAACGGACCGCAGCCGCTGCACGACCGAGTCGAAGCGGGGGACGAACGAGTCCGGGTCGAAGCTGCGGCGCAGCACGTCGTTGCCACCGGCCGCGAAGCTGATCAGGTCGGGCTTCATGGCCAGCGCGGACGGCACCTGCTCGGCCACCACGTTCGGGAACAGCCGGCCCCGGATGGCCAGGTTGGCGTACCCGAAGTCGGGTCCGGCCTCGGCGGCGAGACGGGTGGCGACCAGATCGGCCCAGCCCCGGTAGCTGCCGTCCGGATACGCGTCGTCCATGCCCTCGGTGAAGCTGTCGCCCACCGCCACGTAGCTGCGCCAGCGCACGGCGCCTCCCTCAGACGTCCCGGCAGAAGTGCATCGCACAGTCTGTCACCGCGCGGACCGATCCCGCTGGCCCTGGACGCCGGACGTGGCGGATGTCTCGACGTCCTGCAACGAGCGGCACCCGGGGGGACGAATCGACCAGACACGCCAGCCGGGGCAGAATCCGTCGTCCGGACCGGGGATGATGGCTCCCGTCGTCCGGCCGCGCGGAACCGTCCGGCCGGTCCCGCACACGGCACGAGCGAGGAACCAGATGACGCAGGGGCACCCTCCCGCGGCGGGCTGGCCGCCGCCCGGCAACGCCGACCCCCGGTACGGCGGAGCACCGCCGCCCGCGCAGCCGGTCCCGTGGGGGCCGCCGCCGCCCCGGGCGCCGAAGTCCCGCCGAGGGCTATGGATCGGTCTCGCGGCGGGCGCGCTCGCGCTGGCGGTCTGCGCCGGCACGGCGGTCGGCGTCGGGCTGGGCCTGCGCGGCGACGACGAGGACGGCCCGGCGCCGAAGGCGGCAGCCGGCGCGAACGGCGTCACCGTCACGGACGCCGAGCTGAACGCCCTGCTCGACCGGCACAGCAAGGCGCTGGCGGCGAAGGACCTGGACGGCTACCTGGCCGCGTTCGACCCGGCCCGCGAGGAGCTGATCGCCGGGCAGACCCAGCTCTTCCGCAACCTGGCGAAGTTGCCGCTGTCGGTGGCCCGCTACGAGACGGTCGAGAAGCAGGGCCGCGCCAGCGACGCGTTCGGGCAGGGCGTCACGTTCCAGCTCGACGTCTCGTTCGTGCACCAGTTGGACGGCTTCGACCTGGCCCCGGTCGCCGAGTGGTACCGCTGGACGATCGTCCGCGCCGGCAAGGACGCGCCGATCCGGGTCACCGCTGTGACCGGCGCACCGGCCGGCGGCAACGGCGACTCGAAGACCGTCTACTACCCCGGGCCGTGGGACAAGTGGCAGGAGATCCATGTCGAGCGGACCGCGTACGCCCTGATCATCACCGACGCGGCCCGGGCCGACCTGGCGGTACGGTACGCCCTGGCCGTCGACAGGTCGGTGACGGACAACCTGGCCGTGTGGCGGGCCAACGCGCCGCCCGAACCGATGACGGGCAAGTTCGTCGTCACGTTCGCCGCGGGCAAGGACGAGATGACCTCGCTCTACCGGATCGGCACCGAGAAGGCCACCGCGGCGGGCTTCTCGGTGGGCATGGTCGCGGCCGAGCGCAAGGACGGCAAGGCCACGATCGGCGGCACCCGCATCGTGGTGGACACCACCGATCGCTACTTCACCCGCTCCGGCGGCGACAACGACGCCCGCATGGTGTTGCGGCACGAGATCGCGCACTCGCTGATGACGCTCCGCACCGACCTGGCCGCCGTGGACGAGTTCAACAAGCTCGACGAGTGGGTGGTCGAGGGCTTCGCCGAGTACATCGCCTTCAGCGGCCTTCCGCTGACCGCCAGCGAACGCACCGCGCCGGCCCGGCAGTTGGTCCGCAACGGGTGGAACGGCAAGCTGCCCGGCAACGGCGAGTGGGACAACCCCGACCGGCTGAGCTTCCACTACTGGCTCGGGCACACCGCGATGAACCACCTCGCCGAGAAGCACGGTGAGCCGAAGCTGTTCCGCTTCGTCGAGGCCGTCTACGCCGGCACCCCGACCGACCGCGCCGCCCGGGACGTGCTCGGCGTGTCGCTCGACGAGTTCCAGGCCGGCTGGGCTGACTACGTCCGCGCGCAGGCGCGCTGACCGGGAACGGAGACGACTGATGACGTATCAGCACCAGCAGCAGCCGCCCCCCGCGTACCCCCCGGCGGGCTGGCCGCCGCCGGTGGCCCCGCCGCCCGCGGCGCCCGGGAAACGCGGACGCCTGGCGTTGCTCGTCGCCGGTGGCCTGGTGGCCGTGCTGGCGGTCGCGGGCGGCACCGCCTACGGCGTGTCCCGGCTGGTCGGCGGCGGTGACGGCGACGGGCGGAAGCTGCGTACCGCGTGGGTGCTCGACTTCCCGGAACTGCAGCGCAACGGGCTGAAGACGTACGACGGGCAGGACATGTTCGGCGCCTGGCTGGTCGGCGACGCGGTGGTCCGGGCCCAGCCGGACGGGATCATCGCCTACCGGCTCGGCGACGGCGCCCAGGCGTGGGGTGTGCCCGCGCCACAGGCGACATCGCTGTGCGCGGCGGCGCAGACGCTGGCCGAGGGGCGTGGTGTGGTGGCGCTCGGATCCGCCGAGTCCTGCGACACGCTCGTCGGGTTCGACGCGGCCGGCGGCACCCGGACGTGGCGGGCGACGTTCCCGGTCGAACGCCGCAAGGGCCGGTCCACGGTCACCGCGCCGGACCTGTCGGTGACGAACGGGCAGGTCGTCGTGCGCAGCGACCAGAGCGTCCTCGGGTACTCGCTGGCCGACGGCAAGCGGCTGTGGCAGGCCGACGCCGACCGGCTGCTGCCCGGCCGCGACTGCCGCCTGGCCGACGCGCAGGCCACCGGGGACCAGGCCGTGGTCACCGCGCTCTGCGACGGCGACCGGGGAGCGTTGCTCGGCCTGGACCCGGCCACCGGCAAGCCGCGCTGGAAGCACGACCTGCCGGCCGCGCAGCAGAGCGGCGGGGTGCTGAGCGCCGACCCGCTGGTCAGCCTGCCCGGCCTGGTCGGCGAGACGTTCGTCGCGCGCGACGCCGCCGGCAAGGAGCGGGCCACCTTCGGCAACCCCGTCGACGGTACGCGGTTCAGCGACCTCGCGGTCAACCGCTCCAACACGGTCGAGGGGCCGGAGATCAGGCCGTACCTGGCCGACGCGGACACGCTCTACCTGCCCACCGAAGCCTCTCCGGTCGGCGACCGGATGCGCCAGGCCAATCAGGTGGTGGCGATCGACCTGGCCACCGGGAAGCGGCGCTGGGTGTCGGCCGGGCACACCGACAGCGAGGTGGAACTGATCCGCCTCGACGATCAGGGTGTGCTGGCGTGGGAGGTGGGCGACCGGCGGGATCTCGCCCCCCGGCTGGTCCGGATCGACCCGGCCACCGGAAAGGTGGACGTGCTGGCCGAGGCGCCGCGTTCGGCCGGCACCGAGGGCAGCGACGCAAAGGTGCTGGAACGCGACGGCACCGTGGTGCTGGTGCCGTGGAAGCAGGTCAGCGCGGACGCGGCGATCACCGTCCTGCGCTGAAACGACGCGGGGCGGGCCACCCCTCGGTGACCCGCCCCGCGTCGCCCGTCGTCAGGCAGGCACGTACGCCAGCAGCGCCGCCCCGCTCAGCCCGACCGGCTCGGTCACGGTCCCGACCGGCTGGAAACGCTTGTCCAGGACGCTGATACCGCTGTCGCGCCGGACCAGCACCGTGCCGTCGGTGCTGAACAGGATGCTGCGGACCGCG
Organism: Micromonospora sp. NPDC005686; assembly: GCF_042871665.1. Taxonomy (NCBI): domain Bacteria; kingdom Bacillati; phylum Actinomycetota; class Actinomycetes; order Micromonosporales; family Micromonosporaceae; genus Micromonospora; species Micromonospora sp. NPDC005686. The sequence goes on from NZ_JBIAIY010000007.1 coordinate 143,674, forward strand.
CCCTCGCCGGGCAGCTCGACGGTCTTGCTGATGGTGGTGTCGACCACCGCGAAGCTCCCGTCGTTGCGGGTCTCGTCCTTGTTGATCCAGCCGACGGCCACGTACCGGCCGTCCGCCGAGACGCTGCGGACCCGCCAGCCGTCGTAGCGGGCCGCCTGGACCGCCGGCGGCGTGTAGCGGTAGAACCTCACCTTCGGGTCGGTCGTCGCGTACGGCCGACCCTCGGAGACGGCGGCCCAGTTGCGGCCGTCCGGCGTCCACCATTTCAGGGTCTCGTTGCCGGCGTCGCCGTCGGCGGGCTTGCGGCTGCTCAGGTCGATGAGCGCCATGTGGCCGTCCTGCTGCACCAGCACCCGGTCGTCGGTGTTCCACACGAGCGGGTCGCCGCCGTCGCAGGGCGCCTTGCCGGAGAAGGGCGACTCCGCCGCGATGGTGGCCCGGTCGCTGCCGTCGATCCGGGTGGTCACGAGCGCGCCGGCCTCCGCCCCAGCGCCCCCCTCCACCCAGGCCAGCCGCTCGCCGTACGGGGAGATGGTGATGGTGTTCCGGACGCAGTCGCCGCCGCCGTAGGGGACGCTGGCGCTCACCCGGTCGATGCCGCCCTTGACCACGTGCACCTCCGCGGCCTGCTCGCCGAACGACAGGTAGTACCGGGTGCCGGGCAGTGCGGCGGAGGAGGCGTCCGACGGGCTCGGTGCGGCGGACGACGGTGCGACGGCGGACGACTGCCCGGCTGCGGGAGCGGACGGCTCGGACCCGCCGTCGCCGCAAGCGCTCACACCCACGGCGACGAACGCGGCGGCGGCGAGGGCGGCGACGGTACGCAGTCCGCGGGCGGTGGTGACGATGACGTTCACGATTCGGTCCTCGGGGGTTGGTGGTGCGCGTCTCTGACGCACTCCCAGACGTCGATTTCGTTCTGCGTGGTTGCCGCCTGATCGAGAAAAGTTCGACCGCCTCGACCGCGCTGGAACGACGAGGGGCGGGCCACCTTCCGGTGGCCCGCCCCGATGAGTCGCTCAGCCGAGCGCGTTGACGATCTGCATGTTCCGCAGCGCCGAGGGCTCCGCCCGCTCGGCGAGCTTCTTGCCCGCCGCGTCCACCAGGATCACCGTGTAGCCGTCACCACTGCGGACCCGGACCACCATCGACCCGTCCGGCTGGAAGAAGACCTGCCGCAGTTGACGCCCCTCCAGCGGCAGCGCCACCTCCTTGCCGGTGCGGGTGTCGAGCACGGCGTTGACGTCGAGGTCCCGCGCCGCGTCGCCGTACGTGCCGCTGCGGTCGATCCGGAACAGCGCGATCCGCCGGCCGTCCGGGGAGAGACTGGACAGGTCGAAGGCGACGTACCGGCTGCCCTTGGTGCCCAGGTCCGGAATCGTCCGCCGCCCGTTGCCGTTCCGGTCGGTGAGGACGATCGTGCCGTCGGAGCCGTCGGCGAACGCCAGCGTTCCGTTCGCCGCGAACACGGCGTGACAGCCGTCGAGGCCGGTGACCTTGGTGAACTTCCCGGAGGAGGCGTCCAGCAGGCCGGTGTCGCCGCCGGCGGTCACCCGCACGACGAGCTGTTGCGAGTTCGGCAACCAGACGGGTGACCAGCACAGGTTGTCGAGGCCGTCCCTGAGCTTGCGCCGCCCCGAGCCGTCGAGGTCCGACACCCAGACCGCACCGGCTTCGTCGGCCCACGCCACCCGCTTTCCGTCGGGCGACACCGCGACGTTGAGCACCGCTGCCTCGTACGGGACGCCGAGCAGGCGGACCGGGTCGCCGCCCGGTCGCCAGGACTGGAGACGGACGGTGCTCGTCGAGGACGTGCCGTCCGGCAGCAGCGACGGCCCGTAGACCATCCGCCCGAACGTCGCGGCGGCGCTGGACCCACCATCGGTGGTGCCGTCGGGCGCGGTCGACGTCGTGCGGGACGGGTCGGTGGAGGGCGTACGGGACGGCTCGACCGGCGGGGCGGTGACGGTCACCGAGGGCCCGGCGGGTGCGGGCGCCTGGCTGTTCGGCCGGATCGCCAGTGCGGTTCCGGTCGCGGCGGCCAGCACCACGAGCGCGGCGGCGGAGGTGGCGACGGCCCGCTGGATGCCGAGTCGCCGCGAGGTACGCAGCGCCCGGTCCCGCAGGTCGACCGGGGTGACCTCCTCGGCCAGGTCGGACAGGTCGAAACGCAGTCGGTCCTGGTTCATCGGGCGGTTCCTTCCGTGACGTACAGCTCGGCGAGCTCCGGGGCCACGCTGCGCAGCTTCGCCAGCGCCTTGAACGTCTGGCTCTTGACGGTGCCGACGGTCACGCCGAGTAGTTCGGCGGCCTCGGCTTCGGTGCGGTCCTCGAAGAACCGCAGGACCAGCACGGCCCGTTGCTTGGCCGACAGCCGGGCCAGCGCGGCCCGGAGGGTCAGCCGGAGCGAGGTCTGCTGGGCGTGGTCGGGGGCCGAGCCGCCTCCGCGCGGCTCGGGCATGTCGCCCGGCATCGACTCGGCCACCCGGCGGCGCCGCCACCAGGAGACCTGGAGGTGGTACATGATCTTCCGGGTGTACGCCTCCGCGTTGCCGGTCTCGTGCAACCGGTTCCAGGCACGGTGGGTACGGGCGAGCGCGGACTGGACGAGATCCTCGGCCAGATGCTGGTCGCCGGTCAGCAGGTAGGCGGATCGCAGTAACGCGGCGGTGCGAGTTCGGACGAAAAGGTCGAACTCATTCAGGAGAGGGTCCACACGAGCCGGTCCTTGGGGTCAGGTGGTGCATCAGCGTGACGCCTTCCGAGACGCCACCTGTCCACGCCATGGTTGCCGCCGCCGGTGACTCTTTCCCGACCGGCTCCGGCCGGCGTCAGCAGTCGAAGACCGACCAGCAGATGTCGTTGCGCAGGCGCTGGTCGTCCAGGACCAGGTCACGGATCTCCGCCGGGAGCCGGTCGCGCTGCCACCGGCACTCGTCACGCCCGGCCGCCTCGCCGAGCCCGACGGGCGCCGCCGCGCGTACCGCCTTTATCGCGTACGCGGCGGCGCCGAGTTCGTGCGCGGCGACATGGGCCACGACGGCGGCCTGACCGGCGGCGTACGCGGCGTGGCGGGCCGCCCCGCGCAGGTCCCGGGCCGCGCCCATGGCGTGCCCACCGGCCGTCCGCGCCTGCATCATCTTCACCTCGCCCCGCACCCAGGCCCGGGCGTGCTCGATCGCCTCGCGCGGACGCGGATCGTCCGGCCGGACCGCCTCGAACAGCCCGAGGACGTGCTCGGCGCAGGTGGCCGCCCAGAGCGCCAGCAGGTGGTGGTGCTCGTCGGTGAGCGTCCCGCCCCGGCGGCTGGTGATGAACCGGGGATCGCGGACCGTCGGCAGGATCATGGCCCGGCCTCCGATCCGGCGCCGCCCTGGCGTAGGTCGTGGTCCAAGGTGCTCATGAGCCGGGCGACCCGGCCGCCGCCGCCGGTCACCGGCGGGTAGCGGCGGAGCACGTCGACCAACACGGGTGTGGCGAGCCGCCGGTACCGGTCCAGCACCGCCTCGCCCACGGTCTCGTCGCCACCGGCCTCCAGTTCGGCGACCCGCGCGGCGTTGGCGGCGGCCCGCAGGATGTGACCGACCTGGGTGGCCTTCGCGATCGGGTGCAGATACGCGGCGGCCGCCGCGTCACCGGCGGCCCGGGCGGCCAGACGCACGGACTCGGTGGGAGCGGACCGGGCGGCGCGGTGCGCCTCCAGGGACGCGACCCGCTGGAGTTTCGTCCGGGCGGCACCGCGCACGAACGTCCAGGCCGCCTCGACAGCCGCGCGGGGACGGCCGTCGCCGGGAACCGCCCGCTCGTAGACCGGGAGGACGTCCTCGGCGTGCCGGACCGCGTACCGCGCCACCTCGCGCAGCTCGTCCGTCGTCAGCTCGAAGTCCCCGGGCGCTGTCATGTCGCCGGCATCGTATCGGTGGCGCCGCGCCGGTAAGGCCCCCAGCCGACGAACCTCTCGAACAGCTCGCGCGGGGTCGGCCCGTCCTGCGGGTTGAGGCGGAACAGGTCGTGGGTGGCCTCGTGGTAGAGCCCGGACAGGTAGACGGCCATGTCGACCGGGTGGTCCGCGTACTCGGCCTTGAGCAGCAGGCGGGCCTGCGCGCAGGGCCACGGTCCGCCGCAGGCGCGGCAAAGCCACAGCGGCCGGATTGGCAGGTGGGCGGGCTGGCCCGGCGGGTAGGGGCGCGGCCGATCGGGGTACGGCCCGAGTCGGGGTACCGGAAGGTTCATGCGTGACAGTCTGCTGAGAACGCCACTACGCTCGGAAGTCGTCGGGGCTGGTCCGGGAAAGGGCCGGGAGACCGGCGGCCGACCGGGGAGGGCGTGTGGAGAACGAGCCGACCGCCGAGTTGATCCGCACACAACTGCGGCGGCTGCGCTTACGGGCCGAGCTGAGTCAGGAAGAGTTCGGGAAACTGGTGCACTTCTCCGGCTCCCAGGTGTCGGCGGTCGAGCTGGGTCACCGGCCGCTGGACCGGTTCTTCCTGCGCCGCGCCGACGAGGTGCTGGGCACGGGTGGGTTGTTGATGTCATTGCTCACGCTCGCCGAGCGCGACACGGACGACATGCTCGCCGAGCAGGAAGCAGAACGGCGGCTCGCGGTCCGACTCGACCGGCAGGCAGTGCTCGCCGTCGCCGATCCACCTAAGTTCGTCGCGGTGATCGAGGAGACCGTCCTGCGCCGCGCCGACGAGAGCTTTCGCGGGTTGATGAGCCAGCAGGTGGCGCACCTGATTGAGGCGAGCAGCCACCCGCACATCGCGATTCACATCATTCCGGCAGACGTGGGCCTGCATATCGGACTGACCGGGCCGTTCACCCTCGCTCGGGGCGCCGACGGGGGTTGGCTCGGCTACCTGGAGAACCAACTCGGCGGAACAGTGATCGACAAAGATGAGGACGTAGCTATCCTGCTGTCCAGATGGGAGAGCGTCCGAAGCGAGGCACTGTCCCGCCGGCAGTCGATCGAGCTGATGAAGGAAGTGGTCGAGTCGTGGAGCTGATCGGCGCGGTCTGGCGCAAGTCCACCCGCAGCGGCCAGAGCGAGTGTGTCGAGGTGGCGGACAACCTTGCCGGTGTGGTCGGGGTGCGGGACAGCAAGGACCCGACCGGGCCGGTGCTCACCTTCACACCTGATGCCTGGCGGTCCTTCATCCGCGTCAGCCGGAGCCGCGCACCGCGCTGACCAGGACGGTGTGCTTGCGTACCCGGAAGGCGCCCTCGGCGTCGATGCGGGCGCCCACCACCTCCCGCGCCGCCGCCTCCTGCGCTGCGGTGAGCGACCCGATCATGCTGGCGATGTAGGCCAGGATCGGCTCCACGGCCGGAACCGCCAACTCGTCCGGGAGTGCAGCGCCATGCGGGCGGTCAGGTTGCCGGTCGTCGTCGCGTACTGGCTGGTCGCGCGAGCCGACGGAGTGGCGCCACCGGTCATCAGAGATAGAAGCAGAACGGGTGACCCACCGGGTCGAGGAGCACCCGGACGTCGTCCTGCGGCTGGAAGTCCGGCAGCGTCGCGCCCACCGACACCGCGTACGCCACGGCCGCCTCCAGGTCGTCGACCTTGATGTCCAGGTGGACCGACATCTGCTGGTCACCGGGACCGGCCGGCCACACCGGCCGCACGTAGGCCGACTCGTCCTGGAACGCCAGCCAGTGGCCGCCCTCCGGCGGGGCGAGCACGACCCACTCGGGTTCTTCCTCGTGCCGGATCCAGCCGAGCAGCCGCTCGTAGAACGCGGCCAGGTCCTCTGCGGACGGCGCGTCCAGCACCGTGGTCGTCAGCTTCATCAGCGGTCGCTCAGCCATGCCGCATTCCTACCCCATCCTCGCGGCATTTTCTGGCCCGTCCGCGCCACCTCGGCGGGGTGGCGGCATCCGGTTGGCGTCGATACCGCCACCTCGCCGAGCTGGCGACGAGCGGTCCACACGGACACCGAAAGGGGTCGCCCGGCCGTCCACTCGCGCCATAAGCTGCGGCAATGCTGCTGCGCATGTCGACCCTGCTGCTCCGGACCCTGCGCGAGGACCCGGCCGACGCGGAGGTGCCGAGCCACCGGCTGCTGCTGCGCGCCGGATACGTCCGCCGGGCCGCGCCGGGCGGCTACACGTGGCTGCCGCTGGGCAAGCTCGTGCTGGACCGGATCACCGCGATCGTGCGGGACGAGATGACCGCCATCGGCGACCAGGAGGTGCACTTCCCGGCGCTGCTCCCGGCCGAGCCGTACCGGACCAGCGGGCGGTGGACCGAGTACGGGGACGACATCTTCACGCTCGCCGACCGCAAGGGCGCCGAGCACCTGCTCGCGCCGACCCACGAGGAACTGGCCGCGCTGCTGGTGAAGGACCTGTTCACGTCGTACCGGGACTTCCCGGTGACGCTGTTCCAGATCCAGACCAAGTTCCGCGACGAGGCCCGGCCCCGGGCCGGTCTGCTGCGCGGGCGCGAGTTCCTGATGAAGGACGCCTACTCGTTCGACCTGGACGAGACCGGGCTCCAGCAGGCGTACGACCGCCACCGGGCCGCCTACGAGCGCGTCTTCACCCGGCTCGGGCTGGACTTCACCACCGTCCACGCGATGTCCGGCGCGATGGGTGGCTCCGCTTCGGAGGAGTTCCTGGCCGCCACGCCGGTCGGCGAGGACACGTTCGTCGGCTGCACCGCCTGCGACTACGCGGCGAACACCGAGGCGGTGGTGACCCGCGCCCCGGCCGCCGGTGACCCGGACGCGCACCCGTCCACCGAGGTGCACGACACCCCGGAGACGCCGACCATCGCCGCCCTGGTCGAGCTGGCCGAGGCCCGCAAACTGGGCGGGCGCACCGGCTGGACCGCCGCCGACACGTTGAAGAACGTTGTCCTCACGGTCCGCCGACCCGGTGCGGAGCAGGCCGAGCTGTTGGTGATCGGGCTGCCCGGCGACCGCGAGGTGGACCTCAAGCGGGTCGAGGCGGTGCTGGCCCCCGCCACCGTGGCGGTCTTCGAGGACTGGGACGCCCACCCGGAGTTGGTCCGCGGCTACATCGGGCCGCAGATCCTGGCCAAGCACGGCATCCGCTACCTGGTCGACCCTCGCGTGGTGTCCGGCACCGCCTGGCTGACCGGCGCGAACGAGCCGGGCCGACACGCGACCGACGTGGTGTGCGGGCGCGACTTCGTTCCGGACGGCACGATCGAGGCGGCCGAGGTGCGGCCCGGCGACCCCTGCCCGGCCTGCGCCGACGGCGAGCTGACCATCCGGCGGGGCATCGAGGTCGGGCACATCTTCCAACTCGGCCGCCGGTACACCGACGCCTTCGCGGTAGACGTGCTCGGCCCTCAGGGCAAGCCGGTCCGGCCGACGATGGGCTGCTACGGCATCGGCGTGTCCCGGGCGGTCGCCGCCGTGGCCGAACAACACCACGACGACAGAGGGCTGGTCTGGCCGGCCGCTGTCGCGCCGTGTGACGTACACCTGATCGCCGCCGGGAAGGGGCCGCAGCTCGACGCGGCGCTCGACCTCGGCGGGCGGCTCGCCGCCGCCGGCCTGCACGTGCTGGTCGACGACCGCACGCACGTGTCCGCCGGGGTGAAGTTCACCGACGCCGAGCTGATCGGCATCCCGCGCGCCGTCGTGGTCGGCCGTCGCCTCGCCGAGGGGTACGTGGAACTGCGCGACCGGGCTACCGGTGAGCGCACCGAACTGCCGGTGGAGGCCATCGTGGAGCGATTGCGCGACGAGGTACGCGCGACGCACCGCGACGGGGTGTAGCAATCGCGCCACCGGGTACCGCAAACGGATCGACCGAAGCGTTCGGAGGCTCTCATGTTCCGCGTCAGTGACGTCATGACCAGGCAGGTGGTCTACCTCCCGGCAGAGACCCCGTTGGACGAGGCGGCCCGGGTGATGAAGGAGTCGGACATCGGCGATGTGGTGGTGACCGACGGTGCCACGCTCGCCGGCATGCTGACCGACCGCGACATCGTGGTTCGGGCGGTGGCCGAACGCGCCGACCCCGGCAGCACGACCATCGGTTCGATCATCACCCGCGAGGTGGTGATGATCGAGCAGAACTGCACGGCGAACGAGGCGGCGGCGCTGATGCGCGAGCGCAACATCCGCCGGGTGCTCGTGTGCGACAACGAGCGCAAGCTCGTCGGCATCGTCTCCCTCGGTGACCTCGCCATGCAGCTCGACCCCCAGTCGGCGCTCAGCGACATCAGCGAGGCGGCACCGAACATGTGAGGGCGGGCCCCGCTCGCGTGACGCGGGGCCCGCTCGGCACCGTCGCAGGCCCCGCTCGACACCGTCGCGTGGCGACGCGCGGCGGCGGATAGCCTCGACCCATGCCCGAGATGCCGACCAAGCTGGCCGAGATCGTCGACGAGTTCGCCGCCGCGCCCCGCGACGTCGTCCTGGAGATGCTGCTGGAGTTCTCCGACGTGATCCCGCCCCTGCCCGAGGGCGTGAGCCGGGAGGAGCTGGAGCAGGTCCCCGAGTGCCAGACCGCGTTCTTCCTGCGCGCCGAGGTGAACGCGGACAAGACCGTGAGCACCGTCTTCGACTGCCCGCCGGAGGCGCCCACCACCCGCGCGTTCGCCGGCATCCTCGCCGAAGGGCTGGCCGGGGCGAGCGCCGAGGAGGTGCTGGCCGTACCGGACGACCTCTACCAGCGGATGGGCCTGGCGCAGGCGATCAGCCCGCTGCGGGTACGCGGCGGCACCGCCATCCTGGCCCGGCTCAAGCGCCAGGTCCGGGAACAGATCTCCTGACCGGCGGGTTGTCGCTGGTCATGGACATCGAGATCTACGCCGACGTGGTCTGCCCCTGGTGCTGGATCGGCAAGCGCCGGCTGGAACAGGCACTGGAGTCGTACGACGGCGAGGTGAACGTCCGGTTCCGGCCGTTCCAGCTGGACCCGACGCCGGTCACCGAGCCGAAGCCGCTGCTGGAGGCGCTCGGCGACAAGTTCGGCGGGCGGGACAAGGCCGAGGGGATGGCCGCGCACGTCACTGGTGTCGCCGCGGGCGCGGGCCTCGACCTGCGGTTCGACCGCGCCGTGGCGGCGAACACGTTCGACGCGCACCGGCTGGTGCGGTTCGCCACCGAGCACGGCCGCTCCGCCGAGATGGTCGAGCGGCTCTACCGGGCGCACTTCCACGACGGCGTCGACGTCGGCTCGACCGACGCGCTCGTCACGCTGGCCGGTGAGGCCGGGTTGGACGAGAGCGAGGCGCGGCAGTACCTGGAGTCGAACCTGGGCCGCCGGGAGGTCGCCGCCGACCTGAGCACCGCCCACCAGCTCGGCGTCTCCAGCGTGCCGACGTTCGTGCTGGCCGGGAAGTACGCGGTCACCGGCGCCCAGGAGCCGGAGACGCTGCTCGCCGCGCTGCGCGAGGTGGCGCAGCGCGAAGCGGCAGCCTGATGTTTCACGTGGAACAAGATCGATGCGGATGAGGACCTAGGCCGGCTTGGCCAGGTCCTCCACCACCCTCGCCCCGGGCAGCGCGCCGAGCGCCGGCCCGGGCAGGGCGATCTTGCTGTGCCGTACGCCCGATCCGATGATCACGTGCGGCGTGGCGATCACCCGGGAGTCGACGAGGATCGGCCAGTCCGCCGGCAGGCCGATCGGCGTGATCCCGCCGTACTCCATGCCGCTCAACTCGACCGCCTCGGCCATCGGCGCGAAGCTCGCCTTGCGTACGTCGAGCAGCTTGCGGACCACGCCGTTCACGTCGGCGCGGGTGGTGGCGAGCACGACGCAGGCCGCGTACCGGGTCTCACCGCCACGCTTACCGGCGACCACCACGCAGTTTGCCGACTCCGCCAGCCCCACCTCGTACGCCTCGCAGAAGGCGGCGGTGTCGGCCAGGTCGGCGTCGATCGGGGCGACCAGCACGTCGTCCACGTCCACCGGGGCCTCGGCCGGCCACACCTGCACAACCGCGGCGACCGGCGGGGCCAGCAGGTCGAGCCGCGTCCGGGCCGGCTCCGTCTTCAGCGTCCCCATCATGCCGCGATCCTCGCACCCGCCCTGCGGATCGGCCCGCCGGACCCCGGCCCTCGCCCTTCAGTTGGGATTGCTGAGGAACGCGTTCTCTTGGGCGAAGTCCCGGCTCTCGGCGGTGGTGAGCTGCCGGCGGCGCAGCACCTCGGGACGGTTCGCCTCGGCGTCCTCGATGCCGTGCCGGACGCCGACCCGGATCACGCCGTAGAGGAAGACGAACCCGAAGACGTAGAGGACCACTGTGGCGACGAAGACCAGCATGCGGTCACCGTAGGCCGGTGCGGACCCGACCGTTTCTCATCTTCCGCCGGTTCCCCCGTACGTGTCCGCCAGGTAGTCGGCCCAGGTCCGGGTGCCGGTCGGCGTGGCAGTCGTGGTGAGGCCACCCGCGCGCAGTTCCCGCCCGAGACGGCCGGGGATCCGGACCGGCAGCAGCGGACGACGTACCCGGCGGGCCGCCAGCCAGGCGCGGGCCGCCTCGTCGAAGCGCAACACCTCCGGTCCGCCGAAGTCCTCGATCCGGTTGGACGGCCCGGCCAGCAGCAGGACCGCGAGCCGGTCCGTCACGTCGACCGGGTCGACCGGCTGGGCGAGCACCGCGCGGTCCCCGATCACCGGGCCGAGCCGGCTCGCGCCGCTCAGCAGCCCGGCCAGGAACTCCGGGAACTGGGTCGCCCGCAGCACGCTCCACGGCACCGGTCCGGCGGCCACCACCTGCTCGGCCGCCAGCTTGTGCCGGTAGTAGCCGAGCGGCACCCGGTCGACGCCGACGATCGAGACGAACACCAGGTGGCGCACCCCGGCGTGCCCGGCGGCCACGGCCAGACGGCGGGTGCCGAGCACGTCGACGTCGTGGGTACGCCGCTGCGGCGACGACGCCAGGTGCAGCACCGCATCCATCCCGGCGACCGCCTCCGCGAGTCCGGCGCCGGTGGCCAGGTCGGCGGTCACCCACTCGACCCCGTCCCCGGTACGCGGCCGGCGGCTGACCGCCCGCAGCGTGAAGCCCTCGTCCCGCAGCCGCGGCACCGCCACCCGGCCGAGCCGCCCGGTCGCCCCGGTCACCAGCACCCGCATCGCCACTCCTTCCACAAACGCGCAGCCGCCACACCGCGGCTCCACTCTGGGACGGAACGCCGACCCGGATCGTGACAGTCGCCGGCCCGGCATCGCCCTCACCTGATCCTGCGCCATCCGACGGTCCGCCCGGCCCGGATCACCCCGCCCGCCTCAGCCCCGCCCGCCCCTCCTTGATCAATCGGCGAGGAGGGGCGGGCGGTGGGGTGGTCAGGGGGTGGGGCGGGGAACCACTCGGCCGGCCACGGCCAGGCCGAGCAGGCCGCAAACGGCGGCCACGGCCAGCGTGGTCGCGTAGCCGGCCGGGCCGGGGGACGAATTGGCGGCCAGGACCGCGCCGGTCAGCGCCAGCACGGTTGCGGCGGCGAGCGAGTCGCCCAGTTGCAACGCGGAGCTGTTGCGTCCCTGCTCGGCCGGGGCGGAATGGGCCAGGGTGAGCACCGACAGCGACGGATAGAGCAGGCCCATGCCCAGCCCGGCCACCGACCAGCTCAGCACCGCCGGCAGCACCGGCAGCTCTGGGAGCAGCGCGGACGCCACGCCCGCCGTACCGATCGTGATGCAGGCCAGCCCGGCCCGGGGCAGCGTCGCCGCCGAGCGCGGTGAGCTGATCCGGCCCTGGATCCACGAGCCCACCGACCAGGACAGCGCCCCGACGGTCAGCACCAGGCCGGCGCCGGTGGGCGAGAAACCGCGCTCCCGGGACAGCATCAGCGGGATCACCACCTCGGCGGCGACGAACGCCGCCGACGCCAGCGCGCGCAGCCCGATCACCGTCGGCAGCCCTCGTGCCGCGCGCAGGAACCCGGCCGGCAACAGATGCGGTACGCAGGCGAGCAGCCCGGCCAGCGCCGCGGCGATCAGGCCGGCGGCGAGCGCGCCGCGCTGCTGCCCCCCGTAGTGCAGCAGTGCGGCGCTCGCCCCCGCCCCGCAGGCCCAGCCGAGCCGCGCCAGCGCGCCGGCCGGTGGGCGGGTCGCCACGGTCCCGGTCAGCGCCCGCAGCCCCGGCTGGACCAGCAGCGCAGCCGGGATCGCCACCGCCGGCACCGCCAGGAACACCCACCGCCAGCCCAGGTGTTCCACGATCAGCCCGGCCAGCGCCGGGCCGACGAGCGACGGAACCACCCACGCCGCGGCGAACGCGGCGAAGATCCGCCGCCGCAACTGCTCCGGGTACGCCTGACCGACGACCACGTAGAGCGCCACCGAGACCAGTCCGGAGCCGAAGCCCTGCACCACCCGCCCGACGACCAGCACTTCCATAGTCGTCGCGGCACCGGCCACGACCAGCCCGGCGACGAACCAGACGACCCCGTGCCACATGGCCGGGCGTGGTCCGCGCGCGTCGCACCAGATGCCGGAGGCGACCATCGCCACCACGCTGGAGGCGAACGGGCCGCCGAACGCCAGCGCGTACAGGCCGAGCCCATCGAGGCTGCGTGCCACGGTCGGCATGGCGGTGCCCACCGCCAGCGCCTCGAACGCGAGCAGGGACACCAGGGCGACGCTGCCCACGGTCATCGCCCGCAGGCGCGGCGACCACAGGTCGACGGGTGGATCAGTCGGTACGGCGGCGGTGCTGGTCATGGCGTTCAGCCTCGGCCCTCACCCCCGGTTGAGGTCAACTGTGTCGCGCGTCTCGTCCGCCCGGGGACGCCGGGAACGGCAGGACACCCGGAACGGAGGGAACGGTGGCGCACACGCCGAAACTTCTGCCGTCAGGGTGGCATGACGGACGCCGCGCCGGGAAGTCGGGCCGCCGGGACGAGACCGGGAGGCGAGATGGCGCTGGCACGGTTCGCCGGCCTGCTGCTGTCGCCGACCGCCGTACCGGGAGCGGCCGCGCGCGTCGCGCGTACCGTCGGATCGGCCCTGCCCACGGACGCCGTGCCGGCCCGGGTCACCGAGGTTGCGGGCAGTGTCGGTACGGCCGCGGCCCGGCTGGCCCGCCTCACCGGTCTGACCAGCCGACGGGTGTGGTCGCACGACGGCCGGCACCACATCGAGGTGCACGGCGTCTGCCAGGACGGCGGCGACCGGCTGGCCCGCCAGGTGGAGGCGGCGCTGGAGTCGATGCCGGGCGTCACCTGGGCGCGGGTCAACGCGCCGTCGGGCCGGGTGGTGGTGGCCACCGGGGAGCCGGCGCCGAGACTGCGCGACCTGATCGCCACCGTGGCGCGCGTCGAGCGGGCCAGCCCGTACGAGCCGGACCCGGAGATCGAACCGCCGCAGCCGCCCGAGGACGGCCCGCGCACCGCGCGGACGTTCGGCGCGCTGCTGTCCGACGCCCTCGGGTTGAGCATCTCCGCGGCCACCCGGGTGCTGCCGCTCACCCCCGTTCCGGCCGAGGTGGCCGGGCTGCTCGGCGCGGTCGACCTGCACCCGAAGCTGCACACGCTGGCCGGGCTGGGTATCCGCGCCGACCCCCGGGCCGAGGTGCTGTTCCCGCTGGCCGAGGCGGTGGTGCAGGGTCTCACCGGCGGCTGGGCGGGCATCGTGCTCGACGGCGCACAGCGCGTGGTGCAGTGGGGCGAGGGCGCCGCGCAACTGGTCGCGTGGCGGCGGGCCGAGCCGCACCTGACCGGTGACCCGGAACGGGCTGTCGCCCGAGTGCCGGACAGCGAGCGGCCCTGCCCGGTGCCGGACGGGCAGCCCGAGCGGTACGCCAAGCGGGTGCTTCCGGCCGGCGCGGTCGCCGGGGCGGCGGCGCTGCCGGTGCTGGGGCCGAAGCGGGCCGCCGCGCTGGCGCTGTCCTCGCTGCCGAAGGCGCCCGGCTCCGGCCGCGAGGGGTACGGCGCCCAGCTCGGCCGGATGCTCGCCCGGCGCGGCGTGATCGCGATGGACCGCAGCGTGCTGCGCGAGCTGGACCGGATCGACACCGTGGTGCTGGACGCGGCGGTGCTCGGCTCGGACCGGGGCATCCTGGCCGATCTCGCGCCGCTGGCCGACGCCGACACCGGGCAGGTGGCCGCCCGGGCGTTCGCGTTGTTCGACCCGGCCGAGCCGGACGCGGTACGCGCCGCCGACGGCTGGCGGATCGGCCCGCTGGACCGCCTCGGTGCCGACGATCCCGGTGACACCCCGGACAGCGCCCGGCTGCGCGCCGACGGTGGACGGCTGCTCGGGCTGGCCGGGAACGGCCGGCTCGCCGCCGTACTGCGGATCGAGCCGGAGCCCGCGCCCGGGGTGGACGCGCTGGCGTCGGCCGCCCGGCAGGCGGGCCTGCGGCTCGTGGTCGGCGGCGCGGACGACGGCCGGTACGACTTCGCGGACCTGCTGGTGCCCGGTGGTCCCCGGCTCGCCGACGGGGTGCACGACCTGCAACGCGAGGGCGCCGTGGTGATGGTGGTCTCCGGTGAGCGGTCGGCGCTCGCCGCCTCGGACTGTGGCCTCGGCGTGTACGGCCCGGACGACCTGCCACCGTGGGGCGCGCACCTGCTCGTCGGCGACGACCTGCGGATACCCGCCCTGCTCATCGACGCCGCCGGGGTGGCCCGCCGGATGACCGCGCAGAACGTCCGGATCGCGATGGCCGGCAGCGGGCTGGGCGCGCTCGCCGCGTTCACCGCGGACCGGCGACGGCTGCCCCGCCCGGCCCTGGCGGCGGTCAACGGCGCGGCGGCGCTCGCGTTCGCGCACGGCGTGTTCCGGGCGCACCGGCTGCCGGACCGTACCGGAGCCCCGATGCCCGCGCTCACCGCCTGGCATCTCATGCCGGTGCAGACCGTCCTGGACCAGCTCACCACCGACCCGTCCGGGCTGGCCGAGGAGGAGGCGGTCCGTCGCCGCCGCGTCGAGGTCGGGGACGAGCACGGCCCGGCCGGACTGCTCCGCGCGTTCGTGGAGGAGCTGTCCAACCCGCTCACTCCGGTGCTGGCCGCCGGTGCGGTGCTCTCCGCCGCGTTCGGCTCGCTGGTCGACGCGGCCCTGGTCGGCGGCGTGGTGGGCGGGTCGGCGCTGGTCGGCGCGGTGCACCAGCGCAACACCGAACGCTCCCTGGCCGAGTTGCTGTCCCGTTCGGCGGTCACCGCCCGGGTGCTGCGCGACGGCGCCGAGCGGGTGGTGCCCGCCGAGGAGCTGGTACGCGGTGACGTGATCACGGTCAGCTCCGGGGACGCCGTACCGGCCGACTGCCGGGTGCTGACGAGCGACGGGCTGGAGGCGGACGAGTCGTCACTGACCGGCGAGTCGCTGCCGGTGCTGAAGAGCCCGGAACCCGTGGTGGCGGCGGCCATCGCGGAACGGCGCTCGATGCTGTTCGAGGGCACCACCGTGGCCGCCGGGCACGGCACCGCGGTGGTGGTGGCCACCGGCGCGGAGACCGAGGCCGGGCGGAGCCTCGCGATGGCCCGGGAGGCCCCGCCCGCGAGTGGGGTGGAGGCGCGGCTGGGCAAGCTGACCAGCAGCGCCGTACCCATGGCGGCCGCTTCGGCGATCGCGGTGGCCGGGGCGGGGCTGCTTCGGGGCGTACCCCTTGCCGAAACGGCGGCGACCGCCGCGAACCTGGCCGTGGCGTCGGTGCCGGAGGGGTTGCCGTTCCTGGTCAGCGCCGCGCAGCTGGCGGCGGCGCGGCGGCTGGCCGAGCACGGCGCCCTGGTCCGCAACCCCCGGACCATCGAGGCGCTGGGCCGGGTCGACGTGCTCTGCTTCGACAAGACCGGCACGCTGACGGAGGGGAAGCTGCTGCTGGCCGGGGTGGGTACGGGCGACGGCCGGTACGCCGTGCTGGACGAACTGGACGAGCCGCTCCGGTCGACGCTGGCCGCCGCGGTGCGGGCCACCCCGGCCGCCGACGACCCGGACGAGTTGCCGCAGCAGACCGACCGGGCGGTACGCCACGGCGCGGATGCCGCCGGGGTGACCGAGCGGACCGGTGCGGCGGACTGGGCCGCGACGGCCGGGCTGCCGTTCGAGCCGTCCCGCGGCTACAGCGCCGCCGTCGGGCGGGCGGCAGACGGGCTGCTGCTGAGTGTGAAGGGCGCCCCCGAGTCGGTGCTGCCGCGCTGCGCGTCCCGGCGCACCGCCGGGGGTGACCGGCCGCTTGACGCGGCCGGACGCGAGGAGGTGCAGGCGATGCTGGCCGGGCGGGCGGGCGCCGGGCACCGCGTCCTGGCCGTGGCCGAGTGCCCGGTCTCCACCGAGCAGGTGAGCGACGAGCAGGTCGACGGCCTGGTCTTCGTGGGTTTCCTGACCCTGGCCGACGGGGTGCGGGACAGCGCCCGGCCGGCGGTGGCCCGGATCCGGGCGGCGGGTGTGCACACCATCATGATCACCGGCGACCATCCGGCCACGGCCGAGGCGATCGCCGCCACCATCAGCCCGGACGACGGCGGGCAGCGCGTCGTCACCGCCACCGACCTGGACCGGCTGGACGACGCCGCGCTCGCCGAGCGCCTGATGGCCACCGACGTGGTGGCGCGCTGCACGCCCGCGCACAAGGTACGCATCATCCAGGCGTTGCAGCGCCAGGACCGCACTGTCGCGATGACCGGTGACGGTGCCAACGACGCACCGGCGATCCGCCTCGCCGACGTCGGCATCGCGCTCGGCCAGCGCGGCACTCCCGCCGCCCGCGCCGCCGCCGACCTGGTGGTCACCGACGACCGGCTGGAGACGATCATCGCCACGCTGGTCGAGGGCCGGGCCATGTGGTCGTCGGTGCGGCACGCGCTGAGCATCCTGGTCGGCGGCAACCTCGGCGAGATCGCGTTCAGCGTGCTCAGCGCCGCCGCGACCGGCCGGTCCGCCCTGGGTGGCCGGCAGTTGCTGCTGGTCAACCTGCTCACCGACCTCGCGCCCGCGCTCGCCATCGCGGTCCGTCCGCCCGCCGACGACAGCGCCGACCACCTGCTGCGGGAGGGGCCGGACTCCTCGCTCGGCGTCACCATGACCCGGGAGATCGGGCTACGCGCGGCGTCGACCACGCTGGGCGCGACCGCCGGCTGGACCATCGCCAGGTGGACCGGCACCCGCCGGCGTGCCAGCACCGTCGCGCTCGCCTCCCTGGTCGGCACACAGCTCGGGCAGACCGTGCTGGCCGGCGGCACCAGCCCCAGCGTGCTCGCCGCCACCGCCGCGTCGGTTGGTGTGCTCGTGGCGGTGGTGCAGACGCCGGGTGTCAGCCAGTTCTTCGGCTGCACCCCGCTCGGCCCGGTGGGCTGGACCATCGCCACCGGCTCGGCGCTCGGCGCGACGTTCGCCAACGGCACGCTGACCAAGCTGATGGACCGCCTGCCGCAGCCCGGCTCGCATGGGCGTCCCGATCAGGGGTACGGCGAAGGGCATGACGCCTGAGGTGACGTTCGTCGGTACGGCGACGACTGTGCTACGGATCGGCCGCTTCACACTGCTCACCGACCCGAACTTCCTGCACCGGGGGCAGCGGGCGTACCTGGGCCGGGGCCTGTGGTCCAAGCGCAGCACCGATCCCGCGCTGACCATCCCCGAACTGCCCGCACTGGACGCGGTGGTGCTGTCCCACCTGCACGGCGACCACTTCGACCGGGTCGCCCGGCGTGGACTGGACCGGGCGCTGCCGATCCTCACCACACCTCAGGCCCAGCGGAAGCTGCGCCGCTGGGGCTTCGGCGCGGCGGAAGGGCTGCCCACGTGGCGCGCGTACGAGCTGCACCGGGGCGACGAGACGCTGCGGCTGACCGCGCTGCCCGGGCTGCTGGACCACGCGCTCCCCGACGTGATGGGCAGCCTGATCGACCTGGAGGAGGGCGGGCAGCGGCGGTTCCGCCTCTACGTCACCGGGGACACGCTGCGCCGCCCGCAGCTCGCCGAGATCCCCGCCCGCTTCCCGGACATCGACGCCATGCTGATCCACCTCGGCGGCACCCGCATCGCGGGCATCCTGCTCACCATGGACGCCCGGCAGGGCGCCGACGTGGTCGAGCTGATCCGGCCGCGACTCACCGTGCCGATCCACTATGACGACTACCCGGTGTTCCGGTCCCCGCTGCGGCACTTCGTCGAGGAGGCGAGGCGACGCGGCTTCGCCGGCCAGGTCCGTACCGTCAGTCGTGGCGAGACGGTCCCCCTGACGCCCTGACGGTTCCTAGTGCCAGGTGGCGGCGGCCCGGCGCAGCCGGTCGTTGATCGCCCGGCCCACGCCGGTCTCCGGCACCGGCTCGGCGACGATCTCGGTCACCCCGGCGGCGTCGAGCCGGTGCAGCGCGTCGAACAGGCGCGCCGCCGCCGCAGTCACGTCGCCGTCCGGCGACAGCACCTCCACCGCCGCCCAGTCACCGTCCGCCGGTGGCTCCCGGAAGGCCAGGAACCCCCGCCGGCCACCGCCGGGCTCGGCCGCCGCGCCCAACCGCAACGGGGTACGCGGGGCGTAGTGCGCGGCGAGCGTCCCGGGCGCGACCGGCTGGCCGGAGCTGCCCTGGCGCACCTCGACCGGGCCGACCGCGTCGACCAGCGCCTCGACCGGCAGCGCGCCCAGTCGCAGCACCACCGGCCGCTCGCCCCGGGCGTCCACGATCGTCGACTCGATGCCGCACCGGGTGGGCCCACCGTCGAGCACCACGTCCACCGCGCCGCCCAGCCCGGCCACCACGTGCTCGGCCCGGGTCGGGCTGAGCTGGCCGAACCGGTTGGCGCTCGGCGCGGCCACCGGCACACCGGCCGCCGCGATCAGCGCCCGCGCCGACGGCTCGTCCGGCACCCGTACCGCCATGGTGTCCAGGCCGGAGGTGACGATCGGTGGGATGATCTCCGGCCGGTCCACGATCAGGGTGAGCGGGCCGGGCCAGAACCGCTTCGCCAGCGCGGCCACCGCCACGGGCACCTCGCCCACCAGCGCGGCCAGGTCGGCGGCGTCGGCCAGGTGGCTGATCAGCGGGTCGAAGCTGGGCCGGGCCTTCGCCTCGAAGATCCGCGCGGCGGCCCGGGCGTCCAGCGCGTTCGCGCCCAGGCCGTAGACCGTCTCGGTGGGGAAGGCGACCAGCCCGCCGGCGCGCAGGACGGCGGCTGCCTCGTCGATGCCGTGTTCGGCCGGCAGGACGCGCGGGGATCCGGTGCTCACACTTCCGACGCTAGCCTGCCCGCGTCGCTCTCCCCGCAGGACCCCGAGGGCACGCCGCCTACCCGCCGTGGTGGGGCCGGGCGGGTCGTGCGGCCGGGCGCGTCGCGGCGGACCAGACATCTCTCTTTCGCCCAGGTGCCGTCATGGCCCGGATTCAGTTGCCGGGTCGGAGGCGGATTCCACGTCGGGGAGCGTGGGGGCGTCGGTCGGGTAGAGGCCGGCGGCGAAGCCGTACACCTGGTCACCGGCCCGGGGAATCTGGGTGAACCGCCGGGCCAGCGCCTGGACCTCCGCCCAGAACTCCCGGACATCCTCGATCGGGATACGGGCGTGCACGAGCGTGCACCGCAGCTCGTCGGCGGCGTGCGCGGCAGCCGCTTCGGCGGCCGCCTCCGCCAGCCCGTTGATCCCGGCTGCCACCCGCTTGTCCTCGGGCCGGCTGAGCGCGCCGACGTAGTAGGTGCGGGCGACGCGCCCGTAGAACCGCTCCTCGATGGCACGTACCCGCCGGGTCCGCACCACGCGCAGCAGACCGGCGTCCACCAGTTGGTTCACGTGGTAGGCCACGCTGCTCTTGGGCCGGCCGACGGCACCGGCCAGCTCGTTCACGGTCGCGGCGCGTTCCAGGAGAAGTTCCAGCAGCGTGCCGCGCAGCGGGTCGGCGAGCGCACGCAACTGCTCCGCGGCGGTCACCACGAGCAGGTCGTCGAGGTCGTAGTCCGGGATCCGCTGATTGACCGACATTTCTCGACCGTTCTAAGATTCTGGTTCGTTCGATAACTCTGGTTCGACAATCCAGGAGTGTAGTGATGGCCGAGATCGTGCTCTTCCACCACATTCAAGGGCTCACCGACGGGGTACGCGCGCTCGCCGACTCGCTGCGCTCCGGCGGGCACACCGTGCACGCCCCCGACTTCTTCGACGGCGAGCGGCCGGCCACCGTCGAGGACGGCTCCGCACTGGTCAAGCGGATCGGCGGCGACGTCCTCGACCAGCGCGCGGACGCGTTCGTCGCCGACCTGCCCGCCGGCCTCGTCTACGCGGGCGTGTCCTTCGGCGCCGCGACCGCCCAGCGGCTCGCCCAGACCCGGGCCGGTGCCCGGGCCGCCCTGCTCTACGAAGCCTGCCTGCCGGTCACCGGCGAGTGGGCGATCGGTCCCTGGCCCGACGGGGTCGCGGTGCAGGTGCACGGCATGGAGCGGGATCCGTTCTTCGGGCTGGAAGGCGACGTGGACGCCGCCCGCGAGCTGGTGTCGATCGTCGGTCCCGAGCGCGGCGAGCTGTACGTCTACCCCGGCGACCGGCACCTGTTCACCGACAGTTCGCTGCCCTCGTACGACGCCGACGCGACCGCGCTGGTGGTGAGCCGCAGCCGCGATCTTCTCAACCGGCTCGGCTGACGCCTACCCGTCACCCCGCAGCCGCGCCAGGGCCGCCGCGTATTCGGCGCCGGTCAACACCCCACGCTCGTACTGCCTGGTCAGCGCGTGGATGTCACGCGCTGCGCGGCGCTCGGAGCGGGTCTCCGGATCTGCTCCGGCTCGTCCGGACGGTCGGCGGGGACCGGGTCCGGCGCCGGGCTCTGCTCCCGGGGCCGGGCGTTCCGGTGGCACTCCCGCAGGGCCGCGAGGATCTCGTCGTAGTGCTCCGGCCAGGTGACCAGCCGGGTCAGCTCCGGGCGGAACGGCCGGATGAGGGAGCCGGACTGCAGCGGCGTCTGCACCGGATCGCCGTCGATCCGCTCGATGACTATCGCGTCGCGTCCCATGTCGAGACCCAGTATCGAACCGGCACCGCTGCGGATCTCCGCAACCGACGCCCACGGCACGGTGGTCGTGTGGAACAGCGAGCGCGAGCGTACGCCGGCGTCGCTGACCCAGACGCCGAGCATCGCGCGGCGGACCCCGACGGCGAGGCCGGAGGCGGCGGTCCACACCCCGCAGAACGTCGCCTCCGGAACCGACAGCAAGCCACGAAGGCCACCGAGCACGAAGAAGACCAGGAGGCCGGCCGTGACCACCGCGCTGCCCAACGCGCCGCCGGTGGTCAGGTCCAGCGAGTACGGACGCCGCCACACCATCATGCCGTCAGGGTGACCGATCGTGTCCAGCGGTTCGCCGCCGAGTCACGGCGCACTCCTGGACCGGCTCGACCGGGGTGGCCCACGGTCACCGGCCCCGCGAGCGTCCACGACGAGCCAGGCCGGCTCAGGGCTCCGCCGGGTCGCCGCTCCGGCCGTGGCCCGCCGCTACCGGTACTGTGCGATCTGGATCAGGTTGCCGCAGGTGTCGTCGAACACCGCGGTGGTCACCGGGCCCATGTCGACCGGCTCCTGGGTGAACAGCACGCCGAGGCCCCGCAGCCGGTCGTGCTCGGCGGCCACATCGTCCACGGCGAACTGCGTCAGCGGGATGCCGTCACCCGCGAGCGCCTCCTTGAACGCCTTGGCGGCCGGGTGCGCGTCGGGCTCCAGCAGCAGCTCCACGCCGTCCGGGGCGTCCGGTGACACCACCGTCAACCAGCGGTACTCCCCGGTCGGCACGTCTGTCTTCGTCACGAAGCCCAGCACCTCCGTGTAGAAGCGCAGGGCCTTGGCCTGGTCGTCGACGTACACGCTGGTGAGGTTGATTCTCATGGGTTCTCCTGGGTGGGTGCGGCGGGCCTGAGCCATCGCTCGGTGATGGACCGCAGCGGGCGGGTGTCGAGGTGGTGGAACTTGTAGCGACCCTGCCGCCGCGTGACGAGCAGGCCGGCGGCCTCCAGAACGTCGAGGTGCTGGGAGATCGCCTGCCGGGACGACGTGACCTGGTGTTTGGTGGCCAACCGGCCGCAGATCTCGAACAGGGTCTGACCGTCGCGCTCGGTCAGCTCGTCGAGGATCAGGCGGCGGGTGGGATCGGCCAGCGCCTGGTACAGGTCGCCCACGTCACCACCATATGCAAGCAGCAGCTTGCCTATCAAGAGAGTTGCCCGCATCGGAGGACGTTCATGCCCGGATACATCCTCACCGGCACTCCCGGCTCCGGTAAGACAGCGATCCTGCGCCACCTGGAGGTCGACGGGTATCCCGTCGTGGAGGAGGCCGCTACCGACGTGATCGCGCTGCACCAGGCACTCGGCCGACCAGAACCGTGGCGTGAGCCGGACTTCGCCGACCAGGTGCTGGCTCTCCAGCGGGAGCGCTGCCGCCGAGCCGAGGCCAACGGCTCGGATGTCGTCTTCCACGACCGCTCACCCCTGTGCACGCTGGCGTTGTGCCGCTACCTCGACCTGCCGGTCCCGTCGGCCCTTACGGACGAGATCGAGCGCATGACGGCGGAGCGCCGGTACGAACGGACCGTCTTCTTCGTACGCCACCAGGGTTTTGTCGAAGCAACCGCGGCACGCCGGATCAGCTTCGCCGAATCACTCCTCTTCGAGCGGGTCCACGAACTGACTTACCTGGAGGCCGGATTCGACCTCGTTGACGTGCCGGCAGGCCCGCTCTCGACCCGGGTGGCGCTGATAGGGCAGGCAGTCGATCAGCCGTCGCCCTGATCCGTTCACCCGAATCGTGTACGCAAAACGGCGAAACGAATTCCCTTCCCTTTCTGCGGGACGCCGGTAACATCTCCATGTTTTGATCTCCACGGGGAGGACAGTCCACATGCAGTGGAAAATTCCGGCCGGCGCCCTGGTGGCGCTGGCATTCATGATTCCGGCGGCACCGGCAACGGCTCAGACCGTGGCGCCCGGGCTGAACGAGTCCTGCCAGACGGTCGAACGCAAGGTGTACAAGGACTTCCGCGAGCTTGTCACCATCGACCTGGACACCGCCACCATCTCCGAGCTGCGGGTGCTGGCGTACCGGCTGCTGGCCGAGGCGCAAGCCGAATCGTTGCCCGTTCTGCCGGGCGCGATCGAGGAGCGGCTGAAGGGCACCTCGGACGACCTTCGCGCATTCCTCAGGAACGACCTGCAGAGGACGTGGTCGACCGCTCTGCGCATCTCGGTGGGCCAGACCTTGACGGGTGCCGGCCCCAATGTGCGGGCAGCCGCGCAAAAGGTGCTCGACAACCCTTCCGACGACGCCTACCTGGCCTACCTGAACGACGACCTGTACGCGGCGCGTGCGCTCGACTGCGCGTCCCAGCCGACGCCGACGCCGACGTCCAAGCCGACGACGGTGCCGAGTGCGACGCCCAGCGCCACGACGACCGTCGTACCGCCCACCGCCGCCCCCTCCACCACCGTGGGCGTCCCCGGCGGTGACGGCGGCGGCGAGGGTGGCGGCCTGCCCGTGACCGGCGCCGACACCGCGACAGCGGCCGGCATCGGCGGAGCGCTGCTGCTCCTCGGCGGCGCGGGCTACGTCATCGGACGCCGACGCCGCGCCCGCTTCGTCGCGTAGCTCCCCGGACGCGCTGAACGATCACCAGGACGAGCTGCCGCTGCTGCTGTCGCCGTACCCGCCACCGTCGCCGTAGCTCCCGCCGATGCCACCGTCTGCCTGCGCGTCCTCGTGGCGTTCGTCGCCGTACTTCCTGATCTTCGTCTTACCGAAGTGATCGCCGGAGCCGCGCGCCCGCTGTCCGCGGCGGGCGCGCTGCTCGCGGCCGAGTTTCCGCGCCGCCAGGCGGGCGCGCTGCTGAAGAGAGAGCTCCGGCCTGCGACGGCGAGTCCAGTCGCACGACCTGCGTCCGCGGTCAGCCCGGCTGGACCTCGTCGAAGAGGGCGAGGGCTTCGGCGGGATCCGGGCTCACGAGGCGTTCCAGGCCCGCCGTCGTGACCTCCGCCCACTTGCCGGCCCGCGCCCACATCTGTTCCTCGAAGGCGCGGACCGCCTCGTCCAGATCGGCGGGGCCGGCGGCAACGGACTCGGCAAGTTCGGCACCGTCCAGCATCGCGAGGTTCGCACCCGCCCCCAACGGAGGCATCAGGTGGGCGGCATCGCCCAGGAGTGTCACCCCGGGGACGTGGGTCCAGGTGTGGGACACCGGCAGTACGTACAGCGGACGGTGGGTGAAGGTGGCACCCTGGAGGAGGAGGTCGAGGACGGAATCGGCCCAGCCGTCGAACAGAGCCAGCATGCTCGCCCGGACGGCCTCGACGTCGGCCAGGTCCAGGTTCGTGTGCCAGTCGAGCGGCGCGCGGAAGCGGGCGTACACCTTGACGTGGCCGCCGCTGTTGCGTTGTGCGACGAGAGATCGGTGCACGCCGTAGACCGCCACCGAACCGTCACCGACCAACCGGGCGAGGTCGGGATGGCGGGCGTCGACGGCGTCGAGGGAGGTCTCGATCGAGGTCACGCCGGTGTAGTGCGGCGTCACCGGCGAGACCGCCGGGCGCACCCGGGACCAGGCGCCGTCCGCGCCGACCACGAGGTCGTACGTCTCCGTCCGCCCGTCGTCGAACTGGACCACGACGCCGTCAGCAGTGCCCGGCACGACCCCCGTCACACGCCGTCCCCACTGGACGTCGAGCGGGACGAGCAGCAGGTCACGCAGTTGTCTGCGGTCGATCTCGGGATTGGCCCGCTCGTCCGGCCGCGGTCGCCAGTCGCGCAGGACATTCCCGGCCGTGTCCAGGATGCGCATGGCCTGCCCCTCGGGGCGGGACAGCGCCTGAAACTCCGCCAGCACTCCGGCCTTGGCCAGAGCCAGCTGACCCAGCCCTTCGTGCAGGTCCAACGTGCCGCCCGGCGGACGGGCGTCGGGGCCGGAATCTCGTTCGAAGACGGTGACCGGGTGGCCGTGGCGGTGCAGGACACGAGCGAAGGTGAGGCCCGCGGGGCCGCCCCCGGCCACAGCGATACGACGCCTCATGTCGATGCACTCTACTGAGCCTCACCCGGCATCGCTGGACCAGCAGACGCGACTGTAGCTACGTCCTTGCCTGCGTGAGGAAGGATCGGGCGGCCAACTCGCCTGAACGGTCACGGGCCCACACCGCCCACCGGGCTCCAGAGCCGGGGAACACGGTGGCGAATGTTTTCCAGACGTGCAGCCGGTAGCCGTCCTGCTCCCACCAGCGCTCGGTGTACCCCCACGCCTCCGGTATCGGGGTGAGGTGCACGGCGTGTGCCTCGACCGCCGCCAGGCCTGGCGCGTCGTCGAGCGATACCGGCATCCAGGTGGCGCAATCCCGGTAGAGCGCCTCGGCTTCGAGCATCGCGTCGATGCCGGGAAAGACGGGCACCACCGGCGCTGAGTGCGAGCCCGTGAAGCAGTAGACGACAGTGCCGTCGCCGCGCAGCCAGACCGCGTACGGGTGCGCGACGTCGTGCTCGATGAGGTCGGCCATCGCGTCCTGGTCCTCGGGACCGTAGTCTTCTGCCGCCCACGGGGCCGGCACGAACGTGACGGTTTCTTCGAACGACCAAGCGACGCTGCGGTACCGCAGACCCCCGTAGCGGGCCACCGCTCGCCGGAAGAGGGTCAGCGTTGCCTGGACGTCCACGCCCGGCATCTGACTCAACAACGACCGGAGATCGTCCGTCGCGGGCCCGGTCGACACGTCGAACGACGTTCGCTCCGCAGCATGCCTCAGGAAGCGAACGGCTCTCGGTGACAACCCCGAAGGATCGTCCAGGACGTGACGCATGCTTCCATGATCCCGAGAGCCCGGAAGCGATCCGCTGTGCGGTCCGGCACCTCAAGTCCTCCTCGGGCGCCGACCGCCGGCGTCGACCCTCCCAACGGGCTTCTCGCTCGGCGTACGCACGCCGCGCATCCGCCAGAGTGACCGGCCGTTCGGCGTAAGCGCGCCGTGCCTCAGTCAGACTGAGCGAACCGTTGGGACCGCCGCGCACCGTGTCAGCGTCTTCGCCATCCTGCCCGTCGTCCTCCCAGCCGCAGGCGAAGCAGATCTCGAACTGACCTCGCCCTTCGAGCGTCGGGTGCCGACAGCAGGGACACGCGTATGGTTCGCCACCTGCTTCTGCCACTACCGATCGCTGGTTCAACGCCTCGACATACTGCTCGAACCACCTGGTTCGGCGCGCGAGTTCTTCTGCCGAGGGCCCTGCCTGCTCGGCGGCATGCTCGTCCATCCCTCTGTACCTCTCGTTGTCGATCAGGTCGAAGTATCGACCTCAGCCCAGCACGGCCCTACCGCAGGAATGGTGCCCCACGCTCGCTGGCAAGATCGTCAAGCACCTACCTCCGGGCAAACTGGCACCCCGGCTACTGGCCTGCGGCTCGCCCGTGACCACCGCTGAATTCGTCGCCTACCGTGCGGGCTGTGGATCTCGCTGAATGCCTGGAGCGGGTGCTCGAACCAAGGCGAGCGGTCCGGCACGCCTTGGGGACTGCTGATGGTCGGTCGTCTGCCGTTAGGTGCCGTTGCTAGCGTTCTCGGCGTGGGCGTAGACGTTGAGCTGATCAGGGTCGAACAGCTGGGTACGAGCCCGCGCCACCGACGGGATTTTGAAGTAGCTGTAGTAGGTGACGCGCACTTCCGGTTCGCTGCCGTGCTTGAGCGCTCGCAGCACAACGGCAGGACTCCGATGTTGGACCGCATCGATCCCTGCGGGCTGCTGGAACTCACGCCCGCCGAGATGACTCAGTTCCTCGGCGAATTGGATGTTCTCGTGGGGAACGTCCAGAACGTCGGCGAGCGCCAGGTGATCGACGCCATTCGTGGGCTTGCCGGGCGATGCCTCGTCGCTCCAGACCTGCGTCTCCGATTCGTCGGCGACTAGCCGTTCAGCGCCGGACCCTGCCGGGACTGCGACACACGGTTCAGGAAGTGTGGACACGGGCGGAATCCGCTCGGCACAGGGACCCCGTCAGTGGCCAGCTCGCTCACGAGCGGGGTAGAGCCTTTCCGGGGAGATGCGCCTGCGACAAGTACGCCGCGGCCCGCCGCAGGACCTCGTTCTCCTGCTCCAACAACCGGATCCGCTTGCGGCCTCGCGCAGCCACTTGAACAACGTCATCGGGTGCACCCCGACGTCCTTGGCGATCTACTCGACCGTCACGCCCGGCTCGCGGTCACGGGCCACCCGAACGCTTGGCTGCACGGATGGCTGTACGGCCCACGCGCACAGCTGGCACGATCAACGGATGGACTTGGCCGACCTGCACCTGAGGTACCTGCTCAACGAGTGGGATCCCATCGGGGTCGCCGAGATTGCGCCGGACGAGTACGACTGCATGCTCGGGCCGTTGTTGGGCAGGTTGGGAGCCGGGGCGGGCCGCGCCGAGATCAGCGAGTTTCTGTGGCACGAGCTTGAAGACCACTTCGGCCTGGACCCGACACGCTACGACGTCGACTCCGTCGCAGATCGGCTTGTTGCCTGGTGGGCTGCGGTCGGACCTACCTCGTAGCGACAGCTCGCACCGTCAGTTTGGAAGATCGTCCCGCCCGGTGGAGCTGTCCGGAACGCCTGGCCGGTTGCGGTGTTGTGGTGCCCGTTCGTGCGGGAAGCGGATCCCGTAGCGGTCCCGGTAGGATCGCCCGGTGGCGATTGAGGGTTGCTCGTGCCTGATCTGCAGCGGAAGTGCCCCAGGCCGGGATGGCGGTACAGCCGAGAAGGTGCGCGAGCACGGCTGGTCGGTGTTGGGTGACCGGGGGGATGGACTTCGCGTATACGGTCGGTCTGTGGCACACCTTCCGTCGTCCAGAGGCAGTGATGTTCGGGCTCGACGGCCAGGGCATGCAGCACTGGCTGAACGCCTACGTGGACCATGCCCGCGAGCATGACTGGCCCGGTGAGAACGAATCGTTCCACGGGGTGATCGAGGACTTCCCCACGCAGCTTCGGCCGGTGCACGACTCCTGGCACGATGCCCTCTTCGGCACGGCGTCCCGCTTCTATCGAGGGGCGGCAGTGCCCTTCCAGCAGTTGGTGTGGCCGGACCGAAACGGCCTCTGGCCCTGGGCGGAAGAAGCCACAGCGAGTAGTCGCGACCGCCAAGCCTTCTCCTGGCTACCGGTCCATGAGCACCCGGCGGGCGGTTGGCGCCTGGTCGGCGAGTTGGAACCAGAGTTCCCGTTCCCCGTCGGCCCAGACTCGTGGGCACTGACCACTCGCGGGATCGCTGGCGGCGCCCGCCCCATCGCCCAAGTGATTCATGACGAGGGCAGCTACGACGTACTTGACGAGCGGGGATATCGCGCGGATGACCTCTGCCTGGCCTTCCTGGGTGAACTCGTACAACGACACCCGCACCTTGCTGGCTGCGCCGATCTCCCCGACGGCCACGTCGCAGCCCTAGAGGCAGAGAAGACCTGGAGTCGGTCGCCGCTATCGCGACGCGACCGCCGTGACAGCGCGCGATCGTGGAAGGATGCCCAACCGATCTGTCGGATGCAAGCATCAGTCGGGACGGATTCGTCAAGCATGTGGTGGGACTAGACACGTCGGCAGTCCGGCCGGTTCCCGGCTGGCGCGGTGTCATCGGTGATGTCCTGCGTGCTGCGGCCCACCGGTAGATGCCACCCGAGACAGGCGGTGTGTGTTGTGGAGCCCAGGGGACTCGAACCCCTAACCCCTGCCTTGCAAAGGCAGTGCTCTGCCAGTTGAGCTAGGGCCCCGTGACGGCGCTCAGCGCAGGTCGGGCGCCGTGGTCGCCTCGTGCCACAGGGCGCGCTCGTCGTTCGAGGCCTTGACCTTCTTGGCCACGACGGCGGCCACACCGACGATGCCGGCCAGGATCAGGAGCTTCTTGAACATGTTGCTTGACCCCTCGCGCTCGACTGCCGTCGGACGATGTGCGGTGGGGCTAGCTGGAATCGAACCAGCGACCTCAGAGTTATCAGCTCTGCGCTCTAACCGACTGAGCTATAGCCCCGCGTAGCGACGAGCTAGGTTAACCCATCGCCTCCACCGCGCCCAAATCGGGGTCCGTGGCGGAAGCACCCGCCATCTCGAACCTACCCGGACGCACGACGCCGGGGCGACCGCTTTACGCGGTGCCCCGGCGTCGACCGATCAGTCCCGCTCGGCGAGCGTCAGCTCGATGCCGCCGACCAGGTCGGCGCAGACGTTGTAGACGAACGCGCTGAGCGTGGCCAGCGCGGTGAACAGCACGACGTTCACCAGGCCGATCAGCGCCGACGTCAGGATCACGCCCTTGGCGGTGATCCGGAAGCCGCCGCCACCCTGGCCGCCGCCGGCGTTCACCAGGTCCGTCAGGCTGTCGTTGACGCTCTTGAACACGCCCATCGCGTCAAGCGCCAGGTAGAGCACGGACGTCGCCACCACGACCACGATGAAGAGCACCACGGACACCGCGAAGGCGAACTTCATCACCGACCAGGGGTCGATCCGCTTCAGGTTCAGCCGGGCCCGTCGCGGTCCGCGCGACGCGGCCGAGCCGACCGAGGTACGCGCGGCGCGTACCGCCTCACCCACGCGCGCGGCGCCGACGGCTGCCGCGCCGCTGATGCCCGGCGGCAGGCCGCCGCCGTTCGTGGGCCGGGCCTGGGCGCTTCCAGGGCTGGCCGGGCGCGAGCCGTCGGGCGACGCCTTCGGGGCGGTGCCCAGGCCGGCGCCGATCCGCGGCTGCGTGCCGGTCGTGCCGGTGGAGGCCCGGCCGGACGCCGACGGCATCCTGGTCGCCTGGGTGTTCGTGGGGTTCGCGGACTTGGCGGCCGGAGCGGCCAGACCGTCGGCCGACGTCGGCGCGTCGACCTTGGTCTCGGTCGAGTCCCGGGAACCGGAGTCCTCGCCCGGCTTGTCCGGAGGCGGGACCATGCCGGGAGCCCGGGTGAACTTCGGGGCAGGCGCGTCGGCGGGAACCGTGGCCCGGCCCACGGCCGCGCGGCCGGTCGCTGGTGTGCCGCCCTGCGCGGCCTCCTCCTCGACCGGGTTGGCCGAGGTCCCCTTGTTCCCCGACTTCGCCTGTGTCTCCGTCATCAACTAGTCCTGTTCGTCAGGCTCGTCGGCATTGCGAGCAATCGCCACGATAGTCACGCCGTCCGGGAGGTCCATCAGCTTGACCCCCATTGTGTTCCGGTCACGCGTACGCCGTACAGGCTTCACCGGAGTCCGGATGACGCCGCCGTTGCTCGTGATGGCGAACAGCTCGTCCTCCGGATCGATCACGACCGCGCCGACCAGGCCACCGCGTCGCTCGGTGATCTTCGCGGTCAGCACGCCTTTACCTCCCCGGCCCTGGACCGGGTATTCCTCGATCGGGGTACGTTTCGCGAAACCCCCGTTCGTCGCGACCAGAACGTCAAGACCCTCTCGCACCACCTCGACGGCGAGCAACTCGTCCTCGCCGCTGAAGCGCATGCCGATCACGCCGGAGGTGGCCCGGCCCATCGGGCGCAGTGCCTCGTCGGTGGCGTTGAAGCGGATCGCCTGGGCGTTCTTCGACACCAGCAACAGGTCGTCCTCCGGTGCGGCCAGCACCGCACCGACCAGCTCGTCCTCATCGCGCAGGTTGATCGCGATGATGCCGCCGGTACGGTTGGAGTCGAACTCCTCGAGCCGCGTCTTCTTCACCAGGCCGTTCTTCGTGGCCAGTACCAGGTAGGGCGCCACCTGGTAGTTCGGGATTTCAATGATCTGCGCGATCTGCTCGTCGGGCTGGAACGCGAGCAGGTTGGCCACGTGCTGGCCCTTGGCCACCCTACTGGCCTCGGGAAGCTCGTAAGCCTTCGCCCGGTAGACCCGACCCTTGTTCGTGAAGAACAGGATCCAGTCGTGGGTAGAGCATACGAAGAAGTGGCTGACGATGTCGTCCTGGCGGAGCGTCGCCCCGCTGACGCCCTTCCCACCGCGGCGCTGTGACCGGTAGAGATCGACCTTCGTCCGCTTCGCGTACCCGGTGCGCGTGATCGTCACCACCACGTCCTCGCGGGCGATGAGGTCCTCCATCGAGACCTCACCGTCGAACGGGATGATCTTCGTACGCCGCTCGTCGCCCCACTTCGCGACGATCTCGCCCAGCTCCTCCGAGACGATCCGCCGCTGCCGCTCCGGCTTGGCCAGGATGTCCTTGAGATCGGCGATCTCCACTTCCAGCTTGGCCAGGTCGTCCAGGATCCGCTGCCGCTCCAGGGCGGCCAGCCGGCGAAGCTGCATGTCCAGGATCGCGGTCGCCTGGACCTCGTCGATGTCCAGCAGCCGGATCAGGCCCTGCCGTGCGTCATCCACTGTGGGCGAGCGCCGGATCAGGGCGATCACGTCGTCCAGCGCGTCCAGCGCCTTGGACAAACCGCGCAGGATGTGCGCCCGCTCCTCGGCCTTGCGCAGCCGGAACGCGGTCCGCCGCCGGATCACCTCGATCTGGTGCTCGACGTAGTAGCGGATGAACTGGGCCAGGTTGAGCGTGCGCGGCACACCGTCGACCAGCGCCAGCATGTTGGCGCCGAACGTCTCCTGAAGCTGGGTGTGCTTGTAGAGGTTGTTCAGCACCACCTTGGCGACCGCGTCGCGCTTGAGCACGAGCACGATCCGCATGCCGGTACGCCCGGAGGACTCGTCGCGGATGTCGGCGATGCCGGCGAGCTTGCCCTCCTTGATCAGCTCGGCGATGCGCTCGGCGAGGTTGTCCGGGTTGACCTGGTACGGCAGCTCGCTGACCACGAGCGCCGGCCGCCCGCGCTTGTCCTCCTCGACCTCGACCACGGCACGCATGCGAATCGAGCCGCGCCCGGTCCGGTACGCGTCCTGGATGGCCGCCTGCCCGACGATCAGGCCGTGGGTCGGGAAGTCCGGGCCCTTGACGATCTCCAGCAGGGCTTCCAGAGTGGTCGCCTCGTCGGCCTCCGGGTGCTCCAGGCACCACTGGACCGCCGCGCCGATCTCGCGCAGGTTGTGCGGCGGGATCTTGGTGGCCATGCCGACCGCGATGCCCTCGGAGCCGTTGATCAGCAGGTTCGGGATCCGCGACGGCAGGATGGTGGGCTCCTTGGCCCGGCCGTCGTAGTTGTCCTGCAGGTCGACGGTGTCCTCGTCGATGTCCCGCAGCATTTCCATGGCCAGCGGGTCGAGCTTGCACTCCGTGTACCGCATGGCGGCGGCCGGGTCGTTACCGGGCGAACCGAAGTTGCCGTTGCCGTCGACCAGCGGGTAGCGCAGCGACCACGGCTGCGCCATCCGAACCAGCGCGTCGTAGATGGCCGAGTCGCCGTGCGGGTGGAACTGGCCCATCACGTCACCGACGACACGGGAGCACTTCAC
This sequence comes from Micromonospora sp. NPDC005686, assembly GCF_042871665.1. Lineage (NCBI taxonomy): Bacteria > Bacillati > Actinomycetota > Actinomycetes > Micromonosporales > Micromonosporaceae > Micromonospora > Micromonospora sp. NPDC005686. Next base: position 175,896 of record NZ_JBIAIY010000007.1, read on the forward strand.
GTACCCGCGGTCCGGCCGGTAGCCGGAGTCGAACATGGCGTAGAGGATCTTGCGGTGGACCGGCTTGAGCCCGTCCCGGACGTCCGGCAGGGCCCGCCCGACGATGACGCTCATCGCGTAGTCGAGGTACGAGCGCTGCATCTCGACCTCGAGGCCGACCGGCTCGATCCGGTCGTGCTGGACGACCGCGGCCAGTGTCTCCGGGGTCTCCGGCTCGTTCGGGGTGGACTCGGGAGTATCGGTCACTGTTAACCCTTATCAGACTCTTCAGTCGTGGTCTCGCTGTGGATAACGGCTGTGGAAAGCGGCCAGGCTGTGGATAACTCTGTGGACTTCCGGGCCGGCCGGTGGATCTCCGGCCGGCCCGGCGCGTCCGTCAGATGTCCAGGAACCGCACGTCCTTGGCGTTGCGCTGGATGAACGACCGGCGAGCCTCGACGTCCTCACCCATCAGGACGCTGAACAGCTCGTCCGCGGTTGCGGCGTCGTCGAGCGTGACCCGGCGCAACGTACGCGTCCCCGGGTTCATGGTGGTCTCCCACAGCTCCGGGTAGTTCATCTCGCCGAGACCCTTGAACCGCTGGATGTCGTCCGGGCGGGCGTTGGGCTTCTTCTGCTGGCGCAGGGCGATCAGCCCGTCGCGCTCGCGGTCCGAGTACGCGTACTGGGCGTCGTCGCCCTTCTTGTTCCACTTGATCTTGTAGAGCGGCGGGGCGGCCAGGTAGACGTGGCCCAGCTCGACCAGCGGACGCATGAAGCGGAACAGCAGCGTGAGCAGCAACGTCTGGATGTGCTGGCCGTCGACGTCGGCGTCGGCCATCAGCACGATCTTGTGGTAGCGCAGCTTCTCGATGTCGAAGTCGTCGTGGATGCCGGTGCCGAGCGCGGTGATCAGCGCCTGCACCTCGTTGTTCTTCAGCACCCGGTCGATGCGGGCCTTCTCGACGTTGAGGATCTTGCCGCGGATCGGCAGGATCGCCTGGACGCGCGGGTCGCGGCCCTGCTTGGCCGAGCCGCCGGCCGAGTCGCCCTCGACGATGAAGACCTCGGACTCGCGCGGGTCGGTGGACTGGCAGTCGGCCAGCTTGCCGGGCATCGACCCGGACTCCAGCAGCGACTTGCGCCGGGCGAGCTTGCGCGCCTGCTGGGCGGCGATCCGGGCGCGCGCCGCCTGGGACGCCTTCTGGATGATGATCTTCGCTTCGGCCGGGTTGCGGTCGAACCAGTCGACGAGCGACTCGTTGCAGACCCGCTGCACGAAGCCCTTGACCGGGGTGTTGCCCAGCTTGGTCTTGGTCTGGCCCTCGAACTGCGGGTCGGTGAGCTTGACCGAGATGATCGCGGCCAGGCCCTCGCGGATGTCCTCACCCGAGAGGCGCTCGTCGCCCTTGAGCAGCTTCTTCTCAGCGCCGTAGCGGTTGACGACGCTGGTCAGCGCGGCCCGGAAGCCTTCCTCGTGGGTGCCGCCCTCGTGGGTGTTGATGTTGTTGGCGAAGGTGTAGACCGACTCGCCGTACGACTCGTTCCACTGCATGGCGATCTCGACCGACATGCCCGTCTCCTCGGCGCCGAACTCGACCACCGTCTTGTGGATCGGGGTCTTGGAGGCGTTGAGGTGCCGGACGAAGTCGGCGATGCCGCCGTCGTAGTGGAAGGTGACCTCGCGGATCTTGCCGTCCTCGTCCTCCGGCACCCGCTCGTCGAGCAGGTGGATCGTGAGGCCCCGAGTGAGGAAGGCCATCTCCTGCAGGCGCCGGTAGATGGTGTGGAAGTCGAAGTCGACGGTCTCGAAGACGTCCGGATCGGGCCAGAAGGAGACCGCCGAACCGGTGCGGTCGGTCGCCTCACCCTTCTCCAGCGGCGTCGGCTTGGAGTGGTGGTATTCCTGCCGCCAGACGAAGCCGTCCTTGTGGATCTCCACGGCCATCTTGGTGGACAGCGCGTTGACCACGGAGACACCGACGCCGTGCAGGCCGCCGGAGACGGCGTAGGCCTTGCCGTCGAACTTGCCGCCGGCGTGCAGCACGGTCAGCGCGACCTCGACACCCGGCTTCTTCAGCTTGGGGTGCAGGTCGACCGGGAAGCCACGGCCGTTGTCCGTCACCCGGACGCCGCCGTCGGCGAGCAGCACCACGTCGATGGTGTCGCAGTGCCCGGCCAGCGCCTCGTCCACCGCGTTGTCGACGACCTCCCACACCAGGTGGTGCAGACCGCGCTCGCCGGTGGACCCGATGTACATACCGGGCCGCTTCCGGACCGCTTCCAGGCCCTCGAGAACGGTGATGGACTCGGCACCGTACTTCTTGTTGTCCTCCGCTGCCACGCTCGGCCACTTTCTCGCACCGGCCGCGCGTGGGGCGCGGGGGCACGGGTTCGGCGGACAGGACGCGACGTCGGCGCGCATGGACCGCCCCTGGGATCGCCAGGCTCGGATCACGTACGCCGGGCGCCGCGGTTGCCCGCGGATCGCGATCGGCTCGGACCCGATGCGGGACTATGATCGAGGGCTCATGCGGGCCCCTGTCCGTCGCTCCGTCTCGGGTCTTTCGTCTCGCCCTCAATCTTACTGTGCGGAGCCGACCAAACCGCCACTCGGCACCCTCTCCGGGGCGGCTGAGAATGCCGTAGCCGGACGAACCGCTCCGCCCGCTACTCCCCCTACACGCCAACGGGCCGATCCCACGCCACCGGCCACCGTGAGCCGCGGCCGGTCGTCCGGCCGGCGATCGGCAGTGCGCCGCCCGGGGGTCGCGGCCGGGCCCGGCGTGCCGTAGCTTTTGCGGCGCCGCCGTTGCGGTCTTGATCTTTTGCGCCCGGAACCGGGACGATCGTCGAAGATGGTCCGAAAACGCTTGGTGAGAGGTGACGCCAGATGGGGCTGGACAACGTCGCGGTGCACTGGCCGCGGACCGGCCGCTTCTACGACCCGGTCGCGCCGGCTGAGTTCGTGGACTTCGGCGAGATCGTGGACGTGCCCCGGATCTCCGCGCCGACCGCGGCGCTCGCCGAGCTGATCGCGAAGACCGGCACGGTACGGGCGACCGCGTACACCGAGTTGGTCGACCTGATCCTCGGGCTGGAGAATGTGCTCTACGCCACGGAGAACGCGGTCGAGGACGAGGACCCGGTGATCGACCCGGAGGGCTGCTCCTGGATCGCCGAGGGTGTGGAGAAGTTCGTCGCCCGGCACCGGCCGTACGGCGAGTCGGTCACGTTCGAGTCGGTGAGCGAGGTGCTGCGCGCGCTGCTCGGCGACGGCCGGCTGGCCGAGCAGCAGCTCCGCTGGCTGGACAGCCGGCTGGACCGGCTGCGGGACGAGAGCGGCGACCCGCCGCAGTGGAACTTCACCTGCGCCGAGCTGAGCGTGCTGGCCGCCTTCTACCGGCGCTGCGCGGAGCGGGGCTTCGCGGTCTACGCGGACGCCTGAGCGGCCGGGCCGGGCCCGCGCGATCCATGCTCGGAGACGGCGGCCGTGGCCCGGTTGGCCGCGGCGATCACCTCGGTCAGCGCCGTGTGCAGGTGCCGCAGGTCGGCCAGCGGCAGGCCGAGGCGCTGCACGATGGCCGGCGGGATCCGCTCGGCCTGCGCCCGCAGCGCCTGCCCGGCGGCGGTGAGCGAGACGGCCAGGCTGCGCTCGTCGGCGGCGTCCCGTTCGCGTCGGACGTAGCCGGCCGCCTCCAGTCGCTTGAGCAGCGGTGACAGCGTGCCCGGGTCGAGTTGGAGCAGCCGGCTCAGATCCCGCCCGGACAGCGGTGCGTGCTGCCAGAGCGCCAGCATCACCAGGTATTGCGGATGGGTGAGGCCCATCGGCTCCAGCAGCGGGCGGTAGACCGCGACGACGCTCCGGGCGGCGACGGACAGCGCGAAGCAGACCTGCTGCTCCAGCGCCAGGGGATCCTCGATCGGATCGGTCACCGCGTCCTCCTCGTCGTCGTTGCGATCGTAGCAACGATTGGTGTACCAATGGTTTGTACACAAAGCAGGGAGAGGGGCGGCGGATGAGCGACGACGAGCAGGTGGGCGACGCCTCCGGCAAGGGTGGCCGCCTGCTGGGCTGGGTGTTCCAGAACCTCGCCGGCCCCTCCCAGGTGCAGGGCGCGGTGCAGGGCGGCTCGAAGCTGGCCCGCGAGGCGTGGAAGCAGGACCTGGAGCGGCGCAAGCAGTGGAGCCGCGAGCAGCGCGAACTCAAGCGCGCCCGGCGTGAGGCGCGGCGTTCGGGCGGTGTCGGTCAGCCGTAGGTGTCGCGGGGGCCGCGCCCGCGTACCCGTCGAGGGCCGCGCGACCACGACGGCGTCGCCGGGCCGTGGATGTGCAGCTTTCGCACGACGTTGTGGCCGACCTCGCTGGCGATCTGTTTGAGCAGCGAGCCCGCCAGCAGGCGCAGTTGGGTCGCCCAGGCGGTCGAACGGGCCTCCACCGTCAGCTCGCCGTTCTCCAGCTTGACCGGACGGCTGTGCTGCGCGACCTCCGCGCCGACCACCTTCTCCCACGCGCCGAAGACCGTCGCCTCGGCCGCCGGCTGCTGCCAGCCGCGCGCCTTCATGAGCTTGTCCAGCACCGCGCCGAGCGGCTGCGGGTCGCGCGGGTCCGGTCCGGGGCCGGAATAGCCGCGCAGCCGCTTCTCGCCGTCGCCGCGGACCGCGCCGCGCCGCCGGGGCGCCGCTGCCTGCCGCCGGGCCTTCGCCGCGTCGAGCACCGCCCGGGCCAGTTCCGGCCCGGCCGCGCCCTCCGGCGGGCTCGCGGCCGGCGCACCGTCCGCCGGTTTCCCCGGGGTACGCGCGTCGCGTCCCGGCCCGAGTCGCGCGGGCGGGAGCAGAACCTCGTCGTCAGACACGCCGCACCGTCCCCTCGCCCACCGCGTACCGGGTGCCGCGCAGCGTCGCCGGCACGTCGTCGTCAACAGCACAGGTGACCAGGAGCTGACTGGCGCCGCCGACCAGCTCGGCCAGCCGTTCCCGGCGGCCGGTGTCCAGCTCGGCGAAGACGTCGTCGAGCACCAGCACCGGCTCGATCCCGTCGGCGCGCAGCAGGTCGTACCCGGCCAGCCGCAGCGCCAGCGCGTACGACCAGGACTCGCCGTGGCTCGCGTACCCCTTTGCGGGCAGCGGGCCGAGGGTGAGGGCCAGGTCGTCGCGGTGCGGGCCGACGAGCGTGGTGCCGCGCTCGATCTCGGCGGCGCGGTTCGCGGTGAGCGCGGCGGCGAGCGCCTCCGCCAGCGCCGCCCGGTCGGCGCCGGGTTCGGGCAGCTCGACCGAGGGCCGATACGCGATGCCCGCCGCGCCGCGGCCGGCGGCCACCGCGTCGTACGCCTTCGCCACGTGCGGGGTCAGCGCGGCGACCAGCTCCAGACGGCCGGCGAGCAGGTCCGCGCCGTGCTGCGCCAGATGCGCGTCCCACACGGCCAGCGTCGACAGGTCGCCGCCGCGTGTGCCGCCGGTCTTGCGAGCGAGGTACGAGGTACGCAGCAGCGCGTTGCGCTGCTTGACCACGCGCTCGTAGTCGGCGCGTACCCCCGCGTAGCGGGGCTGGCGGGTGACCAGCAGGTCGTCCAGGTAGCGGCGGCGCTCGGCCGGGTCGCCGCGGACCAGTTCCAGATCCTCCGGCGCGAACAGCACGAGACGCAGCGCGCCGAGCACGTCCCGGGCGCGCCGGGCCGGGGACCGGCCGAGCCTGGCCCGGTTGGCCTTGCCCGGCACGATCTCCAGCTCGACCAGCAGTTCGCGGCCCTCGTGCACCACCGCGCAGCGGATCACCGCCGAGGTGGCGCCCATCCGGACCAGCGGGGCGTCCGTGGCGACCCGGTGCGAGTCCAGGGTCGCCACGTAGCCGAGCGCCTCGACCAGGTTGGTCTTGCCGACGCCGTTGGCGCCGACGAGCACGTTCGGACCCGGCTCCAGGTCTACGCCGACGCGCTCGTAGGAGCGGAAGTCGACCAGTTCGAGCCGGCGGACGTACACAGGCTGTGGATACCGGTCAACGCTTGTGGACGGCGTGGCCGCCGAACTGCTGGCGCAGCGCGGCAACGGCCTTCATCGCGGGCGAGTCGTCCTGCCGGGAGGCGAACCGGGCGAAGAGCGACGCGGTGATGACGTTGAGCGGTACGGCGAGCCGGACCGCCTCGTCCACGGTCCAGCGGCCCTCGCCGGTGTCCTCGGTGTAGCCGCTCAGCTCGGCCAGCTCCGGGTCCTCGTCGAGCGCCCGGTCCAACAGGTCGAGCAGCCAGGACCGGACGACGGTGCCCTCACGCCACGACTTGAACACGCCGGGGACGTTCGTGACCAGCTCGGAGGCGGCCATCAGCTCGTAGCCCTCGGCGTAGGCGTGCATCAGGCCGTACTCGATGCCGTTGTGCACCATCTTGGCGTAGTGGCCGGCGCCGACCGGGCCGGCGTGCACGAAGCCGAACTCGCCCTCGGGCTTGAGCGCCTCAAAGATCGGCATCAGGCGCTCGACGTGCTCCTGCGCACCACCGACCATCAGCGCGTACCCGTTCTGCCGGCCCCAGACGCCGCCGGAGACGCCGACGTCGAGGTAGCCGATGCCGTGCTCGTTCAGCCGCTCGGCGCGCGGGGCGTCGTCGCTGAACCGGGAGTTGCCGCCGTCGATGATGATGTCGCCCTCGCCGAGCACACCGGCGAGCTCGTCGATGGTGGCGTCGGTGACGCCTGCGGGGACCATCACCCAGATCGCGCGGGGCGACTGGAGCTTCTCGGCCAGCTCAGCCAGGCTCGCGGCGTCGCTGATCTCCGGGTTGCGGTCGTAGCCGACCACCTCGTGCCCGGCGGCGCGCAACCGCTCCCGCATGTTGCCGCCCATCCGGCCGAGTCCTACCAGGCCGAGCTGCATCTGCTCCTACCTCCGTACGTCAGGGTCGTGCTGCCTGCGATCAGCGGGACACGCGGATCGGCATGATGAGGTACCGGTACCCCGGGATGACCTCGCCATCCTCGCCGGCCGGGGAGATGACCGCGGGCTTGAACGCGTCGACGAACCGGAGCAGGGCGTGCTGCGCGCCCAGGTTGGTCAGACCGTCGATGAGGTACTGCGGGTTGAACCCGATGGTCAGCGGCTCGCCGCTGAAGGTGGCATCCATGGCCTCGCTGGCCCGGGCCTCCTCGGTGCCGCCCGCCTCGACCACCAGACCGTCGGCGCTGAAGCTCAGCAGGACCGGTGTGGTGCGCTCGGCGACCAGCGCGACGCGCTTGACCACCTCGATGAGCGCGGAGACGGCGACGCGGGCCTCGGCGTTGTGGTCGGCCGGGAACAGCGAACGCACCGGCAGGTAGTTGGCGCCGTCGAGCAGCCGGCTGGTGGTCCGGCGGGTGCCGCCGGAAAAACCGATCATGCCTTCACCGGCGCCGCCGGAGGACAGCGCCATGGTGACGTGGCCGCCCAGCGGGCCGAGCGCCTTGGCGGTGTCGTGCAGCGTGCGGGCCGGCACCAGCGCGTTGAGGCTGATCTCCGGGTCGTCCGGGTTCCACTCCATCTCACGCAGCGCGAGGCGGTAGCGGTCAGTCGCCAGCATGGCCATCGTGCTGCCGCTCAGCTCGAGGCGTACGCCGGTCATCATCGGCAGCGTCTCGTCACGGCCGGCGGCGACTGCCACCTGGGCCACGGCGGCGGCGAAGGCGGCGGCGTCCACGGTGCCGGCGCTCTCCGGCATCTCCGGCAGCGTCGGGTAGTCCTCCACCGGCATGGTGGGCAGCGTGAACCGGGCGCTGCCGCAGACCAGTTCCAGGTGGGCGCCGACGGCGGCGATGTCCACCGGCTTGGCCGGCAGGGCCTTGGTGATCTCGGCGAGCAGCCGGCCGGAAACCAGGGCGGCGCCGTCCGCGTCACCCTGCACCTCGACGGTGACCTGGCTGGAAACCTCGTAGTCGAAGCCGGAGACCTGGAGGTTGCCGTCGGTCACCCGGAGCATCACCCCGGCAAGTACCGGTACGGAGGGTCGGTTGGGCAGGCTCTTGGCGGTCCACGCGACCGCCTCGGCGAGCGCGTCGCGCTCCACTCGGAACTTCATCAATGCCTCCGCGTCGACGTCAGCGACAACTCTCTCATGCCGACCGCTGCCACCCGTCCCGCCCGACCGTGCGGGTACCCATCGCACCTTAGGGCGCGCGGGCATCGGCTGTGCGCCCGACCCCGTGGATCCAGGTGCCCGGGCGACTGCCGACGGCAGTGCCGTGGCCCGATCCACAGGAAGTCCAACGGTGATGATTGGTTTTTGTTGTTTAGAAGAGATAACTCATCGTCTTCATCGCACCTGTGCAAACTGTGGAGAACCCGCGTCCGCGCAGGTCAGACACGTTATCTACAGGTGGGTTGGCTGTGGAGAACCAGGGGTGGAACTCGTGTCCCGGTCCACAGCCCTCGCCAGCCGCCGGGTTTTCCACGGCTGTCCACCGGTTGTCCACCGGTAATCCACCGGTTTTCTCCCCAGCTCTGTGGACAGCCGCGGCAGCGCCGGCGACCGTCATCCACAGAACCTTCAACAGGCCGCCCACAGCCGTGCCGCCGTCTGGGGACAACGTGACGGTCGTCCCCAGGCGTCCACAGGCTCGTCCCCAGGAGTTGTCCACAGTCTGTGGGTAACCGGCCGAGTGCGAAGCGTGGTTGTCCACCGCCTGTGACACAGGGGCTGTGGACAACGGGTACGAGCTGTGGACGAGCACGCGACCGATCCTGGGCCCTCGACCGGGTCAAGGGTCAACAAGTTCCGTTGTCGGCTTCCCGCCACTCGCCAACCCGGCCCCCCGACCTGTCGCCTCACTCACGTCAGCCGGCACGCCGATCCGCCCACCCGGACGCGGCTCAGGTCGATCATGAGGTTGACGGCGTCGACCGTCCGATTTGTCATAGGCAACCTCATGATCGCCCGTCAGCTCCAGCTGTGTCCGGGCGCCCGGGTTCTCCTGTTGACGAAGGAGTTTGGGACGGAAAACACGCGGTCTGCCTCCACGAACTCCTTGATCTCACCGCCGAAGCGGGGAGCCAGAGGAGGGTGGGACCGCGAGAGGGTCAGGTGTTCTGCTTGATGCGGTTGGTCAGCTCGGCGATCTGGTTGTAGAGCGAGCGCCGTTCGGCCATCTGCTGGCGGATCTTGCGGTCCGCGTGCATCACAGTGGTGTGGTCCCGGCCGCCGAACGCCTGCCCGATCCGGGGCAGCGACAGGTCGGTCAACTCGCGGCACAGGTACATGGCCACCTGACGCGCGTTCACCAGCACCCGGGAACGGGAGTGGCCGCGCAGGTCCTCCATGCTCACGCCGAAGTAGTCGGCCGTGGACACCATGATCTGGTCAGCGGTGATCTCCGGGCCGGCGCCGTCCGGGATGAAGTCCCGCAGCACCTCCTCGGCCAGCGACAGCTCGACCGAGGAGCGGGTCAGGCTGGCGAAGGCGGTGACCCGGATCAGCGCCCCCTCCAGTTCGCGGATCGAGTTCGACACCCGGGACGCGATGAACTCCAGTACGTCCGGCGGGGCGAACAGCCGCTCCTGCGCCGCCTTCTTCTGCAGGATCGCGATGCGCGTCTCCAGGTCCGGCGGCTGGATGTCGGCGAGCAGGCCCCACTCGAACCGGGTACGCAGCCGGTCCTCCAGCGTCGCCAGTTGCTTCGGCGAGCGGTCGGACGTGATCACGATCTGCTTGTTCGCGTTGTGCAGCGTGTTGAACGTGTGGAAGAACTCCTCCTGCGTCCGCTCCCGGTTCTCCAGGAACTGGATGTCGTCGATCAGGAGGATGTCCACGTCCCGGTAGCGGCGCTGGAACGCGCTCGTCTTGTCGTCGCGCAGCGAGTTGATGAAGTCGTTCGTGAACTCCTCGGTCGAGACGTACCGGACCGAGCGCGCGTTGCCGAGCGTCGTGGCGTAGTGCCCGATGGCGTGCAGCAGGTGGGTCTTGCCCAGCCCGGAGCTGCCGTAGATGAACAGCGGGTTGTAGGCCTTCGCCGGCGACTCGGCCACCGCCACGCTCGCGGCGTGCGCGAACCGGTTGGACGAGCCGATGACGAACGTCTCGAACATGTACTTCGGGTTGAGCCGGTTGCCGCCGCTCTCCGTACCGCCGGGGAGCCTGCGGTCGGCCTGGCCGCTACCCGGGCGGCGGTGGTCGGCACCGCCCCGGCCAGGGCCGCTGTCAGTGGCGCCGTCGCGGGGCAGGCCGCGCATCGGCGCGCGGTCGGCGGCCGGGCTCTCCCGGTACCGGGGCTCGTACCCCCCGGCGTCGGGCACGGGCGGCTCGACGCGGGTGCGCTCGTCGAAGGCGCGGCGCTCGGGCGCGGTACGCACCGGTTCGCCGAACGCGGCGCTGAACAGCGTGTCCTGCGCGTCGCGGCCGGCCGGGATCAGGTGCGAGCGGGAAGTGTCGGCGGTCCGCTGGCGGGGTGCCGGCTCGTCGACCGGCTGCTCCGGCCGGGGCTCGCCGTATCCGGAATCGGCGTACCCGGGCTCGCCGTACCCGGACTGCGGGCGCCGTGACGGGTAGGTCGGGGCGGACGGGCCGGGCTGGTCGAAACCGGGCAGTGGAGCGGCGCCGTCGTGCTCGGGCAGCGGTTCCGGGTTGCTGCGGTAGACCGTGCCGGCCGGGCGGGCGGCGGGGTCGTCGGCGACCCGTACGGTGACGGCCACCTGGATCGGCCGCCCGAGCCGCCGGCTCAACGCCTCGGTGATGGCCGGGCGGAGCCGGGACTCGATCACGTCCCGGGTGAAGGCGTCCGGCACCGAGAGCAGCGCGGTGTCCTCGACGATCGCCCGTAGCCGGGTGAGCCGGAGGTATGCCCGTTGTTGCGCGGAGATGATCTCGTCGGCGAGTTCGTCCGTGGTCGCCGTCCACACCGCGGCAAGGTCGGTCGCTCCGGTCACCGTCGTCCCACCCCCTCGCCTGCTCCTTCTCACGCCCGCCCGGACGGCTGACCGGTCGTCATCCACAAGTTATCCACAGCCTGTGTACCGACCGATTGTGGCCGCCCGCCGGACGCGGGTCGGACCTGCCCCCTCGATTCACGGGGGCGTTGAAGCGGGTTCACCGTGCCGAACGATTCAACAGCGTGTCCGGTCTTGCCGATCGGCGACAAACCCCGGACCCCGACGCCGACCGCAATCGCGCACGCTAACAGCGCGGACCCCACAGCATCAACCGGCGACACCCTGACGACCTTGGCAACATCAGTGAAACCGCCCCTTCGGTCGCGGTTGCGCGCAGGTCGGGCGCCTGAGTGTGACGTTGACGGTCATTGCGACCCTGCGTAGGCTGGAGCGGCTGCTCTCTCGCCCTCTGCTAGGGTGATTGATGCTTGCTGTCCGTGGCTGTCATCCCGCATCGCCGGGGCGAGTGTCACGGCAGCGCCGATCGGAGGTCACCGACAGGTGATCTGAACCAGCACACGACCCCGGGCGATCCGCCGCGCGGGGCGTACGACAACGGAGAGCCTGACGTGAGCAAGCGCACCTACCAGCCGAACACCCGCCGGCGCGCGAAGACCCACGGCTTCCGGCTGCGCATGCGCACCCGTGCCGGCCGCGCCATCATCTCGACCCGTCGCTCCAAGGGCCGCGCGCGCCTGTCGGCCTGACGCCGACAGGTCCGGTCCGGGGACGTGGGCAGTCGTGCTGGCAGCCGCGCAACGACTGCGGCGCAGTAGCGACTTCGCCGCAGCGGTTCGCAGTGGCCGACGCGTCGGCCGTGGCGCCGTCGTGGTCCACCTGACCATCCCCGAGCCGATCGGCACCACAGCGACACCCTTGCCGGAGCCGGCGCGAAGCAACGGTGCGGAGACCTCCGCACCCAGCCGCGCCGGCTTCGTCGTGTCCAAGGCCGTCGGCGGCGCCGTGGTCCGCAACAAGGTCCGCCGTCGCCTGCGGCACCTGGTCCGCGAGCGGCTGGCCGAGCTGCCCGCCGGCACCACAGTCGTGGTACGCGCGCTGCCCGCGTCCGCCGACGCGACGTACGCCCGGCTCGGGGCCGACCTGGACGCCGCCCTCGCCGCGGCGCGGTCCTCCCGGGGACGGCGGCCGCGGTGAACGGCCCGACGACGGCGACGCCGTCCCCCACAACCGGTGCCCGCATGCTGCTGGCGCCCATCATCGCGTACCGTCGGTGGATAAGTCCGGCTCTGCCGGCCCGCTGCCGGTTCTACCCGTCGTGCAGTGCCTACGCCGTGGAGGCGGTTTCCCGGCACGGTGCGCTGCGGGGTGCCTGGCTGACGGTCCGTCGGCTGTCGCGCTGCCATCCCTTCCACCCAGGTGGACACGACCCGGTCCCGGAGCCGGGCGACCGCCGCCGTTCCGACGTGACTGGAGCCTGAGTGTTTAGTCTCGACTGGATCTACTACGCGATCTCGTGGATCCTGCTGACCTGGCACTCGGCCTGGGACGCCATCGGAGTGCCGGTCGGGACCGTGATCGGTACGAACTGGGCCTGGATCCTCGCCATCATCTTCCTCGTGGTGACGGTCCGGGTGATCCTGTTCCCGGTCTTCGTCAAGCAGATCAAGTCGCAGCGTGCAATGCAGGCGCTCCAGCCGAAGGTGAAGGAGCTCCAGGAGAAGCACAAGGGTGACCGGGAGACGCTCCAGAAGGAGATGATGGAGCTCTACCGGAAGGAAAAGGCCAACCCACTCATGGGCTGCCTTCCGATGTTCCTCCAGATCCCGGTCTTCCTGGGCCTGTTCCACACGCTGCGCCGCCTCAGCCCCGACAACCAGGGCAAGACGCTGTACGGCTGGACCGTCGACCAGTTCAACAGCGCCTCCAACGCGACGCTGTTCACCGCGCCGATCTCCGGCAAGTTCGGCTCCACCGCCGAGGAGCTGAGCCGGCTGGGCGCGAGCACCGGCACGGTCAAGGTGGTCGCCGGCATCCTGGTGGTCATCATGATCGCCACCACCTACCTGACCAGCCGGCAGATGATCCTGAAGACCGGGTGGGCCGAGGACCCGCAGCAGCGCATGGTGCAGCGACTGATGCTCTACGGCATCCCGCTGTCGCTGCTGATCTCGGGTGCGATCTTCCCGATCGGTGTGATCATCTACTGGGTCACCAACAACCTCTTCACGCTCGGCCAGCAGCAGTGGGTGCTGCGGAAGTTCCCGCCGCCGGTGACCGCCAAGAGCACCAGCGCCGCCAAGGGCCCGGTGCAGCCGGCCAAGGCCGGTGGCCTGTTCGGCCGCAAGGCGGCGCAGCCGCCGGCGAAGGCTCCGGCCGCGGCGCCGAAGGTGGCCGGCCCGAAGCCGGGCGCCAAGCCGGCCAACCCGAAGAAGGGCGGCAACCGGCCCGCCAAGCGACAGGGCTGAGCCCTCGGGCCACCGGCGCGACGTCGTCGGTGGCCCGTTCCGGCCGCGTGCTGCCATCCGAGGAGTCGGCGCCCGGCCGGAATCGCCGCGCGGAGCGCGGACACGGGCGAAACTGGCCCGTACAGACGTGCCCGAGGGCACCCGGCGAACCTCCCGCCGGCCCCGGGAGACCAGCGGACCCCCGACGGTCCGGCCGAGCGAGTACGGAGATGAGACCCGTGACCGAGACCAGCATCCCCAGCGCCGACCAGTCCCTGGACGAGGAGGCCCCCGTTACCGCCGCCACCGAGACCGAGGACGCCGCGGGCGAGGCCCGGGAGAAGAAGGCCCCGGCCGAGAGCGACCTGTTCCGGCAGAGCGAGATCGCCGCCGACTACGTCGAGGGTCTGCTGGACATCCTCGACTACGACGGCGACATCGACGAGCTGGTGTCCGGTGGCCGCCCGGTCGTCGAGGTGGTCGGTGGCCGGTTGCAGAACCTGGTCGGCCAGCGCGGCGCGACCCTTGAGGCGCTCCAGGAACTGGCCCGGCTGGCCGTGTTCCGCCAGACCGGCACGCCGAGCCGGCTGCTGCTCGACGTCGGCGGCTACCGGGCCACCCGGCGCAAGGAGCTGGCCGCCGTGGCGAAGAACGCGGTCGAGAAGGTCAAGGAGCACGGTGAGCCGGTGCGCCTGGAGCCGATGTCCGCGTTCGAGCGCAAGTGCGTGCACGACGTGGTGAACGCGATGAGCGGGGTGGAGAGCGAGTCCGAGGGCGTCGAGCCCAACCGCCGCATCGTCGTCCGGCCGGTGGCGGACTGAGGTCAGTGATCTCCGACGAGACGACGGCAGGAGCCGTGAGCGGCCCGGGCGGTACGCCGCCCGGGCCGTCGGCTGCGCGCCCCGACCCCACTGTCGACCCGGTCTTCTCCGGCAAGAACGGGACGGCCGAACCGGCGTGCCCGGGAAGGGCCGTGACCGACCCTGGCGAGCCTGCCTTCTCCGGCGAACCGGAGGTGGTGACCGGGATCGAGCCGGCCGATCCCGGGGTGGACGTGACGCCCGCCTTCTCCAGTGAGCCCCCGGCGGAGGTGACGCCGGTCGGCCCGGCCGCGGCGGCCGACCCGTTCTTCGCGGAGCCGTCGGAGGACGGACCGTCCCTGGTGGACGGTCCGGCTGAGCCCGACCCGGCGTCGGCGACGCTTCCGCCGGAACTGGCGGAGGCCGCCCGCGCGCTGTTCGGGGACCGACTCGACCTGGCCGCCGCGTACGCCGAACTGCTCGCCACCGACGGCGTGGTCCGCGGCCTGATCGGCCCGCGCGAGACGCCGCGGCTGTGGGAGCGGCACCTGCTCAACTGCGCGGTGGTGGCGGAACGGATCCCGGAGGGGGCCACCGTGATCGACGTCGGCTCCGGAGCCGGGCTGCCCGGCTTGGTGCTGGCGATCGCGCGTCCCGACCTCACCGTGACGCTGGTGGAGCCGCTGGCCCGGCGCACGACTTTCCTGATCGAGGCGGTACAGCGTCTCGGCCTGACCCGGGACGTGCGTGTGTTCCGTGGGCGGGCCGAGGAGGCGGCGGCCGGCTCGCGCGACCGGGAACCGCTGAGCGCCGACGTCGTGACGGCCCGCGCGGTGGCGCCGCTGGACCGGCTCGCCTCGTGGTGCCTGCCGCTCGTGGTGCCCGGCGGCCGCCTGGTCGCCCTCAAGGGCGCCTCGGCGGCCGACGAGATCGCCGAGCACGCCGAGGCCGTGATCCGCCTTGGCGGCGGGACGCCGGAGCTGCACCGGTGCGGGGACGGCGTGATCGAACCCCCGGCGACTGTGGTCGAGGTGGTCCGGGAGCGCGTGGTCAACCCGCGCCGTCCCAAGAAGCCGAAGCGGTCGCGGGGCGGCCGCCGTCGCGGCGACCGCTGACCGGGTACGCCATTCCGCACGCCCGGTCCGGTCGTTGGACCGGTAGGCGTGACGTGATCGATCACAACCCGACATGGACCCACCACGCCCGTCGGCCGTAGGCTGACCGCGCGTCGATAGTGTGGAAACGGCGGTGCCGGGCGGCACTCGAGCCCGACGGTTCCCGCCGAGCCGATGGCGCCGCGCGCGGCGCGGACGCGATTCGACGGGTGCGGACCGACCATCCGGAGCGGGTAGGGATGACAGGTGCATGACGACGGCAGGTACGACGATCCACGATTGACCGGACCAGGAGGCAAGCCCTCCGCCGACCCCGTTTCACGTGAAACCAACTACCAGGAGTGGACGGTGAACGAGTCCGGCGAGCCGTCCTCTCCGCACCAGCCGGCGAACCGACGGGAGTCGTCGGCCGGCGGCATGCGTCCGGTCTCGTCCGTGCCTGCCAATGTGCCACCGGCCCGCGATCCGCTCGACCCGGCCGACGGTCCGGTGAACGCGCCGACCCCGCGTCCGCCCGCAGTGCGGGCGAACGCCGCGGTACCCACCCGCTACGAACCCCAGCCGCCCGTTTCGGCCGTACCGCACCAGGCCGCCCCCGAGGCCACCGTGACGCCGTCCGACACGCCACAGGCGGACGGGTACGGAGACCAGGTAGACGCCAGCACGTACGTTTCACGTGAAACCCCGACGCGCGAAGAGGATGATCCACCGTTGGCTATGGAGGCGATGCGCGCCGTGCAGATCCTGAATCCCAGTGGCGAGGTCACCATGCCGCGTCCCGACCGGACCCGGGTGATGTGCGTCGCCAACCAAAAGGGCGGCGTCGGCAAGACGACCACCACCGTGAACCTCGCAGTGGCGCTCGCGCTGCACGGCAACCGGGTGCTCGTGGTCGATCTTGACCCCCAGGGCAACGCCTCCACCGGTCTGAACGTGCCGCACCACACGGGCGTACCCGACGTGTACGACTGCCTGATCGACAGCGTGCCGCTCGAAGAGGTGGCCCAGGCGGTCGAGGGCATCCCCAACCTGTGGTGCGTACCGGCCACCATCGACCTTGCCGGCGCCGAGATCGAGCTGGTCTCGGTGGTGGCTCGGGAGTCGCGTCTGGCGCGGGCCATCGCCGCGTACCCGGGTCACTTCGACTACGTCTTCATAGACTGTCCGCCGTCGCTCGGCCTGCTCACCGTCAACGCGCTCGTGGCCGCGCAGGAGGTGCTGATCCCGATCCAGTGCGAGTACTACGCGCTGGAGGGCCTCAACCAGCTGATCAACAACATCAACCTGGTTCGCCAGCACCTCAACCCGCAGCTTGAGGTCTCCACGATTCTGCTCACCATGTACGACAGGCGTACGCGGCTGGCCGACGCGGTGGAGCAGGACGTCCGGAACCACTTCGGGGACAAGGTGCTCCAAGCGGTGATTCCCCGCAACGTGCGTGTCTCCGAGGCACCGAGCTACGGCCAGTCGGTGATGACCTACGATCCCGGTTCGCGGGGGGCCACGAGTTACTTCGAGGCCGCCCAGGAGATCGCGGAGCGAGGCGTCAAGGAGCCGGTGAGCCGGAATGCGTAGTGCGGAGATGTCGCTGGGAGGCGTCGTATGAAGAACCGTCCCCGCGGCGGGCTGGGCCGAGGGCTCGGCGCACTCATCCCCACAGGCCCGGTACCGGGCACCGAACCGGCTGCCGTCGAGCCGGAGCCGTCAGTTGGCAGCGCGTCTCCGTCGGCCCCGACCCCGGTTGCCGACGCCACCGCTGCCATAACCGGTGGCGTCGGGAGCACCCCGCCTCCGCCGGCCGAGCCCGAGTCTC
The DNA here is from genome assembly GCF_042871665.1 of Micromonospora sp. NPDC005686. Classification (NCBI taxonomy): domain Bacteria; kingdom Bacillati; phylum Actinomycetota; class Actinomycetes; order Micromonosporales; family Micromonosporaceae; genus Micromonospora; species Micromonospora sp. NPDC005686. The sequence goes on from NZ_JBIAIY010000007.1 coordinate 192,892, forward strand.
ATCTGAGCCCGGTGCCCGGTGCCCGCTTCGCGGAGATCCCGGTCGACGCGATCGTGCCGAACCCGAAGCAGCCCCGGCACGTCTTCGACGAGGAGGCACTGGAGGAGCTGAAGACCTCGATCCAGGAGGTCGGCTTCCTCCAGCCGATCGTGGTTCGCCAGCTCGACCTCGAGAAGTTCGAACTCGTGATGGGCGAGCGGCGCTGGCGTGCCGCCCAGGCGGTCGGCCGGGAGACCATCCCCGCCATCGTCCGGGACACCAAGGACGACGCCATGCTCCGGGACGCGCTGCTGGAGAACATCCACCGCGCGAACCTCAACCCGCTCGAAGAGGCGGCGGCGTACCAGCAACTGCTGGAGGAGTTCGGCGCCACGCACGAGGAGTTGGCCCGGCGGATCGGCCGTAGCCGCCCGCAGATCTCCAACACCATCCGGCTGATGAACCTGCCGCCGGCCGTGCAGCGCCGGGTCGCCGCCGGCGTCCTCTCCGCCGGCCACGCCCGGGCCCTGCTCAGCCTGGACAACGCAGAGGCGCAGGAGGCGCTGGCGGAGCGCATCGTGCGCGAGGGCATCACCGTACGCGGCGCCGAGGAACTCGTGCACCTGGCGCTCGCCGAGGAGCCGGCGAAGTCCGCCGCGGCCAAGCGCAGGCCGAAGGCGCACGCCCCGGCCCTCACCGATCTCGCGGACCGGCTCTCCGACCGGTTCGACACCCGGGTGAAGGTCGACATCGGCCGCAGCAAGGGCAAGATCACGATCGAGTTCGCCACCGTTGACGACCTGGAGCGGATCGTCGGGATCATCGGCATGGGCGAGGAGGGGCAGCCCGAGGCGTAGCCCGGCTTCTCAGGTCGTTGATCCGGCCGCACCCCGCCGAGGGGGTGCGGCCGGATCAACGTTTCCGGGCCTTGCCCCGGTCGGGAGGTTGAAGCGAGGGCTCTCGCCTCCCGGTCTTTGAGCGGGCGAGGAGTCTCCCCGACATTGACCGCCGTTTCACGTGAAACGGAGAGCCTGTGGCCGAGCCTGACTGCGGTCGGCCGACCCTGCGGTGGCTTGACGAGCCCGAACTGGCGAGCGGGCGTGTCGGCAGGCGAAGACCGAGGGCCGAAGAGGGCCTAAGGGAGCCAGGGCGTTTGAACGGTGGCGCGCTGAGCGTTGGGGCGCGAAGCGCGGATGCTGGAGGGGTGCCTTGAAGCGCGAGCCACGGCCGTTGGGCGTGCACCGTGCACCGTAAGCCTCGAAGTGCGCGAGCCGCGGCGCGCAAAGCCGCGAAGCGAGCCGCCACGCGGTGAGCCAGATCGCCGCTGAGCCGGGTGAGGCGCCAGCCGGGTGAGGCGCTGAGTTCGGGAGCGCTGAAGTTGGGGACCGCTGAGCCGGGTTGGTCCTAGCTGGGCACGCTGAGCCGGGTTGGTCTTAGCCGTTGCCGCCAAGCCGAGCCGGGAACGGAGTCAAACGGGTGGAGACCGCGAACGGTGGCCGCAAGCGGTTAGCCGGAGAGCCTGACCCTTGGCGTGTAGAGGTCCGACGGCTGTAGTCCGCATCAGCGTGCTCGGGTGGGGCAGCCCGGACCTGCCACCCTCCGGCGGGTCACGCTGAGCAGAGCGCGGCGGGCTCAGGCGCCGGAGTATGGCGACGAAGACGAGCCACGGGGCACTCCTGGCGAGTAGATGCTCCGGCACAGCCTGGCCCCATTCGCCGACGTCACGCGCGGTAGATCCGAGGACCGACACCCTTGGTTCAGACCGAGGCAGTCGAAGGCTCCGGCGATGAGGCCTCCCGCTACCGAACCACATCCAGCCCGCAACTCTTGCGCTCCGGTGTGGTGACTGACGAGGACGGCCGTTTCACGTGAAACAGCAACTCCGACATCGGGTGCGGCGAAGCCGCCCGATCCAACCGAGGACGCGCTGTCGGTCGGTCGTCGGCTAGACCCCTGACCCATGACCGATCGACAGCAGCAGCTCGCACTCGGACAGCTTCAGCCGTCGCCGTGCCATGACTTGCCGCCGGCCAGAAAAGCGGCCATCTGAGACAGAGCGAGGCGCGGTGCTAACGCCGGCCGCGGAGCAGAGCAGCGACCACGACGCCCGGGCCGTTTCACGTGAAACGAATACCAGAAGCCACCACCGCCGGTGCCGATCCGTCGCTGGATCGTTTGATGAACGGGCCCGGGATCCACCCAGGGTTATCCACAGCGGTTGTCCACAGGCTCGCTCCGTTTCACGTGAAACGGAGCGATGAAACCCTTACTGAGCAGTGCATGACGCGCTGTGCTGGTGATCTCGCCAGCCTGTGGACAACGCGGTGGACAACCTGTGTGCGGTCAGTGGAACGGGTAGGGACAGGCGTCGCCAACTCGGTTAGGGTCAGCGTCGTGCCGGACACCCCTCCCTCAGTTCCCGACTTCACCCAGTGGCCGTCCTTCCCCTTCGAGGGCGATCTCCGCGTCAAGCAGCTCGACGACCCCGTACCGTTCGAACCTCCCCGCCGTGGCGAGGCGGACCGGGAGTGCACCGCCTGCAACGCGCCCGACGAGGCGTACATCTGGGTCGGTGAGCGGTGGCGCGTCCGCGCCATGGACCGGCCCACCGGCCTGCCGATGGTCCTGATCCTGGAATCCCGCTCCCACCTGGATCTGGGCGATCTGCCGAACCTGCTCGCCGCCGAGCTTGGCGTGATGACAGTGCGCCTGGAGCGGGCCGTGCGCTCGCTCGACGGGGTGGCTCGGGTTCACGTGAACCGGTGGGGCGACGGGTCGGCGCACCTGCACCTGTGGTTCCTGGCCCGGCCGTACGGGCGGCTGCAACTGCGGGGCACGTTCCTGTCGCTGTGGGACTCGATCCTGCCCCCGATCTCCGAGGAGCAGTGGCGGGAGAACCTCGCCATGGTTGCCGCGTGGCTCGCCGAGTTCGGCGGCCGTCCGCTGGCCGAGCCGCCGCGCATCCACTGGCAGGCGCCGTCGACTCTCTCCGCGACCTCCCCGGCGAACACCCCTGAGGAGATCGAGGAGGAGTCCGTGTCGGTCATCGAGGCTGCGGACGAGATCCCGGAGTCCGACGCGGTAGCGGACCTCTCAGACCCCTCGACGGACCCCTCGGAGCCCGGCCCGGTGCCGCAGGCCGGCCCGGCGCCGGCCAGCGCGCCGGACAGCGCATCAAACAGCGCACCGAGCGGCGATCCAACCAGCGACGACGAGGACGAGCCGAAGAACGTCCCGGACGACCGGCCGGGCGCGGGGCGTACCCCGGAGAGCTGAGGTCAGCGGCGGCGGGCGGCGGCCCGGGTCACGAGCGCGCCCAGGACCCGGCCGAAGTCCAGCCCGGCCGCCTGGATCGCCAGCGGCAGGAGCGACGTCTCGGTCATGCCCGGCGAGACGTTCACCTCCAGCACGTGCGGCTCGCCCTCGGCGTCGACGATGAGGTCGACCCGGGACAGGTCGCGCAAGCCGAGCGCGGCGTGTGCGGCGAGCGCCACCTCGGTCACCCGGGCGGTGGTCGCGGCGTCGAGCCGGGCGGGCGCGTGCCAGGTGGTACGCCCGGCGGTGTAGCGGGCCGCGTAGTCGTAGACGCCGTTGCGCGGCACGATCTCGACCGGGGGCAGGGCCTGCGGGCCCTCGCCGAGGTCGAGCACGGAGACCGCCACGTCCATTCCGGGGACGTAGCGCTCCACGAGCGCCGTCTGGTCGTACGCGAAACAACCCACCATCGCGGCCGGCAGCGACGCCGCCTCCCGGACCACGGCGGCGCCCAGTCCCGAACCGCCCTGCGCGGGCTTGACCATCAGCGGCAGCCCGAGGCGCTCGACGATCCGGTCCAGGACGGCCACCGCGCCCAGCTCGGAGAAGCGGTCGTGCGGCAGCGCCACCCAGTCGGGCGTGGGGATGCCCGCCTCGCGCAGCACCGCCTTCGCCGACGGCTTGTCCCAGGCGAGCCGGGACGAGCGGGCGTCGCAGCCGACGTAGGGCACGTCCCAGAGGTCGAGTACGCCGCGCAGCGAGCCGTCCTCGCCGGTGGCGCCGTGCAGGGCGATCACCACCGCGTCCGGGGGGTCAGCGGTCAGGGCGGGCAGCAGCGTCACGTCGGCGTCGCGGAGTTCCGCCTGTACGCCCACCGCGCGCAGCGCGTCGAGGACCCGGCGACCGGAGCGCAGCGAGACGTCCCGCTCGTAGGAGAGGCCACCCGCGAGCACGAGCACGTGCAACTCGTCGACGGAGGATCCGGTCACGGGAGAGGGTGCGGCGGTGCTGTCAGACATGCGGGCATCATGCCAAGTCGGGGCCGGGCGCGTCCGAGCCGCCCTGGCGACGGCGAGGTCCGGCACCGCCGACCGCGCCGAAGACCCTGCGCATGGCGATCTCCTGCTCCATCACCCCGGCGAGCCGGCGAACGCCCTCGCGGATCCGCTCCGGCGTCGGGAAGGAGAAGTTGAGCCGCATGTTGCCGGTGCCGGTGCCGTCGGCGTAGAAGCCGGTCCCCGGCACGTACGCGACGCGGGCGGCAACGGCCCGCGGCATCATCGCCTTGGAGTCGAGGCCGCCGGGCAGCGTCGCCCAGACGAACAGGCCGCCTTGCGGCCTGGTCCACGTGGTGCCCTCGGGCATCAGGTCGGCCATCGCGTCGAGCAACGCGTCCCGGCGCTCGCGGTAGACCTCGCGGTAGACCTTGAGCTGCTGCCGCCAGGGCATGGTGCCGAGGTACGTCGAGACGGCCGCCTGCGCGTAGGCGCTCGGGCAGAGGATCTGTGCCTCGCTGGCGATGACCAGCTTGTCGCGGACCGCGTGCGGCGCCAGGATCCAGCCCACCCGCAGGCCCGGCGCGAACGTCTTGGAGAACGTGCTCAGGTAGAAGACGCCGTCGCGGCGCCGGGCGCGCAGCGGTGCGGGCGCCTCACCCTCGAAACCGAGCTGACCGTACGGGTCGTCCTCCACCACGAGCAGTCCGGCGCGCTCGCAGATGTCGAGCACCCGTTCGCGCCGCTCCTCGCTCAGCGTCACGCCGGCGGGGTTCTGGTAGGTGGGGATCGTGTAGAGGAACTTCACCCGCCGGCCGGCGCGCGCCAGGTCGGCGATGGCCACCTCCAGCGCCTCCGGGATGAGTCCTTCGTCGTCCATCGGCACGTGGGCCACCTGGGCCTGGGCGGCCTGGAACACCCCGAGCGCGCCGACGTACGTCGGGCCCTCGGCGAGCACCACGTCACCCGGATCCAGGAAGAGGCGAGCCACCAGGTCGAGGGCCTGCTGGCCGCCGACCGTGACCACCACGTCCTCCGGTGAGGCGCCGCAGGAGGCGTCGATCCCGGACAGCGACATCACCTCGCAGATCCGCTCGCGCAGCTCGAGAGTGCCCTGGCCGATGCCGTACTGGAGGGTGGTGGCGCCGTGGTCGGAGCCGAGCCGGCCGAGCATCTCGCCGACTGCGTCCAGCGGCAGCGCCGCGATGTAGGGTGCCCCACCGGCGAGCGAGACGACCTCCGGCCGACTGGCCACCGCGAAGAGCGCCCGGATCTCCGAGGCGGTCATCCCGCGGACGCGCCGGGCGTACCGGTCGGTGTAGTCGTCGAGCGTCGTGCCGGTCATGACATCACCTCGATCGGGTGTCGGCGGGGCTGCCGCCCGGTGTGGTACCCGCGATGCCGACATCCATTGGCGGCGGGGGCCGTTTGTCGATCGTAGTCCCCGGTGACGGCGGCGGCACCGGCCGTGTGGACACGTCCACATCCCGGACCCGCCCCCGCCGGTCCGGGCGGGCGTTCGCGCGTTCCCTCCCGTATCGCCGGACAGACGCGTACGATCGCTCGTCGGGAGCAGGAGGGCGCGGGGTCACCGGCGCTCCGAGCCTAGTGGTGGGGTGCGCTCATGTCGCGACGTCTGGTCAGCCTGACCCTCGACACGCTGGAGGACCTGCCTCGATCCTGCCGGCAGTGCGTCTACTGGGAGCTGGATCCGGTCTCCGCCGAGCGGGCCTGCGCCGCGGGCGACCCGGGCCTGGAGAAGGAGGCGTGGGTCTCCCAGACGCTGCTGGAGTGGGGCTCCTGCGGCAAGCTCATCTACGTCGACGGCATGCCGGCCGGTTTCGTCATGTACGCCCCGCCCGCGTACGTCCCGCGCTCGATGGCGTTTCCCACCTCGCCGGTCTCGGCGGACGCGGCGCTGCTGATGACGGCGCACGTGGTGCCCGCCTTCGCCGACGGCGGCCTGGGCCGGATGCTGGTGCAGGGTGTGGCCCGCGACCTGACCAAGCGCGGCATCAAGGCGATCGAGGCGTTCGGCGACGCGAAGTTCGGCGACGACGCGGACGACCCGGCCCGAGCCTGCGTGGCGCCCGCCGACTTCTTCCTCTCGGTGGGCTTCAAGACGGTCCGGCCGCACCCGCGTTACCCCCGCCTGCGGCTGGAGTTGCGAACGGCGCTGAGCTGGAAGTCGGACGTCGAGTACGCGCTGGAGAAGCTGCTCGGCTCGATGAGCCCGGAGACGCTGCTGCGGCCGGTCCGCCCGGCGCCCGCCACCCGCTCCACCGGCTGAGCCGCGGGTCAGTCGACCACGTTGCCGGCGGCGACGATCGCCCGCAGTTCGCTCACGTCGATCGAGCCGGTCGGCACGTCCCGTTCGATCGGCAGGTACATGCGCTGCACGCCGGCCACGATGGCCTCGACCACCCGGTCCCGGAATCGCGGGTCGACGAGCCGCGCCCGGTCGTCAGGTGAGGTGAGGTAGCCGACCTCGACACGTACCGCGGGCATCCGGGTGAGCCGGAGCAGCTCCCACGCCTTGGCGTGGGTACGGCAGTCGCGCAGCCCGGTGCGGGCCACGATCTCCCGCTGCACGAGCCCGGCCAGGCGTTCGCCGGTCGCCGACGTGACGCCGTTGTCGGTGCCGTAGTGGTAGGTGGCCACCCCCTCGGCCTCCGGGTTGGCGTGCCCGTCGGTGTGCAGCGAGACGAACACGTCGGCGCCGAGGGAGTTGGCGAGCTCGGCCCGGTCCGCGTCCGGCAGGCAGTCGTCCGGCGACGGGCCCCGGGTGAGCTGCACGCGTACGCCCGCGGCGGCGAGCCGCCCTTCCAGCCGGCTGGCGAGGTCGTGGACGAGGTCCGCCTCGGTCCAGCGCAGCGTGCCGTCGGGCACCACCACGCCCGGATCGGTGCCCCCGTGCCCCGGGTCGATCACCACGGTCCGCCCGACGAGTTCCGGTCCGGCCTGCCGGATGGCGTCGGACTCGCGCAGCCACTGCGGGCGTCCGCCGACCACCTTCCGGCCGAGGCGGCGCAGCGCGTTGACGGTGTGCGGCCCGCACGAGCCGTCCGGTTTCAGCCCCATCTCCCGCTGGAACTGGGCCACCGCGCGGGAGGTTCGGATGCCGTAGATGGCGTCGGCGCGTCCCACGTCGTACCCCATCTCCAGCAGGCGTTCCTGGAGCGAGCGGACGTCCTCGCCGGTGATCGGCTCGGGTACGGCGTGGAAGAGCGCGCGGGCGCCGAACCGCCAGCGGGCCGCGTCCAGCGCCCGCCAGGTCTCGGCACCGACGCGCCCGTCGACGCTGAGGCCGCGGGACTGCTGGAACGCCCGGACCGCGCGTTCGGTCTCGGCGTCGTAGTCGTCGCCCCCGCTGTCGGCGGGAAGAAGCTCCAGGCCGACGAGCACGGTACGGATCTCGGCCACCGCCGGTCCCTGGTCACCGGGTCGGATCGGATGCACGACGACCCCCTATGCACGGACTTTGGCAGGACCGGAACTCCGACGGATGCTTACGGAGCGTACCGTGACCGGTACCCAGCGGGTTCGTGTTCATGCAGGTCAGGAAAGCGGGAACCCCCGTCACCCGGGCTGGGTGACGGGGGTTCCGGCGCTGTCGGTACGGCTCAGAGCGCCGACTCGATGAGCTTGAGCAACTCGCCCTTCGGCTTGGCGCCGGCGATCGACTGGACGGGCTGGCCGTTCTTGAAGATCGTCAGCGTCGGCACCGACATCACCCGGTAGGCGCGGGCCGTCTCCGGGTTCTCGTCGATGTTCAGCTTGACGATGGTGACCTGGTCCTTCATTTCGCCGGCGATCTCCTCCAGCAGCGGCGAGACCTTGCGGCACGGGCCGCACCACTCCGCCCAGAAGTCGACCAGGACCGGCTTGTCGGACTGCAGCACGTCGCTGACGAAACTCGCGTCAGTGACCGCCTTGGTTGCTCCCACTATGAACTCTCCTCCTCCGAACCTTGCTCGTCGAACTCTCAGCCCTGGATGGTGGCGATGAAGCGCTCGGCGTCCAGCGCGGCGGCGCAGCCGGTGCCGGCCGCCGTGATGGCCTGCCGGTAGGTGTGGTCGACCACGTCACCCGCCGCGAACACGCCGGGCACGCTGGTACGGGTGCTCGGTGCCTCGACCTTCACGTACCCCTCGTCGTCGAGCTCCACCTGACCGCGGAACAGCTCGCTGCGGGGGTCGTGACCGATCGCCACGAAGACGCCCGTGACGTCGAGCACCTTGCTCTCGCCGGTGTGCACGTTGCGCACCCGTACGCCGTTGACCTTGCCGTCGTCGCCGAGGATCTCCTCGACCACGGAGTTCCACTCGACCTTGATCTTCTCGTTGCCCAGCGCCCGATCGGCCATGATCTTGCTGGCGCGGAACGAGTCGCGGCGGTGGATGATGGTCACCGACTCGGCGAACCGGGTGAGGAAGCTGGCCTCCTCCATCGCCGAGTCGCCGCCGCCGACCACCACGATGTGCTGGTTGCGGAAGAAGAAGCCGTCACAGGTGGCGCAGGACGACACGCCGTGGCCCAGGTATTCCTGCTCGCCCGGCACGCCCAGCGGACGCCAGGCCGAGCCGGTGGAGAGGATCACGGCGCGGGCGCGGTACGCGGTCTCGCCCACCCACACGGTGCTCACCGTGTCGGAGCCGATCTCGCCGGTGTCCTTCAGCTCGACGCGGGTCACGTCGTCGGTGAGGAACTCGGCGCCGAAACGCTCGGCCTGCTTGCGCATGTTGTCCATCAGCTCGGGGCCGAGGATGCCGTCCGCGAAACCGGGGAAGTTCTCCACCTCGGTGGTGGTCATCAGCGCGCCACCCGACTGCACGCCCTCGATCACCAGCGGCTTCAGGTTGGCGCGGGCGGCGTAGACCGCCGCCGTGTAGCCGGCCGGACCGGAGCCGATGATGATCAGGTTGCGGACCTCGTCCACTGCCGTCTCCCGATGTGTGTGTTCGTCACCGGCCGCACCGATGTCGATCCCGAGTGCCGACGGCTCAGCGGCGCCGGCGCCTGACTTGCAGAACGTCATCGTACGAAGCGGGGATTCCCGAGCCGGTCATCCGGTGGGTCAGGTCACGTGGCGGGACATGCGTGATGACCGCGTTTTCACCCTACCCGCGTACGGAAGCGCGTGTCCGCGCCGGACCCGGGTACGCCGCACTCCGGCCCGCTCGCCCAGCCCCAGCGGGCGCCGGTCGAGTCCGCGAACGTCACCACGAGCGCCGGAGCGCCCTGGAACCGGGCGTAGTCGACCATGTTCACGGTGAGCGGCCCGGCGGCGTGCTCGGCACCGATCGCGGTGAGGCACGCGGCGAGCGTCTCCGGCCGGGTCAGCCGGTCCAGCCCGCCGAGGGCGCCGACGCGGTACTTCTCGGTGTACAGGGGCGTCTCCGCGCCGTCCTTCGCCGCGCCGGACGGCCCGGCCATGTCCGCCGGCATCGACTTCGCTAGGGCGGGCATCCGGTCGACGGCGAGGCGTTCCGGTGTCCAGTCGGTGTCGCTGCGCAGGGCCGGTCCGGTGGTCCGGTACGGCGCGGCGGCCATCGGCGCCGCCTCCCGGGCTGCCTGGTCGGCCGTACCGCCGTCGCCCGGGTCCGCCAGCCGGCCGACACCGAGCCCCACCGCGGCGACCGACGCCGCGGCCAGGGCCACCGGCCCGGCGATGCGGGCCCAGCGCCGAGGGCGACGGCCGGGGCCGCCGGGCCGGTCGGTACGGGATGCCGTGCCGGGTGGCCGGCTCGGGCCGCCGGACTGCGCCGGCACGAGCGGCGTACCGTCGCGCAGCGCCGGGCCTGCCCCGGCGAGCGCCGCCGTGATCCGGTCGGCCACCGCCTGTGGCATCTCCGGCGGGGAGGACGCGGCCCAGCCGGCCAGGTCGGCGCCGACCAGCTCGACCGCGTCGGCGAGATTCTCGTACGCGGCACGCCAGGCCGGGTCCTGCTCGACCAGCCGCGCCACGGTGGCCTGCTCGGGGGTGCCGTCCAGCGCACCGCCGAGGTAGTCGGCGAGCAGGTCGTGGTCGACCTCGCTGAACTCCCGGGAAGTCACGGCTCCTCCTGGCTGACGGCCTGACGGGACGCTCCCGACGAGGATCCGACGCCCTCGGGACGCCGACGGTTCCCGGGAGTGAGCGGCGGCACGTCGCCGGCCGGGGCGTCGGTGCCGGTCCGCAGGTGTCCGAGCAGCACGGCGAGACGTGCCCGGCCCCTGGCGCACCGGCTCTTGACCGTTCCCTCGGCGACGCCGAGCACGGCGGCGGCCTCGGCCACCGGGTAGCCCTGCACGTCGACCAGGACCAACGCGGCCCGCTGTTCCGCGGGCAGTGCGGCGAGCGCCTGCCGGACCACGAGCGCGGTGTCGTGGTCGCGGGCCGGCGCGGCCGGTTCCGGACCGCCGGTGTGCCGGCCCGGCTCGCCGTCGGTGTGCACCCCGTCGGGCAGTGGGACGGTGGCGTGTGTCTGCCGGCGCCGGATCCGGTCCAGGCAGGCGTTCACCACGATGCGGTGCATCCAGGTGGTGACCGCCGAGTCGCCCCGGAACCGGGCCGCCGCGCGGTGCGCCGACAGCATGGCGTCCTGGAGGGCGTCGGCGGCCTCCTCCCGGTCGCCGATCGTCCGCAGCGCGACCGCCCAGAGCCGGTCCCGGTGCCGCTGGAACAGTTCGGTGAAGGCGTCCCGGTCGCCGGCCACGTGCGCCCGCAGGAGTTCCAGGTCGGTGCGGCCGGGCCGCAGGCCGTCGCGTTCCGCCATCACCACATCCGGTGGAGGTGGCGCGGCGGGGACGGCGGCCGGGTCACGAGCCCTGGACCACGATCTCCTGGACGCCGAGCTTCCAGTTGCCGCTGTCCTTCGCCGGCAGCTTGGTGATCCAGAACAGCAGGTACTGGTACTTCTGGTCCGGCTCGAAGGCGTTGAAGATCATCTTGGTGCCGCCGTCCTCGTTCGGCGGACCGATCAGCGTCGAGTAGGCGTTGACGAGCTGCTTGTCGCCGGAGGAGCTGGACGGGAAGTCGCCGCGGGTGCCGGCGCGCAGTTCGACCGTGGCGCCGGTGGCCGAGAGCGTGGCCTCCAACTGCTTGACCGAGTGTGGGGCGCCCAGGTCGATCCAGACACCCATGCCCTTCTTGAGCCCGCCGAACTTGGCGTTCGTCCGGTAGGTGTTTGTCTCCCAGCCCTCGTCGTCGTTACCGTCGATCACCTTCTCGGCGTTGCGCACCTCGGCGCGGTCGCCGTCCGGATCGATGATCCGTACGTCGTCGATGGTGAGCTTGCGGACCTGCGCGGCGGGCTCGGCCCCGCCGGTGGCCGGCGCGCTGTTCGACGGCTGGGCGACCGGCTCCTTGTCGCCGTCGTCGCCACCACCGAGCGCGTTGATGCCGATGAGCAGCCCGACCAGGGCCACCGCCAGCAGACCGGCGATGCCGATGGCGACCTTGCGACCGCCGGCCGCGGCCAGCGGGGAAGGCTCCTCGCCGGGCTCGGCGGTGAAGCGCAGCGGGCCGGCCTGCTCCAGGAACTGCTCGTCGGCCGGGATGTCGAGCCGGCTCAGCTCGGCGGCCAGCACGTCCGACGACGGCGGGGCGATCTCCGGGTCGAGCAGGTCCATGGTCAGGTCGTCGAGGTAGGCCGGCACTCCGGCGCGCATCTGCCGGGGCGCGGCGATGGCGCCACCGGCGTCCCGGACGGCGTCCGGCAGGGCGGCGCGGCCGTGCCCGGCGGTGGCGCCGTGCAGCGGGGCCTCACCGTGCGGCCAGTGCCCGGTCAGGGCGAAGTAGAGCACCCCGCCGACCGCGCGCAGGTCGTTCTCCTGGCTGTCCGCACCGTCGGTACGGGCGTCGGCGAGCACCACCCGGCCCTCGTCGCTGATCATCACGGTGCCGGGGTGCAGGTTGCCGTGCACCATGCCGGTGGCGTGCACGGCGGCGAGGGCGCTGGCGACGGCGTTGCCGATCGCGGTGGCCCGCGCCGGATCAAGCGGCCCGTCGGCGGCGACCAGCTCGCGCAGCGACTGCCCGTCGACCCACTCGCGGACCACGTAGGCCCGGTCGTCCTCGTCGATCGCGTCGTAGACGCCGACCAGGTTGGGGTGGATGACGCGGCTCGCGGCGACCGCGGCCTGAAGCATCTCGGTGGCGGAGTCGCCACCCGGGTAGCGGAGGACCACGGCGACCGGACGGCGCAGCACCACGTCGACACCACGCCAGACCAGCCGGCCCGCGCTGTCGTTGTTGACGTGCTCGACCAGCTCGTACCGCTCGGCGAGCAGCTCACCGACCGTGGGAGCACCGAGGGTCACGTTCGCAGGAGTGGTCTCCTCCGCTTCCTGACCCTCGCCGACCTGGGTCACCCGTCCTCCCTCGGTGATCGCGTCGATCGATGGACCCGTGCTGCTGGGCATGTGGCTTCCCGCTCTGCCTTCGGTGGAACGGCCGACGGTCTCGACACCCGCGTCGATCCCGGTCGTACCCGTCGAGAGCGACCTTACCCGGGATGCCCGGTTCTCCGACATGTCATCTTCCCGCTGTGACCGGCCGGAAGGCCAGTCGCCACTGGCCCCGGCCGGGTCACCCGCCCACCCGGCGGGCGAGCCGGACACGCACCGCCAATCTAGAGGTTGACGGCAACGAGGTGGCACAGGGGCGTACCGGTGCGGCGGTGGAGTGGTTTCCCCCGCCCCGGCCTGCGCTCCCTCGTCCGTACGGTTGGTTGTCCACAGGCCGAGAGGCCCAGTGGACGGGGGAATTCCGAGTTATCCACAGCCGTATCCCCAGGCTGGTGATCCTCGTTCACCGTCGGTCACCGATGGCGTCAACGCCCGAGGCGTCGCCGGACCATCCCGACCACCTCGGTGATCTCGCCGATCCGCAGCACCATGGCGAGTCCGAGGTAGGTCGCGCCGATCGCCGCGCCGCCGATCACCAACTGGGCCGCGGCGGCGAGCCAGCTCAGGTTCTCCGGGTCGCCGGGGAGCACCGCCACCACGAGCAGGCCGACGACCGCCGCGCCGAGGGCTGCCACTACCACCCGGCCGAGCGTCCGCACGATCCCGCCCAGCCCGATCCGGCCCACCCGGGGCCGCAGCAGCATCGCCGAGATGATCGCCGCCGCCAGGTACGACACGGCGTTGCCGAGCATCATCCCGGCCGCGGCGAACGTGTTCGAGAAGAGCAGGAACAGACCCACCTGGAGCAGGACGCGCAGGATCACCACCGGGATGTTGACCAGAGCCGGGGTACGGGTGTCCGGCAGCGCGTAGAACGCGAAGGTGAAGAGCTGGCTGACCGCGAACGGCACCAGACCGAGCGCCGCCACCAGCAGCACTGTCGAGGTGGCCACCGCGTTGTCGCCGGTGAACGCGCCGTACCGGAAGACCACCACCGAGATCGGGGCGGCCAGCACCGCGTAGCAGACCGCGATGGGTGCGAGCACCGCGCTGACCATCCGGGTGCCGCGGGACAGGTCGGCGGTGACGTCGCCGAACCGGTTCTCGGCGGCGGCAGCGCTCATCCGGGGCATCAGCGCGGTGATGATCGAGACCGCGATGATGCCGTGCGCCATCATCAGCAACAGGAAGACGTTGTTGTAGATCAGCAGGCCGGCGTTGTCGCCGCCGGCCGCTCGGGTGAGCAGGTTGACCACCACGAAGAGGCCGAGCTGGTTGACCCCGACGTAGCAGAACATCCAGCCGCCGAGCCGGGCCAGCTCGCTCAGGCCGAGGGCGCGGAAGTCGAACCGCCACTTCCACCGGAAGCCGACCTTGCGCAGCGCGGGCAGCAGGCCGGCGGTCTGGACCGCGACGCCGAGCAGCGTGCCGCCGCCGATGAGCAGGATCCGGTCCCAGCCCATCTCGTCGGGCTCGATGATCTTGGCGCCGAAGACCGCGATGTAGAGCCCGCAGACGCCGATCACCACGAGGTTGTTCAGGATCGGCGCCCACATCGGGGCGGCGAAGTGCCCGCGCGTGTTCAGCACCGCGGCGATGAGCGCGCTCACGCCGGTGAAGAACAGCATCGGCAGCATCAGGTACGACAGGCCGGTGACGAGGTTCCGATAGTTCTCGTCCTTGCCGCCCGCGTAGATGGCGGTCAGCACCGGCGCGCCGATCATCGCGATCAGCGCGACGGCGGCGAGGGCCAGCACGGCCAGCGTGAGCAGCCGCTGGGAGTACGCCTCGCCCCGGTCCGGGTCCGACTTGCGCCGCCGGACCAGAACCGGGATCAGCACGCTGGTGAGCACGCCGCCGAGCAGGAACTCGTAGACCTGGTTCGGCAGGAAGATGGCTGTGGTGAAGGCGTCGCCGACCAGCGCGCCGCCCAGCGCCGCGCCGATCATCAGGTTGCGGATGAAGCCGGTACCCCGGCTGACCAGGCTGCCGATCGCCATCACCGCGCTGTTCGCCGCGGCGCTGGTCTCGGCGACCACCTCCTGTGGGGGCGCGACGGCCTCGGCGCCGGGCTGGTTCAGCGGATCGGCCGAGATGAAGGTGGCGCCGTCGTCCGGCGGCAGGCCGCCGCCGTGCGCGTTCGCGCTGCGGTAGAGCCCGCCGCTCATCTGCCAGCCTCCAGGGGGTACGTGGCAACCGGGCCCGGCCGGCCCCGCCCAACCGGAACCTTAGTCAACCCGAGCCCGTTACCCGCGCCCGGCGCGGTCGATCCGCCCCCGGCCCGATAGGCTGGCGATCCCATGTCCGAAGCCTCCGCCTCCCACGCCGCCGACCGCCGCGAGCTGACCGCCGCGCAGCGCAACGCCGTCGCCGAACTGCTCCGAGTCTCACCGGTCGCCGACGAGCTGGGCCGGCGCTTCGCCCAGGCCGGTCACGAACTGCACCTGGTGGGCGGATCCGTCCGCGACGCGCTGCTCGGCCGGCTCGGCAACGACCTCGACTTCTGCACCGACGCCCACCCGGACGAGACGATCAAGGTCATCCGCGGCTGGGCGGAGTCGATCTGGGAGACCGGCCGCGAGTTCGGCACCATCGCCTGCCAGCGCGACGGCCTCAACCTGGAGATCACCACGTTCCGGGCGGAGGTCTACGACCAGGTCAGCCGCAACCCGGTGGTGCAGTACGGCACCAGCCTCACCGAAGACCTCAAGCGCCGCGACTTCACCGTCAACGCGATGGCGGTCAGCCTTCCCGACCACCGGTTCACCGACCCGTACGGCGGGCTGGCCGACCTGGCTGCCAAGATCATTCGTACCCCCGGTACGCCCCAGGAGTCGTTCCGCGACGACCCCCTGCGGATGCTGCGCGCGGCCCGGTTCGTCGCCCAGCTCCGCTTCGCCGTCGACCCGGACGTCCGCGCGGCCATGACCGAGATGGTCGGCGACCTGGACCGGATCACCGCCGAGCGGATCAGGGACGAGTTCACCAAGCTGCTCTGCGGCGCCGACCCGATCACCGGGCTGCGCCTGCTCGTCGACACCGGGCTGGCCGAGCGCTTCCTGCCCGAGCTGACCGGCCTGAAGCTCACCATCGACGAGCACGCGCAGCACAAGGACGTCTACGAGCACACGCTCACAGTGGTCAGCAACGCCGTGTCGCTGGAGTCCGACGGCTGCGACTTCGTGCTGCGGATGGCCGCGCTGATGCACGACGTCGGCAAGCCGGCCACCAAGGCGGTCGGCGCGGACGGCCGGGTCAGCTTCCACCACCACGAGGTGGTCGGCGCCCGCCTGACCAAGAGCCGCATGAAGGCGATGCGCTACTCCAAGGAGATCACCTCCCAGGTGGTCAAGCTGGTCGGGCTGCACCTGCGCTTCTACGGGTACGGCCGGGGCGAGTGGACCGACTCGGCGGTGCGCCGGTACGTCACCGACGCCGGTGACCTGCTGCCGCGGCTGCACAAGCTGACCCGGTCCGATTGCACCACCCGCAACCGGCGCAAGGCCGCCCAGCTCGCCGCCGACTACGACGCGCTGGAGGAGCGGATCGCCCGGCTCGCCGCCGAGGAGGACCTGGCCCGGGTCCGGCCCGACCTGGACGGCAACGCGATCATGGAGCTGCTCGGCGTACCGCCTGGGCCGGTGGTCGGCCGCGCCTGGCAGCACCTCAAGGAGCTGCGTCTGGAGCGCGGCCCGCTGGACCGCGACGAGGCCGAGGCGGAGCTGCTGCGCTGGGCGCGCGACGAGGGCATCACCGGTTGAACCACAGTACGACGCCCGCCGGCTCCCGAGGGGAACCGGCGGGCGTCGCCGTCGTCACTGGGTGACGGTGCTGCCGTCCACCGTGTTCTTGCCGTTGGGCTGCGCGTTGCTGCCCAGCCGTGCCAGCAGCCCGGCCAGGTCGATGCCGGTCAGGTCGGTGCCGAGCTGGAGGCCCTGGGCGACGTTGCCGGCCACGGACTTGGTCAGCGACGACGCGCCGTCGGTGGAGATCACTGTCATCTTGTCGATCGCGCCGATCGGGGCGCTCGCCGCGCCGACCACCTCGGGCAGCACCTTGACCAGCAGGTCCAGCACCGCCGCCTCGCCGTACGCGGCGAACGCCTCGGCCTTGCGGGCCATCGCGTCGGCCTCGGCCTGACCCTTTGCGAGGATGGCCGCCGCCTCGGCCTGGCCCTCCCGCTCGACCGCCTCGGCGATGGCGGAACGACGACGCTGCTCGGCCTCGCCCTCCTTGGCGCCCTCGATCGCGTTCGCCTCGGCCAGCGCGGCGCGGCGGGCCCGCTCGCCCTCACCGGTGAGGCGCGCCTGCTCGGCGGAGGCCTGCGCGGCGGCGATGGTGGCCTGCCGCTGCGCGTCGGCGTTGAGCACCGCCGCGTTGCGAGCCGCCTCGGCCTCCTGCTCGACCTTGTACCGGGCCGCGTCGGCCGGCTTGCGCACCTCGGTGTCGAGCTGGCGCTGCTTCAGCTCGGCGTTGCGCTCGGCCACCTTCTGCTGCTCGGAGAGGATGGCCTGGTCCCGCTCGGCCTGGGCGAGCGGGCCGGACGCCGCCGACCTGGCCTTCGCCGCGTCGATCTCGGCCTGGATGCCGGCCTGCTTGAGCGACAGGTTCCGGTTCGCCTCGGCGATCGCCTCCTCGGCGAGCAGCCGCTCCTGCTCGGCCTGCTGCCGGGCCCGCGCCTCGGCGATGGCCGCGTCCTTGAGCACCCGGGCGGCCTCCGGCCGGCCCAGGTCCTGCAGGTAGGACCCCTCGGCCAGGATGTCCTGGAGCTGGAACGTGTCCAGGACCAGGCCCTGGTTGGTCATCGAGTGCTCGGCCTCCTCGGCGACCGCACTGGCGAACGCCGCCCGGTCCCGGATGATCTCCTCGACGGTGAGCCGGCCGACGATGGAACGCAGCGCGCCGGCCAGCACCTCCCGGGTGAAGTTGTCGATCTCCTCCTGCTGGTTCAGGAAGCGCTGGGCGGCGGCCCGGATCGCGTTCTCGGTGCCGCCGACCTTGACGATGGCGACGCCGTGCAGTTCGGTCCGGATGCCCTGCTTGCTCACCGCGCCGCGGATGCTGACGTCGATCCGGCGGCTGGACAGGTCGAGCGACTGGAGCTTCTGCACCACCGGGAGCACGAAGACCGAGGCGCCGAGCACGACCTTCTGACCGGACATGTCGGTGGACCGGGCCCCGTCGGCGGTCTGGGTGGTCCGGCCCTTGCGGCCGGTGACGATGAACGCTTGGTTCGGCCCGGCCACCTTGATCCGGGAGAGCACGAACAGGACGAGGACGACGGCGAGGAGGACCGCGCCGCCGATGGCGACGAGCAGGGGCATGGGGGTTCCTGTCTGTGGTTTGGTGTCAGTAGGTCTCGACGTGCACGCTGGTCTCGCTCAGTGCTTCGACCACGAAGATCCGGGCGCCGACCGGGATCGGCCGGGCGGCGCGGGCGTTGAGCTTCACCGGCTGTCCGGCGAGGTGTACCCGGACCTCGCCGTAACCGTCGCCGGGGATCGGGGTGACCACCAGGCCGATCGCGCCGGCCAGGTGGTCGCGGGTAGGGGTGGCGTCGGTGCGCATGTTGCGGGCCGCGCGGCTCAGCCGGGCCGCCAGCCACGCGGTGGGCACGGCGGCCAGCGCGCCGCCGGCCGCCGCCGCCGCGATCATTCCGGGGGTACGGCCTCCGAGCAACTCGTTGACGATCGCGCCGCCGAAACCGAACGCCCCGGTGAACCCGGCGACCGCCTCCAGCGAGACCGGGCCGTCGACGTCCGGCTGGCCGAGGTGGAGTACTCCCGAGCCGAGCAGGGCGAGGGTCAGCACGCCGACCCCGATCCCGCCGATGATCAGGAAGATGAGCGTCCCGGTGGCCATGACCTGCACGGTATCGACTCCGCGCAACATCGACTTCGCTCAGCGGTCGTCCAGCCCGGCCTCAGAGAGCCGGTCGCCGAGAATGTCGGCGTACGCGCGACAATGGGCGGCATGCGCTGGACCGTGCTCGACTCGCCGATCGGGGAGTTCTCCGTCGGCACCGACGACGACGCGGTGCGCGGCGCGCACTTCGGCCGGGCGGCGGGGGCGGCCGACGAGCCCGGCGACGCGGTGGCCCGGCTGGCGGTGGCGGAGCTGCGGGCGTACTTCGCCGGTGAGCTGACCGAGTTCGGCATTCCCGTGTCGGCACCCCGGGGCTCGGAGTTCGAACGCGCCGTCTGGCGGGAGATGACCCGCATCCCGTACGGCGAGACGACCACCTACGGCGAGGTGGCGAAGGCGCTCGGCGACCCCGGAGCCGCCCGGGCGGTCGGGGTCGCCTGCAACCGCAACCCGGTGCCGGTGATCGTGCCGTGCCACCGGATCGTCGGCGCGGGCGGCAAGCTCGTCGGCTTCGGCGGGGGACTGCCGCGCAAGGTGACGCTGCTGGAGTTGGAGGCGTCCGTGGCGCTGCGGCGAGCCTGGTCCTGACGTACGCGAAGAGAAAGAAGGCCGGGTCCGACGGACCCGGCCTTCTTCGTGTGCTCGTGCGGCGCGTCAGCGCTCGATCTCGCCGGCGATGAACGCCTCGACGGCGGCGTGCGCGTCGTGGTCGGCGTACTGCTCCGGCGGGGACTTCATGAAGTACGAGGAGGCGGAGAGGATCGGGCCGCCGATCTTGCGGTCCAGCGCGATCTTCGCGGCCCGGACGGCGTCGATGATGACACCGGCCGAGTTCGGCGAGTCCCACACCTCGAGCTTCAGCTCCGCGTTGAGCGGGGTGTCGCCGAAGGAACGGCCCTCCAGGCGGATGTACGCCCACTTGCGGTCGTCCAGCCACGGCACGTGGTCGGACGGGCCGATGTGCACGTCGCTCTTGCTCATCTCGTGCGGGATCTGGGAGGTGACCGACTGGGTCTTCGAGATCTTCTTCGAGACCAGGCGGTTGCGCTCCAGCATGTTCATGAAGTCCATGTTGCCGCCGAAGTTGAGCTGGTACGTGCGCAGCAGCTCGACCCCGCGGTCCTCGAAGAGCTTCGCCAGGGCGCGGTGCACGATGGTGGCGCCGACCTGGCTCTTGATGTCGTCGCCGACGATCGGCAGGCCGGCGTCGGTGAACTTCTTCGCCCACTCCGGGTCGGAGGCGATGAACACCGGCAGGGCGTTCACGAACGCGCAGCCGGCGTCGATCGCGGCCTGGGCGTAGAACTTGTCGGCCTCCTCGGAACCCACCGGGAGGTAGGAGACGACCACGTCGACCTGGGCGTCGCGCAGCGCCTGCGCCACGTCGACCGGCTTGGCGTCCGACTCCTCGACGATCTCGCGGTAGTACTGGCCGAGACCGTCGAAGGTCGGGCCGCGCTGCACGGTGACGCCGGTCGGCGGCACGTCGCAGAGCTTGATCGTGTTGTTCTCGCTGGCGACGATCGCCTCCGCGAGGTCCATGCCCACCTTCTTGGCGTCCACGTCGAACGCCGCGACGAACTTCACGTCCGAGACGTGGTAGTCGCCGAAGGTGACGTGCATGAGACCCGGGACGCGGTCGTTCGGGTCGGCGTTCCGGTAGTACTCCACGCCCTGTACGAGGGACGAGGCGCAGTTACCCACACCGACGATGGCGACGCGGACGGAGCCCATAGCGTCTGCCTCCTTCTTCTTCATCACGGCCGCTCTGTCCTGGACGTTCCAGGCGTGGGCGGGCTGTCGTTGTCTCCTCGGCCACCGGCCGTCCCGCGTCGCGGGTCGGCGGGGGCCCGGCCGGAGCGCTCGTTGGCGATGAGCTCCTCCAGCCAGCGGACCTCGCGCTCACAGGCGTCGAGCCCGTGGCGTTGCAGTTCCAGGGTGTACGCGTCGAGTCGCTCGGCTGCCCGGCCGAGCACGTCACGAAGACCTTCGCGACGTTCCTCGATCTTGCGGCGACGACCTTCCAGGATCCGGAGCCGGGTGGCCTGGTCGGTCCGGGCGAAGAACGCGAAGTGCACGCCGAAGCCCGTGTCGTCGTACGTCTCGGGTCCAGCCTGCGCTATGAGCTGGGCGAAGCGTTCCTTGCCCTCCGCGGTAATGGTGTAGACCACCCGACCGCGCCGGCTGGTCAGCGCGGGAACCTCCTCGGCGGTCGCGGGTGCCTCCGCGGCTTCGGTGATCCATCCGGCCGCCTGGAGCCGGCGCAGCGTCGGATAGAGCGAGCCGTAGCTGATCGCCGCCCGGATGGCACCGAGTTTGGCGGTCAGCTCCTTGCGCAGCTCGTAGCCGTGCATCGGCGCCTCCTGCAGGAGGCCGAGGATGGCGAACTCGAGCACGAGCCATCCCCTCTTTCCCCTGCGCGGAGCACTGACCACCGCGATGTATCGGACCGATACATCGCACGTTAGCGGAGAGGTGGGGTCGGGGCAAACCCTCTGCTTACGCGACGCGTTCGTCACGCCTCGTGACCATGGTCGCCTGGGTTCGCCGGAGCGCGTACCCTTTGCCGCATGCGTACGCAGCGCCAGGTAGTCGACTACTCGCTTCAGAAGCGGGCTGTGCTGCGTGAACTGCTCGCCGGGCGGATCGGCACGTACGACGTCTGCGACGCCTCGCCGTACCTGAAGAACGCTGCTCGTTTCCACGGCGAGCCGACCGACCACCGCTGCCCGATCTGCCGCAGCGAGAACCTGATCCACGTCCACTACATTTACGGTGACGAGCTCAAGCAGTCGGCCGGCCAGGCGCGTACCCGGGCTGAGTTGCCCGTCCTGGCCATGACGCTGCGTGAGTTCCAGGTGTTCGTGGTGGAGGTCTGCCCCGGCTGCGACTGGAACCATCTCGTCGAGCAGTTCCTGCTCGGCTGGGACGGTCTGGCGGAGGACGCGGACGAAGCGGTCGCGGCCGACGGCTCCACCCCTCGGCGAAGGCGAGAGGCGCAACGGTGAACACGGCTGTCCCGATCACTGCCGGCCCATTCCCCGGGTGGCACGAACGACAGCCTTTGAGCGCAACTGGTCCGAATAGATCGGATTTGACGGGCGTGCGCCGGCACCACCGGCGGGTAGCGTCCCGTGTTCCAGCTCACGGCAACCCGGTGGCGGCGCCCCCGCGTCCCACCGCGACCGGCAGGGTGTGAGGAATGAACTACGGCGATTCCAGTTCTTCGCGTGCGCGGGCCCAGATCCCGGGCCCGAACGGCGACCCCGGTTCCGAAGGGAGCCGGGGCGGGAACGGTTGGTCCGGCGCGGCGGACGGCGGCGCCTCGGCGCGTGCCTCCGTGACACCGTACGGTGCGGGCGGCCGGGCCTCGGTCGGTCCCGCCGCTCCGGCGCCACGCGGAGCGTCCGGGTCGGCCTCGGTCGGCCGGGCCGGTGCGGGCCGCGCCTCGGTGCCGGTGTCGCCGGCACCCGGTGCCACCGGACGTGCGGGCGCCGGCCGGGCGTCCGTGCCGGTCTCCCCGGCCGCTCCGGCCGGGCGTGCCTCGGTGGGCGCGGCGAGCGTCGGCGCGGCCGGCGTCGGCGCGGCCGGCGTCGGCGGGCGGGCGAGCGTGGGCGCTCGGGCGACAGTCGGCGCGGCGGCGGTCGGTGGCCGCGCCCGGGTGCCCGGCCCTGCCGGCGGCGGTCCCGGTGGCCCCGGCGGCCCGACCGGCCCCGGCCGGGGTGGCCGCGGTGAGGACCCGGCGCGCGCCAAGAAGCGCCGCCGGATCAACATCCTGATCGCCGGCTTCGCCGTGTTCATCATGCTCGCCGGCATGGGTGTGGTGACCTTCACCTGGTACTCCACCAAGGTGGTGCTCCCCGAGGACACCATCCCGCCGTTGTCCACCACCATCTACGAGCGCACCGGCAAGACCGCCATCGCCAAGATCGGCGACCAGAACCGCCAGCTCGTCACCATCGACCAGATCCCGGAGCACGTCCAGCACGCGGTCGCGGCCGCTGAGGACCGGAACTTCTACCGGCACTCCGGTGTGGACTACAAGGGCATCACCCGGGCCGCGTGGAACAACCTCACCGGCGGTGACAAGCAGGGTGCCTCGACCATCACCCAGCAGTACGCGCGCAACGCGTTCGAGAACCTGAACCAGGACACGTACGGTCGCAAGGTGAAGGAGGCGGTCCTCGCCTCCAAGCTGAACGACAAGTACGACAAGCGCGTGATCATGCAGCACTACCTGAACGTGATCTACTTCGGGCGTGGCGCGTACGGCATCCAGGCGGCGGCGCGGACCTACTTCGACAAGGACGTCAAGAGCCTCACGGTGGCCGAGGCGGCGGTGCTCGCCGCGGTGATCAAGCAGCCGGAGCCGAGCGCGACCCACAGGGGCTACGATCCGGCGATCAACCCGCAGGACGCGCTGGACCGGTGGAACTACGTGATCAACGGCATGATCACGGAGAAGTGGCTTGATGCGCCGAACACGCCGCAGCACCCCACCGAGTACCCGAAGAAGATCGCGCCGCCGAAGAAGAACAACGGCGGCAGCTTCGGCATCGACACCCCGTACGGCAACATCGTCAACTACGTCTCGCAGGAACTGCGCGAGATGAAGCTCTGCACGGACAACGAGGCCGAGGCGACCCAGGACCGGCCGCTCTGCGCGAAGGCGCTGAGCCGAGGCGGCTACAAGATCACCACTACCATCGACACCAAGGCGCAGAAGGCGGCGCTCGAGGCGGCCCGGGCGGCGACCAAGGGCTCGGAGCTCTCCGGGCAGCCGAAGCACCTGATGTCCGCCGTGGTCGCGATCGACCCGAAGACCGGCGGCGTACGGGCGTACTACGGCGGTGACAACGGCACCGACTTCGACTACGCCGGCAAGAACATCGACAACGGTGTGCTGGCCGGTGGCCACTCGCCGGGTTCGAGTTTCAAGATCTACACGTTGGCGGCGGCGCTGGACAACGACATCTCGATCAAGTCCCGCTGGAAGGGTAAGGCCTTCAAGCCGGAAGGCTTCAAGGACAAGATCAGCAACGCCGGTAACGACAATCCGGACTGCGGCGACTCCTGCACCCTGGAGAGGTCGACGCTGCTCTCGCTGAACGTGCCGTTCTGGCACGTCGCCGAGAAGATCGGCCCGGACAAGGTGGTCGACATGGCCAGGCGGGCCGGCGTCACCACCATGTGGCGGACGGACACCAGTCCGGCGAAGGCGTACGACCTCACCAAGGTGAAGGCGGCCGACGTCGCCCCGGAGCCGTTCTACTACAACGTCGGCTTCGGCAAGTACCCGATCACCGTGCTGGACCACGCCAACGGCATCGCCACCTTCGCCAACAAGGGGCGCTACAACAAGGCGCACTTCGTCTACAAGGTCCAGAAGCAGAACCCGGCCACCGGCAAGTGGGACACGCTCGGCGGCGAGAAGCTGAAGCCGGAGCAGCGCATCCGCCCGGAGGTCGTCGCGGACGTGACCGCCGTGCTGGAGAAGTACCCGGCCCAGGTGAGCCGCCGGCTGGACGACGGGCGCAAGGTGGCGGAGAAGACCGGTACCTGGGAACTCGGTAACGGCACTGCCGACAACGGTGACGCCTGGATGATCGGTTACACCCCGCAGCTCGCCACAGCGGTCTGGATCGGCAACAAGGGCGCCCGCAAGGCGATCAAGGACGACCAGGGTAAGAGCATCACCGGTTCCCGAATGCCGGGCGCCATCTTCCAGCGCTTCATGAACGACGCGCTGAAGGGCCAGGACAAGGAGGACTTCCCGCCGCCGGCGAACATCGGCAAGGACGACGCCGGTAACGGCGAGGCTCCGCCGCCTCCGCCGACGAACGAGCCCGGCCAGCCCGGCCAGAACTGTGACCCACTGGGCCTGTTCTGCCCCGGAGGCACGCCCGGCGGCGGCAACCAGGGCGGCAATCCCGGCGGTGGCAACAACCCCGGTGGCGGGCTCCCCGGTGGCGGTGGACGTCCCGGCGGTGGCGGTGGCGGTGGCGGGTTGCTACCGAGCACACCACCGACACGACAGAACTGACGCGTACCACCTGACGGCGGCGGCCGGATCCCTGAGTGGGTCCGGCCGCCGCCGTCTCCACGGTGGGCCGCGCCGGTGATGACCGCACGGTGACGTCGCCGTGGCCATCCTCGCCAGGATCTGCTCATTCGATACGAGCCGAGCGGACGGGCGAGAAGATGCAGATGCTGAGCAGAACGCGACGGAATCCGGTCGGCACCTCGGGGCGGGCCTTCACGCGCCTCGGCGCGGTCGTCGCCGCCGCCGTGGTCACCGGGACGATGGTGGCTCCCGGTGCCGCCTCCGCGGCCACCACCGGCTGCGGCAGTTCCTGTGACGGCAAGGACCCGCAGACCTATGTGGCGGTCGTCGGTCAGGCCGGCTACTGCTACCAGGACGGGAGGACGGTGGCGACCTCCACCGACGTCGAACTGCGGTACAGCCCCTGGTGCCGCACGGCGTGGGCACGATGGACCGGCGGCGGGGGTTACCTGACCGGGGTCCTGATCCGCAGCTACGCGGCCGACGGCAGCTTGCGCAAGACGTACTACGACAACGGGACCTCGGGCGACTGGTCGTTCATGGTGAACGACAAGGGCATGACCGCGCAGGCGTGCTGGTATTACTACGACGACGAGACGATGACGACCCGGCACGTCCGCAACTGCACCGCCAAGTACTGATCCTGGATTCGACGCCGCCCGCTGCCGTACCGGGCTGCGGTCGGGAAACCGCGATCGGACGGGACGACGGCGGCCGGCCATCCGGGCTCGGCCGCCGTCGCTGCCCGAGGCGGAAGGCGGTTCAGGCGAGGGCTACCGTCAGGATCGACAGCGCGCGTGTGGTCTCGGTCAGCGCACGTCGCAGCGCCTCGGCCGCCTCCCGGTCGAGGTGGAAGCCGGTCGAGGAATCCCCGCCCTGCCCCACCAGGATCCGGCGCTCGACCTCGTGGACGGTGACGCCCGGTGCGATGCCCAACTCGGTGTCGAGCCGGGCGCGCAGCTCACGGATCACGGCCAACGACTCGGCCGTCCGCCCCGCCGCGTGCAGGGCCTCGGCCAGCTGACAGTGCAGACTTTCGTGATAGGGATGGCTGTCGACCCAGGATTGCAGTTCCGGAATGGTGGCGGCACTGTTTCCCTGGGCGAATTCCAGCGCGACCAGGCGCTCGATCGCCCGCAGGCGCGATTCCTCCCAGCGGACGGCATCGGCCTGAAGTGCGTCGGAACGGACGTCCTGCATGGCCTTTCCGCGCCAGAGCGTCAGCCCTTGCCGGAGGAGATCAGCGGCGCGCGGGAGGTGACCGTGGCGATGGGCGATCTCCGCCTCGGCGCAGAGGCTGCGGAACCTGAGCCCGTCGACATGCTCCTCGGCCGTGGTCAGCTGGTAGGAGTCGCCGTGTCGCCGGACCTGCTGATCAGGCGCGTTGAGTGAGACCACTGAGCGGAGGCGGCCGAGTCGGTTCTGGATCTGCTGCCGAGCGGTCGCCGGGGGATCCTCTCCCCATACGATGTCGATGAGGCGGTCGATGCTGATGTCTCGGTTGGCATTTACGACAAGGCCGGCGAGCAATTTTCGACTTCGCTCACCGGAAATTCTAACCGTCTTGCTTTCCGACCACATGGCCAAAGGGCCAAGGAATCGATATTCCATTCTTTCCCCCGTGGAGCTGCGCTTCCTGGCTCTGGCGAGCCGCGCTCAGCATAGCCCGCGGTCGATGGCGGTCAAGGGATTCATAAGGAGCTAAAGGGTGCAAATCGAGCCAGTCTGTGAGGAGGTGCTTGCCGCAGGCAAGCTTCACCGGAGCGAGACCGGCAAGCTCGCGAGGGTACTCGTCCTCTCGAGCCGGTTGCGGCAGGATGCATTGCCATGAGCATCCAGCCGATCCCGGGTACTGGCGAAGCCGGCCCGAGCGACCACCCGTCCCGGTCGGACGGTTTCGTCCGCGGCGCCTCGGAGGCAATCGGTGGGCCGCTCGGCGACCACGCCGTCGCCCTGGACCAGCCAGCCGACCGGGAAAGCCGGTTCTGGACCGCCGGCCGGATCGTGCTGGCACTCGTCTGCCTGACGCTGGCCCTGCACTGGGTGCAGAAGTCGCCCTGCCAGGACGGGGCCTGGCAGAACAACGTCCAGTACACCCGCATGTGCTACACGGACGTGCTGGCGCTCTACTACGCCGAAGGGCTCAACGAGGGCAAGGTGCCCTACGCCGACCACCCGGTGGAGTACCCGGTGCTGACCGGCTATTTCATGGGCGCGCTCGGCCTGCCGGTGCACGCCCTCGGTGCCGACAACCCCGGCATCAACCAGGGCCAGTGGTTCTACAACCTGAACGCGCTGGTGCTCGGCGCGCTCGCGGTCGCCACCGTCGCCGTGATCCTCAGCCTGCGCCGACGGCGACCATGGGACGCCGCGTTGTTCGCGCTCTCCCCGGCCCTGGTGCTCACCGCCACCGTCAACTGGGACCTGCTCGCCATCGGCCTGGCCGCGTTCGGCCTGCTGGCGTGGGCGCGCGCCCGACCCGACCGGTACGCGCTACTGCTGCCCGGACTGGCCGGCGTCCTGATCGGACTGGGCGGCGCGGCCAAGATGTGGCCGCTGTTCCTCCTCGGCCCGATCCTGGTCCTCACGCTGCGCGCCGGCAAGCTCCTGGCCGGCCTGGCCGCCACGGCGACCGCGCTGGTGACGCTCGTGGCGGTGAACCTGCCGGTGGCGATCCCCTACCGAGAGAACTGGGAACGCTTCTTCGATCTGAACACGACACGCCCCATCGACTGGGGCACGCTCTGGTACATCGGCCGCTACCTGGACGGCCGGATCAGCCCGTCCGCGCCCGGGGAACTCGGGCCGTTCGAATGGCTGAACGCCAACATCTCCACCCTCAACTGGGTGTCGTACCTGCTCTTTGGCCTCGCCTGCCTCGGCGTGGCCGGGCTGGCGCTGCTCGCCCCGCGCCGCCCTCGGCTGGCCCAGCTCGCCTTCCTGGTGGTCGCCGCGTTCCTCATCTTCAGCAAGGTCTGGTCCCAGCAGTTCGTGCTCTGGCTGCTGCCGCTCGCGGTGCTCGCCCGGCCGCGCTGGGGAGCGTTCCTGGCCTGGCAGGTCGCGGAGGTCTGCTACTTCGCCGCGTTCTACGGCGAACTGCTCGGCACGGCCATGTCCCGGCCGGTCTTCCCCGAAGGCGTCTTCGTGCTGGCGTCGAGCCTGCGACTGATCACCGTGGCGGTGCTCTGCGGGCTCGTTATCCGGGACATCCTGCGGCCCGAACTGGACGTGGTCCGGCACACCTACACCGACGACCCGGACGGCGGGGTGCTCGACGGCGCAGCCGACGCACCCTGGTATCAGCGCTGGCGCTCCCGTGCTTCTGCCGGCCATCCCGAGCCCCAGGCCGTCTGAACGACGTGGGTGGTGGCACCGTTCGAGGCGGATGAGTGGACGGTGGACGGCTGTCCATTCCCGCTCCGGCCGGTGGTCGAGCAGTCGACCACCGGCCCGTCGCGTCGGGCGTGAGTCGACGCCGGCGGGGGAGCGACCAACTGCCGGTCGTCGGTGTTCATCATCAGAGTCTGCACGACCTCGGACAGGTTGCTGAGAGTGGACTGAATCTCCCGGAGCATCGGAAGGATCGCCGGCGGGTGCTGCTCGGTCGTCTCGTCCGATCGCAGCAGGTCGTCTTCGAGGCGGAGCAGCGCCGGGCCGGGGCCGAGTCCCAACTCCTGCCCGAACCGCCGGCGGAGCCGCTGGAGCACCTGCAGTGCTTCGGCCGTCCGGCCGGTGCGGTGAAGCGCGCGCGCCAGGCAGCCGTGCATGTACTCGTTATACGGATAGGACTCGGTCCACAGACTCAACTCGGGGATCAGTTCACCGTGCCGGCCCTGGCTGAACTCCCATTCGGCCAACTGTTCCAGGGACCGCACCCGCATCTCCTGCAGATGCGTGGCCTCCCCGACGAGGCGTTCGGAACCGATGTCCTCCAGCGCTTCCCCGCGCCACATCGCCAGCGCCGTCCGGAGACGGGCGGTCGCGGTGGACAAATTGCCCGCCCGCGCGAATTCCGCCGCGACCCGGTATTCGGCACGGAAGACGCGTTCGTCGACCGATTCATCTTCGACCTCGAGCACGTAGTTGCAGCCGGAGCGCCGCACCGTATGCAGGTGCTCGTGCCGGATCAGCCAGGAATTGATCCGGCCCACGCAGTTCTGCACCTGTTGACGCGCGGTGACTGGCGGGGAATCCGGCCAGACCACGTCGATCAGGCGATCCACCGACACGCTCTTCGAATTTCCGATCAACAACGCTGCCAACAGTTTCCGCTGACGTGAGCTCGAAATTGAGATAAAGGAATCCCCACTCCGGACCGTCAACGGCCCGAGTATTCTGAACCGCAGCACCCCTACGCTCCCCGTTAGTAGTCAGGCGACTATGGCAGTGAGGATCTTGCTAGTCAAGGGATGCCGGACTGTAAAGTGCGACCATTCGGGCGAACCATGCCCTTATGTCACAGCCGATAGACGACCGCCTCGCCGACCTGCTCCCGGGTGACCCCCGGCGCATCGACCGGCCGGTCGAGCATCCCCTCCCACGGAGTGCCCGCCAGTTCGTCGCGCAACACGATTACGTTCTTCACGCCTATCTGCCGCAGGTATTCGACGCTCGCGTATTCCGGGAAGCTCACCGTCGCCTCCCGGATCTGCGCCTGGGAGCGCGGCGTGAAGCCACTGCCGCCGTTGACCATCGGCTGGAACCGGTCGGTGGACCAGAGCATCACCGGCTGGTCCAGGTTCTGGCTGCTCGGCAGCACCAGCATCGGGCCGTCCACCGTGCGCAGCGCCGCCGGCTGCTGCGGCACCACCGGCTGCGGCGTGGCGTTCAGCCCTTCCACGAGCACCAGCGCCAACGGCAGCAGCGTGGCCAGGCGCAGCCACGGGCCCGGCCACGGCGGCACCCGCTCGGCGGCCAGCTCGCGGACCCGCATGCAGAACGCGGTGACCGCGCCGGCCGCGAGCAGACCCAGCAGCAGCGTGGTCCAGAGCATCATCCGGCCCGGCGTGCGCAGCCCGCTCCAGCCCGGCAGGTAGTCGAACAACGGCACGTAGGTGAACCGGCCGCCGAAGAACCGGGTGCCCATCGCCAGCGCCATCGTCACGAGCACCCCGGCGAGCAGGAAGATCCGGTGCCGGACCCGCCAGACCGAGAAGAACAGGCCACCGGCGGCGAGCGCGTAGAGCGCGAAGCCCGGCAGCAGCGTCATCTCCGGGTGCCAGGGCAGCACGGCGCGGGCGCCCTCGTGCAGCCCGCCCCAGACGCGCGACTCGGCCGGCGCGGTGAAGAACCCGCTCGCGGGTGGTGAGTAGAGCCCGATGTCGCCGAGCGTCCGCTCCGCGTTCGGGTGCATCTCGGCGACCTTGAAGTAGGGCACCGCCAGCGCCGCGCCCACCGCGGCGAAGGCGAGCCCGCCGAACACGTCGGCCAGGAACAGCCGCCGGCCGAACGGACGCTTCACCCGGCGCCGCCGCACGAACCACAGCACCACCGAGACCAGCACGGCCCCGGCCAGCATGTACGCGAACGGCAACCCGATGCCGAACCCCAGGCTGAGCTGCCATGCGGCCACCAGCCACCCGGCGAGCGCCCAGCCCGCGTGCCGGCGACGCGGCCGGTAGCCGTGCCGCAGCGACCAGCCGTGACCCCGGGCCAGCATGGCCAGCGCCAGCGGGATGCCGCCGTTGGAGATGATGTGCAGGTGCCCCGCCTGGGCCAGCAGCCACGGCGCGTAGGCGAAGCTCGCCCCGGCCACCGCGCCGCCGATGCGGCCCGCGCCGAGCTGCCGGGCCAGCGCGTACGCGCCGAACGCGGCGAGCGCGTGCGCCAGCACGAACATGATGTTGTAGCGCAGCACGGCGTGCTCCGGGCCGACCCCGATCAGGCCGGCCGGGGCGTACCCGAGGAGCGTGTCGGAGAACGCGAAGCTCCAGTTCTCCGGATAGAACGTGTTCGCGTGCCACAGCATCGCCGGGTCGGTGCGCAGGATGCGCCCGGACCACGCCATCTGCCACGCCTGCAGGCTCGGATCCCAGTAGTCCTGCGGCAGCGTGTGCCGCGGATAGCGCAGCGTGGGCCACGTCATCGCCGCGGCCAGCGCGAGCGCGGCGACGGCGGCGAGCGTCCACTCGTGCGCCAGGAAGCGGCCGACCGCGCGGACCGCCCGGCGTGGCCGGCCGAGCACCGGCTCCGGCGCCGGCCCGAACGCGGACCAGGGGTCGGCGGGCTTGTCGCCGTCCGTACCCGCTGCCTTCCTGTCCCCGGCGTCCGCCTTCTCGCCGTCATCGGCGTCGCCGCCGTTCGGCCGGGTGTCGTGGGCGTCGTCCTCGTCGGCGGCGGTCCCGTCCCGGGCCCCGGCTGTCCTGCCGGCCCCGGTTGCCCTGCCGGGCTTCCTCGTCTTGCCGGTCTTCACCGCCGGGGCGGCGGTCTCGTCCTCGACGGAGCTGCCCGCAGGACTCCCGGCCTGGTCGGACGAGGACGCCCCGGCCGTCTCCGTGTCGTCCTCGCCGGACCCGATCCCCGTGGTCCCGCTCTCGCCGGGCGGGGTCGCCCCGGCGGTGTCGTCCGGTGCGCTCGCGCCGTCGTCCGGCCGCGTCCCGGCGCGGGACCGGCGTCCGGTCGTGCCGGACTGCTCGGTCGTCACGCCGCCGCGCCCAACTGCCCGCGCAGGAACGCGATGTCGGTGGCCTGGCCCTCGACGCCACCGGGGGTCTCCACGATCACCGGTGCGCCGGCCGCGCGGATCACCGCCACCAGCAGCTCCGGGTCGATGGTGCCTCCGGTGAGGTTGTCGTGCCGGTCCTGGCCGGAGTTGAACGCGCCCTTGGAGTTGTTCGCGTGGATCAGGTCGATCCGGCCGGTGATCGCCTTCACCCGGTCGACCAGGCCCAGCAGTTCCTCACCGCCCGCGTACGCGTGGCAGGTGTCCAGGCAGAAGCCGACCTCGTAGTCGCCGAGCGCGTCCCAGAGCCGGGCCAGGGAGTCGAGGCGCCGGGCGCAGGCGTTGTCACCGCCGGCGGTGTTCTCGATCAGCACCGGCAGCGGGAACCCGCCGGAATCCGCCGCGTACGCGAAGGTCTTGCGCCAGTTGTCGAAGCCGACGGCGACGTCGTGGCCGGCGTTGACGTGGCCGCCGTGCACGATCAGCCCGCTGGCCCCGACGTCGGCCGCCGCGGTGGCGTGGGCGAGCAGGAGCTTGCGGCTGGGGATGCGGATGCGGTTGTTGAGCGTGGCTACGTTGATCACGTACGGCGCGTGCACGTAGATGTCGACGTCGGCGGAGCGCAGACGCTCGGCGTCCTCGCGCGGCTTCGGGGCCTTCCAGCCCTGCGGGTCGGCCAGGAAGAACTGGACCGCCTCGGCCTGCCGGGCGGTCGCCTCGGCCAGCGGGTCGGTCGGATCGACGTGGGCTCCGATTCGCATGCTGGGCAGCCTACGTCGCGCCTGCGACGGTCGGCGCGCTCGCGCGAGGCGTCCGGCGGGTCGGACGCGTCACCACCGGGCCCGGCGGTCGTTGTCCGAGATGGGATCGATGGTCGACGCTCCGCCCGCACGTGGTCCACAGCACGTACGGGCGAGGGTGGACCCCCGGCAACGGGACGCCCCGCCGTGCGGCCCGGCGCGACGGGGCGGGATCCGCTCGTCATTCCGGTACGGGAGACCAGCAGTAGGACCAATTCTTCCATTTACCCCAAGTGGTGACGAGAGCCATTGTATGGTCAGACCAGGTGACAACACGATAAAGCTCCGCGGGGCGTCTTCGATCCAACCTCATCGGTGTGGTCGTTCCTCCCCAGGTCCCACCCAAGGAATGCGGACGGGACGCCCCGCGGTCCCGTGGACAGGGGTCCACCTCTCATCCGGAGGTGGACCCCTGTCACGCATCCGGCGCACCGGAGCCACCGGCGCGGCCATGATCGTCCGGACCGGCTATCCTGGTGCGGTTGTCCGTGTCCGGCCGGGTTCCCCCGGCACCGGCGCGGGCAGCGACGCACGACCTCCTGCCACGGAAGGACCGTGGCCGCTTAGCCCACAGGAGGTGAGCACGTCTTGCGTCACTACGAAGTCATGGTGATCCTCGACCCCAGCCTCGAGGAGCGCACCGTCGCCCCGTCGCTCGACACGTATCTGAACGTGATCCGGACCGCGGGTGGCTCGGTGGAGAAGACCGACGTGTGGGGCCGCCGGCGCCTCGCGTACGAGATCAACAAGAAGGCCGAGGGCATCTACGCCGTCATCGACCTCCAGGCGACGCCGGAGGCCGTTGGCGAGCTGGACCGTCAGCTCCGACTCAACGAGTCGGTGCTGCGCACCAAGGTCATCCGTCCGGAGATGCGCTGAGCATCTAGACCCGGCACGTCCGGATCAAGCCTCATCCACGCTGTCGTACGGCTCTGGGAGCCTGTACGGCACAACGATGAGTGCGCGAGGAGATGGTCATGGCAGGAGACACCACCATCACGGTCATCGGCAACCTGACCGATGACCCCGAGTTGCGATTCACCCCCTCCGGCGCGGCGGTCGCCAAGTTCCGGGTCGCTTCGACGCCCCGCTTCATGGACAAGGCCTCCGGCGAGTGGAAGGACGGCGAGCCGCTCTTCCTCTCGTGCACGGTCTGGCGCCAGGCCGCCGAGAACGTCGCCGAGTCGCTGCAGCGCGGCGCTCGCGTGATCGTGTCCGGCCGGCTGCGTCAGCGGTCGTACGAGACCCGTGAGGGTGAGAAGCGCACCGTCATCGAGCTGGAGGTCGACGAGATCGGCCCGTCGCTGCGCTACGCCACGGCGAAGGTGCAGAAGATGTCCCGCTCCGGTGGCGGTGGCGGCGGCTTCGGTGGTGGTGGCGGCCAGGGTGGCGGCGGAGGCAACTTCGACGACCCCTGGGCCTCTGCTGCCCCCGCCCCCTCCCGCGCTGGTTCGGGCGGCGGAAACTTCGACGAGGAGCCCCCGTTCTGATGGCGCCGAGCGCCCGCGATCGCAAACCAGGAGCAAGAGCAATGGCGAAGGCTGCGGCACTGCGCAAGCCGAAGAAGAAGGTGAACCCGCTCGACAAGGACGGGATCACCTATATCGATTACAAGGACACCGCGCTGCTGCGCAAGTTCATCTCCGACCGCGGCAAGATCCGCGCTCGGCGGGTGACCGGCGTGACCTCGCAGCAGCAGCGGCAGATCGCCCGTGCGGTCAAGAACGCCCGTGAGATGGCGCTCCTGCCCTACACGGCCACGGCCCGCTGAGAGGAGGCACGGACATGAAGATCATCCTGACTCAGGAGGTGTCCGGTCTCGGCTCTCCGGGCGACATCGTCGAGGTGAAGGACGGCTTCGGCCGTAACTACCTGCTGCCGCAGGGCTTCGCGATCACCTGGACCAAGGGTGCGGAGAAGCAGGTCACGGTCATCAAGCGGGCCCGCTCGGCCCGCGAGATCCGCGACCTCGGCCACGCCACCGAGGTCAAGACCCAGGTCGAGGGCCTGAAGGTCAACCTGAAGGCCCGCGCCGGCGACGGCGGTCGGCTCTTCGGCTCGGTCACGCCGGCTGAGATCGTCGACGCCGTGAAGGCCGCCGGCGGCCCGGCCCTGGACCGCCGCCGGCTGGAGCTGCCTGGTCACATCAAGGCGCTCGGCTCCTACCCGGTCAGCATCCGGCTGCACCCCGAGGTGACCGCCAAGTTCGACCTGAACGTGGTCAAGGGCTGACACCGAAGCACGACGTGAAAGGCCCGCACCGGCAACCGGTGCGGGCCTTTCGCAACCTGGCCGCTCGACCGAAGCGGCTCAACCGAGCGGCTTGCCCGTCACCGCGCTGATCACCACCGTGGACAGCCCACCACCCACCACCGCGGCCGCCAGCGCCACGGTCGCCGACCGCCACGTCGTCCCGACCTGCCGCAACAGCACCGCCACCACCAGACTGCTCACCATCGCCAACCCGAACCGCGGCGCCGCCGACAACAACGACTCCAACGCGTGCGCACGCGGCGAATCACAGCCGCCACCGGTGATGTCCGTGACACACCCCGCCGGCGGCTGGCCACTCAGGAAGAGCAGACCGACCACCAGCAGCACCGCCGGCACCAGATAGCACGCCGCCGTGTAGACCAGCGGACGCAACGGGCCACCCGGATCCGGATCCAGCAGGTCGTCTTCCAGTCGCCGGCCCCACGAACCGCCGCCGATCGTCTCCACCTGCCGCCGCAACGTCGACGGCGCGGGCTCCACCGGGCGACGACGAGGCGCGGTACGGGGACGCGGCGCCGAATACGCCACGGCAGGCGAGCGCGGGGCCGTCGGCGGCGTCTCCATCCACCGCGGATCGTCACCCGAGAGCCGGGTACCCGACCAGAACGCCTCGGCCCGCTCCGGCGACGCCCAGCCCTCCCGTACCGGCGGCGCCGAACGGTCCCACGGATCGGCATTCGCGTACCGGTCGTCGGTGTCCCGCACCGGCTCCAGGAAACCCGTATCGGTGAACCGGTCCCACTCACCCGTGTGCTCCGTACGGTCCCACCGGCTCTCCGCCCGACCCCAGCCGCTCGCGGGCACCGACCGGTCCCAGGCATGCAGCCCTGACGCGTCCCACGGATCCACAGCGGGCGGCTCCACCGGCTCACGCTCGGCCGCCCGGCGACGCTGCCACGGATTCGCCGCCGGCCGCGACCGGGCTGACTCCGGCTCCGCCGCCTTCGCGGACGCCGCCGTCCGTCCCCAGGTGGCCTCCGGCTCCGCGGCCGTCGACGGCGACCAGCCCGTATCCGGCACCGCCGGCCACTCGGCATCCGACGCCGGCCGGGACCACGCGCCGTCCGGGGCCGCCGACCGCGACCAGGCCGAGTCCGACCCCGCCGGCGGCCAGGAGGAGCCCGACGCCGACCGACGCCGCCGATCCGTCGGCAGTCCGGCCTCCGGCCCGGCCGGCCCTTCGCCCGAACCCGCCGACTCCGGCAGCCCCGACCAGGTCACCTGCGGCCGGCGCGTCGCCGCGCGACGCGGACGACTCCGGGGCGCCGCCCCCGACACCGGCTCGTCGTCCTCGTCCGCCCGCCGGTTGCCCACGTACCCCCGCTCCTGCGGGGCGTCCATCGTCCACTCGGCGGTGTGGTCCGACAGCGGACCCGCACCGATCGCGCGCAGATCCCGCCGGGTGCCCGCCGACGAGGGCTTCTCCACCTCGTCGTCCGGCGCGGCATGCCGCCCGCCGCCGTCCGCGCGACTCACCCCGGATTCCAGCGCCCAGCGAGGAAGGTACGTCTCCACCGGCTCGTCCTGGCCACGCTCGATCGCCCGTCGCCGGCTCGCCGTGCGACGGCCCTCCAGCGCGTACGAGTCGACCCGGCGCCGGCCGGCGGGCTCGTCCCAGGAACCGCTCGGCCGTCGCTCGCGCGGGCTGTCCTCCCCGCTTCCCCAGTCCTGGTGTCTCACGGCCGGAGCGTGACCTCTCTCAACCCGAAAGTAAACCCGCTGTCCCAGGTGTCGCCGTTCGCAGCGATAGTACGGGACGAACGACGACAAAGCTCAGCCGGAAATCTTTCGTCCACAGGGTGGGGACAGGAAAACCGCAGGTCAGAGGCGATAGGCCCGGATTTCCCCATCACTTATCCACACCCTGGTGCACACCCTGCGCACAGGAGGGGGCACCGGCGTCCACAGGTTGTCCCGAGGCTCGTCCACCGGCCTTGTTGAGCGGCTGACCTCGGGTTCCGTATCGTTGTCCCCCGACCGCCGGGCGATGACCCCCGATCGACCGGAGGGTCGGCGCGGAGTTGTCACACCCGGGCGATAGAGCTGGACTCGATCCGACGCAGCGAGGGGGGAACCCGTGTCGGTCACCGACGAGACGCGTGCGGAACGGGCCGGGGGACAAGCGCCCGAGCCGCCGCCGCGCGACGCGCCGTTCGAGAAGACACCACCGCAGGACGTCGCCGCCGAGCAGTGCGTACTCGGCGGCATGCTGCTCTCCAAGGACGCCATCGCCGACGTCGTGGAGATCCTGAAGACCAACGACTTCTACCGCCCGGTCCACGCCACCATCTTCGACGCGATCCTGGACATCTACGGACGTGGCGAGCCCGCCGACCCGATCACCGTGGCGGCCGCGCTCGCCGACTCCGGCGACCTCGCCCGGATCGGCGGCGCTCCCTACCTGCACACGCTCATCGCGAGCGTGCCCACCGCCGCGAACGCGGCCTACTACGCCCGCATCGTCGGCGAACGGGCAGTGCTCCGCCGGCTGGTCGAGGCCGGCACCCGGATCGTGCAGCTCGGCTACGGCACCGGCCCGAGCGGCAGCCGCGACGTCGACGACATCGTCGACCTCGCCCAGCAGGCCGTCTACGAGATCACGGAGAAGCGTGTCAGTGAGGACTTCGCCGTCCTGGCCGACATGCTCCAGCCGACGCTCGACGAGATCGAGGCGGTCGGTGCCCAGGGCGGGATGATGACAGGTGTGCCGACCGGGTTCACCGACCTCGACCGCCTGCTCAACGGCCTGCACGCCGGCCAGCTCATCATCGTGGCCGGCCGGCCTGGTCTCGGTAAGGCGCTTGCACTCGACACCCCGCTGCCCACCCCACAGGGCTGGACCACCATGGGTGAGGTGCGGGCCGGCGAGCAGCTCCTCGCCGCGGACGGCACTCCGACGACGATCACCAACGTCTTCGACGTGATGTACGACCGCCCCTGCTACGAGGTCGAGTTCTCCGACGGAAGCGTCATCGTGGCGGACGCCGAGCACCTGTGGAAGACCACCACCCGGGCCAGCCGACGTCAGCCGGAGGCACGCCGGCGGCACCACTGGGCCGAGCCGGCGTTGGCGAAGGTGCGGGAGGCCGAGACTGCCGCATCCGCCGAACCGCACCGGCTGGTCACTCTCGCGGAGACCCTGGATCAGGCCGGCCCGGAATTCCGCAACGTGCTCCACACGGTGGGCTCCAACGGCCGGGTCACCACCCGACCGGTGACCCGGGCCGGCAAGACACGCAACTGGACGGCTCCGGGCTACCCGGTGGGCGCGTTGGTCTCCGGCCTCCGTGCACGCGCGGAACGCCCGGTGAACGCCGGCAGCCGCGCCGAGTACGACGGGATCGTCACGACGGCGCAGATCGCGGCCACGCTGCGTACCGAGACGGCCGACCGCCGTCTCAACCACGCCGTGCGGAACTGCGCGCCGCTCCGACTTCCGGAACGCGATCTGGTCGTCCCGCCGTACACCCTCGGGGTGTGGCTCGGCGACGGGCACACCGGGGCCAGCCGCTTCACCACCGCGGACGCGGAGATGCTCGACCTCGTGGCCCAGGACGGCTTCCTGGTACGCCCGAGCGGCCCCATGGTCTACAGCGTGCAGCTGCCCACGCCGGCCAGGACGGTGGACCGCACCTGCGTCGACTGCGGCGGCTCCACCCGTGCCCTGCGGGAGAACCCCGGAACCCGCCGCTGCGCCGAGTGTCACGAGCGGAACGGCTCGTTCCTGGCCCTGCTCCGCCGAGTCGGGGTGGCCAACGACAAGCACATTCCGCGGGACTACCTACGCGCCTCCGAAACACAGCGCCGGGCGTTGCTCGCCGGTCTCATGGACACCGACGGCACGGTGGCGCCGACCGGGAACCTGCGGTACACGTCCACCTCGCGGCGCCTGATCGACGGCGTTCGGGAACTCGTCGTCAGCCTGGGCTACCGGTGCACCATGACCGAGCGCAAGGTGCGCGGCCGTACCGAGGAATCGTCGATCGCATACACGCTGAACTTCTCCACCCCGGACACGGTCTTCCGGCTGGACCGGAAGCGCACCGCTCATGCGGCCCGACGCCGGACGTCCTCGGACGTCCGCTCCCACTCGCGGTTCATCGTGGATGTTCGTCCGGTGCCGAGCGTGCCGGTGCGTTGTGTGACGGTTGACAATCCCGACCATCTGTATCTGGCGGGCCGCTCGATGATCCCGACGCACAACAGCACGGCGAGTATGGACTTCGCCCGAAATGCGGCGATTCGCGCCAACCAGGCGGCGGCGATCTTCTCGCTGGAAATGAGCAAGGTCGAGATCGTCATGCGACTCCTCTCGGCCGAGGCGCGCGTGCCGCTGCATGTGCTGCGGAGCGGGCAGCTCTCCGACGACGACTGGACCAAGTTGGCGCGCTGCATGGGCGAGATCAGCGAGGCGCCGCTCTTCGTCGACGACACGCCGAGCATGAACCTGATGGAGATCCGGGCGAAGGCGCGGCGGCTCAAGCAGAAGCACGACCTGAAGCTGATCGTCGTCGACTATCTCCAGCTGATGACCTCGCCGAAGCGCACCGAGAGCCGGCAGCAGGAGGTCGCGGACCTGTCCCGTGGCCTGAAGCTGCTGGCGAAGGAGGTCGAGTGCCCGGTGATCGCGGTGAGTCAGCTGAACCGTGGGCCCGAGCAGCGTACCGACAAGCGGCCGCAGCTTTCCGATCTGCGCGAATCCGGCTG
The DNA here is from genome assembly GCF_042871665.1 of Micromonospora sp. NPDC005686. Taxonomy (NCBI): domain Bacteria; kingdom Bacillati; phylum Actinomycetota; class Actinomycetes; order Micromonosporales; family Micromonosporaceae; genus Micromonospora; species Micromonospora sp. NPDC005686. The sequence continues at coordinate 231,883 of NZ_JBIAIY010000007.1, forward strand.
CCTGACGGCCGACACCAGGCTCGTTCGAGCCGACGACAACTCGGAGATCACTCTCGGGGCGCTTCTTGCCGGGAACCTGAGGGAGATCCCCGTCTGGGCACTCGATGAGGGTCTCCGCTACACCCCCCGAACGCTCACGCACGCCTTCCCCAGCGGAACGCGCGAGGTCTTCCGGATGACCCTTGCGTCCGGCAAGCAGGTAGAAGCGACTGCCAACCATCCTTTTCTCACGTTCGGCGGGTGGCTGCCACTGCGAGAACTCACGGTTGGCACTCGGCTTGCGGCGCCTCGGCACATTCCGCCGCCGTTGAACATCCAGCCGTGGGCCGAGCCGGAGGTGGTGATGCTGGCACACCTCCTCGGGGACGGTTCGTTCGTCCGTCGGCAGCCGATCCGCTACGCGAGTTGCGACGAGGCCAGCCTGGCGGCAGTGACGAAGGCGGCCACGCACTTCGGGATCACGGCTGTGCGAGACGACTACCCGGCTGCCCGAGTGACCACGCTCCGGCTACCGGCACCATTCCGGCTCGCCCGCGGTCGGCGGAACCCGATTGCCGAGTGGCTGGACGGTTTGGGCCTGTTCGGGCTGCGGTCCCACGAGAAGTTCGTGCCCCCAGCGGTGTTCGGCCTGCCTAAGGAGCAGATCACCCTCTTCCTGCGGCACCTCTGGGCCACCGACGGGTCAGTGACCGTCAACAAGTCCGGTCGAGGAGGGCGAATCTACTTCTCCTCCACCTCGCGCCGGATGCTGGAGGACATCTCACGCCTGCTGCTGCGCTACGGAATCTCTGCTCGGTTGCGACAGGTTCCGGTCACTAAACACCGGCCGCAGTACACCCTGGACATCTCGGGTCGTGACGACCAACTCCGCTTCCTTCGGGAGATCGGTGTGCACGGCGAGCGCGCCAACGGGTGCGCGGCGCTGCTGGTGATTCTCGAATCCGTCGTCAGCAATCCGAACGTGGACACGGTGCCCAAGGAGGTGTGGTCACGGGTTCGCGAGGTCTTGGCGGAGCGCAAGACGAGTCACCGAGAGTTCGCGGCTGCCGTCGGCACCCAGTTCTCCGGCAGTGCGATGGGGAAGCGTGCGCCCAGCCGGTCACGTCTCGTCAAGGTCGCCGCAGTCCTGGATTCCGTGGATCTTGACCTGCACGCGACGAACGATGTGTTCTGGGACGAGATCGTCTCGATCGAATCCGTCGGCGAGAAGGACGTCTACGACGCTACGGTGCTCGGCACGCACAACTTCATCGCCAACGGCATCGCCGCGCACAACTCGATCGAGCAGGACGCAGACGTTGTCATTCTTCTGCACCGCGACGACTACTACGACAAGGAGTCGCCGCGAGCGGGCGAGGCGGACTTCATCATCGCCAAGCACCGGAATGGCCCGACTGACACGGTGACGGTGGCGGCCCAGTTGCACCTGTCGCGCTTCGTGGACATGGCGATCGTCTGAGCGGCGTCAGCCGAGCAGCGGGAACCAGCCCGCCGCCTCGCCCAGTTCCAGCCGGTCCCGGTCGGTGAGCGGCACCCGCCCCGCCGCCTTCAGCAGGAATTCGTGGTCGTCCCAGCCGGCCGGCCGTACCGCGTCGTCGCTGAGCAGACCATCCATCGCGGTCGCCGCGACCCGCGTCGGGTCTGCCGCCGGTCGCGGCGCGTCCGGCAGGTCCACCACCAGGTCCAGGTGATGGATGACCGCCTCGGTGGTCAGGGTGGCGAGCAGATGGGGTACGCGCAGCACGTGCCCCTGCGTGGTCACGTACCCGTCGGGGTCTGCCGTGGCTGCCGCGCGGACGGCGGCGGGCGCGGTGTCGGCCCAGAGGCGGACCACGCCCGTGGGCCGGTCGAAGGCGACGGCGGACCGGCGGGCCCACCAGGCGTGCCTGATGCCCGTGTCGTCATCGCCGGGCGTGAAGGCACGCCAGTAGCTGACGTCGTCCACGTCGGCCGGTCCGGGTGCGGGGCTGGCCAGGGCGACGAGTGCGCGCTGGGCGTCGCAGAGCACGTGGAAGAGCAGGTCGGCGACGAGCCAGCCGCGGCATCGGGTGGGCCGTTGCAGGCCGGCGTCGTCGAGCGGGCTGACCACTGCGGTGATGCCGTCGTACGCCTGGGCCAGCGCCTCGTGCTGCCGGATCGGGCTCATGCCGTGCAGCCTGCCACGCTGTGGCGGGTGCGGCACGCCGACGAGCGCGCCGGGTCGGTGCGGCGCACCGACCCGGCGTGCGTGTGGTCGGCGGTCAGTCGAACAGTTCGCCGAGGAAGCCGTGCTTCTTCTTGCGCCGGTAGTGGCCGTGGTAGCCGTAGTGCTGCTGCTGGCTGTGGCCGTACGCGGGCTGCGCGTAGCCGTGGCCGGGCGGCGGCGGAGGGGGCGGGGGGACGGCGCCGTAGCCGGGCTGGTGCGGCGCGGCGGCGGGCGGGGGTGGCGGGGGCGGCGGGTAGCCGGCACCGGTCGGCGCGGGCTGCTGCGGGGCGCCGCCGTGCTGCCGGTTCCAGTTGGCCTCGGCATCGAACAGCTTCTCCAACTCGCCACGGTCGAGGAAGATGCCGCGGCATTCGCCGCACTGGTCGATGACTACTCCGCTGCGCTCGTACTGGCGCATTTCTCCGCGGCACTTGGGACAGGTCATCTGCATGACAACGAAGGTACCGGGTGTTCTCACGCGGGGGCGGTCAGCGCCTGCGTGACCTCGTCGTCGGAGACCTCGTGAAAGTCCTCGTAGTACGCGCCGACGGCGGCGAAGTCGTGCGGGAGCCGGCTGCTCACGACCGTGTCGGCGTCGGTGGCGAGCATGTCGTACGCCTGCTCGGAGCCGACCGGGACGGCGACGAGGACGCGGGCGGCTCCGAGGTGGCGGGCGACCTGGACGGCGGCGCGTGCGGTGGCGCCGGTGGCGAGTCCGTCGTCGACGACGACGGCGGTGCGTCCGGTGAGGTCGAGCGGTGGCCGGCCGCCCCGGTAGCGCTGCTCGCGGCGTTCCAGTTCGGCCTGTTCGCGGCGGCGGACCTGGGCCCTGTCGTTCTCGCTGATCCGGCCGGCGACCATCTCGTTGAGGACCTGCACGCCGCCGGGGCCGAGTGCGCCGTACGCGACCTCGGGCGCCCAGGGCACGCCGAGCTTGCGGACGACGAGCACGTCGAGTGGTGCGCCGAGCCGGTCGGCGACCACCCGGGCGACGGGTACGCCGCCGCGGACCAGGCCGAGCACGATGACGTCGGGTCGGCCGGCGAGGTCGGTGAGTCGCTCGGCGAGTTCCCGTCCCGCCTCGGCCCGGTCGCGGTAGGTGGTCATCCCTCAGGTGTACGCCTTCCGGCCGGATCGCGCGGGGCGGTTGCCGGGAATGCGGCCGGGTCGTCCGGTCGGGTGAGCGCCAGCGCGGGGGCGAGGACGAGCAGGGCGGCCGGGTAGAGCAGGTACCCGAAGCGGGTGGAGGGCATCAGCAGGATCGCGGCGAGCAGCCCGTACCCGCAGATGAGCGCCGTGGCGGCGGCGGTGCGGGGCGGGCGGCGCAGCAGCCGGGCGGCGATGGCGAGTCCGGCGGCGACGAGCAGTGCGGCGGCGACGGCGCGTCCGGCGGGGAGGGCCTCGGCGATGAGGTGTCCGGGGAACGGCGACTGGGCGGGGCTGGTGACGAGGCCGTGGCCGAGGGGGAAGCGCAGCACGTTCTCGACGAGGGCGTCGCGGTCGACCAGCAGCACCGGGAGCAGGGCGAGGACGGGGAGGCCGAGGGCTCCGAGGGCGGTGCGGGGCACGGCCCGGCGCGTGGCGGCCCAGCAGATCAGGACGACGGCGACCGGCCAGGCGAGGAGTTTCAGCGCGCCGGCGGCGCCGACCGCGAGGCCGGCCCGGCCGGGTCGTCCGGCGGCGGCGAGCGCGAGGGCGAGCAGGCAGAGCGCGAGTACGGGGAGGTCGTCGCCGCCGGTGGCGAGGGTGAGCGTGCAGACGGGTAGGACGGTGGCGGCCTGGACGGCGCGTAGGACTGCGGCGTCGCGGCGGGGTGCGGCGGGGCCGCCGTGTGCGCGCAGCGTGGCGACGAGGGCGACGAGGGTGAGTGCGGTGACCACTGCGAACCAGACGCGGGAGTCGGTCCACCAGGCGTCCACGGCGGCTCTGGGCAGTCCGAACAGTGCCATGCCGGGCTGGTAGGGGGTGTAGCCGAGGAGTTGCTCGCCGGGGGGCAGGGCGGCGATGGCGTCGGGTCCGAGGTAGGGGGTGCCCTGCTCGGCGAGGCGGGCGCCGGCGTGTTCGACGACGATCACCTCCTCCTGGGCGCGGTCGGTGCGTCCGGCAGCGCGTTCGACGCTCTGGGTGACGACGGGCAGCAGCGCGGTGGCGGCCCAGGTGAGGCCGGTGATCGTCCACCGTGCGGGCAGGCCGGCCAGGGGGGTGCCGGGGTGGCGGCGGTAGGCGAGCAGTTGGGTGGCGGCGGCGAGCGTGGCGAGCGCGTACCCGATGGTGGCGACGGCGCCCCAGGCGCGGTGCGGAGGGAGCGTGGAGGTGGCGGCGGTGATCGCGGCGAAGGCCGTGGCGGCGGCGTAGAGGCCCAGGTCGAGGGCGAGGCCGCCGGCTGCGGTGTCGAGCGCCGACCAGCGGCGGGAGAGGGCGGTCGGTCGGTCGGCGAGGGCGGTCACGCGGGCCAGTCTGGCAGACCGGTGGTGTGCCCCGGCCGGGTCAGGGTTGCCGGGCGTCGCCGGTGGCGGCGGGGGGTGAGGGGCGGGTGCGGCCGGTGCGGCGGCCGGGGAGGCGGATCACGGCGCCAGCGTCGTGCAGTGCCGGTGCGAGCGCGCCGGTCCGGCCGCCGTGGCCGCGTTGGAGGGTGGCGAGCAGCGCGGCGGCGGGCAGTGGCCGGGCGAACAGGTGGCCCTGCCCGGCGGCGCAGCCGAGTTCCCAGAGCGCGCGGCGTTGCGGTTCGCTCTCCACGCCCTCGGCGACGACTGTGAGGTCGAGGCTGCGGCCGAGGTCGAGGGTCGAGCGGATGACGGCGGCGGCTTCGGGGGCGGTCTCCATCGCGCCGACGAAGCTGCGGTCGATCTTCAATTCGTGTACGGGGATGCGGGAGAGCAGGGAGAGCGACGAGTATCCGGTGCCGAAGTCGTCGAGTGCCAGCCGGACGCCGGAGTCACGTAGCCGGCTGAGTACGCGGTCGACCACGTCGAGCTGGCTGAGCGTGAGTGTCTCGGTGAGTTCCAGTACGAGCCGGTCCGGCGGGAGGTCGTGGGCTCGTAGCCGGGCCAGCACCGCGCCGGGGAAGCGGGCGTCGAGGAGGCTGCGCGGGGACACGTTCACCGAGACGGGCAGGTCGAAGCCGGCGTCGCGCCAGGAGCCGGCGGCGATGAGCGCCTGGTCGAGGATGGCCTCGGCGAACGCGGGGAGCAGCCCGGAGCGTTCCACCGCTTCGAGGAAGCGCAGCGGGTCGATGAGCCCGTGGGTGGGGTGGTGCCAGCGGGCCAGGGCTTCGGCGCCGATCACCTGGCCGCTGCCGAGGTCGACGATGGGCTGGAAGTTGACGGTGAACTCGTGGTCGGCGACGGCGCGGGGCAGTTCGCCGCCGAGGGTGAGCCGGCTCAGGTCGGCGGTGTCGCGGGCGGGCGCGTAGGTGGCGACCCGTTGGCCGGCTCGTTTGGCCTGGTACATCGCCACGTCGGCGCGGCGTAGCAGTTCCGCCATGCCGCCGGTGGCGGGGGCGACGGCGATGCCGCCGCTGGCCTCGACGCTGATCCGCATGCCGTCGAGGTCGAGCGGGTCGTGCAGCGCCGCGAGCAGGGCCTCGGCGCGGTGGGCGGCGACGGCCGGGGCGGGCAGGCCGCGCAGCAGTACGGCGAACTCGTCGCCGCCGAGCCGGGCGACCAGGTCGTCGGGGCGGGCCGCGTCGCGCAGCCGTTCGGCGACCTGGATGAGCACCCGGTCGCCGGCGCCGTGGCCGAGGGTGTCGTTCACTTCCTTGAAGTGGTTGAGGTCGATCAGCACCAGGGCGGTGACGCCGTCGGCGTGCCGGGTGGTGAGCTGGGCGCCGCCCTCGTCGAGCAGGTGCCGGCGGTTGGACAGGCCGGTGAGGGCGTCGTGGGTGGCGGCGTAGGCGTGGTCCTCGGCGATGCGGGCGAGTTCGGCGTACGCCTGGGCGTTGCGGACCGCGGTGCAGAGGGCGGAGGCGAAGGTGCGCAGCGTGTACTCCTCCCGTTCGGAGAATTCCACCGGCCCGGCGAACCGTAGCCGCAGCACGCCGACGTCGACGGTCCGGTCGTGGCCTTCGAGGCGGTTGGTCAGCACCGAACCTTCGATCGAGCTCGGTTCACCGGCCGGGCCGCGGTAGGTGATCGCTCCGCCGACGCCGCGTACCACCAGCGCTTCCTCACGCAGTTCGATTTCCACCTCGTCGGCGGAGAACAGCTCGGTCGCCTGTGTGACGGCCGTCGTGAGTACCCGATTCAGATCGATTACATTCAATGCGTCGGTCGTCCGGGCCAGCCGTTGCCAGGCTTCCCGTTCGGCGCGATTGCGAAGCCGGCTGGAGTAGGCGAGATGCAGGCTCAGCACGAGAGGGGGTACGACGATCAGGAAGGTCGGGTCGATCCGGAGGATGAGCAGCGTGCACACGATCACCGAGAAGCGGGCGAGCACGCTCGCCAGCCGGAGGTCCCACTGCTCCCGGAAGCGCTTGCGGATCGGCGTCCCGGTCGCGAAGGCCAGGACCGGGAAGGTGAGCAGCTCGTCGAGGGCGACGACTGTCACGTAGGCCAGCACCAGGGCGGGCAGCGAGCGGCTGATCGGACCGGACCAGGGCCAGGACCAGCCGGCGGCGATGAGGACCAGGCCTCCGGCCGCCGCCAGCGTCATCTCCTTGGCGATGCCGAAGACCAGCTTGATCGGGGGGAGGCGACCGATGAGGCGGGTGACGGCGACACCGACGCCGGTGGCGATGACGACCCAGGGCACGGGTGCGACGGCGAGCCCGATCACGGTTGCCGCGTCCGTCCAGGAAACGCCGTGGGTGGTGGCGCGAATGCGGATTCGCACATTCACCGTCGCGGCCGCGGCGACCAGAAAGGCGATCGTCGCCGCGCGGGTGACGTCCTTCTGGGTGACCAGGTCGCCGGCGGCGATCAGGTGGATGCTCGCCAGCGTGGCCAGGCCGGCCAGAAACACGACGAGACCGACAAGCAGCAAGAGCCGCCGATCGGTCCCATTGTCGCGTGCGTGGGCGCGAGTCACGTGGTCTGCCTCCACCGCGCTCGTTCGTAGCGGTGCGTGTGTCCGTACTCTACGGTCCGCTCAGGCGCCCTCGGAAGTTCGCTTCACAGCCAGTCGTTGCCGCGCATGGCCTCGCCCCTTCGTTCGACCCCCGGAACCGGCGCTGCCGGCCCATCCAACGTCGAACATGTTATGGCTTTTAGGCCCTGATACATCCCATTAGATGTCCATATGCGCATATTGCGCCAATGCACCTGGTTCTTGTTACGCTCGGTCTTTGGTTGGAGACTGAACGCGTATTCAGTGCATCCTTTCAAGTGGGATTATCAAGCTCCTCCGCACCGGGTGTCTGTAGCCGTTCGGTTTCCCCTTACGTAACATCCGCCACGACAACTCACTGAAAAAGCCTCGTCGCTCTCCGGCACCGGAACGTCGGCGGAGTATTGAGTGCTATCTTCCATAAGTCTGCATTTCGCACAGTCCACCCGGGTGCGGATAATTTTGATTCAGCGCGTTCGGCGCGCGCGGAGGAACAGTTGGTGGATATCCGGCTGCTGGATAGGGTCGGGCCGTGCCCGAAACCACGCAGCTCACCCACGTCGACCCGGCCGGTGCGGCCCGGATGGTCGACGTCTCCGCCAAGCCGGTCTCGGGCCGGCTCGCGGTCGCCGCCGGCCGCCTCCGCACCACGGCCGAGGTGGTGGAGCTACTGCGCCGAGACGGCCTGCCCAAGGGCGACGCGCTCGCCGTCGGCCGCCTCGCCGGCATCATGGGGGCCAAGCGCACACCCGACCTGATCCCGCTCTGCCACCCGATCGCGCTGCACGGCGTCACAGTCGACCTCGACCTCACCGCCGACACGGTGGAGATCACCGCCACCGCGAGGACCGCCGACCGTACGGGCGTCGAGATGGAGGCGCTGACCGCGGTGGCGGTCGCCGGCCTCGCCCTGGTCGACATGGTCAAGGCGGTCGACCCGGCCGCCTCGGTGGACGCCGTCCGGGTGCTCCGCAAGGAGGGCGGCAAGACCGGCGAGTGGGCCCGGCCGGAGGACCGGCCGTGATCCGGGCCCGGGTGATCGTCGCGTCCAACCGGGCCGCCGCCGGAGTCTACGAGGACACCAGCGGCCCGCTGCTCGTGACCGGGCTGCGCGAGCTGGGGTGCGAGGTCGACGCCCCGGTGGTGGTGCCGGACGGCGAACCGGTCGGCGACGCCCTGCGCGCGGCCCGCGCCGACGGCGTCGACGTGGTGCTGACCAGCGGTGGCACCGGCGTCACCCCGACCGACCGCACGCCCGAGGTGACCCGCGAGCTGCTCGACTACGAGATCCCCGGCATCGCCGAGGCGATCCGCGCGCACAGCCGCGACACCGTGCCGACGGCCGCGCTGTCCCGAGGGCTGGCCGGGGTGACCGGCCGGACGCTCGTGGTCAACCTGCCCGGTTCGCGCGGCGGCGCCCGCGACGGCCTGGCGGTGCTCGGGCCGATCCTGCGCCACGCCGTGGACCAGCTTCGCGGCGGCGACCACTGAACCCGCGCGGCACGTGTCCCGGCGCTAGGCTCGCCGGATGAGCACGGAAACCGAAGCCGCCGCGGCCGAGGCGGGCACGCCACCCCCCGCCGGGTGGGATGAGGCCCGCTCCCGGGTGTACGCGGTGGGGCTGTCCGCCGCGCTCCCCGCCGTCGCCCGCCCGCTGGCGGAGGCCGACGGGCACACGCTGGCCGAGCCGTTGAGCACGCGCACCGATCTGCCGGCGTTCCCGACCTCCAGTGTGGACGGCTGGGCGGTGCGGGGTCCCGGGCCGTGGCGGGTGGTCGGGCGCGTGCTCGCCGGGCACACCCCGCCGCCGCTGGAGGCGGACGGCAGCACCGTGGAGATCGCCACCGGCGCGATGGTGCCCGAGGGCACGACGGCGATCCTGCGGATCGAGGAGTCGACACGTACGGCGGACGGCCTGGTGACCGGCACGCCCCGCCCGGCGCCGGAGTGGCGGGAGCCGGGCGAGGAGGCGTGCCTCGGGGAGGAACTGTTGCCCGCCGGCACGCCGGTGGACCCGGCGGTGATCGGCCTGGCCGCCTCCTGCGGGCACGACACGCTGCGGGTCCGCCGCCCGCCCCGGGCCGCGCTGCTGGTCTTCGGCGACGAACTGCTCACCTCGGGTCCGCCCGGCGCCGGGCGGGTCCGGGACGCGCTCGGTCCGTCGGTGCCGGCCTGGCTGCGCCGCTACGGCTGCCAGGTGCGCGCGGCCGACGTGGTCGGCCCGGTCGCCGACACGCTGCCCGCGCACGTCGCTGCGGTGCGGGGCGCGCTCGCCAACGCCGACGTAATCTGCACCACCGGCGGCACCATGCACGGCCCGGTCGACCACCTGCACCCGACGCTGGAGGCGCTCGGCGCCGACTACGTGGTGAACACGGTGGCGGTGCGCCCCGGCTTCCCGATGCTGCTCGCCCGGCTGGTGGACGGCGACGGGCGGGTCCGGTTCGTGGCCGGCCTGCCCGGCAACCCGCAGTCGGCCGTGGTGGCGCTCGTGTCGCTCGTCGCGCCGCTGCTCGCCGGTCTCACCGGCCGGCCGATGCCGGTGCTGCCGCAGGTGACGCTCGCCGAGCCGGTTGCCGGACGCGGCGCCTACACCCATCTGGCGCTGGCCCGCTGGGACCGGGTCGCCGGGACCGCGTACCCGGTGCGGCACGTGGGCTCGGCGATGCTGCGCGGGCTGGCCGGCGCCGACGGCTTCGCGGTGATCCGGCCCGGTACCAGCGGCGCGGCCGGCGACCGGGTGCCGCTCGTGCCGCTGCCGCTGACCCCGGGGGAGCGATTCGGGTGAGCGTGACGAACGAGCCGACGGGAGACGTCGTGACGGTGGGAGCAGGCGTGGTCCTCGGCACGGTCACGGACCGGCCGCTCGACCTGGCCGCGCACGAGGCGGCGGTCACCGACCGCCGGGCCGGTGCGGTGGTGTCCTTCCAGGGCGTGGTCCGCGACCACGACCACGGGCGGGTGGTCACCCGGCTGGAGTACGAGGGCCACCCCACCGCCGAGGCGGTGCTGCGCGAGGTGGCGGCCGAGATCGCAGCCGACCCGCAGGTGTACGCGGTGGCGGTGTCGCACCGGATCGGCCCGCTGGAGATCGGGGACGTGGCGCTGGTGGCCGCGGTCAGCACGGCGCACCGGGCGGCCGCGTTCGTCGCCTGCGCCCGGCTGGTCGACGAGGTGAAGGCGCGGCTCCCGATCTGGAAGCGCCAGGTTTTCGACGACGGCACCGAGGAGTGGGTGAACTGCCCCTGAGGGCTCAGCGGCGGGCGGCGAGGGCGGCGGTGCGGCCCAACCGGTCGTGGTAGAACGCCGGCTCGGCGCCGGGGCGCCACGGCAGCGCCGTGACGAGCACGATCAGCGCGATGGCCAGGGAGTTCTCCATGAGCGCGCCGAACAGGCCGTCCTGGTAGTGGGACACCTCGGGGAGTTGGTGCTCGTACGGCCAGATCGGTGAGATCAGGAACAGCAGGTAGAGCCCGAGCGCGCCGGCGCCGTGGCGGAGTCCGGTCAGCGTCGGGTACCAGATCGGCGGGCGCAGGGCCGGCACGCCGTTGGCCGAGGGGCCGCCGGTGCCGCGCAACGGCAGGCCGCGACTGGCTTCGCGGCGGCGTACCGCGGCGTCGGCCAGCACGATGATCGCCGGGATGACCCAGATCAGGTGATGCGACCAGGAGATCGGGCTGATCACGTTGGCGGTGAGCCCGACGAGCGTGAACGCGGTCAGCTCGTCGCCGTCGGCGCGGGCGCTCATCGCCCGGGACAGGCCCAGCGCCAGGACCAGCACCGAGAACGCCAGCCAGAGCAGGCCGGGCGTCTCGATCGAGTCGTAGAGCCGCGCCAGCAGTCCGGCGAGGGACTGGTTGGCGGTCATGTCCGCCGCGCCGACCCGCTCGGTCTGCCAGAGAACCCCGGTGAAGTACGCGCGGGACTCCTCACCGAGCACGCCGAACGTCGCGATGGTCACGCCGATCGTGGTGCCGACCGCGGTGAGCGCGGCCCGCCACTGCCGGGTGAGCATCAGGTACACCACGAACAGCGCCGGGGTGAGCTTGACCGCGGTGGCGAGCCCGATGCCCACACCGGCCCAGGCGCCGCTGTAGACGAACCGGGCCAGCGGAGAGTCGGCTGTCTCATGGTGGGTGCCCCGCTTGGCCCGCCAGCGCAGGCCCACCATGTCCGCCATGATCAGCGCAAACAGCAGCAGATTGATCTGCCCGTAGCCGAGCGTCTCCCGGGACGGCTCGATGGCGACGGCGAGCGGGGTGGCGATGCCGACGCTGAACCAGAGCGGCCAGCCGAGCCGGTCCACGATGGGACGGAGCAGTGCCGCGAGGACGACAGCGAGCGCGCCGATGCTGGCCATCCCGTTGACGAAACCGGCGCCGTTGACCGGGAGCCAGGACATCGGCAGCATGACCAGCGCGGCGAACGGCGGGTAGGTGAAGCCCAGCGTGGTCGAGGGCGCGACGAAGTCGTACAGCCCGTCGCCACCGGCCCACCACAGCACCGCGCCGTGGTAGATCTTCATGTCGAAGAAGTTGTAGGGCCGTCCGAAGGCGCCGATGGCGAGCCACGCCGCGTACGACACGGCGGCGACCACGCCGAGACGCACCACGATCCGGCGGTCGACGCGGGAGGCCGGGGCGAGGCGGTTGGTCCGTCTACCGACTGTCGTCGGCATGGCGTGGCCACCCCCGTACCAAGGTCGTCGTACCCGTTCAGGTCCAGAACGGAGCCTAGAACGGCGCCTCACGTTGCTGCCTCCCGCGTTACACGACCGTGTCCGATCCCACACGTGTTTGCGACATTTCCACCGCGTTAACGGGTGTCGGACGGTTCAGGTGATTGGTGGCCTTGGCGGGGGGTGGTGGGCCGTACGAAACGCCTGGTCAGCCGGGCATCCGGCGGGCGGTCGCCGCGGAGCGCACGGCGATCTTCGCCTCGCGGCGCGCGGTGCGGACCGCACGCTTCACCGACCGGCGCGAGTGGTCGATCCGGTGGCCCGCGCGCCAGCGCAGCCCCGGCTTGCCCTCGGTGTCGGCGGCGGCGAGGAGGAGGCCACCGAGCAGGCCGAGGTTCTTCAGGAAGTGGACCTGGTTGCTGGTGCGCGTGGCCGGGTCGTCGTTGGTCCAGAAGGGGTGACCGGCGGCGGTGGTCGGGATCAGCGTGCCCGCGAGCACCAGCGCGGCCGGCCGGGTGAACCGGCCGGTGGCGAGCATCAGGCCGCCGGCCAGCTGGGCGGCGGCGTTGGCGCGGATGAGCGAGACCGTGTCGGTGGGGATGCGGGGGTGGACGTTCCGGATCAGCGGGGCGACCTTCCCGGTGACCGGTTCCGCGGCCTGCACCACGCGTTCCGGGTTGCGCAGGTTGCGGGCGCCGCTGACCACGAAGATGCCGCTCAACATGACTCGGGCGAGGGAACGCACGGGCTTCATGGCTCAGTCTTACCCCGTCGGCGGCGTCGTCATCCCCGCAACACACGAAAGGTATGGGCCGACGTGGACGTCCGAACGGTATCGATTTCAGCGACAGTCGCGGATGGACCCGTCGCGTTCGGTAAGGTCGCGCGGGTGACGACGCTGCGACTGCGCCCGGAGGGCCCGGCCGACGAGGCGCCGGTGGCCCGGGTGCTGGCCGCCGCCTTCGCCCGGCCCGACGTGGCCGCCCCACCGGAGGTGGGCCTGGTCGAGGAGTTGCGACACAGCCCGGCGTGGATCCCGGAGCTGGCCATGGTCGCCGAGTACGGCGGCGAGGTGGTGGCGTACGCGCTGCTCACGCGCGTCGGCGTACGCACCGGACGCGGCACCTGGCCGGCGCTGGCACTGGGCCCGGTGGCGGTGGCCCGGCACCGGCAGCGGCTGGGGCACGGGACGGCCGCGGTTCAGGCGGCGCTGGATGCCGCGACCGAGCTGGGGGAAAGGCTGGTGGTGGTGCTCGGCGATCCGGCCTACTACCGGCGGTTCGGGTTCGGCCCGGCGGCCCGGCTCGGCCTCACCAGTCCCTGGTCCGGGCTGGGGGAGCCGTGGCAGGCGCTGGTGCTGCCGCCGTCGGCGAGCGACGAGCCACCGCCGCCGGCCGGCGAGGTGGTCTTCCCGGCGCCGTGGTCGCGGGTCTGAGTCGACGCGGCCGGGCCGACGCGATCCGAGCCGACGCGATCCGGACCGTCAGGCGGGCTGGGTGCGCAGGTAGCGGCCGAAGTGCGGCACCGTGAACGCCACGGTTCCCCGCTCACCGGAGTAGATCAGCCCCTTCTTGATCAGCGCGTCCCGTGCCGGGGAGAGACTGGCCGGCTTGCGGCCGAGCGCGCGCGCGATCTCGGCGGTCGGCACCGCCGCGTCCATGTCGTCCCGGCCGCCCTCCTCGCCGTCCACCAGCGCCAGCGTGGCCATCGCGCGCATGTACTCGCGTTCGGCGGGAGTGGCCCGCTCGAAGCGGGAGCCGAAGAACCCCACCGCCAGCTCGGCCTCCGCCTCCGGCGCGGCGACCCGGACGTCCGCCGCGGTGATCGGTGAGCGGGGCGCGTGGTCCCAGGTGGCCTTGCCGTACGCCTGGACGAAGTAGGGATAGCCGCCGGACTTCTCGTAGAGCAGATCGAGGGCCTTCTGCTCGTACTCGACCTCCTCCCGCTCGGCCGGCGCGCAGAGCGCCTGGTCGGCGGCGATCCGGTCGAGCCGGTCGATGCGCTGGTAGCGGTAGAGCCGCTCGGAGTAGGACTTGGCGGCGCTGAGCACGGCCGGCAGGTGCGGCAGGCCCGCGCCCACGACGATCAGCGGCGCGCCGAGCTGGGACAGCTCGTGGCAGGCGGCGCAGAGCGCGGAGACGTCCTCGGCGCCGACGTCCTGCATCTCGTCGATGAAGATCGCGATGCCGGTGCCGACGTCGGTGGCGACCGCCGCCGCGTCGCTCAGCAGCTCGACCAGGTCGATCTCGATGTCGCCGGAGTCGGCGCGTCCGCTGCTGGCGGGTACGTCGATGCCGGGCTGCCAGCGGTCGCGCAGCTTGGGCGCCGCACCGCCCCGGCCGGTCGGCCCGGAGCGTTGCGCGAACGCCTTGAGGACGCCGAGGAACGCGTCGATCCGGTCCGGGGCACGGTGCCGGGGCGCCAGCTCACGGACCGCCATGTGCAGCGCGGCGGCGATTGGCCGGCGTAACGACTGGTCCGGCCGGGCCTCGATCTTGCCGGTGCCCCAGAGGTGGTTTATCGCCTCGGAGCGCAGCGTGTTGAGCAGGACCGTCTTGCCCACTCCACGAAGGCCGGTGAGCATCAGGCTGCGTTCCGGGCGACCGCGGGCGACCCGTTCCAGCACCACGTCGAAGACGTCCAGTTCCCGCCCCCGCCCGGCGAGTTCGGGCGGGCGCTGGCCGGCGCCCGGGGCGTACGGGTTGCGGACCGGATCCACGAATCGCACAGTATCGGGTTCTCTAGCGACCAGGCTAGATGCGCGTAGAGGCGGCTACCGCGTGTCGGCGTCGAGATAAAACTAGGGCTGTCTAGCGTGGATGCTAGACAGCCCTAGTTTTGGTTACCGACCCGCGTGGAGCGTCAGCGGCGCTTCAGGCAGAGCACGAAGTCGAGCGCGTCCAGCTCGCTGTCGAAGAAGTACCAGTCGGTGTAACCGGCCACCTTCCCGCACTTCGCCTCCGCGTCCTTCTTGCCGCTCGTCGCGCCGTCGATGCGGCGCAGCACCTCGTACGTCTTCGGGCCGCAGTCGGCGATCACCAGCTTGGGCTGACCGCCGCCACCCTCGTTGGCGACGCACTGGCCCGCCTTGACGAAACGCGGATCGGTCGAGGAGGCCGGAGACGCCGTCGTGGGCGTCGTGTCGGCCGGTTCGCTCGGCGCCGCCCCGGTCGGATCCGCGGCCGGCGCGGTGGCGGCGGTCGTGCCGCCGGTCGGGCTCTGCTCGTCCCGGCCCAGCATCCAGTACGCCCCGGCGCCGCCCAGCAGCAGCACGGCCAGCACGATCACGACCACCAGCAACGGGCCCTTTCCGCGCTTGGGCGGCGTCGGCTCGGCGTAGGGCGGCCGGCCGGCGTCGTACTGCGGCCCGGCGTAGGGGCCGGCCGGGTGGCCCTGCTGCGGCGGTCCGGGGGACCAGGCCGGACCCGGCTCGTAGCGCTGCGTCGACGGGCCGTACTGATCGGCCGGCGGGCCGTACCGGTCGGCGGGCCCGTACTGCTGGGTGGGCGTTCCGTACTGGTCGGGCGGGCCGTACTGATCGGCGGGCGGGCCGTACGGCCGCGCGTCCGGCGGGCCGTACCGCGGATCGGGCTGGGCGGCGTAACGCGGGTCGCCCTGCGGGGGGTAACGCGGGTCGGGCTGCGGGGCGTAGCCGTCGTCGCGCCGTCCCCACGGCTCGGTAGAGCCACCGCCCGGTGGACCGAAGTTCGACATGAACGCCTCCTGCGTACGCCAGTGCTGAGGGGCCGGCCACCAACTG
Source organism: Micromonospora sp. NPDC005686 (assembly GCF_042871665.1). Lineage (NCBI taxonomy): Bacteria > Bacillati > Actinomycetota > Actinomycetes > Micromonosporales > Micromonosporaceae > Micromonospora > Micromonospora sp. NPDC005686. Next base: position 247,549 of record NZ_JBIAIY010000007.1, read on the forward strand.
GCGACGCCGACGCCGTGGCCACCGTAGCGTGGTCCCACGATGAGCTCACGCCCCACGAGTGCGACGAACCTCGTCGATTCCGCGGCGCCACCGGCCGGACCGCACTGATCTGGGCAGTCCTCGTGCTGGTCTGTCCGCTGCAGGACTCGCCCACGGCCGCCCGCGCCGGTCCCCGCGACCAGCCGTCGACGGGACGGCCGGGAAGCCCGCCGGGCGGTAGCGTCCCGCCCCGTGTCGGCGGTGCTGGTGACAGGGGTCGCGCTGCTCGGTGCGGCGGCCGGATGGGCTGCCGTCCCGGTCGGCCGGTCGATCTGCACGGATCGGATGGCCGGGAGACACACGCCGAGCCGGGAGGCGTTCGCACTGGTCGGCGGCGTGGTGTTCGGCGGGCTCGCCGCCGCCCGGGGCGCCGATCCGGCGCTGCCCGCGCTGCTGCTCGTCGCCGTCGCAGGGCTGGTCCTCGCGGTCACCGATCTGACCGCGCTGCGGCTGCCGGACCCGCTCGTCGGCGTGGTCGCGCTCGTGGGTGGCCTCGGCCCGGCCGCTGTCACGGCGGTCACCGGCGAACCGCGCCGCCTGGCCGTCGCGGTGGCCGGGGCCGCGCTCTCCTTCACCGGGTACGCGCTGCTGACGCTCCTGCCCCGCGCCCGGCTCGGCTTCGGCGACGTGAAGCTCGCCGCGGCGCTCGGGCTGCCGCTGGGCTGGCTCGGCTGGCCGGCCCTGCGCCTCGGGCTGCTCCTGCCGCACGTGCTCGCCGGAGTCGCGGTGCTCGTCCTGCTCGCCACCGGCCGGGTACGCCGGGACACGCCGGTGCCGTTCGGCCCGGCGCTGCTCGGCGGCGCGTGGCTCGCCGCCGTCCTGACCTGACGCGGGCCGCTCAGATCAGCCGGAGCTGGTGGTCCTTCGGGCGGCGGGGCTCGGCGGCGTCCAGGCGCTCGAACAACGCCGGGTCGATCACGTCGAGGAACGGCGACGGGCGGGTGTCGCGTTCCGCGCCGTGCCGGGCACGCCGGCCCGCGTGGCTGACGTAGAGCCGGTCCTGCGCCCGGGTCAGCCCGACGAAGAACAGCCGGCGCTCCTCGGCCACCGCGTCGTCGTCCGGCTCGGCGCCGGGCCAGCGCAGCGGCAGCAGCCCGTCCTCGGCGCCGACCAGGAACACCACCGGGAACTCCAGCCCCTTCGCGGCGTGCAGCGTGAGCAGCGTGACCGCCTCGGCGCGCGGGTCCAGCGCGTCCACCTCCGCGCCGGTGGCGAGCTGGTTGAGGAACAGGTCGAGATCGTCCTCGCAGCGCCGGGCCAGCGGGGCGAGCAGGTCCACCGCCGTACGGACGTCGTCGGGGCGTACCGCGCCGGAGCCGTCGAGCGTGGGCACGGCGAAGCGTTCGGCCACGATCTGCCCGGCCTGGCGTACCCGGGTGGCGAGCGGACCGTCGAGACCGGCGTGACGCAACTCGCGGGCGATGGCCGGCACACCGGGGCGGTCGCGTAGCCGGTCGTGCGAGCGCTTCTGCACCGGGATGTTCGCCCGGGCCAGCGCGTCCACGACCGGCGCGGCCTGCGCGTCGGTGCGGTACAGCACCGCGATGTCGGAGAAGGACAGCGAGGTGGCCCGCCCGTCGATCCGGCCCGAGTCGAGCGAGCGGTGGGACAGCCCGCCGACCAGCTCGTCGACGGTACGGACCACGAAGTCGGCCTCGTCGGCGACCGAACTGGCCGCGTACCGGCCGACCAACGGCGCCTCCGGGTCGAGCCGGGCCGGGTCGAGGCGACGGCCGCGCACCAGCGACGACGGCGCGATGGCCTGCACCGCGGCGGCCAGGATCGGCGCGGAGGAACGGTAGTTGCGGTTCAGCCGGACCAGCCGCGCGTCGGTGAAGTCCTGCGAGAAGCGCAGGAAGTAGCCGACGTCGGCGCCCCGGAACGAGTAGATCGCCTGGTCCGGGTCACCGATCGCGCACAGGTTCCCGTCCGGCGGGCTGAGCAGCCGCAGCAGCTCGTACTGCACCGCGTCGACGTCCTGGTACTCGTCGACGAAGATCCACTTCCAGCGCTCGCGGTACTCGCGGACCAGCTTCCGGTCCCCCTTGAGCAGGGCCACCGGCAGCGTCAGCAGCTCGTCCAGGTCGACCAGGTCCCGCTTGCGCAGCAGCGCCGCGTACCGCTCGTCGTCCGCACCGGCCTCGGCGCGCGCCGCGGCCCGGTCCGCGTCGTCGGCGATCCGGAAGTCCGCCGGCAGCCCGGCCGCCGCCGCGTTCTCCCGCAGCACGGTCAGGCCGAGCGAGTGGAACGTACCCACCGTGACGTCCTCGGCGACCGGGCCGAGCAGCCCGTCCAGCCGGTGCCGCAGCTCCTCGGCGGCCCGCCGGGTGAACGTGATCGCCAGGCACTGGTCCGGGAAGACGTTCAGCTCCGCGCACAGGTACGCGATCCGGTGGGTCAGCGTCCGCGTCTTGCCGGTGCCCGGACCGGCCACGATCAGCAGCGGACCACCCGGCGCGGACGCGGCCACCCGCTGCATCGCGTCCAGCCGGTCCAGCAGACCGGTGCCGACCTCCTCCATCCCGGCGAGCATCGGCTCGAACGGCTCGTGCGGCGACGGTGGCGGCGCGATCGGAGGCGCGGGCGGCGGCGTGCGCCTCGGCTCCGGCCGGGCCCCCGCCGGGCGCTTGGCCTTCGGCTTCGGCGCCGGCTCCGCCGGCCGCCGCTGCGCTGGCACCGGTACGTCGAACAGCGTCTCCTGCCCCGCGCCGGCACCCGGGCCGCCCAGTTCCGCCGGATCGAACAGCGTGATCACGCCGTACTCGCCGTCGTAGCCCGGCACCCGGCGCACCTCGCCGCGGCGCAGCCGGCCGATGCCCTCCGCGAGCAGCTCGCCGCCGACGCGGCCGATCTCCTCGACCGGGGTACGCGTGAGGATCTCCAGCTCCGGGCCGAGCGCGGCGATCAGCTCGTTGAGCTTGCCCTCGACCTTCTTCGACCGTGCGCCGACCCGGTTCAGCTCGCCCAGGATCTCGGCCAGCGGCACCAGATGCGTCACCTCGCGCGCGTGCGCCGGACGGTGCCCGGCCGGCCGGTCCGCCAGCTCCTCGACCCGGCTGAGTACGCCCACTGTCAGCGGCTTGCCGCACTCCGGGCAGCGTCCACCGGCCTCGCGGGTCCGCTCCGGCGACCAGTTCACCCCGCACAGCCGGTGCCCGTCGGCGTGGTACTTGCCCTCCTCCGGGAAGAACTCCACGGTGCCCGCGAGCCCGTCGCCGGTACGCAGCGCCTCGCGGATCGCGAAGTAGTCGCGGGCGGCGGTGAGGACGGTGGCCTCCCGGGCCAGCGCGGGCGGCGAGTGGGCGTCCGAGTTCGACACCAGTTGGTAGCGGTCCAGGCTGCCGACCCGCCAGTTCATCTCCGGGTCGGACGACAGGCCGGTCTCCACCGCGAAGATGTGCCCGGCCAGGTCGGCGTAGCAGTCGGCGATCGCGTCGAAGCCGGACTTCGAGCCGAGCGCGGAGAACCAGGGCGTCCAGATGTGCGCGGGCACCAGGAAACCGTCCGGGCTCGCCTCCAGCGTGATCTCCAGCAGGTCGCGGGAGTCCAGCCCGAGGATCGGCCGGCCGTCCGAGCCGAGGTTGCCGATCCGGCCCAGCGCGGCGTTGAACCGGGCCACCGCGTCCAGGTCCGGCAGGTAGATCAGGTGGTGCACCTTGCGCGTGCGGTCGTCGCGCTTGTAGATCGTGGAGATCTCCACGCTGAGCATGTACCGGACCGGGTCGGCCTCCGCCTCGCTGGCGAGCCGGGGCGGCAGCCGCCGGGCGACGTCCCGCTCCGCGTCGGGCGAGAGCCGGTACAGGCCCGGCTCGGCCGGGTGCAGTGTCTCGCGCAGGTGGTCGTACCAGGCGGGATGGGTGAAGTCGCCGGTGCCGAGCACGCCGATGCCCTTGCGCCGGGCCCACCAGGCCAGGTTCGGCAGGGTCAGGTCGCGGCTGCACGCGCGGGAGTACTTCGAGTGGATGTGCAGATCCGCGACGTATGGCGGGAGGCCACCGGGGGGTGCGGCGCTGAACGGAGGCACGCCGCATCCTGTCACGTCCGGTCCCCCGCCCGCCCGCCGCCACGCGTACGGGTGACCTGAGCAATGCGGTGCTGGACTCGGCGGCCCCGGCACGCTATTGCGCGCGCAGCTCGACGAGCGTCACCTGGGGCGGCGCGCCAACCCGCACCGGCGGGCCCCAGAAACCGGCGCCGTTCGTGACGTAGACCTTCGTGCCGTCGACCTCGCCGAGCCCGGAGACCACCGGCTGTTCGAGTTTCACCGCCAGGTTGAACGGCACCATCTGGCCGCCGTGGGTGTGCCCGGAGAGTTGGAGGTCGACGCCGAACTTCGCCGCCTCCTGCGCTGCCACCGGCTGGTGCGCCAGCAGCACCACCGGCCGGCTCGGGTCGCGGTCGCCGAGGGCGGCGGCGTAGTCGGCGGGCCCGGCCACCCCGGTGCCCTCGGCGCTCACGTCGTTCACCCCGGCCAGGTCCAGCACACCGCCCCGGGCCTGGATCTCCTGCCGCTCGTTCTGGAGCACCCGCAGGCCGAGCCGGTCCACCTCGCGGACCCACTCCTCCACGCCCGAGTAGTACTCGTGGTTGCCGGTGACGAAGAAGCTGCCGTACCGGGACTGCAGGTCGCGCAGCGGCTCGGCGGCCTCGCCCAGTTCGGCCACCGTGCCGTCGACCAGGTCACCGACCACCGCGACCAGGTCGGCGTCCATCCGGTTGATCATGGCAACGATCCGCTCGGTGTGCGCCCGGCCGCGCAACGGTCCGAGGTGGATGTCGGAGACGGTGGCGATGCGCAGCCCGTCCATGCTGCGGGGCAGCTTGGCCAGCGGGATCTGCACGCGGTCGAGCTGCGGTGGACCGATCGCGGTACGCACGCCGTACCCGGTGATGCCGGCGGCGGTGAGTCCGGCGAAGATCGCCGCCCCACGGGCGAGCAGCAGCCGCCGGGAGGGGTCGTGGTCCGGCGCGTCGGTACCGGCGGGCGGCGCCTCGGTGGGGTCGACCGGCGGCGGCGCCGGACCATCCGCGGTGGCCGCGCCGACGAGTGCGGGCGCGGGCTCGGGACCGGCGGTGGTCGCCGAGCGGGCCCGCCGGCGCAGCACGAGCCGGGCCACCGCGGTCGGCGCCTCCAGCACCAGCAGCAGCACCAGCAGGTAGAACATGAGCGCGACCCAGAGGTAGCCGGGCCAGGCCAGCCAGTACCAGCCGGTGCGCGTGCCGGCCAGGGTCACCGGTACGAGCACCGCCAGCGCCGCGATCGCCACCGTGCCGGCCCGCCGCCACCGCCCGGGGCGCATGGTGTCCCGGACCAGCCGCTTCCACAGGTAGAAGTGGATCAGGCCGATCACGAGCACGACGAAGCCCAGGAATGTTGCCGTGGCCAGCACGTGTGCCCCCCTCAGCCGCCCGCGAAGGGCGGCAACACGTCCACCGTCACCCCGGCCGGCAACAGCGCCCGTCGATCATGACAGGCGACGCCGTCGACCAGGAAACTCGCCGCCGTCAGCACCACGCCGAGGCGTTCGCCGTGCCGGGCGGCCAGTTCGTCGAGGAGTTCGTCCAGCGACCGGCCGGCGGATGCGGTCTCCTCGGATCGTCCGGCGGCCGCCCGGGCGCCGGCGAAGTAGCGGACGGTCAGCTCCACCCTCAGCCTCCGATCGCCGACATCGAACGCGCGGGCTGGAGGAACGTCGGGTCGTCGATGCCGTGCCCGGCCCGCTTGACCCACATCGCCGCACGCCAGCGCCGGGCCAGTTCCTCGTCGTCCGCGCCGTCACGCAGCGCGCCGCGCAGGTCCGACTCCTCGGTGGCGAACAGGCAGTTGCGCACCTGGCCGTCGGCGGTGAGCCGGGTGCGGTCACAGTCGCCGCAGAACGGCCGGGTCACGCTGGCGATCACCCCGACCCGGGCCGGCCCGCCGTCCACCAGCCACGTCTCGGCCGGCGCCGCACCCCGATCGGACGGGTCCGGGGTCAGCGCGAACGCGGCGCGCAGTGAGATCAGGATCTCGTCGGCGGTGACCATGGTCGAGCGGTCCCAGCCGTGCTGGGCGTCGAGCGGCATCTGCTCGATGAACCGCAGCTCGTAGCCGTGCGCCAGGGCGAACCGGAGCAGCGCCGGCGCCTCGTCGTCGTTCGTGCCCCGCATCAGCACCGAATTGATCTTCACGGGGGTCAGCCCGGCGTCCGCCGCGCCGGCCAGCCCGGCGAGCACGTCGGCGAGCCGGTCACGACGGGTCAGCGCGGTGAACCGGTCCCGGTCCAGCGTGTCGAGCGAGACGTTCACGCGGTCCAGCCCGGCCGCACGCAGTGCCGTCGCCATCCGGGCCAGGCCGATGCCGTTCGTGGTCAGCGAGATGCGGGGCCGGGGCGTGAGCGCGGCGACCGCCGCGACGATGCCCGGCAGGCCCGGCCGGATCAGCGGCTCACCGCCGGTGAAGCGCACCTCGGTGATGCCGAGCCGGGTCACCGCGACACCCACCAGCCGGACGACCTCGTCGTCGCTGAGCAACTGCGGACTGGCCAGCCAGGGCAGGCCCTCCGCCGGCATGCAGTAGGTGCAGCGCAGGTTGCACTTGTCGGTGAGCGAGACCCGCAGGTCCTGGGCGACACGGCCGTACCGGTCGGCGAGAAGGCCGTCGGTCGTCGTCCGGGGGGCGCTCATCCGTCGACCGTAGCGCGGTCGAGCCCTCGGAGGGCGGCCCGAGCGGTGGAGCGCACGGCATCCGCGTATGCCGCTCCGAAGATCGCGGTGTGCACGAGCAGCAGGTGCAGTTGGTGCAGCGGCACACGTTCCCGCCACCCGTCACCCGGCGGCCACGCCTCCCGGTAGGCCGCCATGATCCGATCCAGGTGCGGAGGGCCACCGAACAGCGCGAGTTGCGCCAGGTCGGTCTCGCGGTGCCCGCCGTGCGCGGCCGGGTCGACCAGCCAGACCCGGTCGTCGGCACCCCAGATCAGGTTGCCCGGCCAGAGGTCGCCGTGCAGCCGGGCCGGCGGCTCGTCCCCGCCGAACTCGCCGATCCGGTCGACGACCTGCTCGACGAGCGCCGTCCCGGGTCGGTCGAGCGCGCCGCCGTCGACCGACATGCGCAGATAGGGCAGGAGACGGCGCCGGGCGAACCAGTCCGCCCACGGGCCGGGGTCGGGCGTGTTGTCCTGCGGCAGCGCGCCGATGAAGCCGGCCCAGTCCGCGCCGAAGGCAGGCGCCCCGGCGCGGTGCAGCCCGGCCAGGTCGCGGCCGAACGCCTCCGCGGCCTCCGGCGTCGGCTCGCCGGGCTCCACCCAGTCGAGCGCGAGCAGGCCGGGCAGAGTGACGATCACGTCCGGTACGGGCACCGAACCGGGCTCGCGCAGCCAGCGCAGCCCGGCCGCCTCGGCGGCGAAGAAGCCCTCCGGCAACGGACGCGCGGCCCGTTCCGGCCAGGTCTTGGCGAACACCGAGTGCCCGTCGTCGAGCGTGAGCCGGGAGGCGGCGCAGATCTCGCCGCCGGAGACCGGGGTCTCCCGGATCCGCTGGTGGGTCAGGAAGGTCGGCAGGTGCTCCGGGTGTGCCCGCAGGTACGCCAGGTCCATGTGCGCAAGGTAACGGGTACCCCGGACATCTGTGTACCTTGCGGCGTCGCCGATCGCCGCTGACCTGCGCCGATACGCTCCGTATCTGTGGATGGACCGCGTGTCGTCCACAGGGGCCGACGCGGTGTCGTCCGGCCGCCCAGGCTCCCGGCATGAACTCCACCGAGCCAGCGCGCCTCTCCGTCCGCTCACCCGCCGACATGGTGGCGGCCGTGCCCTACCTGCTCGGCTTCCACCCCGCCGACAGCATCGTGGTGGTCGCGGTACGCGGCCGGCGCGTCTTCTTCGCCGCCCGCGGCGACCTGCCCGCACCGGGCGCCGATCCCGGTCCGGCGGCCCGGCACCTGGCGCAGGTGGTGGCCCGGCAGGACGCCGATGCCGCCACCGTCGTCGGCTACGGTCCGGCTTCCCGGGTGACGGGGATCGTGGACGCGATCGGCGAGGCGCTGACCGCCACCGGCCTGGTGGTGCTCGACGCGCTGCGGGTCACCGAGGGCCGCTGGTTCTCCTACCTGTGCGCGGAGCCGTCCTGCTGCCCACCCGATGGCACCCCGTACGACCCGGCCGCCAGCCGGGTCAGCGCGGCGGCGGTGTTCGCCGGTCAGGTGGCGCTGCCCGACCGGGCGGCGCTCGCGGCGCAGGTGTCCCCGCTCGGCGGGCCGGTCCGGCTCGCCATGCGCCGGGCCACCGCCCGGGCCCGTCTCCGCCTGGCCGCACTCACCGGACGGCCGTCCACGCCGACGGCCGGGAGTCCTCCGGCGGGCGGCGCACCGGAAGGCGAGCCCGGACCGGCCCCGGAGTCACCGGTCCGGGCCGACGGTGCCGGCGTGGGTGGGGAGCCGTCGGTCCCGGTGGCCGGTGCCGGATCGGGCGGTGAGCCTCGGGCCGTGCGGACGGCGGGCACGGCGGCCGTGCGCGCCGCCTTCCGCCGGCAGCGGCGCGGTGAGCGGCTGGACGACGACGAGGTGGCCTGGCTGACAGTGCTCCTCACCCGCGTGGCGGTGCGCGACCACGCGTGGTCCCGCACCGATGGCCGGGACGACGACATCAGCCTCTGGACGGACGTGCTGCGACGCGCCGAGCCGGACCTGATCGCCGCGCCGGGATGTCTGCTCGCGTTCGCCGCCTGGCGATCCGGATACGGGGCACTCGCGGCCGTCGCCCTGGAACGGGTGTTGTCCGCCCACCCCGGCTATTCGCTCGCGGTGCTGCTCGACGAGGCGCTCCGCCGCGGCGTCGCCCCGGCCGCGCTGGACGGGTGGCCGGATTCCGACGGCGGCGCGGTCCTCCGGCGCCGCCGACGCCGGCCACGCGGGTGAGCCGTCACCCGCCGACGCGCTCCGCGCCGGTGTAGACGTTCATGGTCGGCCCGCGCAGGAAGCCGACGAGCGTCATGCCGGCCTCCTCGGCCAGCTCGACCGCGAGCGTGCTGGGTGCGGACACCGCCGCGAGCAGCGGCACACCCGCCATCCACGCCTTCTGGGTGAGTTCGAAGCTGGCCCGTCCGGAGACCAGCAGCACGTGCCCGGCCAGCGGCAGCCGCCCTTCCCGGGTGGCCCAGCCGAGCACCTTGTCCACCGCGTTGTGCCGCCCGACGTCCTCGCGCAGCACGACCAGCTCCCCGTCGGGGGTGAAGAGACCTGCGGCGTGCAGGCCACCGGTGCGGTCGAAGGCGCGCTGCGCCGCGCGCAGCCGGTCCGGCAGCCCGGCCAACAGTTCGTCGCTGACCGCCAGTGGGTCGTCCCGCACCACGAACTGCGAGCGGGTCCGCACCGACTCGATGCTCGCCTTGCCGCACACGCCGCACGAGCTGGTGGTGTAGAAGTTGCGCGACGGGTCGGTGACGGGCTCGGGCACTCCGGGCGAGAGCACCACGTCGACCACGTTGTAGGTGTTCGGGGTCTCCGCCCCGGCACAGAGTTGCGCGGTGTGCACGTCCTCCGCCGACCGGATCAGTCCTTCGGTGAGCAGGAAGCCGATCGCCAGGTCCAGGTCGTCGCCGGGCGTACGCATCGTCACCGCCAGCGGCCGGCGCCGGCCCGGTCCGGCCGCGCCCACGCGGATCTCCAGCGGTTCCTCCACCGCCAGGGTGTCCTGCCGCCGGATCCGTCCTCGGCCGTTGTGCCGCGCGCCGAGGTCGATCCGCAGCACAGCATGCCTGTCCGTCGCCCGTCCCATGCCGCCATCCTCCCCGGGCGCCCCGCCGCCCGCACCTCGCCCCACACCTTTCCGCCTCGCCTGTGCGGCCTGCCCTGCCCGGCCCGATGATCGCCACCACTTCGGCGAGGAGCGGTCGATCGACGTCGGAACCGCCGAACAACGCCGGCCCGAGCCGGGGTGCGGCGGTCGTGGCTGTCGCTACTGTGAGGCGGTGACGGGGTACGCGGCGATCCTGCTCGCCGGTGGCGCGGCCCGGCGGATGGGCGGGGTGGACAAGCCGGCCCGTGCGGTCGGCGGCCGGCCGATGCTGCACCGGGTGCTGGAAGCGGTGACTGACGCAGACCAGCGGATCGTGGTCGGCTCGTCCGGCCCGGTGCCGAGGGGAGTCCGGACGACCCGGGAGGAGCCGCCCGGGGGCGGTCCGGTGGCCGCCACAGCGGCCGGGTCGGCGTTGCTCGACCCCGGTACGACGACAGTCGCCCTGCTCGCCGCCGACCTGCCGCTACTTACTGCCGCAGCGGTGGCCGAGCTGCGACGTGCGCTCGACGTTCCGCTCGACGGGCCGGCCGGCGCGCTCGCCTGCTACGTGGACGGTGACGGCCGCCGCCAGCACCTCTGCGCCATCTGGCGGGTGCCCGCCCTGCGGGCCGCCCTCGACCGGCTCGCCGCGACGCGCGGCGGCTCGCTCGACGGTGCGCCGGTACGCGGGCTGCTCGCCGGGATTCCGGTACGGGAGGTGTCCTGGTCCGGCTCAGGGCCGCCGCCCTGGTTCGACTGCGACACTGACGAGGACGTACGCCGGGCGGAGGAGTGGACGAGATGACGGTGCTTGACGACTGGGTCACGGCGGTCTGCGCCGAACTGGACCTGGACCCGGCGGGCGTGCCCGTGTCGGCAGTGCTCGACGTGGCCCGGGACGTGGCCCACCAGGTGGTCCGGCCCGGTGCGCCGGTCACCGCGTACCTGCTGGGGGTGGCGGTGGGGCGCGGCGCGGACCCGGCCGCGGCGGCCGAGCGGCTCATCGCGCTGGCCGGCTCCTGGCCGGTGGACCTGGGCGGTTCCACACCTGAGGAATAGCGCCTCGCGCGGGATTCGGTCCCCGTCGCGCCTGGGTAGGGTGACGGGAACGGACGGAGGCGATATATGACGGCAGACCACCCCTCGGCGCCGGAGGAGCAGGCCACCGGCGCCACGCCGGAGCACCACGAGCCGATCCTGCTCGACGAGCCGACCACTGCTGATCTCCGGGCCAAGGTCACCGAGGCCTGGCGGGAGTTCGCCCGGGCCCTCGCCGACCGGCTGCGCGGGCTGCCCACGGGCGGGCATCTGGAGGTGACGCTCGACCCGACCGCCTCGGGCACCGGGGACGCCGTCTACTCGGTGAGTGCGGATGCCGGCGAGGAGGGACGCCTCTCGGCCCGCGCGGTCGGCAACGCCACGCTGCCGCAGGGCTACCGGCTGGACCGGGCGGCGGTGGCCGACATGGTGGCGCTCGGCTGGTCGCCGCCGGGTGTGGTGGCGGGTTCCGGCGAGCAGTTCGGGCTGGACTGCGGCGCCGACGAGGCGACCCGGCTGGCTGCCGTGCTGTCCCGGACGCTGCGTGACGTCTACGGCGCCCCGCACCCGGCCTTCCTCGTCTACCTGGTGCACGACGCCGAGGACGAGCCGCTACCGGTGGAGCCGCTCGGCACCGCCCGCGGCGAGTTCGGCCCGGACCGCGACGTCGAGGCCGACCTGGAGGAGGCGCTGGCCGCGGCGGCGGCCGCCCAGGCCGGCGAGAACGACGTGCTGGCGCTGGAGGAGCGGGTCCGCACCGTCGTGTCGACGATGCTGAAGTCCGCGTCCGACCAGCTCCAGGTCGACTCCGACGGTGACATAAACATCCGGGCCGGGTCGGCCATGGTTTTCGTCCGGGTGCGCGACAACCCGCCGCTGGTGGACGTCTTCTCGCCGGTGCTGACCGAGGTCGAGCCGACCGAGCGCCTCTACGTGAAGCTCTCCGAGTTGACCAACCGGATGCCGATCGGCCGGCTCTACTGCGCCGACGACACGGTGTGGGCGTCGATCCCGGTCTTCGGCCGCAACTTCCAGGCCACCCATCTGATGCTCGCGGTGCAGGTGATGACCGGTCTCGCGGACGAGCTGGACGACCGTCTGCACGGCGAGTTCGGCGGCAAGCGCTTTTTCGGCGAGGGCGACAAGCCGGCGCGGGCCGAGGAGCACCGCACCGGCATGTACCTCTGAGCCCGGATCAGCGTACGTCGAGCAGGGTCTTGCCCACCGTCTGACGGGCCTCGATCGCGGCGTGCGCGGCGGCGGCCCGGTCCAGCGGGAAACGCTGCCCGATCAGCGGTCGCAGCCGCCCGGCCGCGCCCTCGGCGAGTGCCGCCTCGGTGAGGGCGCGCAGCTCGTCCGGGCCGGGGCGTGGGCTCAGCAGCGTGACGCCGCGTGCGGCTGCCGCCTCGGCCGGGATGTCCGCCCAGGCGCCGCCGGCCAGCCCGAAGCTGAGCATCCGCCCGCCGCGGTCCAGCAGGTCGAACGCCTCCCGGGCGAGCGGCCCGCCGACGCCGTCGAACACCACGTCGACGGCGCCGACGGCGTCCCGGACCCGGTCGGTCCAGCCGGCCTGCCGGTAGTCGACGGCCACGTCGAGGCCGGCGGCGCGGAGCAGGTCGACCTTTGCCGGGCCGCCGGCGGCGGCCACCACCGTCGCCCCGGCCGCCGCCGCCGACTGCGTGAGCAGGGATCCGACGCCACCGGCCGCCGCCTCGACCAGGACCCGGTCGCCCGGCCGCAGCCCGGCTGCCCGGGCCAGCATCAGGGCGGTCCGGCCGTCGGCCATCAGCGCCACCGCCGCGTCCAGCGGCAACCCCGGGGGTACGGGGACGGGCGCGGCCTGGTCGACCACGACGCGCTCGGCGTACCCGCCGGTGCCGCCGGTCACGGTGACCACGACGCGTCCGGCGAGCGCCGGGTCGACGTCCGGTCCGAGCGCGGTGATCGTGCCGCCGACGCCGTTGCCGGGGATCACCGGCAGCTCGGTGCCGAACGGTCCGAATCCGCTGGCCCGGAACATCGTCTCGATGAACGTGATGTTCGCGTGTGCCACGTCGACGAGCACCTGGCCCGGTCCGGGTGCCGGGTCGGGCGCCGTTCCGGGCACGAGCATCTCCGGTCCGCCGAACTCTCGTAGCCACACCGCACGCATACCGCCTCCTCGTCGTCCACCGATGACGAGTGCACGACATGAAGTGAGGTTGAGGTCAAGGAGTGGACGGTCCGACGCCCGGGGACTCGACGAGCCGGGAGAGCACGATGGTGCTGCGGGACGAGGTGACGAACGATTCGGCGCGCAGCCGTTCCAGCGCGTCCTCCAGGTGGGAGATGTCCGCGGCGCGCAGGTGCACGAGCGCGTCCGCCTCTCCGGAGACGGTGTACGCGCCGACCACCTCGGGATGCCGGCGGGCGGCGGCGCCGATCTGCGCCGGAGTGGTCCGGCCGGCGCAGAACAGCTCGACGAACGCCTCGGTGGTCCAGCCGACCGCGGCCGGGTCGACGACGGCGGTGAACCCCCGGATCACCCCGGCGGATCGGAGGCGGTCGACCCGTCGCTTGACGGCGGGGGCGGAGAGTGACACCCGGCTGCCGATGTCCGCGTACGAGGCGCGAGCATCCGCGACGAGTAACGCAATGATTCGCTGGTCAACCGCGTCTATCTGCAACGTTCTGCTCCCGGGAAGCAATGCTTGTGGCTGTTACCAAAGTTGTACCGTACCTACTGTTGGTGACCGTGAACCAGCAGCGAGTCCCGCGAAAGCGGACATATCTCATGTGTTCGCCCGAGCACTTCACGGTCGAGTACGCGATCAACCCGTGGATGGACGTGACCACGCCGGTCGACGCCGAACTGGCGGTCAAGCAGTGGGACCGGCTGCGGGAGACGCTCGTCGGGCTGGGTCACGACGTGCACCTGCTCGCCCCCGAGGCGGGCCTGCCGGACATGGTGTACGCGGCCAACGGTGCCCTCGTGGTCGACGGCACCGCCTACGGCGCCCGGTTCAAGCACGAGCAGCGGTCCGCCGAGGCCGCCGCGCACCGGGCGTTCTACGAGGAGCAGGGCTGGCGGTTCATCGCGCCGAGCGAGACGAACGAGGGCGAGGGCGACTTCGCGTACCTGCCGGACGCGCACGGCGGCCTGATCCTCGCCGGCTACGGCTTTCGGACCGAGCCGGCCGCGCACGCGGAGGCGCAGGAGGCGCTCGGACGGCCGGTGGTCTCGTTGCACCTGGTCGATCCGCGCTTCTACCACCTGGACGTCGCGCTGGCCTCGATCGACGACGAGAACATCGTCTACTACCCGGGCGCCTTCTCCCACGCGAGCCAGCAGGTGCTGGCCCAGCTCTTCCCGGGCGCGATCGTCGCGGACGACGAGGACGCGCTGGCGTTCGGCCTGAACCTCGTCAGCGACGGGCTCAACGTGGTGCTGAACAACGAGGCGACCCGGCTGGCCGGCAAGCTGAAGGCGGCCGGCTACCACCCGGTCCCGGTGGAGCTGGCCGAGCTGAAGAAGGGCGGCGGCAGCGTGAAGTGCTGCATCGCCGAGCTGCGGCACTGAGCCACGCCTCGACGTCACGCCTCGACGCGCGAAGGGCGGCCTCCCCCGGGGAGACCGCCCTTCGGCGCGTACGGGTTCCGGTCAGCCCAGCGTGGCCAGTTCGTTGATCACGACGTTGGAGAGCAGGCGGCCGTCGGTCTGCACCCGGCGCAGGTACCACTTCTGCTGTGGGGTACGGGTCTGGTTGAACTGCCAGGTGCCGCGCGGGCTGTCCACCTGGCCGATCTTGCCGAGTGCCAGGTTGACCTGCTGCGGCGACGGGTTCGCGCCGGCCAGCCGGATCGCCTTGTCCAGCACCAGCGCGGCGTCGTAGGAGGCCATCGCGTACGTGGTGGGTGCCGAGTTGAACGTCTTCCGGTACGCCGAGGCGAAGATCCGGTTCGCGGTGCTGTTGAGGTCGGCCGAGTAGTTCAGCGCGGTCTCGATGCCGTGCGACTGGATCAGCTTGCGCTCGCGGCCCTTCTCCCCGTCGTCGAGCTGGTCGAGCGCGGTGCCCTCGGTGAGGAACCCGGGAGCGTAGATCGGTCCCCGGTAGCCCTGCGCGTAGAGCTGCTTGACGAACTGCACGGCCTGCGCGCCGGAGTAGTGGCAGAAGACCGCGTCCGGCTTGCGCCCGAGCGCCTTGCTGATCGGCCCGGAGTAGAGCGTCCGGGAGGGGTTGGGGTCGTCGTCGGTGAAGATCGGGTCCTCGGTGAGCCGGCGGCCCCGCTCGTACGTGCGCCGCAGGCCCTCGACGACGTCCTGGCTGCCCGGGCCGCGGGTGCCGAAGATGGCGATCCGGCTCGACGCGTCCAGCTTCTGGCGCAGGTACTCGCCGAGCGCCTCGCCGGGCTCGGTCAGCACGTACGACGTGCGCCAGATGTAGACCACGCCCTGGAGCGTCGACGGGGAGGCGTTGGAGCCGAGCAGCGGCACCCGGGCCTCTTCGACGGCATCCTTGATGCCGGTCATCACGGCCGGGTTGACCACGCCGGTGAGCGCGAGAACGCCCTCCTTGAGCAGCCGGTCGACGGCGGCCTTGCCGGTGGCGGCGGTGTCGCCCTCCTCGGCGGCCACGAGCGTGACCGGGTGGCCGGCGATCTGCTGGCCGCGCATGCTGAGGAAGAGCTGGAAGCCGTTCGTGATCTCGTCGCCGATGGCCTTGTTCGCCCCGCTGCCGGGCACGATCAGCCCGACTTTGATCGGGCTGCCGGATCCGGCCTGCTCCCCGGAGTCGTCCCCGGAGCCGCAGCCCGCCGCCAGTCCGGTGGTACCCAGCGCGGCCAGCAGTTGCAGCGTCCGCCTGCGGTTCATCTGTGCCACCGATTTCCTTCCCGACAGGGTGGCCATGGTGCACACCCCTTCGGCGTTCTACCTGCTCGGAGACGCTGCGTCAATGCCCTGAAGATCACCGTGAAGCGACCGCAACGCCTCGATCACCAGGGGCCAGGCGGTGGAATCCGGGGCGATGAGTCCGAAATGCTCGCATTCCGGCAGCTCAACGAGGGTGGCGGAGCCTCCGGCGGCCCGGTCGGCGGCCACCCAGGACCGGCTGATCGCCACCGGAACCTGGAGGTCCGCCTGGCCGTGAATGACTACCGTGCGTGTGCGAAAAGGCACCAATGATGATGGATCCGCCTCCGCGTACCGGTCCGGCACCTCCTCCGGGCCGCCGCCGAGCAGCGCGGCCACCGCACCCCCGTCCAGGTCCAGCCGGTACGCCTGAGCGAGGTCGGCAACCGGCGCCAGCGCGAGCACCCCGCCGACCGTCTCCGGGGCCTTCGCGGCCACGTACAGGGCCAGGTGCCCGCCTGCGGAGTGACCGACCAGGATCGGCGGCGCCGGCGCCACCCGGCCGGGCAGTGCGGCGGCGGCCAGCTCCGGCAGCGCGGCGATCCCGGCGCGGACGTCGGCCAGCGTGTGCGGCCAGCCACCGCCCGGCTGGCCGGTCCGGCGGTACTCGATCTGCGCGACCGGGTGGCCGAGCGCGGCGAGCGCCGCCGCCATCGGACCGGTGTGGGTAGGGTCGTACTCCGCCCGCCAGAAGCCCCCGTGCACCACGACCACCAGCGGCCGGGGTGGCCCGTCGCCGGCCGGCCGGCGCAGGTCGGCGCACTGGTCCGGATGGTCGCCGTAGGCGACTGTGGCATCCGGGGGCGGGGACGGGCGGGTCAGCACCTCGCGCGGGTCGGAGAGCATGCGGCGACGGTAGCGCCACCGGTCCGGCCGCGTGCACCTGGTTCGCGTGGGTAAAGATGGGTGCCATGACCGAAGCGCATTCCGCCGGACACGACGACGAACAGGGCAACGATGGGATCCCCGGCACCGTGGTGGTGGTCGGGCCGGACGGCCGCCCGGTCGGCACGGTGCAGACCGACGAGGACAAGGGCGAGGACCCGACCCGGCTGGTCGAGCAGCCGGCCAAGGTGATGCGGATCGGCAGCATGATCAAGCAGCTGCTGGAGGAGGTGAAGGCCGCGCCGCTGGACGACGCCAGCCGGAACCGGATGCGGGAGATCCACGAACGCTCGATCGTCGAGCTGAAGGAGGGCCTCGCCCCCGAGCTGCGCGAGGAGCTGGAGCGGATCTCGCTGCCGTTCACCGAGCAGCAGACGCCGAGCGAGGGCGAGCTGCGCATCGCACACGCCCAGCTCGTGGGCTGGCTGGAAGGGCTGTTCCACGGCATCCAGGCCGCGCTCGTGGCCCAGCAGATGGCCGCCCGCGTCCAGTTGGAGCAGATGCGTTCCGGCCGTCAGGCGCTGCCCAGCGGCCCGGGCGGCGTGATCCCGGGCATGCCCGGGATGCCCGGGAGCGCCGAGGGCCACGCGCCCGGCCAGTACCTGTGACCGCAGGCCGGGGCGCGTCGCGCGCCCCGGCCGCTCAGTCCACCCCGAAGACCTTCTCCAGGTACGCCGCCACGCCGTCCTCGGTGTTCGGCCCGGTGACCTCGTGTGCGATCTCCCGTACGGCCGGGTGGGCGTTGGCGACGGCCACCGCCCGTCCGGCCCAGGCCAGCATCGGCACGTCGTTCGGCATGTCGCCGAAGGCCAGCACGTCCCGCTCGTCGACGCCCAGCCGCTCCGCGTACCAGGCCAGGCCGGCCGCCTTCGTCACACCGGCGGCGGAGATCTCGATCAGCCCGCTGTACGACGAGTGGGTCGCCTCGGCCAGCCCTTCCAGCGCGCCCGCCACCACCCGGACGAACACGTCCGGGTCCTGGTCGCCGGCGCGGGCCAGCAGCTTCACCGCGGGCGCGGCGAGTAGCTCCTCGGGCGACTCGATCGCCCGGATCGCGTCGTGGTCGGCGTCCCAGCGCAGCGGGTAGTGCGCCTCGTGCCGCATCTGCCGGCTGTCCACGATCTCCACCGCGAAGCTGATTCCGGGCACCTCGGCGCGCAGCCGCCGGGCCACCTCGGCCAGCAGTTCCGGGGCGAACGGGTCGGCCCGCAGCACCTGGTCGGTGTGCGGGTCGTACACCACGGCGCCGTTCGCGCAGATGGCCGGCAGCGGCTCGGTGAGCTGCTCGTACACGAGTTGGAGCCAGCGGATCGGACGGCCGGTGACCAGGACCACCGGGGTGCCGGCGGCGGCGATGCGGGCCAGCACCGCGGCGGTACGCGGGCTGAGCGTCCGGTCGTCGCGCAGCAGCGTGCCGTCGATGTCGGAGGCGACGAGCCGAGGTGGATCTTCCATCATCGGGACAGTAGTCGGTCCAGGTAGACCGCGACGCCGTCGTCGTCGTTGCGCAGGGTGACCTCGTCCGCCGCGGCGCGCACCTCCGGGTGGGCGTTCGCCACCGCCACCCGGGCCCATCCCGCCCAGCCGAACATCGGCAGGTCGTTCGGCTGGTCGCCGAAGACCAGCACGTCCGCCGGGTCCACGCCGAGCCGCTCGGCGATCACGCTCAGGCCGCTGGCCTTGTCCGTGCGGGGCGGGCAGATCTCGATGAAGCCGAGCCCGGCCTGGGTGAGCGTGGCCACCTCCGGCGGCACGATCGCGCGGGCCGCGGCCAGCAGCTCGTCCACGTGGTGGTCGGCGGTCCGGGCGAACGCCTTGATGACGTCGCAGGACAGGCATTCCGTCCGGCTGCGCGCCTCGAACCGGTCCGGGTAGGGCCAGCTCGGGTGGTAGTCGCCCCACAACGGCGCGTCGTGCTCGTCCGACGCCTCCACCATCACCGTCAGCGGACCGACCGCCGCCTCCAGGTCGGTGAGGATCCGGGCCAGCACCTCGCCGGGCAGGCGCTCGTCGCGCAGCACCAGCGGCCCCTCGGGGTCGCTCTGGTCCACCACCCGGCCGCCGCCGGCCATCACCAGAAAGTCGGCGGCCCGGATGTCGTTGCGGGTGAGTTCGGTCAGGCGCGGTCCGCGGCCGGTCGCGCCGACCACCGGGATCCCGGCGGACCGCACCCGGTCCAGCACCCGATGGGTGTACGCGGAGACGGTCTCGTCGCTGCGGACGAGCGTGCCGTCGAGGTCGGTGGCGATCAGCTTGGGCAGTCCCGGGCGGGTCATGGTTCCTCCTTCGCCCGCCGCCGTCACGCCGGCCGACCAGGTCCTCGGGTGCCGCGACCATGGGACGGCGGGCAGCAACCGTATCTCGCGCGACGGGCGGCAACCACGGCTTTCCGGCGAATCGGCGGCGAAGCTCCGGTGGCCGGCGTACGCCCTGCCGGGCGTGGCTCAGCGGGACCGGCCGGGATCGGCGAACGGCGTCGTGGGCTGCACAGTCAGGTCCGCCGGGGCCGGGGGCAGATCGTCCTCGTCCGCCCGGCGGCCGTGGCCGGGCCGGTCCACGTCCGGCTCCTCGGCGCCGGGCGCCCGGCCGGCCAGGTACAGCGCGGCCGCCAGCAGCGCGACGGCGACGAACGCGCTGACCAGGCCGCGTCCGTGCTCGACCTGGAGGCGCTGCTCGCCGACGAAGAACAGGATGCGCCGGGCGATCTGTTCGAGGGAGGCGGCGGTCGCGACGAGCACCCCGAGCACGCCCGCGGCAAGGCCCAGCCCGGCCAGCCCGGCGTGCCGCCGTACGGTCGGGGCGCCGCGCAGCGTCAGCACCACCGCGACCGACAGCCCGAGCAGGCCCACCAGGTACGCCGTCCCGAGCCCGCCGATGTCGGAGATGCCGTTCGTCAGCCGGGTGGGTGTCTCGCCGCCCCGGACCTCGGCCGGCACCGCGATCACCAGCCACTCGCCGATCAGCGAGGCGACGGCGGCCACCGCGCCGAGCCCGGTGAGCACCGTCGGCAGGCGACGGTCCCGGCCCAGCGCGGCGAACGAGCGCCCGGCCCGGCCGGACGACTCCGGCTCGGTGTCGCCCCACTCGACGATCGTGGTGTCGTCGGACCGGTTGTCCTGCATGGGGATCCGCTTGTCCTGCCGGGGAACGGGGAGATCCTGCGACATGGCCACCCTTCCCGTGCGCGGGCCTGGGTCGAATCATGGCACAGCCCACGCCCACCGGCCGGGATCGCGACCCGAGGTCCGGTGCGGGGCGGCCCGCTTTCGGTTAGCGTCGGTGCCATGCCTATCCGTACCGCATCCGCTCGCTGGCAGGGCAACCTCACCGAGGGGTCCGGCACCGTCCGCACCGGCAAGGGCGGCCTGTCCGGCAACTACTCCTTCAAGTCGCGCTTCGAGGAGGGCGAGGGCACCAACCCCGAGGAACTGATCGGGGCCGCGCACGCCGGCTGCTTCTCGATGGCCCTCTCCAAGCAGCTCGCCGACGCCGGCGCCCAGGAGTCGGCAGTGGAGACCACCGCCAAGGTGCACTTCGACAAGACCGACGCCGGTATGACGGTGACCCGCATCGACCTGGAGACCGTGGGCCAGGTACCGGGCATCGACCAGACCGAGTTCACCAAGCTCGCCGAGGCGGCCAAGGAGAACTGCCCGATCTCCCGGCTGCTGTCCCCGGGCGCGCAGATCACGCTGAACGCCCGTCTGGCCTGACATCGCGTACGGCACGGCGGGGGTGTCCTGCGGGACGCCCTCGCCCTGCGGTGTGCCCGATCGGGAGGGAGTGACCGGGCCGCGTGGCTGTGGAGATGAGCCGGGACCGGTTCGAGGAACTGGTCGGCGAGGCGCTCGACGAGGTGCCCGAGGAACTGCTCGGGTTGATGAGCAACGTGGTCATCCTGGTGGAGGACGACCCGCCGCCGGGCGAGGACCTGCTCGGCCTGTACGAGGGACATGCCCTCACCAATCGCGGCTGGGACTACTCGGGCGTGCTGCCCGACCGCATCCTGATCTACCGCAACCCGATCCTGGCGATCTGCGACACCGACGACGACGTCGTCGAGGAGGTGGCGGTGACGGTGGTGCACGAGATCGCCCACCACTTCGGCATCGACGACGAGCGGCTGCACGCCCTGGGCTGGGGCTGACCGGCCTGCGGAGCGTCCCCGCCCGGCCGATTCCGGCGGTTGCGCCGGTCCCCTAACCTGCGGATCAGACCGATCTGATGCAGGAGGAAGACCCATGCGCAGCGCGCTGTTCTCCGCAGAGAACCTTGAGAAGGAGTCCCAGCAGCCGGGCATGAGGTTGCAGAACGCCAAGATGCTGAAGATCGAGCTGAACGGCGAGGCGATGGCCCGCGTCGGGTCGATGGTCGCCTACCAGGGGCAGGTGCACTTCCAGGCGCTCGGTTCCGGCGGCATCGGCAAGTTCATCAAGCAGCGGCTCACCGGTGAGGGCGTGCCGCTGATGAAGCTCTCCGGGCGCGGTGACGTCTTCCTCGCCGACTTCGCCAAGGACGTGCACATCATCGACCTGGAGCCGGGCGACGCGCTGTCCATCAACGGTTCCAGCGTGCTGGCGTTCGACCCGACCCTTCAGTACGACATCAAGATGGTGGGCGGCGCCGGTTTCGCGTCCTCCTCCGGCCTGTTCAACTGCGTCTTCACCGGGCACGGCCGGATCGCCATCACCACCAAGGGCACCCCTGTGGTGCTGAACGTGGACGCGCCGACGTACGTGGACCCGCAGGCGGCGGTCTGCTGGTCGGCGAACCTCCAGACCGGCTACCACCGAGCTGAGCAGCTCGGCCTCGGCACGCTGCTCGGCCGCAGCACCGGCGAGGCGTTCACGATGAGCTTCGCCGGGCAGGGCTTCGTGGTGGTCCAGCCCTCCGAGGAGCCTCCGGTGGCCGGCAGCGGCTCCCAGCAGCAGGGCGGCGTGCTCGGCGGCCTGCTTCAGTGACCCTCCGGTGCCCGGGGCGGCGAGGTCGCCCCGGGCCGGTCAGCTCAGCTCTCCGGCCCGTAGCCGGGCCACCCAGGCCGCCGCGTCGGCGTAGTCGGCGTCCGTGAGCCCGGGCGGCACCGGCGCCGGCTGCTCACCCACCGCCGTGCTCCAGCGGTGCCGGGGGTACGACCCCAGGAACCGCACGTCGGCGCAGACCCGGCGCAGCCCCTGCAACGCCTCGCCGAGGCGTACGTCGGCGACGTGCCCGGCGCAGTCCAGGAAGAACACGTAACGGCCGAGCGCCTCGCCGGTGGGGCGGGACTCGATCCGGGTCATGTTCACGCCGCGTACCGCCAGCTCCATCAGCACCGCCAGCAGCGCGCCCACCCGGTCGTGGGCGAGGAACACCGCGAGCGAGGTGAGGTCGTCGCCGGTGGGCGGCGGGGGCGGTCCGGGGCGGGCCACGAGCGCGAACCGGGTCACCGCGTCCGAGTGGTCGGCGATCTTGTCGGCGAGCACCGACAACCGGTGCCGGGTCGCCCCGATCGGGGCGCAGATGGCGGCGTCGTACTCGCCGCTGGCCGCCCCGGCCGCGGCGGCGCCGTTGGAGAGCACGTCGACCACTGTGGCGTCGGGCAGGTGCTCCCGCAGCCAGCCCCGGCACTGGGTGGACGCCTGCGGGTGGGCCGCGACGGCGCGGACGTCGGACAGCCCGCCGGCGCGGGCGGCCAGCACGAACTCCACCGGCAGGACCACCTCGCGGGTGATCACCAGCGGGTCGCCCTCGACCAGTTCGTCGAGCGTCACCCCGACCGCGCCGCCGATGGAGTTCTCCAGCGGCACCAGTGCCGCGTCCGCCTCTCCGGCGCGTACCGCGTCGAGCGCCTCGCCGACGCTGCGGGCGGGTGTGCGGTCCCCGCGCTCGGCGGCGGGCACGGTACGCAGCGCCTGCTCGGCGAAGGTGCCCTCGGGGCCCAGGTAGATGAAGCGGGTCGGCGGTGTTCCGGGCATGCCGACCAGCCTACGCACCTGGCGTGCCGTCGCAGGCCAGGGTGCGGATGCCGGCCGGCGCCACGGTCCGTACCTCGACGCCGCACACGTCGGTGCCGGCGGTGACCAGCCTCGGCGTGCCGGTCTCGCCCCGGGTGACCACCTGCAACTCCTCGTGCCCGGGGACCGTCAGCACTGTGTACTGCCAGCCGTCGGCGCAGAGCGGACCGGTCGTCACGGTGACCCGGACGTCGCGGGGCAGCACGCCTGCGGAGCCGCGCAACAGCGCGACTATCCGGTCGCCGGAGGGCCGCCCCCGGCAGGGCGCCGCCGACGACGGCACGGACGGGGCGAGCGTGGGCGGGAGGACCGGCGCCGGTGGGGTCGGGGTGGCGCTCGGGGTCGGCGTGGCGGACGCCGTCCGGGCCGGGCCGGGCGTCGCGGCGGCGGATGGTGGTGCGCGCAGCTCGGGCGGGGTGCCGCAGGCGGTGAGGGCGAGCAGCATCAGCAGCGCCAGCGGGCGGTGGCGGTGGCGGCGGGGGTGCGGGGTGCCTGGCACGGTGTGCGTCCTCGACATCGAGGGGTGTCGTCGTGTTGCGGGGCCGAGGTCATCGTAGGAGGTCGACCGGCCCGGGTGAAGCACACCGGGTCCCGTCGCGGGGGTCAGACCGCGGAGAGGAAGGTGAGCGAGCCGGCCACCGCGCCGTCGGTGAGCACCGGCGTGGAGATGGCGTCGACCGTCCGGCCGGCGTGGGAGCCGGGCCCCTGCACGCGCAGCAGGCCGCGGGCGAGCCGCCCGGAGTGCAGCGCGAGCAACGGCGGGATCTTGTCGGTCTCCTGCTCGGTCAGCTCGCTCGGTCTGGCCGTGAAGTCGACCAGGCGCAGGCCGCCCTCCAGCAGGGGCAGGCCGATCACGTCCTCCGGGGCGCCCAGGCAGAGCAGGCCGCAGCCGGACGAGGAGATCGCCACGACAGTGGTGCCGGCGTCGATCAGCAGGCACGGCTCGGCGGCCCGGGAGACCATGCCGGACCACTGCCCGAAGTTGTCGGACTCCTGCTCGGTGGATGCCGCGGGCGCGAACACTTCCGAGAGTGAGAGTTCGACGTGGGCCACCGCGCCTCCTATGTACACCGACCGTCTGTCCACGCTAGCCGGTCGGTGCGGCGGAAGCATCGGCTGCCGGGCGGCCGGCGACGGCGCGGACCGACGGAACCAGTCGGGGGCGGTGCCGGGGGCCGCGTGGCGTCGCCGGAGACGTTACCGGCGGGCGGCCCGCTTGTCAGCGGCCGTTCGGCCCTCGTCATACCACCGGTAGTCGGCGGATGGACGGTACGTGCCGTTGAACCAGGTCGCCGGTGCCTGGGCGACGCGGGAGAGCTTCTCGGCGGTGGCCGGGCTGATCCGGTTTCCGCCGGCCACCAGCAGGCGATCCAGCTCGCGGTGGGTGGCCATGAGGCAGTCCTTCGGCAGGCCGTAGACGCTGATCACCCCGGAGCCGACGAACGTCAGCACCGGGGTAACCGGGATCGGCAGGCCGACCGCGTCGGAGAGGGCCTTGCTGGCCCGCTTGGCGTCCCGGCGTGCCTCCGCCACGTACGGCGGGCGCTTGCCGTTGATCTGGACCACGTCTCCGGCCACCAGCACCCGGGCCCGGCCGTGGTCGGCGATGGTGACCGCGAACAGGCCGCTCGGCCCGATGGCCAGGAACCCGGCGCGGTCGTCGCCGCCGCGGTCGAGCAGCATCTCGGCCGGGTCCGTCCGGGGCCATTCGATGACGTGCCAGGCGGGACCGAGGTGGTCGAGTTGGCCCAGGGCGCGGGCCCCGGCCGCTTCCAACCGGCGGGCCCCCCGCTCCGCCCGGCGACGCCGGGCCCACTCCAATGGAGTCGGTCGGGCCGGTTCGAGCACCGAGGTGGGCTCGACCCGGGAGTGCGGCACCGTGTGGGGCGGCAGTGCCCTACTCGATACGGCTCGACGAGCGGGAAAGACAGTCATCGCGACCTCCGGCAAAAGGTCTCTCGAAGTTATGTCTCCACTACCCTACGTTGCGCCCCCGGGGGCTCGGCAAGTTGGACCGCCGGAGTGAGTGCGGATGAATGCCATATTCATTCACACTTCTTTTCCGGATGCTGCGCAAGCCTGCCCTAGGCTGCGGGGGTGACCCACTATGTGGACAGCGAAGTCGCCCGCCTCGGGACGGTGCTGCTGCACCGTCCGGGACCGGAACTGGCCCGCCTCACCCCACGCAACAACGACAGTCTCCTGTTCGACGCTATCCCATGGGTGGGACGCGCGCAGGAGGAGCACGACGCGTTCGCGGCGGCGCTGCGGTCCCGCGGGGTCGAGGTGCTCTATCTGGTCGACCTGCTGGTCGAGACGCTCGCCGTGGCCGACGCCCGGGCCGAGCTGACCGAGCAGGTGCTGCGGTCCCGCCGGCTCGGCCACACCCTGCGGCGCCGGGTCGCCGACCATCTGACGTACCTCGACCCGGCCGGGCTGGCCGACGTGCTCACCGCCGGGCTGGCCCACGAGGAACTGCGGATCGGCGCCGACCGCCCCGGCGGTCTGGTCTGGACGCTGATGAACCGGCACGACTTCGTCATCGACCCGCTGCCCAACCTGCTGTTCACCCGCGACTCGTCGGTCTGGATCGGCGACCGGGTCGGTGTGACCAGCCTGGCCATGCCGGCCCGGCGGCGGGAGACCACGCTCACCGACGCCATCTACCGCTACCACCCGCGCTTCGCCGGCACCGAGTTCGTCTACCACCCCCGGCTGGAGCACCTGGAGGGCGGCGACGTGCTGCTGCTCGCGCCAGGAGTGCTCGCCGTCGGCGTCGGCGAGCGCACCACCCCGGCCGGCGCGGAACGGCTGGCCCGGCAGGTGTTCGCGGCCGGCCTGGCACACACCATCCTGGTGGTGCCGATCGCGCAGGAACGCGCCACCATGCACCTGGACACGATCTGCACGATGGTCGACGCCGACGCCGTGCTGATGTACCCGAACGTCGCCGACGAGCTGTCCGCGTACACGGTCATCGCCGGCGCGGACGGCGACGACCTGCGGGTCGACGGGCCGGCGCCGTTCCTGCGGGCCGCTGCCGACGCGATGGACCTCGACCAGCTCCGGGTGATCGACACCGGCCTCGACCCGGTCACCGCCGAACGGGAGCAGTGGGATGACGGCAACAACACGCTCGCGCTCGCGCCCCGGCTCTGCGTCGGCTACGAGCGCAACGTGGAGACCAACGCGCAACTGGAACGGGCCGGCATCGAGGTGATCGCCATCGCCGGGTCGGAGCTGGGCTCCGGGCGGGGCGGCCCGCGCTGCATGTCCTGCCCGCTGGTGCGGGAGAAGGGCGGGGCCGCCTGACCCGGAGACGTCAGCGCAGCGTCAACTGGCGGCCGAGCAGGCCCTGGCGGGCCCGGCGGCCGGCCGCGTCGAGTGGCTCCCGCTCCGCGACCGCCTCGGCGTAGCGCTTGGCGAACTCCGCCACCGGCGCCTCCCACTCGGCGGCCGGGGTGTCCTCCGGCAGGTCCCAGACCGGCGCCAGCCGCCCGTGCGCCCGGAACATGCCCGCGAACTTCGTGTCGTCGCCGAGCGTCAGCGCGCCCGCCGCGGCCAGCCGGGACAGCGCGTCCAGCGCGGCGTCCTCGTCCTCCGCCAGGACCAGGCGAACGTGGGCCTTCTCCGGCACCTGGCACCAGTACGCGGCCCGCGCGGCGGCCAGCTTGACGGTCGGGTAGATGGCCGAGTTGGCTCGCTCCAGGGACGCCTGCACATTCGGGTCGTCGGCCGCGCCCGGGTCGAGCCAGAAGTCGAACCCGTCGTGCATGCTGATCTCCAGCGGGCCGTCCATCAGGATGTCCTGGAGGCGGGGGCCCGGCCCGGGCAGCGGCGGCACGCTCACCTGGCCGCCCGGCTCGGTGCGCAGCGCGGAGATCAGCGCGTCGGCCAGGTCCCGGGAGACGTCGCCGGACTGCTGGTGCCGCTGCAGGCCGATGAAGACCCGCCCGTCCGGCTTGGTGATCGCCGGGGCGGCCATCGGCAGCACCGTGGCCAGCGTGACCGGCCGGTCGCCGTACTCCTCGATCAGGTCCGGGGTCAGCCGCAGCGGCGCGGACGCGGCCGGGACCAGCTCGCGCAGGGCGATCCACTCCGGCTCGTCGGCCAAGCCCTCGAACGGCCGGGGCACGAAGACGTCGCGTACCTTCTCCCGCTTCGGGGTGGCCTCGACGGCCCGCTGGTTCTTCCGACGCTTGCTCATGCGCCCGCTCCGCTCCGCTCGCTCATGGCGAGACAGCCTAGATGCCGAGCCCCGGCGGTGGGGGCCGGACCCGGCTGTCGCGTCGGTCAGCCGGCGGCGACCAGGTCCGTCCGCTGCGCCGGGACCGGGTCGAACCGGGCCCACACGCTCTGGCCCAGACCGTCGCGCTCCACCCCCCAGCCGCTGGCGAGCCCGGCGACGATGTGCAGCCCGCGCCCGTCGGCCGCGTCCGGCGAGGCGGTACGCATGCACGGGCCGGCCCCGGTGTCGCCGTCGGTGACCCGTAGCTCGATGCTCGGTCCCCGCTCGGTCGGGCGTAGCCGCCAGGCGACCCGCAGTTCCTTCCCCGCCCGTGAGCGCCCCGGGTCAGCCCCGGGGCAGCCGCACCTCTGCGACCGTACCGCCACCGTTTCTAGGCCGTAGGGATACCCATCCTTTCTGCTGTTCAACGATCTGGCGAACGAGATAGAGGCCGAGCCCGGCCCCGGGATAGCGGCGGCGGTCGCCGGACTCCCCCTGCCAGAACCGTTCGAAGGCCCGCTCCACGTGTTCCGGGCGGATGCCGATGCCCCGGTCGGCCACCCGGAACGAGACGGTCCGCTCGTTCGCCTCGGCGGTGATCTCGATCGGCGTGTCCGGCAGCGAGTACTTTCCGGCGTTGGTGCCCAGTTCGGTGAGTACCGTGGCGAGGCTGTGCCGGTCGCCGAGCGCCTTCGGCAGGTCGGCGGGCAGGTCGAGCACGACCCGGTGCCGGACGTCGGCCGGCAGGTCGGTCACCGCCGCGCGCAGCGCGTCGACCAGGTCGAACGGCGCGGTCGGCTCACCGCCGGGGCGGTTCTCGGTGGCGGCGGTCAGCAGTCGGTCGACCAGGCGGGCCAGCTCGTTCGCGCGCTGGCCGATGATCCGGGCGGCCTGCCTGCGGTCGCCGTCGCTCAGCGAGTCCCAGTGGTCGGTGAGCGTGTCCGCGTACCCCTTGATGACGGTGACCGGGGTACGCAGCTCGTGGCTGGTCACCGCGACGAACAGATCCCGGTCGTGGTCGCGCCGCTGCTGGTCGGTGGTGTCGCGGAAGGTGACCACGCGCAGCGCGTTCGGGCCGGGCAGCTCGCCGGAGGTGATCCGCAGCCAGCGGCCGTCGGGCAGCCGGTGGTCGAGCACATGGCCGGGCGGCGGCAGCGGGAACGGCAGCGGGCGGCTCAACGCCTCGTCCGCCGGCCGGCCGGTGACCTGGACCGCGGCCGGGTTCCAGAGCCGGACCCGCCCGTCCCGGTCCACCACCGCCAGCCCGTCGGCGAGCGCCGCCACGACCGGGCCGTCCCCGTGCACCGGCAGACCGGTCTGGTCGCCGTACATGTGGGCGACGCACGCGGCGATGTAGCCGATGACGGCCCGTTGCGAGGGTTGCAGCGGCTCGCCCAGCGGGTAGAGCGCGTGCAGGCTGCCGACTGTGAGCCCGCCGATCTCGGCGCGCGCCACGATCATCCGGCAGAGACCACGGCCGGCGACCTCGTCGGCGAGCGCGCCCGGGATCGCGTCGACCCGGACCTCCCGTACCGGCGGGCCGGCGAGCAGGCAGACGGTGGCCGGATCGCTGGCGGGCAGCGGGCGGCCGAGCACGAACTCGGCGTTGCCGGTCGCCGCGATCACCCGTCCACCGGCCGGGGTGAACTCCACGAAGACCAGGCCGGCCGCGCCGACCGTCGGCTGGACCTCGCCGAGCAGGCGGGTGAGCACGGCGAGACCGGACTCGCCGGAGTTGATCATATTGATCACTGCGGTGTGGCCGGCGATGAAGGCGGGGTAGTCGGTTCGCTCCGGCATGCCCCGAGTGTGCCGCGCCGTGCGCGTCGGGGACACCCCCGGCCGGTCGACCGTCCCCCCGTACCGATCGACGGGACTCACCGGCCCAACCGGGCCAGCGCGTGGGCCGGCCGGTCCGTGATCACCCCGTCCACGCCCGCTTCGAGCACGAGTTCCAGGTCCTCCGGCTCGTTGACGGTCCAGACGTACACCGAGTTGCCGGCGGCGCGCAGCGAGGGGACCAGGCGCGGGCGGGCCCGGACGAGAGCCACGCCGGGACCGGCGATCCGGGTGCCGAACGGCAAACGGCCCAGCGGCAGCAGGCGCGGCAGGACCTCCAGCAGCAGCACCGTGGGCAGCGCCGGCGCGAGTTCCCGGATCCGGCGTACGGCGAACGGCGAGAACGACATCGCGGTCACCTGGACGGGATGGTCCGGGCGCGGCTCGGCCAGCCCGTACCGGCGCAGCAACTCGACCAGGCGGCGCTCCACCTCGCCCCGATAGCGCGACGGGTGCTTGGTCTCGATCAGCAGCCGGACCCGCCGCCCGGCGGCCAGCACCGCGTCGAGCAGCCGTTCCAGCGTGAGCAACCGGGTGTGCGACTCGTCCAGCGGCACGTCGTCCTCGGCGAGCGCCGCGGCCCGGTGCCAGGAGCCGAAGTCGAGCGCCTCCAGCTCGGCGAGCGTTCGCGCGCTGACCAGCCCACGGCCGTTGCTGGTGCGGTCCAGCCGGCGGTCGTGGACGCAGACCAGGTGCCCGTCGCGGGTCAGCCGGACATCGCACTCCAGCCCGTCCGCGCCCTCGTCCAGGGCGCGCAGGTAGGCGGCGAGCGTGTGCTCCGGCAGGTCGTACGAGGCGCCGCGATGGGCGAAGACCAGGGGGGCGGTCACGGACGCGTCACCGGCTCAGGCGACCCGGCCCGGCTGCCCGTCGTCGGTGACCACCGGACGACCGGCGGCGGCCCAGTCGCCCATCCCGCCGTCGACGTTGCGCACCTGGTCCCAGCCGTTGCGCATGAGGTAACCGACCACCTGGGCGGACCGTCCGCCCGAACGGCAGATCACCGCCACGTCGCGGTCCTGCGGGATCTCGGCGATCCGGGCGGGCAACTCGGTCATCGGCAGGTGATGGGCGGCCGGCGCGTGGCCGGCGGCCCACTCGTCGTCCTCCCGGACGTCGAGCAGGTAGACGTCGTCGGGCACGGCCGACGCGGGCACGCTGGGTAGTGAGGCTCCGAACACGGTAACCAAGCCTAGTCGCCCGAGCCGCTCACAGCCGGTTGACCCAGCGCGGGTTCGCGCCGGCCCACTGCGGCACGCGCGTGTCGCGCAGCGCGGTGAACAGCCCGCCGCCGCCGTCGTCGTCCAGCACCACGTACGAGACGCCGTCGATGGTCTGCGGGTAGGAGGGCACCTGGACCCCGCGCAGGGCGTCCGCGGGCAGGCCGCGCAGCGCGAACAACAGCTCGTCCAGGGGTACGCCGTTGGTGTCCACGGTCAGCGCCCCGCCCGCCGCGCGCAGCACCCGGTCCAGCTTGACCGGGTCGTTGCGCAGCCGCGTCTGGCCGGCCCGGTCGACCATCGCCCGCAGCATCTGCTGCTGGTGCCGCTGCCTGTCGTAGTCGCCGCCGGGCAGGTCGTAGCGCTGCCGTACGTAGTCGAGCGTCCGCGCGCCGTCCATCTGCTGGCAGCCGGCGTCGAACTGGTGCTGGGTGTGGATCGAGCGCACCGGCGTGTCCACGCACATCCGGATGCCGCCGAGCTGGTCGATCACCTGCTTGAAACCGGAGAAGTCGACGAGCGCCGCGCCGTCGAAGCGGATCCCGGTGAGCCGGCTCAGGGTGGCGCTGAGCAGCCGCGCGCCGCCCTCACCGCCGCCGCCGTGCTCGTACGCGGCGTTCACCTTGTCCTGGCCGCCGGGGAAGCCGGGCGTCGCGGGGAGCGCCACCAGCAGGTCGCGCGGCACGGAGATCAGGTACGCCTGCCGCATCCCGGCCGGCACGTGCACGATCAGGATGCTGTCGGAGCGCTGGTCGTCCGGGCTCGCGCCGGGCCGGTGGTCCGAGCCGATCAGCAGGTAGTTGAGTGCGCCGTCCAGGTCTGTCCGCTTCTTCCGGGCGGCCGGGTCGAGCAGTTGCTCCTTGGCGACCGTGCGGTCGTAGCGTGAGCTGAGCCAGCGCAGACCGGCGACGCCGAGCGTGGCGAGCAGCACCAGGGCGAGCCCGGCGCCGAGCAGGATCCGCGCCCAGCGGGCGGGTCCACCCCGCCCGCGTCGGTTCCGTGCTGGCCTGGACGTGACGATCCCCCCGTAGCCGCGACATGAGACCCGCTCACGTCCAGGGTACGGGGGATCGGCCGACCGGTATCGCTTTCGCGCAGGTCAGAACGTCATTTACGGGTGGAGAGGACGTCCGGGTTGTTCACCACGAACTCGGCCAGCTTGTCGTCCTTGACCGCCTGGAACATGTCCATGCTGAGCTGGTTGAGCACCTCGCGGTTGTTGCCGTTGCCGTTGAAGGTGCCACCGTTGGTCCGCAGGGTGACGAGGTCGTTGCCGGTCACACCCTTCATCGTGAAGATGAAGTCCTCGATCGATACGCCGCCGGTGTCCAGCACGAACGCCTTGCCGGCCGCCTTGATGAGCCCGTTCAGCTTGATCGGGTTGGTCAGCGTACCGCTCTCGGAGGCCTTCTTGGCCATCGCCTTGATCAGCTGCTGCTGGTTCTGCTGGCGGTCGTAGTCGCCGTTGCGGAGGGTCTTGCGCTGCCGGGAGTAGTCGAGCGCCTGCCAGCCCTCCATCTCCTGGCAGCCCTTCTTGTACGTCACCGGCTTGCGCTGCTTGCCGGTCTTCTTGGCGTCCGCGTTCCACATCGGCTTGCCGTCGACGTACGACATGTGCAGGGAGGAGACCTCCTCGGTCACGCAGATCCGCACCGATCCGAGCTCGTCGATGACGTTCTTGAATCCGCCGAAGTTGATGATCGCGGCCCCGTCGAAGCTGATCCCGGTCATCCCCTTGATGGTCTTGGCCATCATCTGGGCGCCGCCCTCCCAGCCGCCGCCGTTGCGCGCGCCGATCTGGAAGGCGGAGTTGATTTTGTCGGTGCCGCCCCTGAAGCCGTTCTTGGACGCCGGGATGTGCGCCTCGGTGTCACGCGGAATCGAGATCAGGTAAGCCTGGTCGTGGCTGGCCGGAATGTGCAGCACGATGATCGTGTCGGCCCGGACGTCGTCGGCGGCCCAGCGGGCACGCGCGTCCACGCCGAGCAGCAGCATGTCGATCGGGCCTTCGAGGTTGTTGCCGCCCTCGGCCTTGGTCTTGCCCGCCTCGCCGAGCAGGTTGCGCTGGGCGATGTTGCTGGTGGCCTGACCGATGACCGCCTTGCTGCCGACGATCGCCACGCCACTCGTCACCATCAGCACCGCGCCGAGCACGAGCGTGAGCTTCGCCCAGAGCGGGTCCTTGCGCTTGGTGCGCTTCTTCTTGCCACCGCCGGGACCGCGACCGCCGGAACCGGGCTGTGGGGGGATGACCGGAGGAACCCGCCCGGATGATCCGGGTCCCGGTGAGTGGGTGCGACGGCTGGTCTGGACCGGCATGCGTGCTCCAGCTCGGTGATCGGGGGCGGGACCACTTTACGTACTGGTTCTCGTTTATGCGACCTCGTAGAGCGGCAATTCCCGTCAATCCCGGCAGCACCCTCGGGGTGTGGCCGAACGGGCAGGAGTAAGGAGCCGGTCGGCGGTTGGCCTCCGTGGTGGCGAGGGATCCAGCGCGCGACACCGGTCATGCCGTGCCGGCGTCAGCCGCCCGCGCTGTCGCCCGAATCCTTCTGGTTGGCCTGCATCCACTCGGCCATCCGGTCCGCGGCGATCGCCTTGTACATCGCCAGCGCCTTCTCCCGATCGGACACCACCACCGACTGGCCGTCGATGGTCTGGCCGCCCAGGTGCGGGCTGGTGACGAACGTCAGGTTCTCGCCCCGCAGGCTGCGGAACTGCACTGCCATGTCGGTCAACGAGAAGCCCTGGTCGACCGTGACGGCGGCGGTCACCGCCTTGAGGAAATCGTTGAGCTTCTTCGGGTTGGTGAGCGTCCCGGTGCTCGCCGCCTTGTCCATCAGCGCCTTCAGGAACTCCTGCTGGTGCCGCATCCGGGCGAAGTCGCCGTCCGGGAACTGCTTGCGCTGCCGGACCCAGTCCAGCGCCTCGGCGCCGTTCATGTGGTTCACGCCCTTGGTGAACGTCCGGTACGGCTTGTGGATCGAGGTGATGGTCCGCTCCACCTTGAGGTCGACCCCGCCCAGCGCGTCGGTGACCTCCTTGAACCCGCCGAAGTCGATGGCCATCACGTGGTCTATCCGTACGTCGGTGAAGCACTCGACGGTCTTCACCGCGAGGGGCAGGCCGCCGAACGCGAACGCCGCGTTGATCTTGTTGCGGGAACCGGAGTCGCAGGACGCGCCGGCGCTCTCCGGGATCGGCACGTACAGGTCGCGCGGCACCGAGACCAGATAGGCGCGCTTGTGGTCGGCCGGGATGTGCATGACGATCACGGTGTCCGCGCGCCACTTGCCGGAGCCGTCGACCGGGGCGTCCGGATCACGCGAGTCGCTGCCGACGAGCAGGATGTTGAACGCGCCGTCGACCTGCTTGGCCGGCCGGCCCCCGGTGAGTCCGGCGAACGGGTCGGTACGCGCCAGGTCGTCGTCCAGGTTGCGGGCGTAGAACCAGGCGCCGAGGCCGCCGAGCAGCGCCAGCACCAGCACCGCGACGCCGGCCACCAGGCCGATGCGCCCCCAGCGCGGCCGGGGACCACGCCGGCCGGACCCGCCCGGACCGCCGCCGCCCGGACCACCGGGACCGGCCGGACCCGCCGGGCCGCCGGGACCGCCGGAGCGGGGTGCCTCGTCGTGTGCGGGGTACCACCTGGCTTCCGAGGGCCGGGTACGCCCGGTGGCGGCCCGGCCGGAGCCGGGAACCGGTGCGCGGCCCGCGCCCCGGTTCAGGTGTCGGGGGAGCGGTGCGCCGGCAGACGAGGTCGCTGACATGTAACCGAGGGTAGGTCGGCCGGGCCACCGACGCCCTCGTACGCGCGCCGATGTCAGCCGGGTCCTCGGCGGGTTCAGTACCCGAGACGCTCGCGGAAGTACTCGATCGTGCGTCGGAGGCCGTCCTCTGGCGTGACGCTCGGCTCGTATCCGAGCAGTTCGCGCGCGAGGGTCAGGTCCGGGCGGCGCATCTCCGGGTCATCGGAGGCGCGAGTGATGTAGCTCACCTCGGACCTGCTTCCGGTGAGTGACACGATCGTCTCGGCCAGTTGCCGCATCGACATCTCGTGCTCGGTGCCGCAGTTGATCGGCCCGGTCTCGGTCGAGTCCAGCAGCAGCAGGATGCCGCGCACCAGATCGTCGACGTAGCAGATCGACCGGGTCTGGTTGCCGGTGCCGTGCACCGTGATCGGCTCCCCGCGCAGCGCCTGGGAGATGAACGTCGGAATGGCCCGGCCGTCGTCCGGGCGCATCCGCGGGCCGTACGTGTTGAAGATCCGCACGATCGCCGTGTCGGTGCCCCGGCTGCGGTGGTAGGCCATGGCGGCCGCCTCGGAGAACCTCTTCGCCTCGTCGTAGACGCTCCGGATGCCGATCGGGTTGACGTTGCCCCAGTACGTCTCGCGCTGCGGGTGCTCCTTCGGGTCGCCGTACGCCTCGGAGGTGGAGGCCATCAGGAACCGCGCGCCGTCGTCGGTGGCCCGCTCCAGCAGCGCCAGCGTGGCCACCGAGCCGACCCGGAGGATCTCCACCGGCAGCTTTTCGAAGTCGGTGGGGCTGGCCGGGGACGCCATGTGCAGGATCGCGTCGAACCGCTCGGTCATCGCCGGGTGGTGCGGCAGGCCGTCGGAGATGTCCGCCTCGACGAGCGTGAAGGTCGGCTTGTCCAGCAGGTGGGCCACGTTGTCCTTGGACCCGGTGACGAAGTTGTCCAGCACCACGACGGTGCAGCCGCGCTCGACGAGCCGGTCGACCAGGTGGGACGGGACGAAACCGGCGCCGCCGGTGACGAGGATGCGGTGTCCGGTACCGAAGCGGGGAGCGACCTTCATGGCGGTCAGCCTATACACGCGAGGCGGGGCCCCCGCGTAAGGCAGGGGCCCCGCTCCACCGTGGTGATCAGTGGGCGCCGGCTCCGGTGAGCGAGCGCACCTCCAGTTCCGCGTACTTCTCCTCGTCGTTCTCCTTCGACAGGATCGTGCCGAGCCAGCCGCACAGGAAGCCGAACGGGATCGAGATGATGCCCGGGTTGGACAGCGGGAACCACTGCCAGTCGTGCTCGGGGAACATCGCCGTCGCCGCGCCGGAGACGACCGGGGAGAAGAAGACCAGCACCACGGCGGCGAGCAGGCCGCCGTAGATCGACCAGACCGCCCCGGAGGTGTTGAACCGCTTCCAGAACAGGCTGTAGAGGATCGCCGGCAGGTTGCCCGAGGCGGCCACCGCGAACGCCAGCGCCACCAGGAACGCCACGTTCAGGTTCTGCGCGAAGATCGACAGGACGATCGAGACCGCGCCGATCACCAGCGCGGAGATCCGGGCGACGTTCACCTCCTGCCGCTCCGACGCCTCACCGTTCTTCATCACGTTGGCGTAGAAGTCGTGCGCCAGGCTCGACGACGACGCCAGGGTGAGCCCGGCGACCACCGCGAGGATCGTGGCGAACGCGACCGCCGCGATGATCGCCAGTAGTGTCGCCCCGCCCAGGTTCCCGCCGAAGAAGTCCATCCCCAGTGCCTCGGCGAGCTGTGGGGCCGCGGTGTTGCCGGCCTTGTCCTGCGCGGTGATCGCCTGCCCGCCGACGATCGCCGCCGCGCCGAAGCCCAGCGCCAGGGTCAGCAGGTAGAACGCGCCGATGATGCCGATCGCCCAGAGCACGCTCTTGCGGGCCGCCCGCGCGGTCGGCACGGTGTAGAAGCGGATCAGGATGTGCGGCAGGCCGGCCGTGCCGAGGACCAGCGCGATGCCCAGCGAGAGCAGGTCCATCTTGCTGTAGAACGTCTTCAGCGCGTCGCCGGGTGTCTCCACGCCGTAGCGCAGCCCGGGTTCGAGGAAGGACGCTCCCTTGCCCGACGCGGCCGCCGCGTCACCGAGCAGCGACGACAGGTTGAACTTGTACTTGGCGAGCACCAGCAGCGTCATCAGCAGCGCGCCGCCCATCAGCAGGAACGCCTTGACGATCTGCACGTACGTGGTGCCCTTCATGCCACCGACCGTCACGTAGATGATCATCAGAGCGCCGACCATGATGATGGTGGCGACCTTGGCGGTGCCGGCGTCCATGCCGAGGAAGGTGGTGCCCGGCTTGATACCGAGCAGCAGGGCGACGAGCGCACCCGCGCCGACCATCTGGGCCAGCAGGTAGAAGATCGAAACGGTGATGGTGGAGACCGCCGCCGCGGTCCGGACCGGCCGCTGCCGCATCCGGAACGCCAGCACGTCCGCCATCGTGTAGCGGCCGGAGTTCCGCAGCAGCTCGGCGACCAGCAGCAACGCCACCAGCCAGGCGACCAGGAAGCCGATCGAGTAGAGGAAGCCGTCGTAGCCGTACAGCGCGATGATGCCGGCGATGCCCAGGAAGGACGCCGCCGACATGTAGTCGCCGCCGATCGCCATGCCGTTCTGGAAGCCGGAGAAGGAACGGCCGCCGGCGTAGAAGTCGGTGGCGGTCTTGGTCTGCCGGCTGGCCCAGACGGTGATCGCCAGCGTGATCGCCACGAACACCAGGAACAGCGTGATGGTGAGGTTCCGGGCGGTGGTGCTGCCCGCCTCAGCCGCGAGGACCGTGTTCATGGGTCACCTCCCCCATCTCGTCGCGGATCCGGTCGGCGACCGGGTCGATCCGGCGGTTGGCGAACCGCGAGTAGAGCCAGGCGATGACGAACGTGGAGACGAACTGGAGCAGGCCGAAGACCAGGGCGACGTTGATGTTGCCGATCAGCTTCGTGCCCATGAATCCCCGCGCGTACGCGGAGAGGATGACGTAGAGCGCGTACCACAGGAAGAACGCGACGGTCATCGGGAAGACGAAGCCGCGCAGAGTGCGCCGCAACCCGGCGAACTCGTCCGACCGCTGGACGGCGAGGTACCGTTCCGCCGCCGACTCGGCGGGTGCGGACGCGGGTGTGTCCGTGGACATCTGTGGATCACCACCTTCGCAAGGCGTGGGGAGTTTCGCGCACCGTAGAGAGCGCGCTCCCGGCCCCGGAAGGCTCCGCCGCCCGGCGGCGAACGGCTGCGCCGAACGGCACCTCCACTGCGCCCAGTGACCCACATCACTCCGCTAACCGGTCGCCCCCCCCCGCGCTCTGCCCAACCGCAAAGCCCTCACCCCCGGGGGCGTCGGGCGTGCAGGGGGCTCAGTGGGGGAGGTCGTGGTAGCGGCCTCGGTAGTGGAGCAAGGGGGGTGTCTCCCCGGGCAGGTCCACCGACTCGATGGTGGCCTCGACCAGCAGGCTCCAGCCGTACTCCCGGGCGGCGGTGAGGCGGCAGCCCGCCCACCCGCCGGCGTCCGCGGGCACCGGGCCGTACGGCGTCCCGGTCCAGGCGTCCAGGGCGAACAGGCCGCCGGGCGACGGGAAGAGGCCGGCGAAGCGGTCGGCGAGCTGCCGGTGCCGCGGGCCCAGCGGGGCCACCGCGAACCGCCCGGCCTCCTCGATCGCCGCCCACAGGTCGGACTCCGGATCGATCAGCCCGAGCAGCCGGTCCGGCTCCCCCTCGGCCACGAGCGTGGAGGAGACGGTCAGCCCGGCCGGGCCGGGCGCGGTCCAGAGCGTCACCGGAGAAGCCAGCCGGCCGCGCAGCCGCCGTGCCGGCGAGCGTTGCGCGGCCGGTGCCGCGAACGGATCGGTGGAATGGATCTCGGCGCCCGGCTCTGGATTCACGTGAAACATTGTGCCGCCCGGGCCGCCCGGTCCTGCGGCGACCGCGCCGCTCGCCGGTGCGCCCTACGCTGCCGGGTATGTCTCTCATACCCCCGCAGAAGCTCGCCCAGGAACGGGTCGTCAGCGCCGACGCCATCGTCGGGGGCCGGGTCGACCTGCGGCTCTATCCGCACCGGCACCTGGTGATCGCCTGCGCTACCTCCTGGGGTCGCAAGAGCTTCCAGCCACTCATGGAGGCGATCGAGCACCTGTCGAACTACGGCTGGGAGCTGATCAACATCACGAGCGTCGGCGAGAGCAGCATTCTCTACGCGGCGATGCGCCGGACCGCCTGAGCGTTACCGGCCGGGGACCGCTGAGACCCGCCGTACCGGTCGACGTCGGACCGGCCCGCCGCCGTCCGGTCAGCCGCCGTCCGGCGTTCCGTCGGCGAGCAACAGACGGGCGGCGGCCAGCACCTCCGGGTCGGCGCAGCCGGCCGCGTACCCGGCGATCCGGCGGCGGATGTCGCGCCCGAGCAACCATCCCCCGATCCGCTCGGCGACCGGGCGCAGGAACGCCGGGCGGCAGCGGAAGTTGTACCGCCACGTCGCGATCGTGGTGCCGGGCTCCGGGCCGGGCGCGAAGCGCCACCCGCCGCCGAACCGCTCGAAGAACCACGGTCCGCGCACCATCTTCATGCCGACGTTCGTCGGTGGTGACCAGGAGACGTACTCACTGACCATGACCAGCCCGTGCCGGGAGCGGGTGAACGTGCGCACGCCTCGGCCGGGTCGCGTCGCGCCGTCGACGAAGTGCTGCTCGCGGACGAACGGGTCCCAGCGGTACCGCACCGGGGCGGTGGTCTGGGAGACGGCGAACGCCAGCTCCGGCGGAACCGGGACCGTGGTGACCGCTTCGACGACAGGCATCAGCGCCTCGGGGTGACTGCGGCCAGCAGCTCCGGCTGCCGGTGATCGAGTGTGTCCCCCGCCATGTACGCGCCGAGCAGCGCCGCGCCTGCGCCGTACGCCAGGCCGACCGGCAGCGCCAGCCAGAGCCACACGTCGCCGAGCAGCGCGGCGGCCACCACGAACGGCACCGCCGCCACCGCCGAGACGACCATGGAGACGAGGGTGAGCAGTCCCTTGGTGAAGCTCGCGCCGCTGTTCATGGCGAACGGGTTGCTCGACTCGGGCAGCGAGTAGGCGCCGAGCACCGACACGAACCCGTTGATCGCCAGCCCGCAGCCGTAGGACGCGAACAGGGCCCCGACCATCACCCCGAGCCATCCGGGGCGCCCGAGCGCGACCGCCAGCACGACCGCGATCACGACGAGCATCGGCACCACGTAGAGCGAGAACGCGGCCATCCGGGCCCGCAGCTCCACCCGTCCGGGCACACCAGCGACCACGTTCGCGGCGTAGGAGCTGCCGTCGAAGCCGAACTGGTTGGCGAGTGTCACCGACGCGAGCACCCCGACGAAGAGCATGGAGATGCTGACCAGCACCGGCGACGAGTCGGCGGCGGTCCCGCCGAACGCCGCCCCGTCGTCGGTGCTGAACGAGAAGCCGCCGAGGTTCACCATCACCGGCACGAACACGCCGACCACGGCGATCGTGATCAGGTTGGCCCGCCGCCGGGCGTCCCGCCACCAGTAGCGGCACTCGCGGGCGACGAGCGCCCCGAACCGGCCCCGCCGGGCCCAGCCCACCGCGCGGGGGAAGAGTTGCGCCACCGCGCCACCGGCCACGCCGCGCGGTGCCCGCGCCGGGCCGCTGCTCGCCGTGCCCACCATCGCCGACTCCAGCGACCGGGACCACCAGAACAGGAGTACGCCGAGCGTCGCGAGCGCGATCAGCAGCTTCACCACCGCCGTGCCGGCCCGGCCCTGTGCCACGTCCACACCGGCCGTCCACGGCGCGCCGAACGGCGTCCAGCCGACCACCCGGGCCACACCGTCCAGCCGGTCCCAGTCGGTCTGCCGTACCGCCGCGAGCACCAGCAACTGCAACGGCCCGAGCAGCGCGGCCAGCACCGCCAGCAGCACGGCGGCCAGGTCGCGTACCCGGCGGGACCGCAGCATGGTGGCGAACGCGCTGGTCAGCGCGCGGGCGCCGGCCAGGCAGACGAACAGCCCGACGACCACGCCGAGCGCGCCGACCAGGGCGGCCGACCATCCACCCAGCGCACCGGCGGTGACCACCAGCCCGGCCGCCGCGATCACCGTCGCCAGGGCCGGCACGCTGACCAGCGCGGCGGCGAGCAGGCCGGTGACCAGGGTGCGGCGGGACAGCGGCAGCAGCGCGAACCGGGCCGGGTCGAGCGTCTCGTCCACGCCGAAGAAGACGAGCGGCAGGAGCAGCCAGCCGAGCGTCAGCAGGCCACCGCCGAAGGCGGCGACCATCAGCGCGTACCGGGACTCGCCGGCCAGCCCCGGCGCGGCGAGCAGGAAGAACCCGACGGCGGCGAACCAGAGCCCGAACAGCAGGCCGAGGACGAACAGCGCGATCCGCCAGTTCTGGCCCCGGAAGTTGTTGGCGAGCACCCGCAGCTTGAGCCGGACGAAGTGCCGGGGCGACACGCGCCGGGCCGGACGTTCGGGCACGGTCACCGGGACAGCCACGACAGCTCCTCGCCGGTCGCGGTCCGGCCGCCGACCACCTCCACGAAGACGTCCTCCAGCGACCGGTCGCCGCGCACCTCGGCGAGCGTGCCCACCCGCTTGATCCGGCCCTCGGCCAGGATCGCCACGTGTGAGCAGAGCCGCTCGACCACCTCCATCACGTGGCTGGAGAAGATCACCGTGCCGCCACCGCTGACGTACCGGTGCAGGATGTCGCGGATCAGCGCCGCCGAGACCGGGTCGACCGCCTCGAACGGCTCGTCCAGCACCAGCAGGCGCGGACCGTGCAGCAGCGCGCAGGCCAGCCCGATCTTCTTCTTCATGCCGGCCGAGTAGTCGACCACGAGCGTGCGGCCGGCGTCGGAGAGCGCCAGCACGTCGAGCAGCTCCGCGGCCCGCTGATCGACCACCGCCGGGTCCATGCCGCGCAGCAGACCGTGGTAGGCCAGCAGCTCCGCCCCGCTCAGCCGGTCGAAGAGGCGTACGCCGTCCGGCATCACACCGAGCAGGCGCTTGGCGCGTACCGGGTCGGCCCAGACGTCGTACCCGAGCACCCGCGCCTCACCGGCGTCGGGCCGCAGCAGGCCGACGGCCATGGAGAGCGTGGTCGTCTTGCCCGCGCCGTTCGGACCGAGCAGGCCGTAGAACGAGCCGGTCGGCACGGCGAGGTCGACGCCCGCCACCGCGACCTTGGTGTCGAACTGCTTGGCCAGACCGCGAAGGGAGAGCGCCGGGTGCTGATCGGTCATGGTCCGACCGTATCCGGCCCCGGCCAACCGCTGCTCGGGCGGCAGGGTGATCTCGCGTCATTTCTGAGAGGTACGAGTCGCATCGCCGCTCCGCACCGCCTGCCCTACAACCGCAGCGACTCCGGGGTGTGCAGGCGGAGCATGGTGGCGCCGACGTCGCGCGGGAGCCGCCGCCGGCTCGCCATCGAGACGACCACCATGACCGTGAACGCCAGCGGCACCGTCCACGCGGCCGGCTGGCTGGTCAGCGTCGCCGGCCACCCGGTCAGCGGCGGGCCGAGCACGGTGAGCAGCACCGCCCCGATCGCCGCGCCGCCGCCGACCAGCACCCCGGCGGCGGCGCCCAGGTCGGTCAGGCCGCGCCACCAGATGCCGAGCACCAGCAGCGGGCAGAAGCTCGACGCGGCCACCGCGAACGCCAGC
Source organism: Micromonospora sp. NPDC005686 (assembly GCF_042871665.1). Taxonomy (NCBI): domain Bacteria; kingdom Bacillati; phylum Actinomycetota; class Actinomycetes; order Micromonosporales; family Micromonosporaceae; genus Micromonospora; species Micromonospora sp. NPDC005686. The sequence goes on from NZ_JBIAIY010000007.1 coordinate 288,868, forward strand.
CCCACCACCTGCGACACGTCGAGCCCGGAGACGTTCAGGGAGAGCACCGCCGGCACCGCCCCGGCGATCACCGTGGCGAGCCGGAAACCGCGTACCGAGCCGCGTCCCAGCACGTCCGTGGAGATCACTCCGGCCACGCTGGTGAGCAGGCCGGACGAGGTGGACAGGAAGGCCGCGAACGCGCCGGCGGCGACGAGCGCGGCGAGCAGCCGGCCGGTGGTGCCGTCACCGAGCGCCGCCTCGGGCAGCAGCACCACCACCGCGTCGGTCTGGCCGCTCACCAGCAGTTGCGGGGTGTAGACGCGGCCCAGCACGCCGTAGACGGTGGGCAGCAGGTAGAAGACGCCGACGAGCGCCAGCACCACGAGCGTGGTGCGGCGGGCGGCGGCGCCGTCGGGGTTGGTGTAGAAGCGGACCAGCACGTGCGGCAGACCCATCGTGCCGAGGAACGTGGCCAGGATCAGCGAGTACGTGGCGAACAGCCCTCGGTCGTCCTCGCCCGCGGTGTCCGGCAGCAGCCATTCGGCGGCGCCGTTCGCCGCGCCGGTCACCTCCGGCACCGGGTCGCCGGCGGCGAATTCGATGCGGTCGCCGGGGCGTACCTCCCGGATGTCGCCGTCGGGCAGGGTGAGCGTCGCGCGGTGCTCGACCACCACTGTGGTCGCGGTCCGGAACGTCGGCCCGTCGGGCGGGGTCACCGCCGGGCGGGCGTCGGCCTGCCACTGCAACGCCAGGAAGATCGCGGGTACGGCGAGCGCGGTGAGCTTCAGCCAGTACTGGAACGCCTGCACGAACGTGATCGCCCGCATGCCGCCCAGCGCCACGTTGGCGGTCACCACCACGGCGACGAGCAGCGCACCGAGCGGGTACGGCGAGCCGGTGAGCGTGGCGAGCGTCAGCCCGGCGCCCTGCAACTGCGGCACCAGGTAGAGCCACCCGATGAAGATCACGAAGACGGTGGCGAGCGTGCGCAGCCGGCGCGAGCCGAGCCGCACCTCGCAGAAGTCGGGCAGCGTGAACGCGCCGGAGCGGCGCAGCGGCGCGGCCACGAACAGCAGCAGCGCCAGGTATCCGGCGGCGAAGCCGACCGGGTACCAGAGCACGTCCACGCCGTACTTGAGGATCAGCCCGGCGACGCCGAGGAAGCTCGCCGCCGACAGGTACTCCCCGCCGATCGCGGCCGCGTTCCAGGTCGGGCTCACCGACCGGGAGGCGACCAGGAAGTCCGAGGTGGTCCGGGCCAGCCGCAGCCCGTAGAAGCCGATGCCGACGGTGACCAGTGTGACGGCGACGATCGCCGGTACCACGTAGTCGTTCGACATCAGCGTTCCGGCCGTCGGATCAGGTCGACGAAGTCCTGCTCGTTGCGTTCGGCCAGCCGCACGTACGCCCAGCCCACCACGATCAGGAACGGGAACGAGACCACGCCGAGCAGCAGCCACGGCAGGTTGACGCCGAGCACGGTGACCCGGCCGACGGTGGGCGCGATGGCGAACAGCCAGGGCAGGCCGCCGAGCCCGATCAGCACCAGCAGGCTGAGCCGCAGCGCCAGCGAGAGCTGGGCGCGCATCAGCCCACGTACGAGCGTCTCGCCGACCGGGGTCTGCTGGGTCAGCTCCGAGCGGGCGCGATCGGCCGGGCTGCCCACCCTGGAGACCTCGGCCAGCACGATCCGCGTCCGCTTCGGCGCGGCGGCCGGCTGCGGCCCGCTTTCCGGCCTGCTGCCCGGCTCGCGGAGGCCGGGCGTGCGGGACGCGCGCGGGCCCGGAACCGGGGCGGCCTCGGCGGCCCGGCCCGAAGGGTGCTGTTCCTCGGCTCCGGTCACCCCCGGCAGTCTCGCCCGCTCAGCGGGAATGTCAAGAGCACAATTCCGAGCCCTGTGCACAACCTGTGGATAACGCTTCACGGTTGTGGATAACCCGGTGGATGGCGCGGAGTCGTTGTGGACGACCGGACGGGATGTCAGCATGCTGGACGGTCGACGACCTCCAGGATCTCCCCGAGGACGGCCAGGACTACGAGATCTCCTGAACGCCCCCGGAACCTTCCCGCCGTCCTGTGAGTGGACAGGTGGGGAGAGGGGGTGACGGTGCCCGACGGTGATCTCATCGCGGAGCTGTACGCGGGGTCCTTCCGCCGGCTGGTGGTCCAGCTTTACGCGGTGACCGGTGACCTGAGCGAGGCTCAGGAGGCGGTCCAGGAGGCGTTCACCAAGGCGCTGGTCGCGCCCGGGAGGTTCGCCCGGCTCGAGAATCCGGAGGCGTGGCTGCGGCGGGTCGCGGTGAACGTCGCTGCGGTCCGTGGCCCACTCCCGCCGACGTCGGTCCGGTGTCCTGGGCGCCACCGCCCTGGTGGTGCTGGCGGCCCTGGTCGCCCCGCCGCTGGCGAGCCGGTCCGCGCAGTTCGGATCGTCGGATCCACCCGGGCCGAACCTGCCGGGCAAGGCCGGCGACTTCACGTTGACCGGCCCGACCTCCGGGGTGGACGTACGGGTCGAGACGTGCGTGTTGCGCTTCGCCCGGACCGCCGACGGGGGCCGGACCTGGACCGACTGGGACGATGCGCGTTACCGGGCCGCCGACTGCGAGCCCGGTCCGGCCCGCAGCGCGACGAGCCTGGACTACGCCGTCCTGAGCGACCGCACCTATCTGGTCCACGACGAGAGTCCGTCGGCTCTCCACCGACTACGGCCGCACCTGGCGGGACGCCGAGCAGGCGATCACCGCCGTACGGGCCTTCCCGCCCGCCGCCCGGCCCATCCCGCGCGGACTGGCGTCGCCGGCCGTGACCGAGCCGCTCGCGGTGGACCCGTCGACGGGGGACGTCTACCGGCTCAGCGGGCAGCCGCCGTCACCACTGGCGTTCTCCGGCGTCTACCCCGCGTCGGACGGCAGCATCTGGACCACGTACGGGAGCAACGGAACGACGGTCGGGGCCCGTAGCGCCGACCGGGGAGTGACCTGGACGACCTGGACGCCGGCCCCGGGGAAGACGGTTCTGGCGCTGGCCGGGGTGGACCGGCGGGTGGGCTACCAGATCGCCGCGGACGCGGACGGCGCGGTGACGCTGGAGCGGACCCAGGACGGCGGGACGACCTGGTCCACCACGGTCACCGGGCTGCCGGAGGTGGCGCACTGGGATCTGACAGTGGGATCGGACGGATCCCTGCTGGCCGTCACCCAGACCGGTGCGGGCGACGACCGGGTCGCGGAGGTGCGGGTCAGCCGCGACGACGGCCGGAGCCTCGCCGTGGCCCGGGCGGGCGGCATGCCGGTCGCCTCGGTGAGTGTCGCGCCGGGCTACGCGTGGCTGTTCGGCCGGAACGACGGGCGGGACGGGGAGGCGGACCATCTGGTCCTCACGCCTGACGCGCGGGTCTGGTCGCGGATCCCGCTGGCGTCCTCCTGACCGTGCCGGGGCGGGACCGTTCCGGCCCGCCCCGACCACCGGTCAGTCCAGGCCTACCCGTACCGGGTTCGCGGTCGCCGAGCCGAGCCAGGTGTGCGGGTTGCCGAACCAGCACCAGCCGAGCTTCGGCGCCCCCTGGCTGATCCACAGCGCCGGCACCCGCCGGTCGCCGCAGCGCGACCCGACAAGCGAGAAGCACCTGTTGCTCGCCAGCGCGGCGGGGTGCAGCGTGACGAAGGCCAGTCCCTCGTCGATGGTGAGCGGCAGCCGGTCCTTCGCGGTCATGTCCTCCAGCGCGGCCGACGGCGGCACGTTGCGGTACTCCTCGCCCCGGTCCACGTCGAACAGCAGGTACGCGGGACCGGCCGGCACCTCCAGCTCCTTGATCGGGTGGAACGCCGGCAGGTCGTCGGCGGGAAAGTTCCGGTCGAGGACGCCGGTCTTGCGCTTGCCGGCGAGCGTGGTGAGCGCGATGCGCTCCGGTGCCGGCACCAGTTCCCGCGTGGTCACCAGCAGGAACGGCACGCGCGCGTCGGTTGGGGCGGCCAGCCCGGCGGCACCGGTGACGGCCGCGTCGCGCAGTGGGCTGAGCAGCGCGCGGAACTCGTCCTCGGTCTGTCCGGCCAGCGCCGGGTAGCCGAGCTGTACGAGGCGGTCGAGCTGACTGTCGAATTCGGCGGCGGCGTCGAAGCGGGCGTCGGACATGCGGTCCCCCATGCTGTCGTACGGTCTGCCGTACAGTGTACGGCAGGGCGCCGCAGCGACAAGCCGACGACATGCCGTCGGCACCCCGTCCCTCAGCGGCTCCAGTCCTGCTTCGCGGCGCGGACCAGCTTGTCCTTCAACTCCCGGGTGTGCCGGCGGCTCACCGGCAGCTCCGATCCGTCGATCACCACCACGTAGCCGGAGTTGACCAGCCGCAGCTCGGCGATGAGCCGCAACTGCACCAGATAGGAGCGGTGGATCCGGACGAAGCCGGCATCGGCCCAGCGCTCGGCCAGCGTGGCCAGCGAGACCCGGACCAGGTGCGACCCCTCCGCCGTGTGCAGCCGCGCATAGTCACCCTGTGCCTCCACCCACCGCACCGCCGAGCGGGGCAGCATCCGGGTGGTGCCGGCCAGCTCGATCGGGATGGTCGGATCCTCCTCCGCCCTGGCCAGCGCGGCCGGATGCGAGGGCACCACCCGGGAACCGATCACCCGGCGCAGCGACTCGGCCAGCCGCTCGGCGCGGACCGGCTTGCGCACGTAGTCGGTGGCGCCCAGATCGAACGCGTCCACCGCGCCGTCGTCGTACGCGGTGACGAAAACGATCGCCGGTGGCCGGGCGAAGCGGCGCAGCACCCGGGCCAGCTCCATGCCGTCCAGCCCTGGCATCCGGATGTCGAGGAACACGACGTCCACGTCGTCGTCGCGGAGCACGCGTAGCGCCTCGGTCGCGTCGCCGGCCGTGTGCAGCCGGGCCACCCGGGGGTCGGCGCGCAGGTGGTACGCCAGCTCGTCCAGCGCGGGCGGCTCGTCGTCCACCGCCAGCACCCGCAGGAACCCGGTGCCGGTGACGGTCATGACGACACCCGTACCCCGGGGTGGAACTTCGGTACGCGCATGCTGACCTTCGTACCCGAACCCAGCCCGGTCTCCACGACCAGGCCGAAACCGTTCCCGAAGACCGACCGGAGCCGTTCGTCGACGTTCGAGAGGCCGACGTGCTGCCCCGGGTCGTCGGCCGGGTCGCCGGCCGCGCCGGAGACCTCGGCGATGCCTGCGGTGAGCGTCGTCGGATCCATCCCCACCCCGTCGTCCTCCACCGTGATGTGACACTCCGCGCCCGCGTCCCGGGCCTCGATGCTCACCATGCCGGTGCCCGGCTTGCGGGACAACCCGTGCCGGACGGCGTTCTCCACGAGCGGCTGGAGGCAGAGGAACGGCAGCGTCACCGGCAGCACCTCGGGCGCGATCTGGAGGCGCACCTGGAGCCGCTCGCCGAAGCGTGCCCGCTCGATCGTCAGGTAGCGGTCGATCGAGCGCAGCTCCTCGGCGAGCGTGGTGAACTCGCCGTGCGCCCGGAACGAGTAGCGGGTGAACTCGGCGAACTCCAGGATCAGCTCCCGGGCCCGCTCCGGGTCGGTGCGCACGAACGAGCCGATCGCGGTGAGCGCGTTGTAGATGAAGTGCGGGCTGATCTGGGCGCGCAGCGCGCGTACCTCGGCCCGGGCCAGCCGCTCCCGCGACGACTCCAGTTCGGCCAGCGCGAGCTGGTCACCGGCCCAGTGCGCGGTCTCCAGCGTCGCCTGCACCAGACCCGGCGCCGGCCGCTCGTCGGCCACCGCCACCAGCGCGCCGACCACCCGGCCGTCCGCGCGCAGCGGCGCCACCACCGCGCCGCGTACCGGGCAGTCGACCAGGTCGCAGTGCAGCTCGGAGTCGCCAAGCACCGTGGAGCGCCCGCTGTCGGCCGCCCGCCGGGCCGCCGCGACCAGTTGGTCGCCGTGGTGCGCCCCCTGCCCGTCGATCGCGAGCAACGCGTCCCGGTCCGTGAGCGCCAGCCCGGCCGCACCCACCAGGGCCCGCAGATGGCGTACGGCCTTCGCCGCGTCCGCCGCGGTCAGGCCGGCCCGCAGCGGCTCGGCGGCGAGCCCGGCGGTGTGCAGCACCTCGTACGTGGCCCGCTGGGTGGCGGTGGCGATGCCCCGCCGACCGCGCAGGCGCAGCACCGCCCAGAGCGCCGCGGCCAACGCGGTGACCAGCGAGACGACGGCCAAGACGGCGGAGAGGTTGCCACCCACGCAGCGATCCTGCCGGGTGTCGGCCCGGTAGCGCTAGTACGCGCCCTTGCGGGCCAGCACCACGCCGACGGTCCGCCACAGGATGCTCAGGTCGTACGCCAGCGACCAGTTGTCGACGTAGTAGAGGTCGAGCCGGACCGCCTCGTCCCAGGAAAGGTCGGAGCGGCCGGAGACCTGCCACAGACCCGTCATGCCCGGTCGGACCAGCAGCCGGCGCCGGACGTCGCCGAGGAAGTCGCCGTCGTCGGCGGGCAACGGGCGCGGGCCGACCAGCGACATCTCGCCCCAGAGCACATTGATCAACTGGGGCAGTTCGTCGAGCGACGTGGCCCGTAGGAAGCGGCCCACCGGGAAGACCCGGGGGTCCTGCTTCATCTTGAACAGCATGCCGTCGGTCTCGTTCCGGTCGACCAGGCCGGCCAGCCGCTCCTCGGCGTCGACGTACATGGTCCGGAACTTCCAGACCCGGAACGTCCGCCCCTCGTGCCCCACCCGGGGCTGACGGAAGAAGACCGGCCCGGGGTCGGAGATGCGGATGGCGAGGCCGATGGCGAGGAAGAGCGGGACCAGCAGCAGCAGGCCCAGCCCGGCGGCGACCCGGTCCATCAGGTTCTTGGCCAGCAGCGCCGGCCCGGACAGGGTCGGCTCCTCGACGTGCAGCAGCGGCAGGCCCTCGATCGGGCGGATGTGCACCCGGGGACCGGCGATGTCGGTGAGCTGGGGCGCGACCACCAGGTCGACGCCGGAGCCCTCCAGTTGCCAGGCCAGCCGGCGCAGCTCGCCCGGCTCGGCACTGGCCGAGCCGCAGACCGCGATGGTGTCGCCGCCCACCTCACGCACCAGGGCCAGCACGTCGCGGCCCGCGTACACCGGCACCGGGGTCTCCAGGCCGCGCGCGGCGGCGTATCCGTCGGTGAGGTGGATGGCCACCGGCACCAGACCGACGGACGGGTTCCGGGTGACAGTGGTGTAGACCTCCAGGCACTCCGGAAGCGTGCCGATGAGCACCATCCGGTGCCCGGCGTGGCCGGCGCGGCGGCGCAGCGCGTGCAGGAAGGCCCGGGCGATCATGCGGCCGAGCAGGATCAGCAACAGGGCGCCGAGCAGCGCGAAGCCGACCGTCCACCGGGACAGCGAGTAGGTCTTCGTGGCGAAGGCGATGAACGAGACCGCCGCCGCCACCGCGACGCCGGCCCGGATCACCCGTTTGAACTCGTCCGGGCCGAGCCCCAGGTAGCGCCGGTCGTAGGCCCGGTTGCCCCAGAGGAAGAGCAGCCAGCCGAGCGGCAGCAGCACGAACGCCACGGTGTAGAACCAGACCTGCGGCGAGTTGCGGAAGCCGGAGTCGGCCTGCTCGAAGATCTGCACGGCCAGGAAGCTGGCCAGGGCCGCCGCGCCGAAGTCGAGCAGCAGCAGGAACACGATGTAGGGCCGGTGCCACCGGGACACCCGGCGCCGGGCGCGGGCCCACGCCGACCGGGGCACGCCGTTGTGCGACGGCGGAGTCGGCGGCTGGATCTCAAAGCTGTCGACGTGCCGCACGCTCTTGCTCCGGCCTCTTTCGGTTACCGGGCGCTGGAGGCTTGTCGTCACCTCAACCCATGTCCTCCCGCATGACCCGCGTCCTCACTCGGCGTGAGGGCCCGGGTCGCTCACCGTCCCAGTCTCCCACGCGGGCCCGGCCCGGACCGGCCCCGCGAGGAAGCCGCTCCGCTGGTGCTCGGTGAGATCTGGCCGGCTCCGAATCAGTTGTGAAGCCGGGGACCGAGCCACTATACCGATGGATGACGGCTCGGGTAGAGGGGCGGACCGGACCTTGGGTGATCGCGGGTCGATTCCGCTCGGTAACCGGCGAATGCCATCACTCACCGTACGAGGCGGGACAACCTTCGGTCAGCCAGCGGCTTGCCGTCGGTCTGACAGGTGGGGCAGTACTGGAGGCTCGAATCGGCGAACGAGACCTCCCGCACGGTGTCGCCGCAGACCGGACACGGCAGTCCCTTGCGGGCGTGCACCTTCAGGCCCGAACGCTTCTCACCCTTCAGCTCCGCGGCCCCCTGTCCCATCGACCGGCGCACCGCGTCAGCCAGGACCGTGCGCGTCGCCGCGTGCAGACCGGCGAGCTGGTCATCGGTGAGCCGGTCGGTGATCGCGAACGGCGAGAGCCGCGCCGCGTGCAGGATCTCGTCCGAGTACGCGTTCCCGACGCCGGCCAGCACCGACTGGTCGGTCAGCACGCCCTTCACCTGGCCCCGGCGGCTGCGCAGCCGCTCGGCGAAGGTCGGCAGGTCCGCCTCCAGCGCGTCCGGCCCGAGCTTCGACACGCCCGGCACCTGCGCCGGATCGGTGACCAGGTAGGCGGCCAGCTTCTTCTGGGTGCCCGCCTCGGTCAGGTCGAAGCCGGAGCCGTCGTCGAGGCGTACCCGCACCGCGATCGGGCCCTTGCCGGGTCGCAGCGGGGTCGCCGACGGGAACGCCTCCCGGTAGTGCAGCCAGCCCGCCCGGGCCAGGTGGATCACCAGGTGCAGTCCCTCGTCGAACCGGACGTCCAGGAACTTGCCGTGCCGGCCCGTGCCGGTGACCGTCCGGCCGGTGACCGCGCTCGGCGGCGGGTCGTACGTCTTCAGCGCACTGATCGCGGTGACCTCGAACCGCTCGACGCGGCGGCCCACCGCACGCTCACGCAGATAACCGGCGAGCGCTTCCACCTCCGGTAGTTCGGGCATCGTCCAACGGTAGCCTTCTTTCCCGTGAGAATCGTGGTGGCGCACAACCGGTACCGGGAAGCCCAGCCCTCCGGCGAGAACACCATCGTCGACGCGGAGATCGCCCAGCTCACCGCCGCCGGTGTGGAGGTGCTGCCGTTCCTGCGCAGCTCCGACGAGATCCCGTCGATGTCCAAGCCGGCCAAGGCGCTGCTGCCGATCTCGCCGATCTGGGCCCCGAAGGCCCAGCACGACCTCGACCGCCTGCTCACCGAGCACCGGCCGGACGTGTTGCACCTGCACAACCCGTACCCCCTGCTCTCGCCCTGGGTGGTGCGGACCGCGCACAAGCGCGGCGTGCCGGTGGTGCAGACCGTGCACAACTACCGGCAGGTCTGCTCCTCGGGTCTCTACTTCCGCGACGGCGTGATCTGCCAGGACTGCCGGGGCCGGACGCTCGGCGTGCCGGCGATCGTGCACCGCTGCTACCGCAACTCCCGGGCGCAGAGCGCGCTGATGGCGACCACGCTGGCCGTGCACCGCCCCACCTGGAAGTCGGTGGACCGGTTCATCGCGCTCACCACGGCGGTCGCCGACCACCTGCGCGACTACGGCATCCCGGACGAGCGGATCGTGGTCAAGCCGAACGCGGTGCCCGATCCGGGCACCCCGTCGCCGGCCGGGAACGGCTTCCTGTTCATGGGCCGGCTCAGCCCGGAGAAGGGCCTGGACCTGCTGCTCTCGGCGTGGCGGCGGCACCCGGTGGGCGCGCTCGGCCCGCTGCGCATCGCCGGTGACGGCGAGCTGCGTCCGCTCGCCGAGGCGGCCGCCGCCGAACGGCCCGACGTGCTCTACCTGGGCCAGCTCGACCGCTCCGGGGTACGCGCGGCGCTGGCCGACAGCTCCGTGGTGCTGGCCACCTCCACCTGGCACGACGTGCTGCCCACCGTGATCATCGAGGCGCTGGCTGCCGGGCGGCCGGTGCTCGGGACCGCGCTCGGCGGCATCCCGTACCTGGTGGGCGCGGACGGGCCGAGGGAGCCCGCCGGCACCGGCCCGGCCGTGGTGGCCACCTCGGCGCCGGGCGACGGGCGGGTCGCGTTGCCCTCCGGGGTGCAGCGCGGCGAGGCCGGCTGGGTGGTCGCGCCCGAGGTCGAGGCGCTCGCCGCCGCCCTGCCGCTGGCCGCCGCCGAGGCGCCCGCGCTGGCCCCAGCGGCTCGAAGCCGCTACGAGCGCACCTTCCACCCCGACGTGATCACCAAGCGCCTGATCGACGTCTACGCGGGCTTGCAGAGGCACTCCTGACGCAATTCGATCACCTTGCGTTACTGGTAGGTGCGCCCCTGCGTCGGTCACCATCTGTGACGGTCGGTTTGTCGCCGATCCCTGCTCTGGGTCACCCATCATAAGCCTGAGCTGGTCGAATACCTGAAAGCTGGCTTTTGCCGACAGATGCCCCTTCGCACCTTCGCTCTGCAGCCATCGAGGCAGCGGTAACTGAGAGTTCCTGGTGCGCGTATGGCTGCAGAGCAAAGTCGCCGAAGAGGCACCCCGCCCCTCCCTGGGAGGTAACTATCAGTAACCGGCCTCTGGTGCGGCGGCAGAAGGGCTGGCCTGCGCAGGCGTCATCGGCGCGTCCCGCCCGGGTGGCCGTCTCACCGAGCAGGACGGTGCCAGGACAGGACGGCGCAGGGCACGACAGCGCAGGGCAGCGTCGGAGGGGCCGACGCAAGCGGCAAAGCCAGGGCAGGCCTCAGCGCAAAGAGGCGCGGGCGGAGAACGCGATGCTGGCCAGCAGGAACCCGCCGTTGACGACCGTGAACGCGACCATCAGCCAGAGCGCCAGCGCGGGGGCGAACGCCAGCACCAGGCCGGCCACGAAGATCACGGCGCCGTAGTCGCGCACCAGCTTGACCAGGCGTACCGGGAACGAGGTCGAGGTGACCATGCTCGCCGCGTTCGGCCCGGACTGCATCACCGAGGTCACCAGGTTGACCATCCAGGTGCCGGCGAAGGCCGCCACCAGCCAGACCGGCGTGGACGGGCGCTGCGCCACGGCCGTGGCGGACAGGGCGGCCACCAGCGCGATCTGGGCGGCCACGTCGCAGAGCACGTCGACCCGGGCCCCGGCCGCGTTGTTCTGACCGGTCACCCGGGCGAGCTGACCGTCGGCGCAGTCGAGCGCGTACGCGATCTGCCAGGCGACCAGGGCGACCAGCCCGACCACCCAGGCCGGGACGGTGCCGGCGGCCACGTCGTCGGCGAGCGCCACCACGGTGACCGAGGCGGCCAGCCCCAGCACCAGGTTGGTCAGCGTCAGCGCGGTCGGGCGCAGCCCCAACCGCTGGGCCGCAAGCGCGAACGCCGCCCCGATCCACTGGCTGATCGACTCGCTGAACAGGCCGCCTCCCCGGTTGACCCGGTGGAAGTCGGCGACGGTGGGACGGGGCTCAGCCAATGTGGTCGCGGAGGGCACCGGCGTAGTCTGCCAGCCGCTCCCGCGTCTCGGTAGCGGACATCGCGAGGTGTTCGAGGATGGTGTAGCGGTCCGGCCGGGTGGCGGGCGCGAACTGCACCGCCTCCACGAACTGGTCGTCGGTCAGCTCGACCTCGGCGGGCAGGCGGGGCAGCCCGTGCCGGGTCAGGCAGGCAGCCATCTCGGCGAACCGGCGCTCGTCGCCGCGCAGGAACGTGCAGAACAACGCGCCGAGCCCGGCCAGCTCGCCGTGCGAGGCGGTGCCGGGGAACAGCGCGTCGATCGCGTGCATGATCTCGTGGCAGCCGCCGCTGCACGGCCGGCTGGTGCCCTCGATCGCCATCGCCAGACCGCTGGAGATCAGCGCGTCGGCGAGCACAGTGACGAAGCCGTCGTCGCTCATGTCGCCGGGGTGGTTGAGCACGGCCTCGGCGCCGGCCCGCGACAGCGAGGCGGCCAGCCCGTCGACCCGCTCGCCGCGTACGCGCCGGGCGAGTTCCCAGTCCGCGAGCGCGCTGATGTTGCTGATCACGTCGCCGATGCCGGCCCGGTTGTGCCGATCCGGCCCGGCGTCCACGAAGTCCAGGTCGACGATCACCGCGATCGGGATGTGGACGCCGTAGGAGCCCTTCAGGCCCTCGGTGATCAGGCTGGCCACGGGGGAGGCGATGCCGTCGTTGGCGAGGCTCGTCGCGACCGAGACCATCGGCAGCCCACGCCGGGTCGCCGCGTACTTCGCCACGTCGATCGTCTTGCCGCCGCCGATGCCGACCACCGCGTCGTACGACCGGCTGCGCAGCTTCGCTCCCAGGTCGTCGGCGGCGTCCAGCGTGCCCCCGGCGACGGTGAACACGTCCGCCGAGCGCAGCGACGGCCGGAGCAGTTCGGCGATCCGTTCGCCCTGCCCCGGCCCGACCACCACGGCGACGTCGCCACCGGCCGAGATCCGGCCGTCGGACAGGATCGCCGCCAGGTCGGCCACCGCGCCCCGCCGCACGTCGATGTGCAGCGGGGTGAGGACGCTGCGGGCTAGTAGCGGCACGCGATCTCCCGCGCCCGGGCCAGATCGGCGTGGTTGTCGACCTCGACCCAGGAGACGTCGCCGATCGGGGCCGCCCGCACCTCGCCACCGCGCTCGGCGAACTCCTGGTAGCCGTCCTCGTAGTAGAGGTTCGGGTCACGCCGCCAGGTCGTCTCCAGCGCGTCGGCGAGCGGCACTGCCACCTGCGGCTCGATCAGCGTCGCGCCGATGTACTCGCCGTACGCCTCGCCCGGGTCCATCAGCTTGGTGATGCGGGTGAGCTGGCCGGCCGCGTCGAAGGTGGTCTTCATCTCCTCCTCGGCCAGCGGCTTGAGCGTGTCCACGGCGAGCAGGATGCCCGGACCGCGCTCGGCCAGCAGCGTCTTCTCCACGCTCACCGGGTGCACGGTGTCGCCGTTGACGAGCAGCACGCCCCGGGAGAAGTGCTCCCGCGCCAGCCAGAGCGAGTACGCGTTGTTCCACTCCTCGGCCTTGTCGTTGTGCACCAGGTTGAGCGTGACGCCGTACTTCTCCTCCAGGGCGGCCTGGCGCTGCCGCACCGCGTCGGCCGCGTAGCCGACCACGATCACGACCTCGTTCAGCCCCACCTCGGCGAGGTTGCGCAGCGCGATGTCGAGGATGGTGGTCTCCCCGTCGACCGGCACCAGGGCCTTGGGCAGGGTGTCGGTGTACGGCCGCAGCCGGCGCCCCGCACCGGCGGCGAGCACCATCCCGATCATGCCGACACGCTCCTCTTCTCGACCCGATTCCACCCGGCGAGGATATCGCCGGGCACCGACCCGCAGTGGTTCAGCCCGTCAGCCCGTCAACCCGATCGAGCGCAGCGCGGCGAAGCCGTCCTCGGCGATCCGCCGAATCAGCCCCTCGTTGACGTCCCGGTGCTCGTCGAGCAGCGCGATCTCGGACTCCGCCAGCCAGCGGAACTCGGTGTGCTTGCCGGGTTCCAGCCGGGGCCGGCTCAGGTCGCCGTCCACCCGGACCAGGAAGTCGGTCTCCACCCGGGTCAGCCCGTCGTCGGCGGTGTACCGGTATTCGCCGACCAGGCCGAGCACGTGCGAGACGGCCCAGCCGGTCTCCTCGGTGACCTCCCGGCACAGCGCGTCGTCGATCTCCTCGCCCGGTTCGAGGTGCCCGCCGACGATGTCCCAGCAGTTCGGGAAGAGGCGTCGCTCGGGTGATCGGCGTTGGATGAAGATGCGGGCGTCGTCGTCGACGATCAGCGCGCCGGCGCAGCGGAGGGGCTCGGTAGGCACCCTCCGACAGTAGCCATCCGCGCCGTCTGCGGCGATGCCCGTTCTTGTCCCGGTACGCATCGAGGGCCCACCATGTCCGTACTCAGTCGCCGTCCCACAGGGGTGATGTGTGATGCAGGTACGCGAAGCGATGTCCAGCGAGGTACTGGTGGTCGGGCCGGAGCACACGCTCCGGCAGGCGGCCCGGATGATGTCGGCCCGCGGTGTCGGGTCGGCGGTCGTGATCGACCCGGACTCCGAAGGGGTCGGGATCATGACCGAACGCGATGTGCTGAAGGCGATCGGCGCCGGGCTCGACCCGGATGTCGAGCGCACCGGCGCACACCTGACCTGGGACGTCGTCTACGCCGGCCCGGACTGGACGGTCGAGGAGGCGGCCGCGGCGATGGCCCGGGGCGGGTTCCGGCACCTGGTCGTGCTCGACGGGCGGGAGGTGGCGGGAGTGATCTCGGTACGGGACCTGATGCGGGTCTGGGCGGGAGAGCACGCGCCGAACCGGACCTGATCCTCCCCCGGGCGAGGGAGAAGCCGGAGAAAGGGCGATGGCCCGGCCGATACCGGCCGGGCCATCGTCGTGCTGTTCGGTCGTGTCCGCCCGTCAGGGGCCGACGAAGACCGAGGTGCCGCGCCAGTCCACGTCGTCGACGGCCGGGCCGCTGCGCACCGTGGCGGAGCCGGTCGGCACGCCGTCGGACCAGGCCATCGAGGACAGGTTGCCGTTGCTCCGGGACACGACGTAGAGCGTGTCGCCGTCCAGGAACAGGCCGCCCGCGTCGGCGAAGGCCGTGGTGCCGGTGACGGTGTTGCGCTCGGCGCCGACGGTGCCGGTGTCCGGCGCGAACTGACGCCAGAACAGCGTGCTCTGACCGGCCAGCGAGTAGTAGATCCGGCCGCTCTTGTAGAACATCGCGGTCACGTTCGGCAGTTCGGCGGCGAAGTTGCCGGTCATGCCGGCGTACGTGGAGCCTTCCGGCGCGGAGCCGGTGACGACCGTGTCCCACTTGGCGTCGTGGTACGGGTCCAGCTTCTTCGGGGTGCCGAACTCGCTGCCGTCGAACGAGCGCTTGTAGAGGTCGCCGCCGACGCCGTAGAACAGGTCACCGCCGACCCAGAACGCGCCCTTGACGCCCGACCAGCGGGTGCTGTCCGCATTCGGCACCGACATCGCGTTGCCGACCGAGGTCGCGCCGTCGTACGTCCGCTTGGTGATGCTGTCGACGGTGGTGGCCGGCGGCACCGGGGGCAGCTTGACGATCTCGATGCCCTGCACCAGCGGGTTCTCCAAGACGCGACCGAAGTCGATGTCGATGTTGCCGTCGCTGGTGATCGGGAACGCGCGCATCGTGCCCCGGTTGGTGGCGCCGATCGAGGCGATCGGATCGAAGTTGCTCAGCTTGACCACGCCGTCGATGGTCACGTTGAACTTGCGCTTGCCGGCGGTGGCGGTGCCGGCCCAGCGGTTCGCCAGGTAGAGACGCACCTGCACCGGCGTGCCGGCCGGGACCGGGAAGTCCCACTGCATGTCCGGCGCGGGCGACTCGTCCCACCGCTCCGCGTTGAACAGCTCGACCGGCGTGCCCGACGGCACCGTGCCGTCGAGCGAGGCGTTCGTGGTGTAGCTGGTCACCTGGTTGCCGGCGTTGTGGTAGGTGCTCGGCGCGGTGGCGCTGTCCGCGGCCCAGGCCGGTCCGCTCGGCGCGGCCAACTGGTCGCCACCGGCGTTGACCCGGTAGAGCACGTCCGAGGCGTCCGGCGTGGGCGCGGTCTTGACGATCTCGATGCCGTGCAGCAGCGGGTTCTGGAGCACCCGGCCGAAGTCGATGTCGACGACGCCGTCGCTGACCACCGAGATGGACTGCATGGTGCCGCGGTCGGTCCCGCCGGCGGCGACGACCGGGTCGAAGTCGTTCAGCTTGAGCACGCCGTCGACGCTGACGTCGAACTTGCGGGCGCCCGGCTTGCTCGTGCCGGACCAGCGGTTGCCCATGTAGATCCGGACGTCGACCCGGGTGCCGGCCGCGACGGGGATGTCCCACTGCATGTCCGGCGTGGTCGCCTCGTCCCACCGCTCCGTGTTGAACAGCGTGGCCGGCGTGCTCGCCGGCACGGTGGGGTCGAACGTCGCGTTCGTGGTGTAGCTGGTGACCTGGTTGCCGGTGTTGTGGTACGGGCTGGGCTCAGTGGCGCTGTCGGCGGCCCAGTCCGGCCCGCCGTCGGTGGCCGGGATGGCCGGGCCACCGGCGTTGACCCGGTAGAGCACCTCGGTCTGCGCCGCGCGACCGGCCTGGTAGACGTTGCCCGGCAGGCCCTTGGTGCTGGTCGAGTGCGGGGCGTTGCCGCCGTCCAGCGGGAAGAAGGCGAGCCGCTTGCGCTGGTAGTCGAAGTTGCCGATGTACTCCTGGTCGCTGCCGAGCCAGAGGCCCTCCTGGGTCACCAGCATCTCGGTGACGCCGTAGCCGCGCGGGTGGCGGCCCGGGTTCCAGGACAGCGGCAGGCCGCTCGCCGGGTCGAGCGCGGCGATGCTGGCCCGCGGCACCGCGCCCGGTCCGGCCTTGTCGCGGGCGAGCGGGTTGTTCGACCAGCGGAAGTGACCGCCGACGTAGATGGCCTTCTCGCTGATGCCGACGGAGAGGAACGTGTCGCCGCCGCTGAAGTTCGTCCAGGTCGGCTTCTGGCCGTCACCGGTGGCGGCGGTCTCCCAGCGGGCCGCGGAGTCGCAGAGCGTGCCCGGGTACGACGCGCCGGTGGTGACCACGACGAAGTACTTGCTGTCCGGGGAGAACTGGATGTCGCGCACCCACGAGTCGAACGCGGTGTACTTGCAGGCCGCGGAGTAGCCGTCGGTGTTCCAGTCGGCGACGGTCGCCGAGTTCGCACCCAGGTTGATCCGCACGATCTGGTCGTGCACGACGCCGTCGGCCTTCTTGAAGTTGCCGATCACCACGAGGTGCTTGCCGTCCGGCGAGACGGTGAACTTCTCCACGCCGACACCGGCCGAGGCGCCGTTGTTGGTCGGGGTCCAGTTGTGGTTCTCGGTGAGCGCCACGGTGAGGTAGTCGTCCACCGCGCCGGTGGTCGGGTTCAGCGAGGCCAGCCCGTTGCGGTTGATCGTCGCGGTCGCCGTGGTGAAGATGCCGCCGACCAGCAGGTGGCCGTCGACGAGCGCGATGTCGTTGACGGTGCCGTTGAACGCCGGGCCCTTGAAGCCGTCGACGGGGGTGCCGTCGGCGACGTTCAGCAGCACCAGCTTGCGGAAGTTCTTGTCACCGACCTTGTTGAACTTGCCGGCGACGTAGACGGTGTCCGGCGTCGGGCCGGCGATGACGGCGGTGACGTCGTTGTCCAGCACCGGCGCGAACGCGTTGTCAATCTTGCCGGTCGCCTTGTCGAAGGCGAGCAGCCCGCGGCGGTCGACCGGAGTGGGTGAGGAACCCCGGTTCTGCGCGTTCGTGAACGAGCCGCCGACGATCACCTTGCTGCCGGCGTCGTAGATGGCCAAGACGTTGCCGTCGTTGATGTTCGGCGTCTTGTCCGAGGGCACCTCGCCGACCATCGTGCTGTGGTCGGGCGCGGGTGCCGAGGCCGGCGCGGCGAGCGCCGGCACCGGTGTGAACAGGGTGGCGATGCCGAGCACGGCAGCGCCGAAGGCGGACACCGAGCGGTGTCTCAGGATCGAGGAAGCCACAGGCTACTCCGGGGGGAAACGTCGGAGGCGCTGCGATCGTGGTCGGTGCCGACATGAGGCGGGGCGTCACTCGACCGACCGCAGACGTGAGAGCAATACCTTCTCGCATTCAGGCGTCGCCCGTCCACCCGGGTTCGGCCTTTTTGGCCGAGGAAACGGCCCGGGTCACACGAAAAGACGAGCGACGATCACCTGGTGGACACAGAGGGTTGCCCTGAGGGAACACTCAGGTCGGGCAGAGGCGGCTGGAAGTACGGGTCGGTCGCCATCTCCCGAAAGACCCGCTCGCTCTCCGGGTCGTCGCCGAACGTGCTGTCGTACAGCGGCTTCTCCGTCTGCCGGGCCGCGAAGTAGACCGCGCCCTTGATCTGCGGGTGCTTCTTCAGGTACGGCCCGACCTCGCTCATCCAGTCGGCGCGCTGGCCCGGCCGCCCGTCCTGGGTCAGGCCGTACTCGCCGATGATGACCGGCCGTGGGTGCTTCTTGGCGAAGTCCATGAAGTGGTCCATCCGGTCGGTGAAGCTGTTCCACTCCGGGCTGGGATAGACGTCCGCGCAGAGCCAGTCGACCTGGTCGTCGCCGGGGTAGTAGTCGGCGGCCCGGCGCTGCGGCTCCGCGAACCCGTCGGCGTGCGGGCACCAGACCCAGGCGGCGTTGGTGACGTTCATCTCGGTGAAGATGGCGCGGACGTGCTTCCAGGCAGCGACGTAGTCCTCCGGCGAGTGCATGCTCGCGGCCAGGTTCGGCCGGTCCATCTCCCACCGGTAGCGCAGCAGCACCGGAACGCCGAACTCCTTGACGTCCTTCGCGCGTTGCCGGATCAGCGTGTCGTAGACGCCGCTGACCGTGGACCGGGTGTCGGTGCCCTGCCACGAGATCATCTGGAGCTTGCCCCGGGCCTGGAACAACTTCTCGGTGTTGCCCGGGAACGGCTCGTTCCACTCGTGGAACATGTGCGCGATGGCGAGTTTGCCGCCGGCCGCCTGGTTGAACGCGTCGAACGCCGCGGCCCGTCCGGTGGCGTTGTGGTACTGCGGCTTGACCCAGGCGCCGAGCCAGGCCCCCTCCTCCGGCAGCTCCGGCCCGCGGCCGGTGGTGCGGACCGGCGCGGTCCGCGGTGTCACGGTCGGCGGGGGCGGCACTGCCGTCGTCGCCGTCCCGTCGGGCTGCTCGGAACCGAAGTCGCAGGCCGCCACCGCCGGAGCCAGGAATGCCAGGCCCAGCACGGCAGCCATCGTCAGTCGTAACCGTCGTACCACCGCAACCTCTCCCCAGGACGGTCGCCGACCACGGCATGAGGGCCCTGCGATCCGCGGGGGCGGAGAGGCACGCCGGGCCTGGCGGGCGACCCCTGGCACTCTACCTGTGACGCGGCGCTCAGGCGGGGTAGCCGAGTTCCGTCAGCAGCGGCCCGGCCTGAGCCATCACGTCGGCCAGGTCCTTTTCGGTCAGTCGCTGCCGCCAGCGGCCCACCGAGCCGGGCCGTGCCTTGGCGAAGCGGGCGTGCAGCGCCTCCCGCCCGGCCGGGTCGCCGACCTCCAGGAAGTCGGCCACGATCTCGGCCGCCTCCGCGGGGCGGGTGACGACGTCCTCGTACCGCAGGTGCCGCACCCGGTCCGCCGGCAGTTCGGCGAGCTGGGTGAGCGCGCTGCCGGTGAAGCGCCGCCACATCCAGGCCGACCGGCCCAGGTCGGAGACCTGTGTGAACTCCTCGCGCCGCTCCGGCTCCACCCAGAACCGGGGCGCGGCGCCCCACGGCGTGCCGCCCCGGCCGCTGCGGCCGCTCCCGGTGGACGCCGCGTTCAGCCAGGGCTGCTCGGCGTGCGACACCGCCACGTCCCGCCCGTCCCGGTAGACGTGCAGGAACACCGCGTCGGGGAACACCTCGGTCAGGAACGGCACGATGAAGCAGTTCTCCGGATCCTTCTCGGCGAAACGCAGTCCACCGTGTCCGGACGCGGCGAGCAGCGCGCCGTAGTAGCCGCGGAAGTAGCGGGCGGCCCGCTGCGGCGTCCAGCTTCCCTCGTAGACACAGCGGGCGACCGCCTTGGTCAGCCGCGGTTCGAAGTGGTACGACACGTCCGGCAGCGCGCCGACGCAACTGCCGAGGAACGTGGTGCCGGAGCGCGGGGCGCCGAGGATGAAGATCGGCCGCTCCACCTTCAGGGTGAGCCGGCGGCCACCCGCCTCCACCGGCCGTTCCAGCTCGCGGCGCTCCTTGCGGTCGGCCAGCAGCCCGACCGCGGCGAGCTTCGCGGCCTTCACGGTGGACAGCCCGGAGGGCGAGGTGAGGGGGGAGTCGCTTGTCATCGAAGGTCCCATCGGTGCGCAGGATCGGTCAGGACTGGGCGGCCGGGTCCGCCCCGGCCCGGTTGCGGCCACGGCGCAGGGCGCGCAGCGCGTCGAGGTGCAGGGTGCGCCGCCAGCGCCAGACACCCGCCGCGTACGCGGCCAAGCCGGCGGCGGCCACCAGCGCGAGCACCAGCGGATCGGCGCCGAGCAGGCTCGCCGCGCCCAGCGGCACGCCCAGCGCGACCACTGCCAGCGCCATCGCGGTACGGGTGCCGGCGCCGAACGGGTGCAGCCGCATCGACCACCAGAGCTGCGTCAGCGGCACCAGGTTGGTGACCAGGATCGAGACGGTCCAGGCCAGGGCCGCGCCGAGGATGCCGTAACGCGGGATGAGCAGCAGGTTCCCGACCACGTTGAGCACGGTGCCGGTCATCGCGTTGTAGAACGTCCACGCGGTGCGCCCGGCCATGTTGAGCACCATGTCGACCATGCCGCAGCCGGTTGCCAGCAGCATCGTCAGCGCCAGCAGCAGCACGACCCGGCGGCCGTCGCCGTACCCGGATCCGAACAACGCCAGCATCGGCGTGGCAAACGCCGCGAAGATCAGGTAGGCGGGCCAGGACAGCAGCACGAGCCAGCCGGTGGCGGCCTGGTAGAGCTGGCGCGCCTCGGCCGGGTCGTCGCGGGCGAACGCGGCGGCCAGCCGGTGCTGCACCGAGCTGGACAGCGCGACGCTGGAGAGCTGACCGAGCGCCAGGAACCGGGTCGCGGCCGTGTAGACGGCCGCGTCCGCCGGCCCGCGCAACGCGCTGAGCAGCACGATGTCCAGCCGCTGCACCACGATCGCGGCCAGGCTGCTGATCGCCCGGGGCCCGGTGAACCGCCAGAACGGCCCGGCCAGCTCGCGCGCCGGCACCGGCCGGGTCACCTGCCGCCCCGCCCGGCCGACCAGCCGGCTCAGCCAGAGCAGCGCGACCGCCGCGGCGATCAGGTACGGCACCACCCAGGCCAGCGGCAGGCCGACGGTGGCGGACAGGCCGAGCCACGCGGCCACCGCAACGCCCAGGAACTGCACCAGCGTGCGGCCCAGCCGCTCCACTGTGAGCAGCGGGCGCATCTGGCCGAAGCCACGGCAGGCGGCGAGCGCGTAGTCGTTGAGCGCGGCCAGCGGCACGAACGCCAGCAGGATGCGCAGCGCGGTCACCGCCTCCGGGCCGGCCTCCGGCATGGTGGCCCGCGCCAGCGCCGGTGCGGCCAGCCAGCCGGCCAGCCCGAGCAGCGTGCCGACCACCAGCACCGGCAGCAACCCGGCCAGGATCGTGCCCCGGATCTGGTCGCGGCGGTCGAGGGTGCGCTGGCGGCTGACGAAGTAGACGGTGCCGACGTCGGTGCCGAGCCGGGCCGCCGAGGCGGCGATCATGAACGCGCTGGTGGCCGCGAAGAACATGCCCGCCTCGCTGACCGACCAGCCGCGGGCGATGACGATGTTAAGACCGAAGCCGGCCACCGCGGCCAGCCCGACGCCGACCAGGTTGGCGAAGCCCTGCCGGGCCGCGCCGCCCAGCCCCGCGCCCGGCCCGGGGGGCGGTGCGGTGAGCGTCGGGGTGCCGCCGGCGTCGGTCCGGGTCACCGCCGCCACGACGGCACGCGTCCCCACCACGTCGCCAGCCGCTCGTCGTACGGCGCGAAGTGGTCCTCCAGCCGGGTCCGCAGCTCCATCGACATGGGCGAACGGGAGCGCGAGTTGTGCTTGCCGAACGCGATGTCCGCCCAGCGGGGCAGCCCGAGGAAGTCGCAGACCGCGTCGAAGGAGGGACGCGGGTCGGCGAAGAAGTCGTCGCTGTCGATGACGTGCATCCGGTCCCGGCCGACGAGCGCCTCCAGGCGCTCCAACTGCTCGATGTAGCGGCCCCGGGCCAGGTACGCGTTGTGCTGCAGGTGCTCGCTGGCGTACGACGCGGAGCTGATCATGCGCTCCCGCTCGCCCGCCGTACGGGATTCCTCCAGCGCGAGCGCCCGCTCGAAGTCCGCCTCGGGCTCGTAGCCCCGGGCCAGCTCGTGCGAGTGCGCGGAGTAGGCCCGCTCCACCGGGTCACGCAGCAGCACCAGCAGCTTCACCGACGGCAGGTCCCGGGCGATGCGCTGCCCGGCCAGCGGGTGGAACATGTAGTACGGGCTCGACTCGCCGGTGATCCCGCGTACCCCGATCTGGGCCTTCACCGCCTCGGCCTTGCCGTTGGTGGGGAAGTGCCCGAGGTACCAGCTCATCCCCCGGTGGTAGTCCATGTCGAAGTAGTGCACGCCCTTGTGGTACGCGGGCGGCAGCACACCGGGATGCTGCGAGAGCGTCTTGAACAGCGAGGTGGTGCCGCAGCGCTGCGCCCCCACGATCAGGAATCCCGGCACCATCCGCGAACCGGCCGTCAGCCGTCCGACCGTCCGGCTCACCGACTTCACCGCGCGGAGCGCCTGCTCCTTGGCTACCGTCACGTCCCCACTCCTCACTCTCACCGGGCCCGGCGGGCCAGGTGTTCCTCAACGGCGGGCAGCAGCCAGGTGTCGACGTGCCCCAGCCGCGCACCCGCCTCCGCCTGCCGGTCCCGCAGGTAGCGCGCCGCCAGCTCCACCAGGTAGAGCACGGTGACCAGATCGGCGCCCCCACCGGTCTGGTCGAACGGCGCCAGGGTGGGCCCGGCGCCGGCGATCAGCGCCCGGGCCGCCTCGACCGGCTCCACCCCGTCGTGGCTCATCGCGCCCTGCACCGCCAGGTGCAGCGCGTCGTATCCGGCCGGCACGTCCGCCTCGAACCGTTCCCAGTCCCAGACCAGCACCCGGCCGTCCGCGAGCACCGCGCTGTTGCCGCCGTTCCAGTCCCCGTGCCAGGCGCCGAAGGCCACCACCGGGTCGGCGTCCGCGACCGACTTCAGCGCCGCGCGCAGCCGGCCGGCCTCCGGCCGCGGGCCGAGCGCGTCCACCGCGGCGGTGAGCCGCGTCGCGTGCCCGCTGCCCGCCCACGACTGCTTGCGTACGCCGAGACAGCCGGCGACCGCCACCATGGCGGCGCGTTCGGCCGCCTCCGCGGCGGCCGGGGTGGCCCGGGGCAGCCGCACCGGCAGCGCCTCCTGCACCAGCAGCGCGTGGCCGTGCCAGTCGCCGTGATGGCGTACCCCGGCCAGGACCACCGGCCCGAGCGGCACCTCTGCGAGGCGGCGCAGCGCGTCGGCCTCCGCGTGCACGAGCGCGCGGGTCAGCGGGTCGACGCCGAGCTTGGCGTACCCGAGGGCCCGGCCGTCCGGGGCGAGCAGCTGCAGCACCGGCTTGCGGTTCGCCCGCGCCGGCCCGATGTGCAGGCTCACCAGCGCCGGCTCGCCGAGCACCTCGGCCAGATGGGCGTCCAGCCCGCCGCCGTCGACCACCAACCGGTCGCGGAACACGAGCGGGCCCAGCCCGAGCCGGAACGCGGTGGCCAGCCCTTGCCGGACCAGCTTGGCCTTGCGGCCGACCGCCTCGGTGGAGTGCCGGACGGCGCTCGCCGCCGCCCGGCCCGAGCCGGTCGGCACCAGCAGCCGGGGACGGGCCGCCGAGGGCACCACCACCCAGCCGGCGCCGCCACGCCGCAGGCTGGGCTCCGCCGGCGCGGGCCAGATCAGCCCGGCCAGTTCACCGAGGTACGCGGCGCGGCCGTCGCCGTCCGGGGGTACGCGGAACACCATCAGCGGTCACCGGTCTTTTCCAGTCGGGCCCGTAGCCCGGCGATCGTGCCCTGCGGTGCTGCCGGCGCGAGCGACCGGCGTATCCGGTCGTTGCGGGCCAGCAGGGCGACCGTGATCAGGGCGTAGGCGAGCGTCGCTTCCATCACCCCGTAGGTGAACTGGAAGAACAGCATGAGGATGAGGACGAGCGTGCCGGCGATCCCGATCGCGCTGTGGTCGCGCCGATAGCGCCAGATGGCGTAGATGAAGAAGGCGTTGTAGCAGATCGCGCCGACCCAGCCCTGCCCGACGAGCAGCGCCCAGAACTGGCCGTTGCTGCCCAGCTCCCGGTTGCCGCACTGCTTGCAGTCGTCTGACTTGCCGATCGCGATGGACCGGTTGCTGCCGATCAGTGCCCGGTTGCCGCCGTACCCGAGGATCGGCGAATGGTTCGCCGCGGTGACCGCGCCCTGGGACAACGTGGTGCGGATGTCGTCGCTGTGCCCGTTCTGGAGGCGTTCGTCGAAGGTGCGGCCGAGTGGTGTGGCGATGATCAGGACCCCGATCAGCCCGACCGCGAGGGCGAGTCCGCCGAGCACCACCATCCGGCCGCGCAGGGCGAGCCGCAGCGCGACGTAGGCGGCGGCGATGCCCAGACCGATCCACAGGCCGCGGTTCAGCGAGTAGACGATCGGGAAGATCGCCGCCAGGGCGATGGCCAAACCGGCGGTGCGGCGCAGCGGCTTGCCCAGCACGATCCAGCCGGCGATCAGCCAGATCAGCAGGATCGCGGTGTTCTCGCCCCACGAGTTCGTGTAGGTGAACGGCGCGGACGGGCGGGGCGAACTGGCCTCCCCCTCGATCACCTGCTGGACCTGCGCGAACTTGATCTCCATCAGCGAGGAGACGTACGGGTGGCCGGCGATCGACTGGGGCAGGACGAAGCGCAGCGGCGCGACCAGCTTGAGGTTCGGGAAGAGCGAGCCGATCCAGCCGCCGAGCACCACGACCACGCCCATGAACCCGAACAGCCGGACCATCCGGCGCTGGGAGAGCTCCCGTTGCCGCAGGTTGTAGACATAGAGCATGGCCACGGTCATCGCGATGTAGTTGGCGAGCCGGATGCCCCAGCCGATGTACTTGCCGCTGCCACCGGGGGACAGCGTGTTCGGCGCGGTGAGGTCGAGCGTGAGCACCGACAGGAACACCCAGAGCAGCAGGATCATCCAGATCCCGAAGCCGGGCGGCACCCGGACCGGGCCGCGCCGGCGCATCTGCACCACCATCGGCACCGCGAAGATGACGAAGACGAAGCTCGACACGCCGAGCACCCACCACAGCGGGTACAGCAGGAAGAGCGAGATCAGCGGCCATGCCGTCGGCAGCCGCCACGACCAACTCTCCGGCCGTGCCGTCACCGGCCGGAGGCGGTTCCCGCCCGGCGGCGAGACCGCCCCGACCGGGACCGTCCCGCGCGCGGTGCGGGGCGGGGTGGCGGTGCTCATTTCACGGAGACCTTGGCGGTGGTCGGCGCGTAGATCACCCACGCGTTGCCGGGCTGCGGACGCAGGAGGTCGCCGCCGGTGTCGGCGAGCGTGCAGACCATGCCCAGGCCGGGCTTGCGCCACCGGCCCTTCGCGCTGTTCGGCCCGGACACGGCGAGCACCGCGCCCTCACCGAAGACGTTCGCCGAGGGCAGCGAGCGCGGGGACGGGTTGCGTACGTCGAGCGTGCGGTACTCCATGGTCAGCACGATGACGGAGGCGGCGGTCACGGTGACCTTGCCGACCTTGCCGGCCCAGACGGACTTCGCCTGGTCGTACCGCCAGACCATCGGCGGGCCACCGGCGACGGTGACGGTCAGCTCGGTGGCCGGCGCGATGTCGTGGACGGCGAGCGGATCGCCCTCACCGGCGTGGTCGATCGGCGGGGTGGGCGGCTGGCCGCCCTTCGGGGCGGCCTTCAGCAGCGCGGCGGTCGACGTGTAGTCGCCGGAGAAGACCTTGCTGTCGTCGTCGGGAGTGACGCCGTCGAGGTCGGAGTTCTCGAACTGGGTGAGGAAGCCGGTGGGACCGCCGTCGTACCCGACGAACGGGCGCAGCACCGCGAGCGACCGGATGTCGACCGGCCGGATCTCGGTGACCGGGCCGATCTTGGCGGCGTCCCTGGAGTGGAACACGGCGGTCAGGTGCAGCGTGTCGGACTCGGCGAACTCGGCGTACACCAGGTCGGCGGCCTCCAGGCCGGCCGGGGTGGTGGCGGGGCTCACCCGCAGCGGCACCGCGACCGCCTGGCGGGTCGCCGCGGCCGGCGTGCTCACCGGCGCACCGGTCAGCGGGCCGGCCGGCAGGCTCGGCGAGGCACTGGCCGCCGAGGGCGAGGCGGTGACGTCGCCCGGGTCCACCACCTGGATCTTGCCCGGCTTGGGCTCGGGCTCGCTGCACCCCGTGCCGACGCCGAGGACGACGGCCGGGGCGAGGGCGGCGCGGAGCATCTGCCGCCGGTTCACCCCAGGTCCTCGCCGGAGTCGAGGGCGTAGCTGCGACCGTCGCCGTCACCCCGGGAGCGGTACGTGCCGCCGGTGCCGTTCAGCGGTGCCGGCTTACCCGGCCGGCCCTGGCTGCCCGGTGCGGGCGGGGTCGGCGGGGCGGGCGGCGGGGTGGCCTTGCCAGGAGCCGGCTTCGCCGGGGCGGGGCGGGAGGACTGCATGCGCGGCAGGACCATCGTCGACTCGGCGGACGGGCCGGGGCTCGGCCGGGGCTTGGGCCGGTTGGCCGGGGTCGCCGGCGCGCTCGGCGTGCTCGATCCGCTCGGCGTGCTCCCGGCCGCCGGCCGGGCGGTGCCGCCCGTCGGTGCGGGCAGGCGCGGGGCCAGCACGGCGCCGATCACCGGCGCGTTCACCTGCTCGAACTGCTGCAGGGCGGCGGTGATCTCGCCGCTGCGGGTCTTGCCCGCCTCGGCCACCATGATCACCGCGTCGACGTACCGGCCCAGGGCCTGGGCCTCCACGGCGTACGTGGGCTGCGCGGTCTCGATGATCACGTGGTCGAAGCGCGCGGACAGCTCGTGCATGATCTCCAGCAGCCCGGCGACCGGCAGCTCGACCTCCGCGTCCAGGTCGCCCGGCACCAGCACGCGGAGCTGGCCCAGCCCCGGCACCGGCGCCAGCGCCTTGAGCGGGGGGACGTCGCGGCGGAGCACCGAGGCCAGGTTGTGCCGCCCCTCGGCCACGCCGGTGATGGTGCCCAACATCGAGTCGGGCTTGGTGGTGATCAGCGCGACCTGCTGGCCGGTGCGGGCGTACGCGGCGGCGAGGTTGGCGGCGACGAACCCGGCGGCGGTGCCGGCCGAGGCGCCGCAGAGCAGCAGTTGGCGGCCGCGTCCGCCCTGCGCCGGTTCGGGCACGGCGGACAGCAGCACGTTGCGCAGCCGGCCCAGCTCGCGGGAGACCCGGTGGGTGGGCGGCAGGACGGCGAGCGAGGGCGTCCGCGACGGCAGCTCCACGAGCAGCGGCAGGCCGACCCGGTCGGAGATGTCGCGGCCGCGCCGGATCCGGGTGTCCAGCCGGTCCAGCACCAGTGCCAGCACGATGCCGAGCAGCAGACCCGCGCCCATGCCGCTGGCGAGGTTGAGCGTGCGGTTCGGCGAGCTGGGCGAGTCGGGCAGCCGGGCGTCGGAAATGATCTCGCCCGGGTCGGAGCCGGCCGAGACCAGCGGGCTGAGCCGGTTGTTCAGGCCGGTGATCTGGTTGGTCACGACGCTCCGCTCGGCCTCGGCCCGCTCCCGCTCCGGCGAGTTGGACGGCGCCGCCGCGATCCGCCCTGCGATGCCGCTGAGCTGCTTGTTCAGCTCGGCGATCTGCTGCTTGAGCGCGTTCGTCTCGTTCTCCAGCGCCTTCTGCGCGGTGGCCTTGCGCAGGTCCAGATACGCCTGGGCGAACGCGTGCGAGCCGGACTGGGCGCCCTCGGGGCTGTTCGCCTCGTACACCACCTGGAGGATCTGGCTGTTCGGCGGCACCTTGACGGTCACCGACTTGACGAGCACGTCGGCCCCGGTGTCGACCTTCATCAGCGCCTTGGCCCGTTCGGCCACCACGAGCGAGCGGACCACCTGGGCCTCGGTGTCGAGGTTGACCTTGGCGTTGGGGTTGCTCTCCGCCCCCGCGCCGAGCGGGCGCACCAGCAGCGAGGTGGTCGAGGTGTAGCGCGCTTCCTGAATCTGGCTCAGCGCCAGCCCACCACCAAGGCCGAGGGCCGCGGCGAGCAGCAGGATCCACCAGCGGCGGCGCAGCCAGCCCAGGTAGGCCATCAGGGCAAGACCGTCAGCGTCGCTCTCGGCCAAATGGGGTGAGGGCATCAGAGTCTGTCGCTCCCTTTCGACCGAGCCGGGCAGTCCACGGCACAGCTGGACCTGACCGTGGCCTTGAGTGTCCCCGATCCGAACGACGAGGGAAAGTCTGCTCACGTTCCGGTAAGCCTGCCCGGGTGTGGGCAGCCCGCGTAGAAATGGTCGATCGGCGCTGACCATTTGGCGGGTTTCCCGGTGTCGGGCCCGACCTGCCCCCGGACAAGCCGGCGTCACCGACGGCCCTCGTGCGGAGCGGTGACGGAATCCTGACACATCTCGCTTTCTTCCGGTGGCCCGGCCCGGCGTCCCGGGCGAACCGGACTGACCTGGTCGATGGTCCGTCGGTGCACGTCCCAGTGACGGGAATCGAGGAGTGAGCCGACCGGCGCATCAGTATCCGTCCAACGGCCCCTTCAGTTGCCCAGGGCCGCGCCAGTAGGTTGTCAGGACGCGTCCGAGGGGCATTCACAAAATTCCGGACGCGGTCGTCCGCGTACGGGGAGGAAGTCTGTGGTGAGCGGGTCAACCGAGGACTCGGGGCAGGTCCTGCTGGTGGGTTCCAGTGGCGGGCACCTGGCCCAGCTCCTGGCCCTGGAACCGTGGTACCGGGAGCGGCGCCGCGCATGGGTAACGTTCGACACCCCCGACGCCCGCTCGCTGCTCGCCGGTGAGGACGTGGTCTGGGCGCACCACCCCACCACCCGCAACGTCAAGAACCTGGTACGCAACGCGTTCCTCGCGCTCAAGGTGATCCGCCGTCGTCAGGTCGACGCGGTGGTCACCACCGGCGCCGGGGTCGCCCTGCCGTTCGTGGTGGCGGCCCGGATGCGCAGGATCCCCACGGTCTACATCGAGGTGTACGACCGGATCGACAGCGCGACGCTCACCGCCCGGCTCTGCCGCCCCTTCCTCTCCGCGATGCTCGTGCAGTGGGACGAGCAGCGCCGGATGTACCCGGAGGCGACCGTCGTGGGGAACCTCCTGTGATCCCCCGGCAGCGGGACCGGCGCTCCGCGGCGCCGTACGTGCTCGTCGTGGTCGGCACCGACGTGCACCGCTTCGACCGGCTGGTGGGCTGGCTGGAACGCTGGCACGCGAACCGGCCCGAGGTCCGGCTGGTCCTCCAGTACGGGCACAGCCGCACCCCGGCCCTGCCCGAGGCCACCCCGTTCCTCGGTCACGACGAACTCCAGCGGGCGATGGCGGAGTCGACGCTCGTGGTCAGCCACGGCGGCCCGGCCACCATCACCGAGGCCCGCCGCAACGGCCACCTGCCGATCGTGGTGCCCCGCGACCCGACGCACGACGAGCACGTCGACAACCACCAGCAGATGTTCTCCCGCCGGCTGGGCGCGGCGGGCATGGTGCGGCTGTGCGAGTCCGAGGCCGAGCTGGTCGCCGCGCTGGACGAAGGGCTGGCCGACCCGAGCCGGTTCGTGCTGGCCGCCGACCCGAACCGTCCGGACCCGCGCGCCGAGGCGGTCGCCCGGGTCGGCGCGGTGATCGACGAGCTGGTGGCCCGCCGGGTACGACAGCGAGCACTCGGGCGTCGCGGATGAGCGCCCCGGATCCGGCGCCGCCGCGGGTCCTGTTCGTCGGCGGTCTCGGTCGCAGCGGGTCGACGTTGCTGGAACTGCTGCTGGCGCAGAGCGCCGACGTGTGTGCCGTCGGCGAGGTGGTGCACCTGTGGGAGCGGGCGCTCGGCGCCGACGAGCGGTGCGGTTGCGGTGAGCGGTTCACCGCCTGCCCGTTCTGGCGGCAGGTGGGCGATCAGGCGTTCGGCGGCTGGGCCGCTGTCGACCGGGACGACGTGCTGGCCCTCAAGGACCGGGTCGACCGGACCCGGCACATCCCCCGGCTGGCGAAGGACGCGCTCCCGCCGGACCAACTGGCCGACGTGCGCCGCTACGCCGACCTGTACACCCGGATCTACCGGGCCGCGCTCTCGGCGACCGGCGCGCGGGTGGTGGTCGACTCCAGCAAGCACGCCTCGCTCGCCTTCGCGTTGCGCTGGGCCGAAGGGCTCGACCTGCGGGTGCTGCACCTGGTCCGGGACAGCCGGGCGGTGGCGTACTCGTGGGGCAAGCAGGTGCGCCGCCCCGAGGTGGTCGACGGCGAGGACTTCATGCCGACCTTCTCGCCGTTCGAGGTGAGCAAGCTGTGGACCGCGCAGAACGCCGCGTTCCACCTGCTCGCCTCCCGGGCGAAGGTGCTGCGGCTGCGGTACGAGGACTTCACCGCCGACCCGGCCGGCACCGTACGCGGGGTGCGGGACTTCGCCGGCCTGCCGGACGACCCGGCGGCGCTGCGCATCCTGTCCGGGGCCGACGGGACCGGCGTGGCGTCCGAGCCGGCCGCGCCGTTCCGCGCGCACAGCGTCGCCGGCAACCCGCTGCGGTTCAGCGGCGGGCCGTTGACGGTGCGCCGGGACGAGGCGTGGCGGGACCGCCTGCCGCGCCGCAGCCGTGCCGTGGTCAGCCTGGCCACGCTTCCCCTGCGGGTCCGCTACGGCTATCTGGGCCAGCGGGGACCCGACGAGTCCGTGGAGAGAGCATGAGTGGGCCGAGTATCTCGGTCGTCGTACCGACGCGGGACCGTCCGGAGCTGCTGCGTGCGGCGCTCGAGGCGATCCTCAGCCAGGCGCACCCGGGCCTGATCGAGGCGATCGTGGTCTACGACCAGTCCGAGCCGGACCGGTCGCTGGAGAGCGACCGGGGGGACCGGCGGGTCCGGGTGATCACGAATACCCGTACCGCCGGGCTGGCCGGCGCGCGCAACACCGGCATCGAGGCGTCCGTCGGCGACTGGGTGGCGTTCTGCGACGACGACGACGAGTGGCTGCCCGGCAAGCTGGCCGCCCAGTTCGGTGCGCTCGACACGCACCCGGACGGCGCGCTGGTGAGCTGCGGCATCCGGGTCAGCTACGACGACCGTACGGTGGACCGTTCACTGGACCGCGCCCGGATCTCGCTGGAGGCGCTGCTGCGTGACCGGCTCACCGAGCTGCACCCGTCCACGTTCCTGATCCGCCGGGCCGCGCTGCTCGACGCGATCGGCCTGGTCGACGAGCAGATCCCGGGCAGCTACGCGGAGGACTACGAGTTCCTGCTCCGCGCCGCCCGTTACGCCCCGCTGGTGAACGTGGAGAGCCCGTACGTGCTGGTCCGCTGGCACAAGCGGTCCTACTTCGCGCAGCGCTGGGAGACCATCTCGACCGCGTTGCAGTGGCTGCTGCGCCGCTACCCGGAGTTCGCCACGGTGCCGCACGGCGAGGCGCGGGTGGCCGGTCAGATCGCCTTCGCGCAGGCCGCAATGGGCAACCGGCGGGACGCGGTCCGCTGGGCCCGGCGCACGCTGGCCCGTAACCCGAAGGAGCCGCGCGCCTATCTGGCGCTGGCCGTGGCGAGCCGGGCGGTACAGGCCGACCGGGTGCTGCGCACCCTGCACAAGCGCGGCCGGGGCATCTGAGCCGTACGCGAAACGGGCGGGCGACCTCGGTCGCCCGCCCGTCGTCGTTCCGCCGTGGTCAGGCCGTGCAGAAGGACTTCCACGCCTGGATGCTCGGCTGGTCGAGCAGCCGGAAGTCGCCCTGGCTGACGGTCTGGTTGTAGTACGCCACGAACTCCGGCCGCTGGCCGTTGAGGAAGCCGGTCATCGACCGGATCCAGGCCGCCCGGCCGGCGCCCGCGTCACCCGGGACCAGGTCGCTGCCGGTCTCGGCGACGCCCCACGGCTTGCCGAGCGCCTTGGACTTGCTGATCATCGCGCCGTAGATCTCCTGCGGCGGGGCGTACCGCTTCCACTTCTTGCCCCAGTTGTAGCAGTCCCAGCCGAGCGCCTCGATCACGTCGCCGCCCGGGTAGAACGCGTCGAAGCTGCGCCCGGACTTCGGGTCGAGCGTCCAGCACATCAGGATCAGCGTGTTGATCAGCTTGGGGTTGCCCGTCCGGTCGGCCAGGCCGGCGATCCGCTTCCACGCCGTCCGGTACGCCGCCGTGCTGAACGCGCCGCGCTCGACGTCGTCCTCCGGCTCGTGGAAGTACGACCAGTAGACGTTGTGCTCGCGCGGAATCGAGGCGAACCAGGAGGTCAGGCGGGAGTCGAACTTGCCGGTGTTGACCTCCTGCGGCGACGCCTTGAACGACACCACCACGGTCCGGTCCACCACGTCGGCGCGGCTGCCGGACCAGGCCGGCGGCAGGCCGGGGAAGAAGATCCGGGCCATCCGCAGCTTGCCGAAGGTCCGGTCGGACCGGGCCAGCGCCTGGCCGAAAGTCTCCCCGTTCTGCACGCCGATCGAGGCGCCGGGCAGCGTCAGTCGCGTACCGGCAAAGCCCGGCCCGGCGTTCGCGGAGGCCGACGGGCGAGCCGAGGGCTTACCGCCGAGACCCTGGTCGGCGCCGGGGGAGGCACTCGGCGCGCCGGGCGTGCCCGGGCCCATCGAGCTCGCCGCCCCGACCGCGCCCGGCGCCTCGCCGGCCTGCGGGTTCGCGGCGTCGGGCCGCAGCGCGGCCACCGCGACCCCGCTGCCGGCCACGGCCAGCGCCAGGGCCGCCGCCAGGGCGACGCGCCAGCGCCGCCGGGAGCCGCCGGATGATGGCGGAAGAGCCGGGGCGAGCGGCGGTGCGGGCGGCTGGCCCGGCCCATCGGCGGCCGGTCCGTGCGGAACGTCCACCGGGGGCGGTCCGGTCAGGGTGGCGGTCGCCGCGGTGCCCGCGGCCCAGCCTGCCTCGCCGGCCGGGCCGACCCGGCCGGGCTCGTCGTGCGGCGCCCAGCCGGCGTAGCCGTCCGGCGCCGGCCCGGCCTGCGCCGCCCAGGCGTCGTGGTGCGCTTCACGCTGCGGCGCCCAGCCGTTCGCCGTGGCGGGCACGGGCTCCCAGCTCGCCGGGTCGTGCCCCGGCCCGCCGTGGTGACCGGCGTCGGGCCGGTCCCGCTCGGGCCAGGGCAGGTCACCGTCGAAGCGGGCCGGCGGTGGCGGCGTGCTCTCGGCTTCCGGCCAGGGCAGCGAAGGGTCGCCCCCCTGGCGCGGAATGTCCTGACCCGGCCACAGGCCGGTCGGCTGCCCGAAGGCATTGTGCGGCTCTCGGTCGACCGGCATGACCCTCCCTGGCTGTCGGCGGCCCGTGTCGGGGCTCAGATCGTCATGCATCCCTGCCCGACGATAACCCTCATCCACCCGGCCGTTAGTACCGTGACACTCAGCCGAACGCTTCACCCTGCCTGCCGGTGACGGTCGAAGCGGGCATCTCGACCCCGGTCCGGGCGATCGCGTCGAGCAACTGATCGGCCAGTTCGGGCCGGCAGACCAGCAGATCGGGCAGGCGCGGGTCGGCGCGGTTGTAGCGAAGCGGCGAACCGTCGATCCGGGACGCGTGCATGCCCGCACCGAGCGCCACGGCGACCGGGGCGGCACTGTCCCACTCGTACTGACCGCCCGCGTGGACGTACGCGTCGACCTCGCCGGTCACCACCGCGCAGACCTTCACACCGGCCGAACCCATCGGCACGGCGGTGGCGCCGAGCATCTCGACCAGCTCGCCGACGAACGCCGGCGGGCGGCTGCGGCTCACCGCGATCCGGATCGGCCCGTCGGACGGCTTCGGCTGCGGGCAGTCGGTGCCGAGCACGAGCTGCGCACCGTCCCCTGTGGTCCGGGCCGGCATGCCCACCGCACCGGCGATCAGCGCGCCGTCGGGGGCGGCGGAGCGCTGCCAGAGCGCCACGTGCACCGCCCAGTCGTCGCGTCCGGCCTCGGAGAACTCGCGCGTGCCGTCCAGCGGGTCGATGATCCAGACCCGGTCCGCCTCGTGCCGGGGCGCGCGCTCGCCGTCCGCCCACGCGCGGCGCGCGTCGGCCTCCTCCTCGGAGAGCACCGCGTCGGCCGGCCGCAGCCGGGCCAGCGCCGCCGTCATCAGCTCGTGCGACGCGCGGTCGCCGGCGTCCTTGAGCGCCTTCGGGTCGGCGAAGCCCTGCCGGTCCCGCAGCGCGGTGAGCACCGCGCCGGCCTCGACCGCCAGCCACTGCGCGAACCGCTGGTCGTCGAGCCGTCCCGCCTCGTCCTCGGTCACGAGCCCCATCCCTTGTTCTCCCGGGTCTGCCGTGACCCGTCATCCTTCGGCGTCCGGTCGGACCGGCGCCAGCGTCCGTCGGATCGTAGACAGGCGCGAGGTGTTCTCGGATCCCCCGGACGCACCGGTGACCCGGCCGGCCGCCCGCATGTTGAACTTCGCGTGTATCGCGGTCGGACCCGCCGAGCCAGGCCCTAGGCTCTGCGCATGACCGCCGAGCAGCTGATCTCGTTCGCCCGTGGCGCGCCTTCGCTGGACATCGTCGATGTCGAAGGGCTCAAGGCCGCCGCCGTCCGCGCCTTCGACGCCGACCCCGCCGGGGTCACCGCGTACGGCACCTCCGTCGGCTACCCGCCGTTGCGGAAGTGGATCGCCGAGAAGCACGGTGTCGAGGCCGACCAGGTGCTGATCACCAACGGCTCGTTGCAGGCCGACGCGTTCCTCTTCGACCACCTGGTCCGCCGGGGCGACGCGGTGGTGGTCGAGCGCCCGACGTACGACCGCACGCTGCTCAACCTCAAGCAGATGGGCGGCGAGGTGCACGGCGTGACGATCCAGCCGGACGGCCTGGACACCGCCGAGCTGCGCAAGCTGCTGGAGTCCGGGGTACGCCCGCGGCTGGCGCACGTGATCCCCAACTACCAGAATCCGGCCGGCGTGACCCTCTCCCTGGAGAAGCGTCGTGAGCTGCTGGATCTCGCCGCCGAGTACGACTTCACGATCTTCGAGGACGACCCGTACGCGGACATCCGGTTCCGGGGCGAGCCGCTGCCCTCGATGCTGTCGATGGACACGCGCGGCGTGGTGGTGCACGCCTCCAGCTTCACCAAGACGGTCTGCCCGGGCGTGCGGGTCGGCTACCTGGTGGGTCCGGCCGAGCTGATCGCGGCGATCGCCAAGCGGGCCACCAACCTCTACATCTCGCCCGGCATGGTGGCGCAGGCGATCGTGCACCAGTTCTGCGTCTCCGGCGCCATCGAGCAGTCGATCCGGACGGTCCGCTCGGCGCTCGGGGAGCGGTCGGCGGTGCTGGCCGAGTCGCTGCGCCGGCACATTCCGGAGGCCCGGTTCGTGGAGCCGGACGGCGGCTACTTCCTCTGGGTGGAGCTGCCGGAGGACGTCGACGTCGACCGGCTCGCGCCGGCCGCGGCCGAGCGCGGCGTGGCGGTGGTGAAGGGCAGCGACTTCATGATCGACGGCGGTCGGCACGCGCTGCGGCTGGCGTACTCGGCGGTGACTGCGGACCGGATCGACGAGGGTGTGCGGCGTCTCGCCGAGGCGATGGCCGCCGTGCGCGGCTGATTTCTGTCGGGTTTCTGACAAAACGGCTCGCGGTCCGGTCCGGCTCTCCCGCCGGACCGGCCGACACCCCACAATGCTGCGAGTGCCATTCACCTTTCGCCGGTGACCGGCCCGTACACCGGCCCGACCGGCCGGGCCGGCGGTACGCCCAGCATCACTCCCGCCCCCCAAGGGGTGCCGGGTGGGCCGTGTCGCCCCTCACCCCCCTGACGCGGCCCGGCCCGCCCGGCGCCGCCGCCGCGTGACGTCCGTCGCAACCGCCCGTCCCGCGCCCGCACTGCGCTTCCCGCCGGTCGGCGTAACCTGCAAGCCGCAGCTCTAGGGGAAGGGGGCGAGAGATGACGGACCGGGTGGCACGCGACCGCACCGCCGGCGCCGAAAGCAACCGGGCGCTGCGCCCCCGCGCCTGGTCGGCCCCGGTACGCGCGATGTCCCGCATCCTCAACGCGGACGGCTCCCCGCGTACGGCCCAGCCGGCCGGACCGGAGCGCAGCGGGATCGTCGACTGCGGGCTGTACGTCGACGGCGAGCGCCGTCCCGGCCGCCCTCACTACGCCGAGGCGCTGGCCGCCGCCCGGCAGGAGCGGGACGGCTTCGTCTGGCTCGGCCTGCACGAGCCGGACCTGACCGAGATGACCGAGATCGCCGTCACCTTCGGCCTGCACGAACTGGCCGTGGAGGACGCGGTCAAGGCCCAGCAGCGGCCGAAGCTGGAACGCTTCGGTGAGATCGTCTTCCTGGTGCTGCGCACCGCCCGCTACTGCGAGCACGCCGAGCTGACCGAGAACTCCGAGGTGGTGGAGACCGGCCAGGTGATGCTCTTCATCGGGCCGCACTTCGTGATCAGCGTGCGCCACGGTGACGCCTGCCGGCTGGCGCCGGTCCGCGCCGACCTGGAGGAGAAGCGGGACCTGCTGGAGCACGGCCCGTGGGCGGTCGCGTACGCGATCACCGACCGTGTGGTGGACCTCTACCTGGAGGTGGCCGACCGGCTGGAGGACGACCTCGACGTGCTGGAGGCGGACGTCTTCGACCGGCAGAGCAGCGGCCGGATCCAGCGGATCTACCAGATGAAGCGGGAGCTGGTCGAGTTCAAGCGGGCGGTGGTGCCGTTGCAGCGCCCGCTGATGACGCTGACCTCGCAGGTCAACCGCGCGGTGCCGCAGGAGGTGCGGCGCTACTTCCGGGACGTGCAGGACCATCTCAGCCGCACGGTCGAGCAGGTGAACTCCTACGACGACCTGCTCAACTCGATCCTGCA
The DNA here is from genome assembly GCF_042871665.1 of Micromonospora sp. NPDC005686. Classification (NCBI taxonomy): domain Bacteria; kingdom Bacillati; phylum Actinomycetota; class Actinomycetes; order Micromonosporales; family Micromonosporaceae; genus Micromonospora; species Micromonospora sp. NPDC005686. The sequence continues at coordinate 325,184 of NZ_JBIAIY010000007.1, forward strand.
GGCCCGGTTGGCCCAGGTCACCGTCGACCAGAACAACGACATGCGCAAGATCGCCGCCTGGGCCGCGATCGGTGCGGTGTGGACGGCGATCGCCGGCATCTACGGCATGAACTTCGACAACATGCCCGAGTTGAAATGGACGTACGGCTATCCGGGCGTCTGGGCGATGATGCTCGCGGCGTCCTTCACTCTCTACCGTCTGTTCCGGCGCAACGGCTGGCTGTAACCGACGTCACCCCCGCCGGGCCGGTTCCCCGTACACGCGGAAGCGCCGGCCACGCGGGGTGTCCCGCGTGCCGGCGCTGATCCGACGGTACGAGGTCAGCGGCGACCGCTGGCCTTCGCGGCGTTCTTGCCGGCCTGCACGGCCTTGGTGATGTCGTCGGCCGGGCGACCGGTGACGTCCCGGGCACCCTCGGCGACGGAGGGGACCTGGTCGTTGGGGTGGATCACCGGCTGGCTGCCGGAGGTGGCGGTCGACGCGCTGCTGCCATTGGCCACCGCCGAGGAACCGGCGCCGGTCGGGCCGGCCTGCGTCACCTTCGCGCTCGCGTCCGGGGTCTCCACCACGATCGTGTCCACGTCCTCCCGCATCGGCTCCAGCTTGTCCCGACCGCTCGCGCCGAGCGTGTCGGCCGAGTTGAGCGTGCCGGTCGGGTCGTACTCGGCCCACTCCTGCTGCTCACGACGGCGGCGCAGGGCCATCGCACCGGCCAGGCCGGCGACGGTGCCCGCCACCAACAGGCCTGCGGTCATGCCCCGCGACCTGCGCTGCTTCTTCTTTCCGGCCTTCATGTTCTTCGCCTTCTTCGTCACCGCGGTCTGCTTCGCGGCCATCACCTTGCGGCCGCTCGACGCCTTGCCGGCGGCCTCGACCCGGGCGTTGCGCACGGCCAGCATCACCGGCGCGAGCGCCGCGGCGGTCGACGCGAAGCCGCTGGACGCCCGGTCCCGCACGATGACCGCGGTCGGCGCGACGGCGACCCGGGCTGCCTGGACCCGCGGGCCGACAGTGGCGCCGGCGCCCTTCGCCGCGTGCGTCGCGGCCTGCCGCAGGTGACCGATGCCCTGGTTCAACTCGACCTTGGCGAGCTGGCCCTGGGTCTTTCGCCGCCCGATTCCAAACACGGTCCCACCTCCTGGGAGTTGTTCCTTCGTCATCCTCCACCTTCGAATGCCTCCGCATGGCCAGATCGGGCACATGGGAGGATCCGCAAGGAACTGAACTACGAGTGAGGAGTACCCGTGGCCGAGGCTGTCTACGCCACCTTGCACACCAACGCCGGCCCGATCCGGCTGGAGCTCTTCCCGAACCACGCGCCGAAGACCGTCCGCAACTTCGTGGAGCTGGCCGAGGGCACCCGGGAGTACACCGATCCGCGCACCGGTCAGCCGGGCAGCGGGCCGTACTACGACGGCACCGTCTCGCACCGTGTGATCAGCGGTTTCATGATTCAGATGGGCGACCCGACCGGCACCGGTCGCGGTGGTCCGGGCTACAAGTTCGCCGACGAGTTCCACCCCGAGCTGCGCTTCGACCGGCCGTACCTGCTGGCCATGGCGAACGCCGGGCCGGGCACCAACGGCTCGCAGTTCTTCATCACGGTGTCGCCCACGCCACACCTGAACAACCGGCACACCATCTTCGGCCAGGTGGCCGACGAGCAGTCCGTGAAGGTGGTCGACTCGATCGCCAACACCCCGACCGGCCCGAGCGACCGGCCGCTGCAGGACGTGGTGATCGAGCGGGTCGAGATCGAGCGCAAGCAGTCCTGAGCGGCACGCCTGTACCTTTGCTCGCATGACTGAGCGCTTCGGCCAGCCAGGCGACGCCACCGGGGGTCCGGTGCCGACCACTCCGGTCTGCTACCGGCACCCCGGTCGGGAGACGTACATCCGGTGCAGCCGGTGCGACCGGCCGGTCTGCACCGAGTGCATGCGGGACGCCTCCGTGGGCCACCAGTGCCCGGAGTGCGTCGCCGAGGGACGCCGCAGCGTGCGGCCGGCGCGTACCGCCTTCGGTGGCGGTGCCGCCGGCCGCCGGGGCAACGTCACGAAGGCGCTGATCGCGCTGAACGTGGCGATGATGCTGCTGTCCATCCTCTCGGCCCGCAGCGGGGCCGCGGTGGCCGGTGGCGGCCTGGGCGGCCTGATGGGCAGCGGGACCCCGCTCACCGAGTGGGGGGCGGTGCTCGGCCTGGCGCGCTTCCCCGACGACACCATCGGCGGGGTGGCCGACGGCGAGTGGTACCGGCTGGTCACCGCCATGTTCCTGCACTACGGCGTGCTGCACCTGCTGCTGAACATGTGGGCGCTCTGGGTGCTCGGCCGGACGCTGGAGGCGGTGCTCGGGCCGCTGCGCTTCCTGGCGCTCTACCTGCTCGCCGGGCTGGGCGGCAACGTCGCGGCCTACGTCTTCACCGAGCCGAACCGCTTCACGGCCGGCGCCTCGACCGCCGTCTTCGGCCTGTTCGCCGCCATCTTCGTGATCATGCGGCGGCTCGGCCGGGACACCTCGGCGATCGTGCCGATCCTGGTGATCAACCTGATCTTCACGTTCACCGTGCCGAGCATCTCGGTGGCCGGGCACCTCGGCGGCCTGGTGGCCGGCGCGCTGGTGGCGCTGGTCCTGGCGTACGCGCCACAGTCGCGGCGGACCGTGTTCCAGGTGGCGGGCTGCGCGATCGTGCTGGTCGCGCTGATCGGCCTGACCCTCGTCCGCACCGCCGCGCTGCTCGGCTGAGCGTCAGCCCGCGGTCGGGCGGGCCTCGGTCAGCGCCGCCGCCACCTCGTCCAGCGGCGCGTCCAGGTCGCGGCGGCCGAACAGGTGCAGCGACTCCCCGGCGTCGATCTCCAGCGCCTCGGCGGTGATCCCGCGTCGGCTGCGCCGGTCCAGGCGGATCGCCTCCACCGTGTCCCACGGCAGCCGGCGTCGCCCGGCGAACCCCCGTAGCACGGTGAGCCCGTCCGGGTCGACGGTGAGGCGGACCGGTGCGACCACGTCGCGCAGCGCCCAGCCGAGCAGACCGGCGGCGGCCAGCCCGGCCAGCCCCGGACGGACCGGGTCACCGCCGGCGAAGACCAGCCCCAGAGCGACGAGCGCGAGCGCGCCGAGCGCCTTGAGCACCGGCACCTCGCGCGGCACCCGCCACTGCCGGGCCGGCGGCGACTGTGGATCCATCCGCCCAGCATGCCAGCCGCCCCGGCCGCACGCCGGGGGAGGACGACCGGTCGGCTCAGCACGTAGTATCGGGGCAAGCGAGGTTACCCGGGAGTAGACATGAGTGACGCGGTCATCGTCGGCGCGGTACGGACCCCGGTCGGGCGGCGCAAGGGCAGCCTCGCCGGAGTGCACCCGGTCGACCTCTCAGCGCACGTGCTGCGCGCTCTCGCCGAGCGCACCGGCATCGATCCCGGCCAGGTCGACGACGTGATGTGGGGCTGCGTGTCGCAGGTCGGCGAGCAGTCCTGGAACGTGGCCCGCAACGCCGTGCTCGCGGCCGGCTGGCCGGAGTCGGTCCCCGGCACCACGCTCGACCGCCAGTGCGGGTCGAGCCAGCAGGCGCTGCACTTCGCCGCCGCGACGGTCCTCTCCGGCCAGGCCGACCTGGTTGTCGCGGGTGGCGTCGAGTCGATGACCCGGGTGCCGATGGGTTCCAGCGTCGCCGGCGGCATGCCGTTCAGCCCGGCGATCCTGGAGCGTTACCGCGGTGTCGAGGGCGTCGCCACGGACTCGCCACTTCCGTTCAACCAGGGCGTCGGAGCCGAGCTGATCGCCCAGCGGTGGCGCCTCTCGCGTACTCAGCTCGACGAGTTCGCGCTGGCCAGCCACGAGAAGGCGGCAGCCGCACAGGACGCGGGCGCGTTCGAGGCCGAGCTGGCGCCGGTGGCGCTCGCCGACGGCGGCAAGTTCTCCGCCGACGAGGGCATCCGCCGTGACACCTCGCTGGCGAAGCTGGGCGAGCTGGCCACCCCGTTCCGCGCCGACGGCGTGGTCACCGCCGGGTCCGCGTCGCAGATCTCCGACGGCGCCGCCGCGCTCGCGGTCACCACGGCCGAGTGGGCCAGCCGGCACGGCCTGCGCCCGCTGGCCCGGGTGCACACCGCCGTGGTCGCCGCCGACGACCCGGTCACCATGCTCACCGCGCCGATCCCGGCCACCGCGAAGGCGCTGCGCCGCGCGGGGCTGGGCATCGAGGAGATCGGGGTGTACGAGGTGAACGAGGCGTTCGCCTCGGTGCCGCTGGCCTGGCTGGCCGAGACCGAGGCGGACCCGGAGCGGCTCAACCCCCGGGGCGGGGCCATCGCGCTGGGTCACCCGCTCGGCGGGTCCGGTGCGCGGATCATGACCACGATGCTCCAGCACATGCGGGACAACGGCATCCGCTACGGCCTCCAGACCATGTGCGAGGGAGGCGGCATGGCCAACGCCACGATCGTCGAGCTGCTCTGATCCGACCGGCGGCGGAGTCGCACCGCTGGTGCGACGTGCAGGTGTGGAAGTTCCAGAAATCGGTCGTGGCCCATATCACCCCAGGTCATCGGCTCGTTGCACCTGACATGGACGTGTTCTCGCGAACGTTCCTTCCGGCCGCCGCCGACACCGGCCTGGCGACCCAGACCGTCACCCGGCACATGCCGGTGTTCCGCCGGTGCGTCGGCTCCGGCGACGCGACCATCCTGGTCACCCGATGCAGCCGCCCGGACGACCCGATCGGCGGCGACTACCTGATGCTGCTCACCCACCGCCGCCTGGTGGTCACCCGGCAGACCCGGGTGCTGCACCGGCTGCGCCTGCACCTCAACACCGAACTGCGCGAGCTGAGCAACGTGACGTGGAGCCCGGACGCCCGCGCGCACTGCGTGGGACTGGCGGCGACCGCGATCGACGGGGCACGCGAGCGCTTCGTCCTGCGTACCCGTCATCCGAAGCAGGTGTGGCAGCTCGACGCGCTGCTCAACCACGCCTTCCGGACCCGCCTGCGTACCCCGGCCGAGCGGGTGGTGGCGACCATCGGTGAGTCGCTCGCGGACGCCCGGCCCCCGGTGCTGCGTCCGGCTACGGCTCGCTGACGTCCTTACCGGATCCGAACATCCACTGAGCCGCCGGGCGGCCACCGGTCGGTCATCATGGGCCGGTGACCATCGCCGCCCCGCCCGGACTCGTCCTCGTGGTGGAGGACGAGCCGGCCATCGCCGACCTGGTCCGGCTCTATCTGACCCGGGACGGGTTCGGCGTACACCTGGAACGTGACGGCGAGGCCGGGCTGGCCGCCGCGCGGCGCCTGCGCCCGGTGGCCTGCGTGCTCGACATCGCGCTGCCCGGCCTGGCCGGCACCGAGATCTGCCGCAGGCTGCGCGCGGACGGCGACTGGACGCCGGTCATCTTCCTCACCGCCCGCGACGACGAGGTGGACCGCGTCGTCGGCCTGGAACTGGGCGCTGACGACTACGTCACCAAGCCGTTCAGCCCTCGTGAGCTGCTCGCCCGGTTACGGGCGGTGCTCCGCCGCACCGCCGGCACGCCCGCCGGCCAGCCCCGCACGCTCGGTGCCGTCACGCTCGACCCGGGCCGCCGGACGGTGACCGCCGCCGGTACGGCGGTGCAGCTCACCTCCACCGAGTTCGACCTGCTGGCCCACCTGATGGCCCGCCCCGGCCGGGTGTTCACCCGGGAGGAACTGCTGGCCGGCGTGTGGGGGTACGCGGCACACGCCGGCACCCGGACCGTCGACGTGCACGTGGCGCAGGTACGGGCCAAACTCGGCCCGGCGAGCGTGATCCGCACCCATCGGGGCGTCGGATACGCGGCCGATGCCTGAACAACGGACCGGGCCGACGCGGCGCCGTCCCGGGCGGACGCTCACCGCCCGCGCCGTGCTGGCCACCTGCGCGGTGGCGCTGGTGTCGGTGCTCGTCACCGCGCTCGTCGCGGTGCCCCTGGCGGTACGCGGCGCGGAGCGCCGGGACCAGGAGGCGCTCGCTGCCCAGGCCCGGCTCGCCGCCGACGTGCTCCGGGTGCGGCCGGCCCGCCAGCGCGACAGCGCCGGGGACCGGCTCGTCCGGCAACTGCGACAGCAGCAGATCGAGGTGTACGTGATCCGCGACGGCCGGGCCGACCGGCCGGGCCTGCCCAGACCGCTCGTGACACGGGTGGCCGGTGGTGAGAACGTCTCCGGCCGGCGGCTGGTCGACGGGGAACGCCGGCTGGTCGAGGCGCGGGCGCTGCCCGGCCGGGACGGGGTGGTGCTGACCCGGGCCCGTAGCACCGGACCCTGGCGGCAGGTGCTGCGTGGGCTCTGGCTGCCGCTGCTTGCCGGGCTCGCCGCCGGGGCGGCCGCCGGAGCGCTGCTCGCCCGCCGGCTGGCCCGGCCGATCCGTACCGCCGCCACGGCCGCCGCGCGGCTGCGTGCCGGGGACCGGGCGGTCCGGGTGCCGGTCGAGCCGCCCGACGAGGTGGCGGACCTGGCGTACGCGCTGAACGGCCTGGCCGCCGCGCTCGCCACGAGCGAGGGACGGCAGCGCGAGTTCCTGCTCTCCGTCTCGCACGAGTTGCGTACCCCGCTCACCGCCATCCGCGGCTATGCCGAGGCGCTGGCCGACGGGGTGATCGAGGCCGACGCGGTGCCGGCGACCGGCCGGACCGTGCTCGCCGAGGCCGAACACCTGGACCGGCTGGTCCGCGACCTGCTGGCACTGGCCCGGTTGGAAGCGGTCGACTTCCCGCTGGAGCCGGTGCCGGTCGACCTGACCCGGATCGCCGTCGACGCGGAGCGCACCTGGTCCGGCCGGTGCGCCGCGCTCGGGGTGCCGTTCCGGCTGGAGACGCAGGGTGAGCCGGTGCCGGCGTACACCGATCCGGGCCGGATCCGGCAGGTGGTGGACGGGCTGCTGGAGAACGCGCTGCGGGTCGTACCCCCGGGGGCGCCGGTGGTGCTCGCGGTGCGGACGGCCGGCCCGGCCGGCGGCGGGGTGCTGGAGGTCCGGGACGGCGGACCCGGCTTCACCGACGACGACCTGAGGGTGGCGTTCGAGCGCGGCGCGTTGCACGAGCGGTACCGGGGGGTGCGCAAGGTGGGCAGCGGGCTCGGCCTTGCGCTCGCCGCCGGGCTGGTCCGGCGGCTCGGCGGGGACATCGCCGCCGGGCACGCCCCGGAGGGCGGGGCCGCGTTCACGGTCCGGGTACCCGCGGATCCTTACCGGGCCCGAACATCGGCTTGACCGTCCTCTCGCGTCGGTGCGGAACGCTCGGTCCACCACCGTGAGGAGAGGACCACAGATGACACGTCAGCGAATCGTCACCGGCGCCACCGCACTGCTCGCCGTCGCGGCGCTCGGGCTCGCCGGGTGCGGCGCGGCCCGGTCCGGCCCGGCGCCCGGCGAGGCGGTCGAGGTGAGCGCCGCCCTGGGCGTGGACGGCCAGGCGCTCGCCGCGCTCGGCGTGGAGGCCGGCGAACTGGACGTGGATCCGGTCGCCGCGCCGGCGCCGTCGGGCACGCCGCAGGCCGGGCCGGGCGGCAGGGGCGAGCGCGCGAAGGAGGGGCACAAGCGGCACCGGGCCCGGGTGCTGCTGCGGCGCAACACGCTGCACGGCGAGGCGGTGGTGCGGACCAGGGACGGCGGTACGAAGACGGTGGCGGTTCAGCGCGGCGAGGTGACCGCGATCGACGACAGGTCGATGACCGTCAAGTCCACCGACGGCTTCACAGCGACGTGGACGTTCGGTGAGAAGCTGCGGGTGGTCGAGCGGCGGGCCACGATCCGATCGACCGACATCAGGATCGGTACGACGGTCGGGGTGGCCGGCGCGAAGGACGGCGACAAGAGCGTGGCCCGACTGGTGGTGGTGCCGCTTCGCCAGGAATAGAGTGCCTGGCCTGTCGTGACCTGAGCAATGTGCCAGGCTACGCTATGCCCCGACCTGCCATCGCCTCCGTGGAGATTCCGTGAAGCTCTCGATCCTCATGCCGGTCTATAACGAGGAAGAACGTATCGCGGATGCCCTCAAGCAGGCATTGGCCGTCGACTACCCCTGCGAGATCGAGCTGGTCGTCGTGGACGACGGCAGCCGGGACGGCACCGGCGAGGTCCTCGGCCGGGTCGACGACGCCCGCCTACGGGTGATCACCCACCAGCGCAACGCCGGTAAGGGCGCGGCCATCAAGACGGCGGTCGACAGCGCCGAGGGCGAGTACATGGTCATCCTCGACGCCGACCTGGAGTACGACCCGCAGGACATCCCGCGCCTGCTGGAGCCGGTGCTGGACGGCCGGGCGACTGTCGTCTACGGCAACCGGACCTTCGGCAGCCACAGCTCGTACAGCTTCTGGTACGTGATGGGCAACAAGGGCGTCACGCTCGCCGCGAACGTGCTCTACAACTCCTACATCGGCGACCTGGAGACCTGCTTCAAGCTGATGCCGCTGGAGCTGTACCGCTCGCTCGAGGTCCGCGCCCGTGGTTTCGGCATGGAGGCCGAGGTCACCGGCAAGCTGCTGCGCCGCCGCATCCGCCCTTACGAGGTGCCGATCAGCTACCGCGCGCGGGGCCGCGAGGAGGGCAAGAAGATCACCTGGAAGGACGGCGTCGAGGCGATCTGGATCCTGGCCCGCGAGCGCGCCCGCCGCCGCCCGGCCGGTCCCTCCGCCGCGCACTGAGCCCCACCGACGGAACCCCGGGATCCCGGCACGAGCCGAGGTCGCGGGGTTCCGTCGTGTCCGGGCCGTTCAGGTGAGGAACGCATCGACCGAGCGGCGCAGCCCTGCGGCGTCCAGGCCGTGCCAGCGCTCGTGGTCCTCGGTGCTGCCGTAGCGGCGCAGGTCCCTGCGGCCCACCCCGAGCGCGAGCAGCCGGTGCGGCCGGTCGGTCAGCGCCTCGGACACCACCCGCGCCGAGGTGCCCGCCAGGTACGGCTCGACCAGGATCACCTCGGTGCCGGCGAGCGCCCGCAACCCGGCCGTGTCGAACGGCCGCGGCCGGTGGGTGTAGGCCACGGTGACCGCCCGGCCGGCGACCGCGGCCACCGCCGCGTCCAGCACCGGACCGACCGCCACCAGCAGCGGCGCGCCCGGCCCGGCGTCCCGGACCACGTGCAGGTCGCCCGCCTGCGGGTACGCCTGCGCGTTGGTCTGGACGGACAACCGCAGGTACGCCGATTCCTGCCCGCACACCACGTTTCGCAGCAGTGGCCGGACCTCGTCCGGGTGCCCCGGCACGTGCACGGTCCAGCAGTGGAGCGTGTCGAGCAGCGCCACGTCGGCCGGCGCGAGGTGGGTGCGTCCCGCCGCCGCCCGGTCGTACGAGCCGCCGATGCCGACGAGCACCGCGCCGACGTCCTGGTGGTCGAGGTCCAGCTTGATCTGCTCGTACGCCCGCTCGACCAGGAACGGGGCGTAGCTGTGCACGATCGGCCGCTGCCCGGTCAGCGCCAGCCCACCGGCCACCCCGATCATCAACTGCTCCCGGATGCCCACGTTGATCACCCGGTCCGGGTACCGGGCGGCGGCCGGCTCGAACGCGTCGGCGGAGATGTCGGCGAGCACGACTGTCGTACGCGGATCGGCGAGCACCTCCTCGGTGCTTGTCACGAACGCGTCCCGCATGGTGCTGCTCATCGTCACTCCCCGTCCGTGACGACCGCGACGACGACGTGCGGCCGGTGCTCGTCGTGCCCGGTGAGGGCGGTGTGCAGGGCGTCGTGGTCGCGCCCGTCGACTGTGGTGGCGCTCCACCCGTTCACCGTGAACCGGCTCGCCGCGCCGCCCGGCCAACCGTGCGTGGCCGAGCGGTTGTCCAGCACGATCGCGGTCAGGTTGCCCAGCCCGGTCGCGCCCGCGTACGCGATCGCCTCGTGGTTGGAGCCCTCGTCCAGTTCGGCGTCGCCGAGCAGCACGTACACCCGGGGTCCGGTGCGGCCCTGGGCCCGCAGGCCGAGCACGGTGCCCACGCCCAGCCCGAGGCCGTGGCCGAGCGAACCGGAACCGATCTCGACGCCCGGCACCAGCGTGCGGTCGGGGTGGTCGCCGAGCCGGCTCGCCGGGCCGCCCTGGTCGTCCAGCCACTCGGGCGGTACGAAGCCGCGGGCGGCGAGCAGCGCGTAGTAACCGGCGACCGCGTGGCCCTTGGAGAGCAGGAAGCGGTCCCGGTCCGGGTCGGCCACGGTGGCCGGGGTGACCCGGAGCACCCGGTCGTAGAGCACCTGGAGCACGTCGAGCGTCGAGTACACGTTGGCGCCGAACTCGCGGCCGGCGCGCACCCGGTCCAGCAGCGCGCCCAACTCGGTGGCGGTGGTCGTCGTCATACCGATAGCCTCCGACTTGAAGCGAACTTCAACTCAAGGCCGTGTGATGCACGAAGCAACACTGACCATCGGGCAGCTCGCCGACCGCAGCGGCGTCGCCCCCTCGGCGCTGCGCTACTACGAGCGGCTCGGCCTGATCCACGCCGCCCGCACCGGCGGGAACCAGCGCCGCTACGCGCGCACCGAGCTGCGCCGGGTGGCCTTCATCCGGATCTCCCAGCAGGTCGGTGTCTCGCTGGAGGAGATCCGGGCGGCGCTCGACTCGCTGCCGTCGGGGCGTACCCCCACGCCCGACGACTGGGCCGCGCTGTCCCGCGCCTGGCGGGACCGGCTGGACGAGCGGATCCGGCTGCTCGGCAAGCTCCGCGACGACCTGGACGGCTGCATCGGCTGCGGCTGCCTGTCCTTGCAGCGCTGCACGCTCTACAACCCCGGCGACTCGCTCGCCACCGAGGGCCCCGGCCCGCGCCTCATGCTCCCGCGCCCCGGCCAGGGCTGACCCCTCACCGGACCAGCAGCACCACGAGCCGCCCGCCGGTTGCCAGCGCCGCCACGTTCCGGGGCAGGTAGGACGCGCCCATGATGTCCAGGATCACGTCCGCGCCCCGGCCGCCGGTGACCCGGCGTACCTCGTCGACGAAGTCCTGCTCGCGGTAGTCGATCGTGTGCGCGGCGCCCAGCTCCCGCAGCGGCTCGTGCTTCGCCGCTCGGGCGGTCGTCACCACCGTCGCGCCGAGCGCCACGCCGAGCTGGATAGCGAACGTGCCGATCCCGCTGCCACCGCCGTGCACCAGCAGCGTGTCCCCCTCGGCCAGCCGGGCCAGGTCCACCACGTTCGACCAGACCGTGCAGGCCACCTCCGGCAGCGCCGCCGCGTCGACCAGATCCACCCCGGCCGGCACCGGCAGCAACTGCCCGGCCGGCACGGCCACCTGCTCGGCGTACCCGCCGCCGGCCAGCAGCGCGCAGACCTCCTGGCCCACCGACCAGCCGGTCACGCCGGGACCGAGCGCACGCACCGTCCCCGAACACTCCAGACCGGGGTACGCGGACGCGCCCGGCGGCGGCGGGTAGTGGCCCTGCCGCTGCAACAGGTCGGCCCGGTTCACCGCGCTCGCGCGCACCTCGACGATCACCTCACCGGGGCCGGGCTCCGGGTCCGGCACCTGGGTCCAGACGAGCGCCTCGGGTCCGCCGGGTTCCGTGATCGTGATCGCGCGCATGGTTCAGTCTTACCCGATCTGCCCGTCGGTCCACGCGCGGGCGAGGATCTCCGTCACCCTCATGTCGGCCCCCCGCTGACGATCATGCGGCGGAACACGTCGTCGCGAAGGTGCACCGCCCGGGGCGGCCGCCGCGCCAGCCCTGTCGGCCACAGTGGACTCGTCGGCGGCCATGATTCCGCTGATCAGCACCACTGCCGGGCTCTCCCACACGCACCCGTTCTCGCAGCGGAGGTGGGACGGCGGCTTGCCCGGTACGGCGTTCGTGGCAGACTGGTCCCCGGTCGCGCACCCCTCGGGGGCGTGCCGGGAGGGTTCGCCTAGTGGCCGATGGCGCTGGTCTTGAAAACCGGTAAGGCAGCGATGTCTTCGTGGGTTCGAATCCCACACCCTCCGCCACCTGGACAGCAACATGCTTCCTGATCAGCGCCAGTTCCGTTTCCTCGGCTTGAATCTGACCGTGGGAATCCGTCAGCGCTTGTTGGCCGGTGACGCCGCGAGCATCGTGTCCAGAACTGGGGCGCGGGAGCGCCGGACCACCCGTAGGCTGCGGGTCGCGGCGACGGCGGGAGGCCGGGGTGGCAGAGACGACGACGGTGGCCGGGGTGATGGCCGAGCTGGCCGCGCTCGACGACCCGAAGATCCGCGCGGTCAACGAGCGGCACGGCGACGACCACGGCGTCAACCTGGGCAAGCTGCGGGTGATCGCCAAGCGGCTGAAGACGCAGCAGGACCTGGCCCGCGAGCTGTGGGCGACCGGCGACAGTGCGGCCCGGCTGCTGGCACTGCTGATCTGCCGGCCGAAGGCGTACGGGCGGGACGAGCTGGACGCGATGCTGCGGGAGGCGCGTACGCCCAAGGTGCACGACTGGCTGGTGAACTACGTGGTGAAGAAGAGCCCGCACGCGGAGCCGCTGCGCCTGGCCTGGTCGACCGATCCGGATCCGGTGGTGGCGAGCGCCGGGTGGGCCCTGACCACCGAGCGGGTGGCGCGGAACCCGGACGGGCTGGACCTGGCCGCCCTGCTCGACGTGATCGAGGCGGAGATGGCCGGCGCGCCGGAGCACCTCCAGTGGGCGATGAACCACTGCCTGGCGCAGATCGGGATCGAGCATGCTGCGTACCGGGAGCGCGCGATCGGGATCGGCGAGCGGCTCGGGGTGCTGAAGGACTATCCGACGTCACCTGGGTGCACGTCGCCGTACGCGCCGGTCTGGATCAACGAGATGGTGCGCCGACAGCACGGTGGCGCGGACAACGGGGTATGAAGGGGCGCAGGACATTCGCGTACCCGGAAGGACCGTTTCGATGACCCTGGAACGACCGATCGCCCCGGACCCGTACGAGCTGCTGCCGACGGTGCCGTCGTTCGACCTGACCAGCGACGACGTGCACAACGGCGAGCCGATGGACGCCCGGTACGCGCACGGCAGCACCGGCGGCGAGAACGTCTCACCGCAGCTGTCCTGGTCGGGCTTCCCCGCCGAGACCAGGAGCTTCGTGGTCACCTGCTTCGACCCGGACGCCCCGACCGGCAGCGGCTTCTGGCACTGGGTGCTGGTGAACCTCCCCGCGTCCGTCACCGAGCTGCCCAGCGGCGTGCGGGAGGCCGACCTGGGCGGCGCGTTCAGCGTCCGCAACGACTACGGCGAGACCGGCTACGGCGGCGCCGCGCCGCCCGCCGGTGACCGCCCGCACCGGTACGTGTTCGCGGTGCACGCGGTGGACGTGGACCGCCTCGACATCCCCGCCGGGGCCAGCCCGGCCTTCGTCGGCTTCAACCTGGCGTTCCACACCCTGGCACGGGCGGTCATCCGCCCGACGTACCAGATCAAGGAGTGACCGGCGGCCGGGGGCCGTCGCGGCCCCCGGCCTCAGGCCGGTACGCGGGCCACGGCGAAGACGGACTGGCCGAACGGCGGCCGGAAGCGCTGCTCGGCGGCCTTGGTGACGGGCAGGACGAGGGTGTCGTACACCTTGACCATCGGGCCCTCCTTCGGCATCAGCCGGAAGACCTTGGTGGCCATGAAGTAGCCGATCAGGCCGAGCGCGTTGGCGTAGTGGATCCGCTCGACGGTCAGGCCCGCCTCGGTCATCGCCGCGGCGAGCGTCTTCTTCGTGTAGCGGCGGACGTGGCCGGTGGCGACGTCGGCGGGGCTCATGGCGAACTGGAACGCCGGCACGATGATGACCACGGCGCCGCCGGGACGGACCAGCTCCCGCATGCTGCGCAGCGCGCCGACGTGGTCGTCGATGTGCTCCAGCACGTTGTAGGACACGGCCGCGCTGTAGTCGCCGGGCTCGTGGTGCGGGAGCAGCATCTGCCGGACCTCGACGTGCGGGAGGTCGGACAGCCGCTCCTTGAGCTGGATCAGCCGGTCCGGGTCGGCCTCGGTGGCGGTGATCCGGGGCGCGTGGGCGGCCCAGGCCGAGGCGTAGTCGCCCAGGCCGCTGCCGATCTCGATCGGGTTGTCACCGAGGTAGGGCACCGCCAGCTCCACGAACCACTGCCGGTGGTTGACAGCTGTCGCCAGGCCTTCGAGTACCTCGGACTGGACGCGCTGATCCCCAGTGATTTCTGCCATGCGTCGATTCCTCACGATATGACTGACCCGCGCCTGGACCGTCAGAGTCAACCATCTGGATGCCTGTTGGGGAAATCGGGGGACGGAGGTGGCCGAATTGTGGTCCGGAGGGGCGCCGGATCGGCGGGTCGGCGAACCCGGCACATGGTACGTGAGTCCGCGGAACCTCGCACGGGGCCGCCATTCCGTGACTACGCTCTGAAATGTCATGACTACTCCGGACGCGGACGTGGAACCGGCGAAATCGGGGCGGGGTGGGCGGAGCGACGCGCTGGCCGTGCTGAGCTTCGTGCTGCTCGCACTCTGGGTGACGGCTCGCCTGTGGGCGGATCCCCGCAATGGCATTCGAGATAATCGGACAGATCAGGCGCAATTCGAATGGATGATGGCGCACGGTGCGCGAGTCGTCACTGATTTCGCCTATCCGTTCACCTCCGACCGGATGAATGTGCCGGACGTCGTCAATCTGATGGCTAATACGTCCGTATTATCCGTATCCATACCGCTGGCCCCGATAACGCTCTGGGCCGGGCCGCGCTGGTCATTCCTGATCTTCCTCACACTCGGGCTCGCCGCGACCGGAGTGGCCTGGTATTTCCTGCTCTCCCGAGTTGTCGTGAAGTCTCGCGGTCCGGCCTGGCTCGGTGCCGCTTTCTGCGCGTTCGCGCCGGCGATGGTCTCGCACGCCAACTCGCACCCCAACATCGTCAGTCAGTTCGTGGTGCCGCTGATCATCTGGCGGACGCTGCGGCTGGCCGAGCCCGGCCGGTGGCTGCGCAACGGCGTACTGCTCGCCCTGGTGATCGTCTGGCAGGCGTTCCTCAACCTGGAGATCCTGCTGATGACCGCCATCGGCCTCGGCGTGGTGGTCCTCGCGCTGGCGCTCGGCCGTCCCGCGCTGCGCTCGGCGGCCCGCCCGTTCGCCGCCGGACTCGGGGTGGCCGCGGTGGTCGCCGGGGCGCTGCTCGCATACCCGCTCTGGGTCCAGTTCTTCGGCCCCGGCTCGTACAGCGGGCTCTCCACGCTGATCCGGGGCTACTCCACCGACCTCGCCGCGTACCTGGCCTGGTCCCGGGAGTCGGTAGCTGGCGACGCCCGGGGCAGCGAACCGCTCGTCAAGAACGCCACCGAGGAGAACGCGTTCTTCGGCTGGCCGCTGGTGATCCTGGTGATCGCGCTGGTCTGGTGGCTGCGCCGCAACGCGGTGGTGCTCGGGCTCGCCGCGCTCGGGCTCGTGTTCGCCCTCTTCTCCCTCGGCCGGGAGATCCGCTACGACGGGCGGGACACCGGTGTACCCGGCCCGTGGGCCGCGCTGGAGAACCTGCCGGTCCTGCACTCGGTGGTGCCCACCCGCTGGTCGCTCGCCCTCACCCCGATCATCGGCGTGCTGCTCGCGTTCGGCGCGGACCGGGCCCGGCGGCTCGCCGTACGGCACCCGGACGCGCACGGCCGGATCCGGTTCGCCACGGTCACCGTGCTCGCCATGGCGCTCGTGCCGATCCTGCCCACCCCGCTGCCCGCCAAGCGCCTCGACCCGACCCCGGCGTTCGTCACCTCCGGCGCCTGGCGTCCGTACGTCGCCGACGGCCGGAGCGTCGTCACGCTGCCGCTACCGGACACCACGTACGCGGTCCCGCTGCGTTGGTCCGCCGAGACCCGGCTGGACATGCCGCTGGCCCGCGGCTACTTCCTCTACCCGGACACCCGCCCCGGCGGGGACCGGATCGCCCTTTTCACCGCGCCGCCGCGTCCCACCAGCACGTTCTTCGAGACGGTACGGCGTACCGACGCGGTGCCGCCGATCACGCCGCAGGACCGGGTGGCCGCCGTGGACGACCTCCGCTACTGGCGGGCCGGGGCGGTGCTCCTCGACCCCCGGCTGCCGCAGGCGGAGGCGCTGCGCCGGGCGATGACGGAGCTGAGCGGGATCACGCCGAGACGCACCGGCGGGGTCTGGTTGTGGGACGTCCGGCCGCTGGTCGACTGAGCGGTCAGCCCTGGCGGACGCAGCAGCCCTGGCACACCTTGGGCCGGGGCAGCGTGAACGCCAGGCAGCAGGTGCGCCGCTGCACCGTCGGCTCGCCGGCCGGGCCGGGCACCAGCTCGACCAGGTCGCTCAGATCGAGCGCGTCGAGCAGCGTGCCGACGGTCGCCGTGGACGAGCCGGGCAGCGCGTCCGACGCGCGCAGGATGCCGTGCGCGATGCCGGAGGCCACGGAGCCGAGCAGCGTACGGGTGCCGATCCGGACCTCGCCCTGGATGGCCGCGATCAGCGGGGCGAAGTGGGCGTCGAGCAGGGACGCGCGCAGCGCGCCGAGCAGCGCCGCCTCGTCCGGGACCACCCGTACGCCCGGAGCGCCGGCCAGCGCCAGCGGGTCGCCGGGCAGCACCGCCACCGGCGTCGAGGCGCGCAGCCCCAGCGTGAGGAGCTGGTGGTGGTCCTCGAAGTGCACGAGCACGTCGGTCGCGTCGAGCAGCGGCACCCGGCGCGCGGACGCCCAGCCGAGCACCGCGGGCAGCGCGGTCCAGTAGCTGTAGGACTTCCAGGCCAGCGCGGCGCAGGCGTGCGGGGTGCCTCCCCAGCGGCGGCCGGCGGCGGTCAGGAACTGGGCCAGCAGCGTGCCGTCGATCAGCCGGGTGGCGGGGGACCAGCGGTCCAGCTCGTCGTGGACCAGCAGGCCGGGCGCGAGCCCGGGCAGGTCGTCGGTGCCGAACATGGCGCGCAGGGTCGCGGTCACCGGGGCGAGCGGGGTGGCGGCGTCGCGCCCCGGCATCACCGCAGTCACCTGGCGTCCCCTGTCTGCTCGCCGTACCGGTCGGCGCGTGCCGTCGACCAAAGCTAAGGCTAGCCTAACTACTCCTCAGGCGGGAGGGAAGTGGCGTCCGGGCATCGCGGGGAGGTCCCGGTCACTCCGCTCGGTCGGTGACTACCCGGCCCGGGAGACGAAAAACGCCGCCGGAGGCCGGCGGCAGACGACGTAATGATCGACGTACGTCGCTGAAAAGTCAAGGTGAATGTCGAATACGAGGCAGTTTCCGTACACGTTCGGCCACCGAACGTGAAAATGGTCTTCCCGCGTGCGAGGAAGCTGATGACGACCTCACCGATCGAGCGTGCCGCCGACTCGTTCGCGACGGCACTCGCCCAGCACCGTACCGGCCGAGGGCTGTCCAAGAAGCAGCTGGCGACGCTCATGGGCTTCGACCCGTCCTACGTCAGCCACGTCGAAGGGCGCCGGCACCGCCCCACCGAGGACTTCGCCCGCCGGGCCGAGGCCGTCCTGGAGGCCGGCGGCGCGATCTGGCAGCGCTTCCGGGAGTACGACGAGCTGCGGCACGGCCGGGCCGGCGCGGCGCACCGTGACACGGTTCCCGGCCAGTGGCTGCCCCCGGGCACCGGCCTGGTGGTGGAACAGGAGATGGCCACGCTCACCTACACCGGGGACGGCTACCACTGCGCGATCAGCCGGGAGCTGTACAACGCGGGCACCGAACCGGTCACCCGCTACCTGGTCCGGGTCGCCGTCGACCGCTACCCCAACGACCCGGGCCGCTCCAACCGGCACCACCGGGAACACCCGCTCACCTTCGCCGAACTGCAGCTCACCGCGTATCGGGACGACGGGAACGGACGCGAACCGATGCACTGGCGCGCCAAGCACGACCGGGACGCGTTCAAGGAGATCTGGGTGCTGTTCGAGAACGACGAGGGACGCTTTCCGCTCTATCCCGGCGACCGGGTCACCATCGAGTACGCGTACCGCGTCGGCCGGGACAAGTGGGGCCCCTGGTTCCAGCGCGCCGTACGCCTGCCCACCCGGCACCTGGCGGTGCGGCTCGACCTGCCCGCGGACCTCGACCCCAAGGTGTGGGGAGCGGAGACCTCGCTGTCGGCGGAGGAAGGGCCGCTGCGTACCCCGATCCAGCGGGCCGTGGACGGCGACCGGGTGATCTTCGGCTGGGGGACCGACGATCCGCCGCTGAACGCCCGATACCGGATGCAGTGGCGGTTCCGCAGCCCCGAGCCGGACGCCGAGCCGGACAGCGCGCCCGTCGGCGGCGCCCGGGTGCGGGCCAGCGACCGGATGCGGGCCGTGGGCATCGTGCAGCGCGGCGACGACCTGCTGCGGCAGCGGGCCCGCCAGTTCGACCTCCCGGCCGACGAACAGCACGCCCGGCAGGTGATCGACCGGCTCGCCGTGATGCTGGCCCGCCTGGACGAGCTGCACCCGTTCAGCAAGGGCGTCGGCCTGGCCGCCCCGCAGCTCGGCATCGGCTGGTCCGCCGCGCTCGTGCGCCCGGCCGACCGCGCGGCCGACCCGGTGGTGCTGCTCAACCCCCGGGTGGTGGACGCCGCCGCGGAGACCGACGAGCAGTACGAGGGATGCCTCTCCTTCTTCGACCACCGCGGCCTGGTGCCCCGGCCGCTGCGGATCGACGTGGAGCACGCCCTGTGGGACGGCAGCCGGGTGATCACGTCCTTCGAGTACGCGATGGCGCGGCTGGTCGCGCACGAGATCGACCACCTGGACGGGCGCCTCTACGTCGACCGGATGGCGCCCGGCGTGCCACTGGTCCCGGTGGAGGAGTACCGCGAGACCGGAAACCCCTGGCGCTACTGAGAACGGGGGCCGGGGGGGGGGGGGGGGGGGGGGGGGGGGGGGGGGGGGGGGCGCGCGGCGGGGGGGGGGGCGGGGCGCGGCGGGGGGGGGGGGTGTGGAGG
>NZ_JBIAIY010000007.1:344022-361765 GCF_042871665.1 Micromonospora sp. NPDC005686
GCCCCGCGCGCGCCCCCCCCCCCCCGCCCGCGCGGGCCGCCCCCGCCCCCCCCCCCCCCCCCCCCCCCCCCCCCCCCCCCCCCCCCCCGGCTCGGGGGGAGGAAAGATCAGAGGCTGCCGAACGTGTCGTACCGGATGTGGTCCGGCGGGACGTCGTCGGCGGCGAGCGCCCGCAGGGTGGCCCGGACCATGCCCGCCGAGCCGGAGACGTAGCAGTCGTGCGTGGTCCACGGGCCGTACCGGGTGACCACCTCGGAGACGTCACCGATTTCGCCGCCGAAGCCCGGGTCCTCGCTGCACGAAGGCGTCACCGACAACCACGGGTGGGACGCGACGAGGTCCTCCAGACCGGGCAGCCCGTACAGCTCGTCCGGGCGGCGGGCACCGTAGAAGACGTGCACCCAGCGGGTCCGGTTGACCCGGGTCAGCTCCTCCACCAGCGCCTTGACCGGTGCCAGGCCGACCCCGCCGGCCACGCAGAGGACGTCCCGGGTGGAGTCCGGGTCCAGCGTCATCGAGCCCATCGGCGCGGCCACCCGCAGCAGGTCACCCGGCTTGGTGCGGCGCACCAGCGCACCGGAGACCCAACCGGCCGCGCCCGGCGGCGTACGCACGTGGAACTCCAGCACGTTCTCCTCGTTCGGCGCGTTCGCCACCGAGTACGTCCGCCACACCCGCGGGTGGTAGCGGGGCACCTCCACGCTCACGTACTGGCCGGCCAGCCAGGGCAGCGGATCCTGGAGCGCGCGCACGGTCAGCACCGCCGTGTCCGGGCCGCACCGCTCGTGCGTCAGCACCTCCGCGTGCCAGAACGGCGGGTTCCCGTCCGATTCCGCGCCGGCCAGCATCCGCGCGCTGATGCTCGCGTACGCCTCCCGCCACGCCTGGTCGTACTCCAGGTTCCAGCCGTCCCCGGCGATGCTGCGCAACGCGTCGAGCAGCGCCACGCCCATCGTCGCGTAGTGCCCGGCCGCCACGTGGTACTTGCGGTGGTCCCGGCCCAGGGCGCGCAGGTACTCGTCGAAGCTCTCCGGGTCGCCCACCGTCTGCGTGGCCGTGACGATGGCCTCCAGGATGCGGTCCCCCTGCCCGTTCATCTGCACCGGGAACAGCTTGCGCAGCTCCGGGTCGAGGAGGAACAGCCGGGCGTAGAAGTGGCGGCTGAGCCGCTCGCGGTCCTCCTCGACCAGGGCCCAGCTCTCCTTCAGCAGCCGCGCGAAGTTCTCCACGGGGGCACGCTCCTTCTCCGGACGGCGGATCGGCAGTCACAGAATGTCCACGGAGCGTGTGTGCCGGTCGCACAGGCTGTGCGATCGCCAGGCCGGTACGCCGAAGTGCTTTCATGGTCCGGTGACGGTTGACGAGCTGGCCCGCCCGGTCTCCCGCCGGATGCTGGGCACCGAGACGCTGCTCGTGCTCGGTCTGTCCCTCGGCCAGTCCGCCGTGTATGCGCTCGTGTCGCTCATCGCCAAGCTGACCGCGACCGGAGGGCTGTCCAAGCAGACCGCCGCGCTGAACACCTCCGCGTCGGCCCGGCCGTACCTCGATCTCACGTACCAGCTGCTCGGGATCGTCTTCGCGCTGCTGCCGGTGCTGCTCGCCGTACACCTGCTGGCTCGTGACCCCGGCGACCCGGCACGGACACTCGGCGTCGACTTCCGCCGGCCCGCCTCCGACCTGGCCCGGGGTGCGGGCCTGACCGCGCTCATCGGCCTGCCCGGGCTGGCGCTGTTCTGGGCGGCGGCGCAGCTCGGCGTCAACGCCACGCTCGTCCCGGCCGCGCTGCCGGACCTGTGGTGGACGGTGCCGGTGCTGATCCTCGCCGCCGTGCAGAACGCGGTGCTGGAAGAGGTGATCGTGGTCGGCTACCTGATCACCCGGCTGCGGCAGCTCAACTGGCGGATCGGCGCGGTGCTGGCCGCGAGTGCGCTGCTGCGCGGCTCTTACCACCTCTACCAGGGCTTCGGCGCGTTCGTCGGCAACGCCGTGATGGGCGTGATCTTCGGGCTGTTCTACCTGCGCACCCGCCGGGTCGCCCCGCTGATCGTCGCGCACACGCTGCTGGACGTGTTCGCGTTCGTCGGCTACGCGATGCTGCCGAAGTCCTGGTTCGACTGGCTCTAGGTCGCTGTCACCTCGCCGTCCTGCCGCCGATCGGGCTCGGCGCCGCTGCCGGTCACGCGCCGGGTGGTCCGGTACCGGGCGATCGCCCGCGCCGCCACCCGCTCGGCCGCCGCCGTGCCGCCGGTCGCGGCAGCCAGCGCCGCCGCGCCCGGCAGCAACCGGGCCACCAACCGCAGCCCGACCCAGCCACCCGCCTGCGCGGCCACCGGCGTGGCCAGCCGCCAGGCCGCCTGCGCCACCCGCCCCAACGGACCGTCCGCCGGAGCGTCGGCCGCCCGAGCCGCCGCCAACGCCGCCCGCGCGGTGCCGTCGTCCGGATGCACCGACGTCAGCACCAGCAGCTCGGCCGCCCGATCCGGATGCGCCGGATCCCGCCCGTACGTCGCCGCCAGGTGCAACACCAGGTTCGCCTGCGTCCACAGCACCGTCGCCAGCTCCGCGACCGGCGCGAACAGCCCGGCGCCCGCCGCCAGCGCCCCACCCGTACCGGCCATCCGGACGAACCGCCGGGTCGCCAGCCGGGCCACCCCGTCGGCGTCCGCCTCCGGGTAGGCCCGCCGGACCTGCTCCACCCAGGCCGAGGCGCGCGGCCCGAGCACCTCCACGGCCGCCAGGGCCAGCAGCTCCGGCGCGAACCCGGGGTGGTCGCGCAGCTTCGGCCCCACCGCCCGCCAGCCCGCCACCGGGGTACGCGAAGAGTCAGGCCGTCCAGGCGCCCGCTCGTCGACGGCCGCAGCCTCCGTCAGGCTTTCCTCCGCCGGACTCGCTTCCCTCTGTGCCGGGCCTACCTTCGCCGGGCCTGCCGTTGTCGGGGCCGCTGCTGTCGGGCTCGCCTTCGTCGGGCCTGCCGTTGCCCGGCTCGCCGTTGTCGGGGTCGCTGTTGTCGTCTTGGTGGGCCGGCGGGTCCGTCCGGGGCGAGGTGCGGTGCCGGGCTCCGCCGTGATCGGTCCGGCGCCGTCGGGCTCCCGCTCGGCGGCTGTGGGATCCGGCACGGCGGTCGCCGTCTCGCGCGTAGCCGACGCCTTCCGACCGGTTTTCTTGACCGCTGGGGCGGCCTTCTTCGCCGCGACCGGGGCCTCTTCGGCGACCGGGGCCGTCTTCCTGGCGACGGGAGCGCGGCGCGTCCGTTTCGGCGACCCCTCTCCGGCCGACGATGGCTCCGGCTCGGCCGGATGCTCGGTGGCCCGATGCTGCTCCGCTGTGACGGGCGTCTCATCGGTCGAGGGCGTGCTGTCCCGGGCCTTCCGCGGCACCGCCGTGGCGGCCGACTGGGGCCGGTGCGCTGCCGGCACCGGCTCTCCGCCTGCCGAGAGCGGGTCGGCCGTGTCATCAGCACCCGATCGGGTGACAGGTGAGGGCGCCTCGGCGGCGGTCCGCGCTGCGGCTGGCGTACCCGAATCAGCCGGGGCAGCCCGCTTAGCCGGCGGCGTACCGGAATCGCCAGTGGAAGCCCCCGGGGCGGCCTGCTCCGCAGTCGTACCCGGATCGGCAGGTGAAGGATCGGCGGCCGGACGCGGACGCGGTGTCGGCGGCGCGTCGGCGGCCGGCGTCGGTGGCTGGAAGACGACGGTCGGCGCCGCCCGGCGCGGACGCCGGGGCGCCGGGGCGTCGCTCGCCGCGTTCTCCGCAGCGGGGTCCGGTGCGGGCGGCGGGCTGAAGGTCGGTCGTGGAGAGCGGCTCCGCCGGGCCTTGGGGGCGGGCTCGCGACGGGGCGGATCGCTCGGCGGCTGCTCCTGCATACCGATGGAGCGTAGCCGTGGGCGTGATCTGGCACACGACCAAGACACGGTCACGGGGGTGGGGTTCGATAGTCGCTTTGCCCCGGGCGGGTAACGCCCTGTATCCTCGGGCGCGGTGACCTCGCGGTCACCAGGGAGACTTCGCCTAGTCTGGTCTATGGCGCCGCACTGCTAATGCGGTTGGGGTCTTAAAGCCCCTCCCGGGTTCGAATCCCGGAGTCTCCGCGCGAAAGCCGGTTGTGTAGACTGGCCGAGCACCAGGCGCCCGTAGCTCAATGGATAGAGCATCTGACTACGGATCAGAAGGTTAGGGGTTCGAGTCCCTTCGGGCGCACAAACGATCAAGGCCGTGACCTGCCAGAACAGGGGTCACAGCCTTTTTCTTTTCTGCTGGAAGACGAGGTAGAGGACCTTCATCGCGGCCTGCTCGGTCGGGAAGTGCCCGCGTCTGCGAGCGGCCTGCCGGAACCGTGCGTTCAGGCTCTCGATGATGTTGGTGGTGTAGAGAACCTTGCGGACCTCATGGTCGTAGCGATTCTCTCGACAGCAGACATGACCATGCAGGTGTAGCGCCGTCTCACGGACAGCTCGGCCGAGGCTACGGATCAAGGCAAACGGCTCCTGCGGAGCCGCCGCCCGGGGCGGAAAATCAGCCGGCCCGACCCCCACGCCCGCCCCGCGCGTCACACGCTGGGTCAGGAGGTGGTCGTCGTCGACACCGTGCGCTCACGCACCCGCCGACTGGACCTGAGCGCCGCCTGCCAGGAGAGCAGCACCCGTCCTGGCTCACTCGGTGAACTCGGTCCAGGAGACAGCGTGGTCGAACCGCTGGGCGGCGAGGTCGTCAACGCGGATCATGAAGCGGCCGAAGTAGACGTCGTCACGGGTCTCGAACTGCACCAACGGGAGCCACTCCCGGCGGACCCGCTGCAACTCCTGTTCCACGAGGAAGGCCTCCTGGGCGTGGCCGATGCCGGTCAGGCGGCCTCGAAGCTTCTTCTCCGCCATCTCCAGCTCAGGATCGTTGTACAGGTGGCCGTAGGACACGCCACCGGTGTGCCACGAGTAGCCGCCGAACTGGAAGGCGGCGGAGTTGGCGGCCGGCCAGAGCCGGTCGACCAGGGCACACAATTCCCGACGATGCGGCATGTCGCGAGCCATCTGCTGCTGCTGAAAGACTGACAGGTCCGCATCCTCCGCAGTCAACCACGAGGGCAGGGCGGCCTGGACGACAGCGAAAAGGTCCTGCTCGGGAGCGATGAAGTCACGGTCCGCGTAGTAGGGATGGGCAGCGTAGTCAGCCGGCAGCTGCGCCGCGGTCTCCGCGCCGGCCCGCACATACAGCAGCCGCCCGTACTGCTGCTCGTCGCTGCGCTCACAGACGTCGTAGTCCTCTTCGTGATGCAGGAACACCAGCAGAGAGCCGGCCGACGGTAGCGGCAGCCGCTCGACCCGCGGCAGCGCGGCACAGTCGAAAGACGCGATGAACGGCAGCGGGTAGCCCTCCGGGTCGGTGGGCCACGGCATACCGACCGGAAGGTTCGGCAGGCCGCCGGCCTGGCCGACGAGCAGGTCGGCGGGCTGCCCGGGCGGCAGATCCCGAGAATGGGCCGCGATCTCGCCGTTGTACTGCTGACTCGTCCCGATGGCGAAGCGCAGCAGCTCGGCGAACGTCGCCGTCTCGGTCTCGGTGAAGCCCGCGTCGGTCGCGGCTCCCCGCAAAAGTCCGTAGTGATCCACGGACTTATGTTGACAGCTCTGATTCGACCGGCGGCGGCAGGCGTTCCGTGTCCGCTCTTCGGCTGATCCGCGCACACACGCGCCGAGTGGCTTCATGATCGATTGCACGCAGCGTGAGCCGGGCCTGTGCGGGAGCGTCGCCCAGGGCGGAGGCGACGAGCGCGGTGGTGACGACGGCGGCCTGCTTGCCGAGAGGGGTGAACCTCATTTCGAGCCTCTTTCCGACCGGGTACGGGTGGTGGCTGCGGGATTCACCACCCGTACTTGCTCGGACCTGGCGTGAGGCAGCGGTGGGCTCGGGGGTTGTCGCCACGCCCCGAGACGCGGATCAGCTCGTCAGATAGCGCAGGTCCCGCACCACCTCGCAGAACGCGACGGGGTCCAGGCCATCGCACCCGCGTACTCCAGTCAGGGTCTTGGGTTCGTCCGGTCCCTGCCAGTGATATCCAGGCGTATACGTGATCTCGACCGTCTTCGGCCAGTCGCACAGCACCGAGGTGTGGTCGTCGCCGAAGCGCCAGCCCTTCGAGGTGAGCACGAACAGTTTCCGCGCATCGACCTTCATGCCGGCGAAGGTAGCCAGGTCTACCTCGCCCGGCGTTGCCAGCTCGCGGCCCAGCTGCGGGAAGGGCTGGATGACGGCGTAGTCGGCGAAGATCTCCGACCAGGCGGCCCGGTCGTCGCCGAGATGCCACGGGTGCGGCACGGCGACGGTGGCCGTGTCGTCGAGCTGCCATGCCTGGTCGTAGAGGTCGGCGAACGTACGGTCCTCGGCGACCCGGAAACAGACCGTGCCGTGTTCGCCGGACGCCGCCCACAGCAGCCGGTGGGTGAGCTGCCACATCAGCGGGTGATCCAGGAACAGGGCGCGGAACTCGGCCGCACTCCACCGGCGACCGGTGACCATGGCGTCCTCCATGGCCCGAATGCGCTCGCCGCCGATCTGCTTGACCTCCTTCTTGAGGTCGGCGAACCGCGCGTACGCCGCCGGCGCCAGCACCGGATCGTCGGCGGCGGCCGGCCGCGGCAGCCGGGACAACCGGCGTCCATCCCCGGCCGCGATCCACGGTTGCAACTGCTCGTCGAGGTTCAGGGTGAATCGGCGTGGCCCGTAGTCCAGGACCGTCCGGCCATCGGCGTCGAGACCCAGGTCCGGCACGATCCGGTCGGCGAGCTGCTCGGGGCTGAGGCCGCGGGCGGCGGCTGTGCCGGCGAGTCGTTGGGAGGCGTGCTCGCGCAGACCGGTGGTTGCCGCTCTGCGGCTGAGCCGATGCAGCTGGGTCAGGGCGACGTCGGTGCCGATCGCGGCGAGCACGTCCATCGCAGCGCGGATCCGGGCGCTGACGGACGACCATTGCGGCAGGACGGCCACCAGGTCGGCGACGGTGGTGTCGTCACCGAACGCGGCGATCGACACCAGCGCGATGGCGCTCTTCGGCGAGTATTCGGCCGCGCGCCACTGCTCGAGGAGGGCCCAGGCAAAAGCTCCCAGCTGTCGTGGCTCGCAGATGTCACGGGCGGCAATGAGCTCCGGTCGCGGCTCGGTGATCGTGGAGAGGGCGAGTAACACACACAGGCGGTGGACCGCCTCCGAGGCCAGTCTCTCGCCGGTGTCGCGGAGGGTGACCTCGGGAAGCTTGGCGGGGATCAGCCACTCCGGCAGGTCCGGCTCCCGCGGCAGCACGCCGGCCAGAATCGGTGGCACCACGCCCTCCGGGCTGGAGGAAGGGAGACCGGTGATCGCCTGGACGCGGGACCGGCCGTCGTCGTCGAGGGCCGCCAGCGACTGGGGATATGCGAGAACGTGGTCGCGCAGCAGCTCGATGACGGGCGGCTCGGTGGCGCCGGTGAGCAGTGCCCGCAGCGCCGTCCCGGGATCGCGCTTGGCCGCCGCCAGCAACGCCGGCCGGAAGTACTGGCGCTCGACCCGGTCCACGACGAGCCCGAACGCCTCTTCGGTCGGGATCGCGGCCAGCGCGGCGACGGCCCGTTTCACGTTGTCCGCGCCGTCGATGGGGCGGTAGTAGTCCTGCTGGTCCAGCATCGTCGCCCATCCGGCGCCGAGCCCGGCCCCGCCGTTCGCGACGATCTCCTCGGCCCGGGCGCGGCCCGGCCCGGCCAGGTGCGGGATCCAACGCGGCTCGGTGAGCACCATCGCGCCGAACAGGTCACGCGACACCGCGTCGTCGCGCTCGGCGAGGACACGCAGAACCCGCAGCGGGTAGTGGGTCAGCACGCCCGACTTGAGCAGGTTCCCCGGCCGCCACGGCTTCTCGTCGAGGTGGTCGCGGACCAGGATCCGCATCGCGTCGTCGCTGGGTGTGCCGGCGACGAACCGGGCCGCATCCGAGTTGAGCCGTGCCGGTTTGTCCAGGGTGCTCCCGTCGTGCAGGTAGAGCAGTCTCAGATAGAAGTCGTCAGCCAGAAAGGTGACGGCGGCCGGTCCCACACCGTCCAGCACCGTGACGGCGTCCCCGGGTTCCTCGAAGCCGAGCATCGTCCGGCGGATCGCGCCGCGCAGTTGCTCGAGATGTTCGGTGCGGCTCGCGGCCAGTAACAGGATCCCGGACATCGTGCGGTGATCGGCCTGGATCCACTCCTCCCGGCCGGGCTCGTCGAACCATGCCGCTGCCGCCGCGCAGTCCTCGTCCACCCAGTCCTGCCGGGTCGGCATCAGGTAGGAGGACAAGATGCGGCCGGCCGGGAAGCTCCGATGCCCGGCCAGGACGGATTCCGCCTCCCTGTAATCCCGGTCCGACGCGACCGCGAGGTGACGCCGGACCGCCCGGGCCACCGCGTACGTGGCGCCGAGGTCATCGCCGCGCCACCCCTGCTCGTAGGTGTTGCCCTCGGAGGCGCGGGTCCAGAGCTCACCGGTGTGGCAGATCTGGTTCGCCGCCACGACGGCCCGGACCGCGAACAGCAGCCCGGCCCGGGCCACCCACGCGTCCACCAGTGCCTGCGCGTCGGCGGGCACGTTGCGATAGACGAGCAGCAGTGCCGCCACCGCGGCGGCGACCGGGTCATCGTCCGATGTCCGCAGATGCCGCTCACCGGCGGCGACCAGCGCCGTGTCGAAGACGGCGTTGCGGCCCAGCACGCGGGCACGTCCCTGCGTGATCCGGTCCGTCGCGAGGAGGTCCCGAAGCCGCTGCTCGGCGCCTGCCGGATCGGCGATTGCCGGCCGCCACCGGCCACCTCGCCGCGGATGGACACGGCCCGACCAATCCTTCGGCATGTGCCAGGCGTCCTCGTCCGGCATCACGAACCTGCGCATAAAGCCTCCTCGTCCACAGTTCGCGGGGAGGGTAGTACATCGTTATGACACAGATCATCCCCAGTGGACAGACTTCAGGAGCCGCAGCGCAGCGGAAGTGCGAGGGTCTTCCCGTCATCGAACCGGTTCCTGAGGGTGACGGAGCGGGGCTGCGATTCGTTCGATTCGAGCGGGTCTACAACGCGTCATCTCGGATCAGATCGGCGGCAGACGCGCCTTTTATCGGTGGATGGTTTTCACAATTTGTGAGAGGAGGATTCAGCGCACTCGAAAGCTGACAAATGTTGCGGAACGGGTGCAGTTGGACGTGGCCATTAAGGCCTTGAGCTCTTCCGATTGGGGCGCTGTCTACGGATCAGAAGGTTAGGGGTTCGAGTCCCTTCGGGTGCACAGCACAGGGAGAAGCCCCCGACCAGCCAGAACGGCAGGGTCGGGGGCTTTTTCATTTCCGTCCGGCACGCGTTCTGAGCGGCTGTGGGAGCCACGCTGGGAGCCACGGGCCGCCTCACTTCCCGAACAGTGCCCGGGACATGGCCTCCGCAGTCGAGCGGCGGTCGTCCTCCATCAAATGCCCGTACACATCCTTCGTGATCGCAATTGACGTGTGCCCGAGCACTTCCGATACGACGTGCAGCGGGGTGCCCTGCGCCAACATCAGCGAGGCCCCGGAATGGCGGAGCTCGTGCGGATGCCAGTGCCCGAGCCCGGCACGCCTGCACAGCGCCGAAAGCCGATGCGAGAAGTTGTCCGGATCCAGCGGAGTGCCGACCTCGCTCGGAAAGATCAGGCCGTGATCCTGCCATGCCTCGCCGGCCACCAGTCGTTCCTCAGCCTGCCGAGCGCGATGCCGGCGCAGCAGGTCGACCAACTGGGGCCTGAGGTACAGGGTTCGCGGGAGCGTCGCGTCTTGAGTTCGCTGACCACCAGGCAGGTTCGCCGGTCGGCCGCCGGGTCGCGCTCCTTGATCCGCTTGACGCTGTGCGACACCAGCAGCGTGCCTGCCGTCCAGTCGGACGATCCCGGCGTGCGCGAGCGCGCCGAGCGGATCACCCGTCGGCACACGGACGCCATTGTCGAGGCGGTGCGCGAACTCGGAGACCTTGGCTTGGTCAAAGACGCAGTAGCAGAGGTGCGCGTGCACCGCGCAGCGCCGCTGTTCAAGCTCTACATCCTCAACGGCGAGGAAGTCTTCTTCGGCCCACGGCAATCTACGCGACGCAACTCTGCCAGGTGATGCGCGACAGGTCCCAGAGGTCTAGGGCGGCAGGAGCCGCCGACGGAACGTCCTGTCATGGCCGATGAGCATGCACGGTCCCGCCCGCATCTCGGATCTCCGGTGACGGCCGACGGTGCGGTGTGTGGCTATCAGGTGGGTTGTTTGTCCCACCAGCGCGGCAGGTCGACGTCCGGCGCTTCCGGGTTGGTGAAGTGGAACGGCACGCCGATATGTCGCGCGACAGCCTGGCCCTGCTCGATCGCCTGTTGTGCCTCCGGCCAGGGCGGTACCTGCCCGGTGAACAGACGGATGTCTCCGCCGTGTCGTAGCACCGTCAACGGCACCTCATCGAAGCGATCGTGGTGTCGGCCCGGCCGGCTCACGATCGCCACCAGGACGACGAACCAGCCCTGTGTGTCACCGTCCCAAAAGGCTTCGACGGCGAGGATTGGTGCGGTGATGGCGTCCGCCTTCTCGATCAGCTGCGCGGTCGTCGGTGGCGGTGGCTGGGGCTCGAGGGGACCCTGCCGGCCTAGCTCGGCGCGTCGCTCGATCAGCAGATCCTGCGCCTCGTACAGGCCGGGCGGCGGTTGCAGTCCACCTTCCTGGCGCAGGAGGACGACCGCCTGGATCAGTCGACGTGTGCACAGCAGGTCGTCTATCTGCTTCAGCAACTGCGGGTCGATCGCATTCCACCAGGCGCTGGTCGCAAGCATCTCGCCATTATCGTCGGGCGGCGTCGACGCCGACGGACAAGCCAGCATCCGCATCTAGCCGCTGACAGCGCGTCCGAAACGATCGGATCTGCGGTTAAGTGGACTCTTTCATCCCACCACATGCTTGACGGATCTTGCCGGCGAAGTCGATTGCCGCCCGGTCGATGCCTGTGACACGGTGAAGATCCGCCCCCCGCTCCGAGGCCCAGATGACGATCTACTTCTACGGTGCCGACGAGGTTCCGTACGGCTGCTTCTCCAACTTCTCCGGCCACGGCTTCGACCTCGACGGCCACTGGTGGACGACCTCCGAGCACTATTTCCAGGCCCAGAAGTTCCCCGGTAACCGCCACGCCGAGCTCATCCGGCGGACGGCGACCCCGTTGCGGGCCGCCGAACTGGGCCGCGACCGGTCCCGCCCGCTGCGCCGCGACTGGGAACGGGTCAAAGACGACGTGATGCGCCGGGCCGTGACGGCCAAGTTCACCGCCCACGCCGACATCCGCGCCATCCTGTTGGACACCGGCGACGAGGAGATCGTCGAGGACACCAGCACTGACCACTACTGGGGACGCGGCCGGAGTGGCACCGGCAAGAACATGCTCGGACGGATCTTGATGCGCACCCGCACCCAGCTACGCGCCGACCTCACCCAGAACGCCAACGCCGAGGGCCGCCGACAGAGGCGACAGCACTGGGCGTAACGATCGCGACCGCGTTGTCCGGGGCAGAAGGGATCGCGGCAGGCACGGTAGGCGCAACCCGGGCGCCGGATTAGATCCACGTCCAAGGACGGACGGCTTTCCACACGCGCCCGCGCCAACGTACACGGCGCGGATGGAGGTAGATCTCAATGTCTTCCAACGCATTGGTCGCCCCGACGCGGCGCAGTTCGGGAACCACCCGGTCTTCGTCCAGTCGGCCATAGACCCTCGCCAGGTGCCCCAGGCAAGTCGCGGCAAGGAGCCTCACCTGGCGATCCTCGTGATCGAGTAGACCAAGATAGAGTTCCTGCAGCTCCTTCCAGTCCCCACCGCCATGCAGAACGGCGCCGACCATGGCGTCCAGGGCGCTGAAAAGCTCGCCGCGATCGAACGCCGCACGCACCTCGCCCGGTGTTGCCGGTGGCGGGTTGCGGAAGACGTGATGCTCATGGCTCATAGGGCCGCATCTTTGTTCATCGGTGAGCCGGAGAGATCCTCGGCTAGCCCCCAGGGTTGCGTCCACGGACGTGGCCCAGCCCAATCACCCGCCTTGCTGGTCGGTGTGTGCTGGCCTTGCCTGTTCCGTCTGCTCCGCGTCGGCCGGGGCGCCCCTACGGTCCAGGGTCAGTTGGAGTTCACCGTAGGGGCACCTGGTCGACCACACCCACCTGAGCCGTTTCGGTGGCCTGGGCGGGCCACCGGGATCAACCCGTGGTGCAGGAACGGATCTGGGGTCTGGCGCTGCTGTTGCCGTTCATCATCGTGGTGAAGCCGAAGGTGTTGCCGCCGCCGTTGGACCGCATCGTCATCACGTAACCGGTGCTGTCCCAACTGGGGGAGCCGTTCCAGGTGGTGGAGACCCGCTGCGGCGGAGTCAGAGCCACGACCACGGTCCAGTTGCTGGCCCCCTGAACCGTCACCGAGGTGTTGTACCGGTCACCCCAGACGTTGGGGGTCGTCGCCGTCGCCGTGCACCCGCCGCTGGGAGGCGGAGTGGTCGGCGGCGGAGCGGTCGGCGTGCCGGTCGGCGACGGAGTGGTC
This sequence comes from Micromonospora sp. NPDC005686, assembly GCF_042871665.1. Lineage (NCBI taxonomy): Bacteria > Bacillati > Actinomycetota > Actinomycetes > Micromonosporales > Micromonosporaceae > Micromonospora > Micromonospora sp. NPDC005686. The sequence continues at coordinate 356,580 of NZ_JBIAIY010000007.1, forward strand.
GGCGGCGGAGTGCCGTCCGGGGCCACCGCTCGGCCGGTGCTCGGTGAAATCATGCCCGGACACAGGTTACGGCTGCTCAGGTTGGCCATGATCTGCGGAATCGCGTCGCGGGTGTTCTGAATGCCGTCGTGCATCAGGATCACCTGGCCGTCCTGAAGGCGGCTGGCGTTGGAGACGATCTGGCTGACGCTGGCGCCGTTCCAGTCCTGGGAGTCGACGTCCCAGATCACCTGGCGCAGGCCGAGCGACGAGGCGACCGACTGGAGGGTCGAGTTCGTCTCCCCGTAGGGCGGGCGGAACAACTGCGGCCGGACGCCGGTCGCCGCCTGGATCGCCGAGTTCGTCTGGGAGAGGTCCGACTGCATCTGGCTCTGGTTCATCGAGGTCATGTGCGAGTGGTTCCAACTGTGGTTGGCCACCCACATGCCCGCGTCGACCTGGGCCCGCGCGGCGGACTGGTTGCTCTGCACGTTCTGGCCGACGTTGAACATGGTCGCCCGTACGTTGTTCGCGCGCAGCACGGACAACAGGGCGCTGGTGCTGCCTGTCGGCCCGTCGTCGAAGGTGAGGCCGACATACCCGTTGCAGGTGGCGGCGCTGGACGGAGTGGCGGCGACCGCGAGACCGGCGGCACTCAGCGCCACTGTGGAGGCGACCACGGCCAACCGGACGGTGAGACGCGATTTTCGGGGGGCGGACGGGCGGCGGGAGCCGCCGATGCTGGCGTACATGCGCAGGTCCTCCTTGGGACGGGCGACACCTGATGACGCATGGCTCTAATCGACAGAGATTGATGCCAACGCGTTCGGAGTATTTCAGCGGCGTTTCGAACCCGTCAATGATTTTCCGGAAGTTTTCCGGAAAGGGCCGGTCCATCAGGCCGGCTGACCGCCCCGCGCGGATCGGGTGACCGATGCCCACGGCTACCGCGGATTGCTCGACGGATGGCGTCCCTGGTACCTCGCCGTCGCCGCCGTGACCTACTGGCCACCCGCGTACCTGCTGTGGTCGTGGAGCTACCCGAGGGCAGGACCGGTTCGCTGGACGCGCGAATGAGCCGACGCCCACATGGCCCGGATCGAGCGCGCCCGCCGGGCGTTCGACGCCGAGTTGGAGTGACCGCCGGGGCGGCGCCGTACGGTCCGCCCGGCGTCGGTTTCACTCGCAGACCGTGCCGTCGTTGTCCCGGTCGATGTACCAGTAGTACTCCGGATCCCTGCCCTGCGTGTACGGGCCGTACCCGTTGGCGTTCGCCTCCTTGCAGGTGCCGAAACGCGGATCGTTGCCGCCACCACCGGTGCTGCCGCCGCCCGTGCTGCCGCCGCCGGAGTCGCCGTTGCCCCCGCCCGGCTCACACGCCTCGCCGTCGAGGTCACGATCCAGTCCGGTCCGGTACCCCGGCTCGCTGCGGCGCAGCGGCGCCTTGCCCGCTGCGCGTACGGCGTCGCAGTTCTTGTAGTAGACGGCGGGTGCCGTGGTCTTGCGCGGCTTCGGCTTCGACGCGGGCTTCGCGGTGGTCGGCGCGGCAGCGGTGGATGAGGGCGGCGGCTCCGGTGAGACGGAGCCGGCCTCGGCCGTCGGCGCGGCGGTGGTGGTGGCGGGTGCCGCCACGGTCGGCACCTCCTGGGCGACGGCCTTCTCCGGCGACGTGCTCTGCTCGGTGGCGGGACCGGCGGCGATGCCGATGCCGAGCAGCCCGCCGCAGCAGGTGAGCACCGCGATGCCGCTGACGAGGAGCACCTTGAGCGCGGCGGGCTGGCGACGCCACCACGACGGCCGGGGCGGTGTGAACGGCAGGCCGGGCCGATGGGGCGGTGGCGGCGGCACCTGCCCGTGCCAGGGATTCTGGGGAGGGAGTTGGGTCACAGCCGGCAGTGTGGAGCGAACCGTCCGACCTGGAGTGTCGCTGAGCCGACAGACCGGCCGTTGCCGGCGCGACAAGCGACGAAACGGCCGGTGCCGGGCAGAGGGTCGGTGTCGATGCCGCGGATGATTGGAGTCAGCCCTTCACCGAACGGCCGACGGCGGGGGCCCGGAGTGGGACGGCGGCTGGGCTCACGCGGTCAGTGGAGTGAACAGCCTGTCGGCCGACCGCGGCGGTGAGCGTCGCGTCGATGCCGCCGCGCCGCTGAGGGCGGCCTGCACCGGGAAGACACATCGATCACCACTGTCAGCACCACTGTCGTCCGTCGGTCACCGCCGTCCGACGACTATGGATCAGTCGTGCGGCCGGTCGGTGAGCCGGCCCGCCGCCGCCAGCCGTTCGACGGCGGCCCGGTGCGGAACCGCATGACTGGTGCGACCGCCCACGCCGGTGGTGGTGACGGCCGTGAAGAGCGAGTTGAGCAGCGCCTCCTCCACCGCGTCCAGGACGGCGGCGAACACCGGGTCGATCGCGGCGTCCGGGATCGGCGGCTGATCCGACGTGGTGAACGCGATCGCGTAGTCGCCGCTCGTGTTGCTGAAGGACGCGCCCACCCGGGCCATGGCGAACACGGCCCGGCGGGCGAGCCGCCGGAGCTGCCGCGCGTCCAGGGGTACGTCGGTCGCCACCACGATCATGCACGAGTTGCCCGGCGGCTCGGTCGGGTCGACGGCAGGCACCAGCTCGTCGACTGGAAGCGGCACGCCGAGCGCGGTGAGGACGCCGCCGAAGTTGGACTGGACCAGGGCACCGACCGTCCGGGTGTGGCCGGCGGCCCCGACCGTGCGGGACGAGGTGCCGATGCCCGCCTTGTAGCCCAGGGCCGTGGTGCCGGTACCGGCCCCGACACAGCCCTCGGCGGGGAGCCCACCGGTCGCCCCGGTGACTGCGGCCAGGACGTGCGCCTCGGTGATCGGGCGGCGGCGGATGTCCGACAGGTGCCCGTCGTTCGTCTCACCGACCAGGGGGTTGAACGACAGCCCGTCCGGCCGGCCCGCCATCAGATACCCGAGCAGCGCGTCCGCCGCCCGGAACACCGACAGCGTGGCGGTCAGCACGACCGGAGACTCCAGTACGCCGAGCTCGTCCACCTGGGTCGAGCCGACGAGCTTGCCGTGGCCGTTGCCGACGTACACGGCGGCGGGCAGCGTCCACCGGCCGGGGCCGAGCCCGCTCGGCACGATCGCGGTGACGCCGGTGTGCAGGTCGGCGCCGTCGTCGACGGTGGTGTGCCCGACCAGCACGCCGGGGACGTCGGTGATCGCGTTGTGCGGCCCGGTGGGCAGCGACCCGACGACGACCCCCAGATCGCGGGCGCGGCGGCCGGGCATGCTCAGGAGGCCGCCGCCCGGATCGCCTGCACGATGCCGGTCGGGGAGTAGTTGTCGGGGACGCCCTCGACCAGGATGATGTCGCCCTCGATGTGCCGCGAGCGCAGCGGCGCGATCTCCTGGTAGGCGGGCGAGTCCCACCAGGCCCGCGCCTCGGAGATACCCGGGAAGCCGAGCACCACGACGCCTCCGGGCCAGGTGCCCTCCTTCACCTCGTGCGGCGTGGCGTGCACGAGGAAACGGCCGTCGTAGGGGGCGAGGGTGGCCGGGAGACGCTCGATGTACTCGGCGATGTCCGGATGCGGGGCGGCGTCCTGGAGATGGGCGATGGCGTACGCGGGCATGGCGTCCTTCCGGCCGTCGGGCTCCGAACGCCGATCTTGGCACAGCGGCCGGTATTCGTTCACGCCGATTTTCGCTCAGGGCCGGACGCGACGGCTACGACGGCGGCGTGCGGGCGGTGGTTGTCGTCGTCGAGGCGCGGCAGGCGCTCCACCTCCGCGAACCCGGCTCGTCGCAGCCGTGCGGAGAACTCGTCCACCGGCCAGCGGTACGCGGTGGCCACCTTGTGGTCGAAGGCGCCACCTCGTCGCCGACGAAGATGCCGACCACGAGCGGCCCACCCGGCACTGTCGCGCGGCGGAACTCCGCCAGCACGCGGTCGAGATCCGTCGGCGGCAGGTGGATCAGCGAGTACCAGGCGAGGATCCCGGCGACGGAGTGGTCGGGACGGCGAGGTCGTCGAGCGACCCGAGCCGGTACGCGCCGTCCGGATGGGTGGCCCGCGCGTGCGCGATGAACTCGGGGACCATGTCGATCCCGGTGGTGTCGACGCCTCGCGTACGGAGGTGGTCGGTGAGGTGGCCCGGCCCGCACCCCAGGTCGAGCACGGGCCCGGCCCGTCCGGCCAGGTGACGCTCGATGAGGGCGAGATCGTCGGGGTGCACCTGTGCGGTGGTGCCGAACAGGTCGATGTAGAGGCTCGCCGCCGCCCCGTACGCGTGCCGTACCTGCGTGTCGTCCACCCGTCGACCATAGGAGTGAACGACCCGTCCATCGAATGTTACGACTTGACGAACGGCGTGTTATCGCTCACAGTCGATGGCACCGGGCGGCGGCGTAGATGGCTCACCGGGCGGGCGCGGACGGCTGCGGGGCAGGCCGGCTGCGGGGTAGACGCGCCAGGACGCATTGTTAGCGCTCACAACATGTGTGACCTGAAGGAGGAACATGTTTGCTTTCGGTAGGTCCCCATCGTCGGAGTCGCCGCCGCGACGGCGCGGATGGTTGCCGCGAGTCGTCGCCACGGGCGCCACAGCGGTCCTCGTCGGCGCCGCCGCCGTGGCGGCCGTGTCCGCGCCCGCCGCTGCCGCGAGCGTCGACACGAACGCCTGGTACGTCCTCGTGAACCGCAACAGTGGCAAGGCGCTCGACGTCTACAACCTGGCCACCAACGACGGCGCGCGGATCGTGCAGTGGTCCCGCAACAACGGCAACCAGCAGCAGTGGCAGTTCGTCGACTCCGGCGGCGGCTACTACCGGCTGAAGTCGCGGCTGTCCGGCAAGGTGCTCGACGTCTACAACTTCTCCACCGCCAACGGTGGCAACATCGTGCAGTGGTCCGATTCGAACGGGACCAACCAGCAGTTCCGGCTGGCCGACTCCGACAGCGGCTACGTCCGCCTGATCAACCGCAACAGCAACAAGGCGGTGGAGGTGCAGGGCGCCTCGACCGCCGACGGCGGAAGCATCGTCCAGTACGACGACTGGAACGGCACCAACCAGCAGTGGCAGCTCGTCCGCGTCGACGGGGGCGGCGGCAACCCCACCACGCCGCCGCCGACCACGCCGCCGCCGGGTGGTACGTGCAGTCTGCCGTCGTCGTACCGGTGGTCGTCCACGGGTGCGTTGGCGCAGCCGCGCTCGGGCTG
>NZ_JBIAIY010000008.1:0-338455 GCF_042871665.1 Micromonospora sp. NPDC005686
GTCGTTGTACCAAGTACCGGAGACCTCTTCAGTTATCGATCACCGCCACGCCGTGACTTCAACCGGCCAACCCCGAGTTACGAAACACGCCTTAGACGTCCTCTAAATGGCCGCAATGGAGGCGACCCTCGGCCCGCTGCACGGTTTGGCAAAGGGTCAGCGTGCCGGCGTCGAAGTCGATATCCGACCAGGCCGGCCCGAGCAGCTCCCCGCGACGAAGCCCGACCGTTGAGGCACAGACGGACAACGCCTCCAGGCCAGTCGTTGCCGAGAGACCAGCGCCCCGTCTTCTCGGCCAACAGCCGACCCTGCTGGGGGACGACAAGGCAATGAAGAAGTCATGGACGCAGCGGCGCCCGTCGCGGTTTCACCTTCCGATAGGCGATCCGCCACCCTGCGGCCTCTCGACGAACGACGTCCTCGTAAACCACGCTGCCGACTGATCCGTCGGAATTGATGCCAATTCCTTTCGACACAGCCCGGACGGTGCCATCCGCGTCCTCGGTCACGTAGACGTTCGTGACATGGTGGCCCACAGGATTCCTGTCCCCTAGGGCTAGAGCTGCTTGCTTGATTTCCTCATAGCCGTGCAACTCGCCAGCTCCGAAGGCTGTCACGTCGTACACCACGTCGACAGCGAACAGCTCGTCCATCCTGTCGAATTCGCCAGCGTCCATGAGATGCCCGTGCAGAGCTATCAGCTCGTGGACCGCCAACTTGTCTTCCGCCGAGAGCGTCATCAGCGAACCCCTCCCCGTACAGCTATCTGTACAGCCGAGACTGCCAGCAGACGCCGGCACGGCCGGACAGCAGCAGACTGCGTGAGCAGGGGCAGGCTACCGTGACCAGCCATCCGCGATCCTCTTCGAATCCCGAGGCCGCAGGTTCGAATCCTGCCGGGCGCGGCCGGCGGGCCGGCCTGCAGGGCGACGAAGGCGAGCGGTGCTCCTCTGCCGGAGTCCGTCCGCCCGGCCGGTGACGCACTGCGCTGCGGGACCTACCGGCTCGGACGGATCCGGTGCAGTGCTCGCCGTACGGCCAGGACCACTCGCCCACGCCGACCGGCGACCGGACCGGGCGTCTCGGGCCCGTCCGGCCGCCGGTCGGCGTTCGCCCACTCCGCGTCGTTCCAGGTCGCGGGTACCGCGCCGACCGGCTGGAACCGGATCTGCGGATCGTTGCTCTGCACGAGACACACCAGACGCCGGCCGATCAGACCCGCCCGGCGGGAGTGAAGCGCCATGATGTCCAGCACGACCTGCGCGGCCCTCGGGCAGTGCGTGGCGAACGCATCGTAGCCGGTGAACACGAGGGCGAGGCCGGTTGCCGCGGGCGGCCAGCCGTAGTCCTGCCTCACGACGTCACGCATGCAGTCGTTGAGGGCGTCGAGGTTGTGCCCGTAGTAGCCGGGGAACCCGAGCACGGCCGCCACGTCCCGGTGCATGGCCTCCTCGGTCGTCCAGCCCGAGGCGTCCAGTTCGGTGACCTGGTAACCGTGATCGCGCAACCACTCCGTCGTCCGGTCGAGGACCGACGTGCGCCAGAAGAGGGTCACCGGTGTGTTGCTCAGGAGACGGAAGCCCAGGTCTGTGCGGGGATCGGTCTCCGCGTCGAATGCGGCCACGACCGGGACGGTACAGCCAAGCCCGCTCAGGTCGTCAGTGCCGCCAGAGCCCGGTCCATCGCGGCGTTGAACTCCTCCGGCTTCAGCGTCAGCCGGGACTTGACGTCCCGGCTCCACTGGTCGGCCAGCACCTCGGCGGCACCTGCCTCGACGCCGTCGAGCGCCGCGTCGGCCAGGTCGGGCAGCGGCGGTTCGCCGGGCGTCGTCGCCGCGCTCAGCCCGCACCAGACGAGCGCGGCCACCGCCAGGACCGCCGTCACCACACCCCGTCGCCCGCCGCGTGCCGGCAGCGCCGACACGGCGACCGCGAGCAGGAGTACGCCGAGAACGAGACCCCACGCGGTCAACCGCTGCCGGTCCATGCCGTCCTGCCAGCTCTCCAGCAGGTACGCCCGCGTCGCCGGCTGGCCCCGTGCCGGCTCGCCCGCGTCAGCCGCCTGTTGCCGGTGCCAGAGCAGGTTCGCGGCCGCCACCAGGGCGAACATCCCGGCACCGGCGGCGGCGCCCCACCTCACCCGGGGCGTGCCGGAGGCCGTGAACGCGTGGCCGCACAACGCCCCCAAGGTGACCACGGCCCACAGGAGTGACGCGTCCGGCATGGCGAGCAGTGCCGCTCCGACCGACAGCAGGCCGGCCACGAGCGCGGCCACTCCAAGGCTGGACGACAAGCGCATGGCGGAGAGAGTGGCACAGGAATCCGAGCCGCGATGACCCGGCGGTTTCGTCGGTGGCCTCGGGCATGATCGCATGGCCGCCTGCGGTGGCGGTCGACGAGCGGATTCACCGGGAGGCAGCGTGGGCGCATCGGGTTGGGACTATTTCGTGGCATACCAGCCGGACGCCCAGGCCGCGTTGGACGAACTGCGCCGACAGGTCTTCGAGGCCGGCGACTACTGGTGGGCGGTGCCGGGCGAGTTCGGCTCGTCCGCCGCCGACTTCCCGGACCGCCCCCGCAGCGAGGAGGAGCTGTGGGTGGACGAGCGGGTGCAGGAGTCCGGCACACACTCCATCCTGGACATGACGCGGGTGCTGGCCGACGGCGAGGCGCCAGGCTTCGGGGCGTTTGCGCCGGTGACCGAGGCGGAGGCGCTCGAACGAGCAGGCGTCGCCCGGCCGACCCGCGCCCACGTCGACGCGCTCGCGCCGCTGGCCGAGCAGCGCTGGTTCGGCCGGTACGCCGTGCTGCACGACGACGCGGGCGCCCCGAGCGAGCTCTACTTCTGGGGGTTCTCCGGCGACTGAGGATCAGCGTGCCGTGCCGGCCAGCAGCCACCGCCGGACGGGTACCTCCAGCAGCACCCGGTCACCGTCCGCGGTGACCGGCTGCCGGATGTCCCATCCGCCGTACTTCTCCGCGAACGCCGCGACGATCCCGGGCGGGAAGTCGGCGCGGTGCACGCGGGCGTCGCCCTCCGCGACGACCGGGTGGACGCCGTCCTCCAGGGCTAGCGAGACGCGGGGGTCGGCCGCCACGTTGCGGGCCTTGACGCTGCGCCCCTCGCAGCCGATCCACCAGACGCCGCCGGCGTAGACGAACCACACCGGCGTGACGTGCGGGGAGCCGTCCCGGCGCAGCGTGCAGAGCCAGACGTTGCGCTCGCGGGCAAGCCGGTCCTCGACGGCCGGCGGAATCGGTGCGGTGGGAGAGGAAGCCATGCCACAAGTGGATCAGGTGCGCGCGGAGGCGCGCGACCGGCTCACTCGCAGAGCCGCCACTCCCCGTCTTCCTTCACCAGCGGGAACGACTGCGTCACCTTGCTGCCGACTTTCGGGGTGAAGCGGATGGTCGTCGACCCGCTCACCCGTCCGTTGTTGTTCGACACGTTCAGCCCGACGATGTCGTAGCCGGTGAACTCCGGCTGCGAGGACTGCAGGCGTTCGAAGTCCGTCTCGCTGACCTGGTCGCGCACCTGGGAGCAGAACTGCCGGTACGCGGCGGGATAGTTCCGGTCGACGATCGCCTCGGCGTAGCTCTCCGCCACGGACCGGGCCGGGCCGGTGGCGTCCTGCACCACCCGGAAGAGGAGGAAGCCACCCAGCACACCCCCGGAACAACACAGCGCCAGCACCACGCCCAGCACGATGAACAGGGTTCGCTTGGACTTCTTCGGCGGCGCCATGGCCGGCTGGTATGCCATGCCCGGCAGGATAGGCGGCTCCGGCAACCTAAAGCAGATGCCGGAGCTCCCCTTCTCGGCAACCATCGACGCATGTCTGCGAACCGCCTACCCGAGCCGGACGTCCGTCGCTACTACACAGAGGTCTACGTCGAGGCCGACCGGCTGGAAGGATCACCGCAGGGCCGGCTGGAGGCTCGCCGTACCCGGGACCTGCTCGCCCGGCTGCTACCCGCCGCACCCGCGGACGTGCTGGACGTCGGCGGCGGTCCCGGGGCCTACGCGGGCCCGCTCGCCGCGGCCGGTTACCGGGTGCACCTGGTCGACCTGGTGCCCGCACACGTGGCGGCGGCGCGGTCCGCGTACCCGCTCGTGACCGCGTCGGTGGGTGACGCCCGCGCGTTGCCGTCGCCCGACGCGGCGGCGGACGCGACGCTGCTGCTCGGCCCGCTCTACCACCTGCCACGGCAGGCCGACCGGGTGGCGGCGCTGCGCGAGGCGGCGCGGGTGACCCGGCCGGGCGGGGCGATCGTGGCGGCGGCGATCAGCCGCCACGCCGCGCTGATCGACCTGAGCGCGCAGGGCCGCGTGGACGAGCACAACCGGCGGTTGCTGCGCGTCGAGTACGAGACCGGCGTGAACGATCCGCGCACCGGTTTCACCACCGCGTTCTTCCATCGGCCGGAGGAACTGGCCGCCGACTTCGTCGCGGCCGGACTGCCCACCCCGGAGGTGTACGGGGTGGAGGGTCCGCTGTGGCCGCTGCTGAACGCGCTCGGCACCGGGTCGCACGAGCGGTTGTTCGCCGACGCGGTGACCTGCGCCGAGACGTTCGAGCGGGACGCCGCGATCGTCGGCGCCAGCGCTCACCTGCTCGCCGCCGTGCGGCGTTGAGCACCGGACGCTTTACGGCGGAGTGAAACTCGTCAAACACCAAGGGTGACCAGTTGCGACAAAACATGTTATTCTCCGGCGTCAATCTAAGCCGCGCGGACCCGGCCGGGTCGCTGCCGGAAGGACATCCCCCCGATGCCGGTCGCTGCCGCCATGCCGCTGCCACGGCCCCCGCTGGCCCGCCCGGCGGGTGACGCGTTCACCCTGATCTTCACCACCCTGCCGGCGCTGCTGCGGCTCACCTGCGGCCTGGTCGGCGCGGTGGTCGCGCTGTCGGTGCGTACGCCGCCGGTGCGGGTCGCGCTGTTGATCCCCGCGGTCGTCGTGCTCACCGCCTGGTCGGTCCGGTACGCGTGGCGGGCGTTCCGGCACGGCATCGACGGCGCGCTGGTCGCCGGTGACGTGGCGCTGACCACTGCCGCCGCGCTCGCCGTACCGTGGCTCGTCGCGCCGGAGGTGCTGCCGGGCGAGGCGAGCTGGATCGCGGTGCTGGCGAGCTCGACCATCATCAACGCGCAGGCCACCGCACCGGCCCGCTGGTCCGTGCCGGCCGGCCTGCTGGTCGCCGCCGCGTACGGCACCGGCGCCACGCTGGCCGGCAACCCGGCCGAGGCGCGGGCGCACGCCGCGACACTGCTGGTGCAGACCGGCAGCACCGCGGTGATGACAGCGGTGATGCGCCGCCGGATCGGCCGCGCCGACGCCGCGTTCGCCGACTACCAGCGGTTGTCCCGCGAGGCGGTGGTGGCGCGCGCCGCCCGCGAGGCCGAACGGCGGCACAACCGCGATCTGCACGACACGGTCCTGGGCACGCTCACCATGGTCGGACTCGGCGCGGTCCCCGACTCGGCGACGTTGCGCGAACGCTGCGCGCACGACCTGCGTACCCTCACCGCCCTGGCGGGGGCGCGGACCGCGAGCGCGGCCGGCGAGGCCGATTTGGACGAACGGCTGCGCGACGTGCTCGCCGGTGCGCCCGGCCCGACGGTGGCCGCGACCCTGGAACCGTGCCGGCTGCCGGCGGAGGCCGCCACGGCGCTCGCGGACAGCGCCGCCGCCGCGCTGGCGAACGTGGCGCGGCACGCGCCGGGTGCGGCCGCCTCGCTGCGCCTGGCCCGCGAGGGCGACACCGTCGTGGTCGAGGTGACCGACGACGGTCCCGGCTTCGACCCGTCGATGGTTCCGGCCCACCGGTACGGGCTGCGCGAGTCGATCCACGGGCGGATGAGCACTGTGGGCGGTCGGGCGGTGGTGACTTCCGCCCCTGGCGCCGGCACCCGGATCCGGCTGGAGTGGTCCGGTGGCGACTGAGTCCGGTACGGCGGCGACGGCCGGCCCCGCGCTACGGCTGCCCCGGCCGCGGGCGGCGACGCGCGCCGGAGCGCCGACGGCCCCGCCCGAGGCGCACGCGGTGGCCGACGCGTCCGACCAGGGCGCGCGGATCGCGGTGATCGTCATCGCGGCGGCCTGGCACCTGGGGGTCGCGTTGCCGGCCGTGTCGCGGGCCGGGCAGGGGATGGCGGCCCCGGCCGTGGTGGCGACGGGCTGGCTGGTGACCGCGCTGGTCGGGGTCGGGGCCGGGGTACGGCTGCTGCGCGGCGGACTGCCGCCGGCCGGGCCGCTTGCCGCGGTGCTGCTGGTGGTCGACGCGGCGGTGGTCGCGGGGGCCGGCGAGCGGTTCCTGTTCAGCACCGCCAACTGGGTGTGGGGCGGCCTGGCCTGGTTCTTCCTCCTGGCCATCTGGCAGCGGCCGGCACGCTGGCTGCTGGTCATGCTCGCCGCGCACGGCGCGATCGCGCTGGCGGCGGTGGTGCTGTACGGGGCGACCGCTCCGGCCGACCTGAGCCGCACCGCGATGTACGTCTACGGCACCTCCACGCTGCCGGTGGCGGTGTTCGTCGGCGCGGCGGCGCTCACCGCGCAGGCCCGGGACCGGGCGGCCACCGCTGCGGCGACGCTCGCCGTGGCGGCGGAGCAGGAGGCGGCCGAACGGGCCCGCACCGAACGGCAGGCGCGACTGGCCCTGGTCAGCGGCACCGCCGAGGAGGTGCTGGCCGAACTGGCGGCCGGCGCGGCCGACCCGGCCGACCCGGCGGTACGGCGACGCGCGGTGCTGGCCGCGGCCCGGCTGCGCCGTCTGATCGCGGAGTCGGACGACGTGCCGGACGCGTTGCTGCACGAACTGCGCGCGGCGGCCGACCTGGCCGAGCGCAACGGACTACCGATCGACCTGGTGTCGGTCGGCACGCCACCGGAGTTGCCGGTGGAGATCCGCCGCGGGCTGGCCGACCCGCTCACGGCGGCGCTCGCCGCCGCCCAGGGCTGGGCCCGGCTGACGGTGGTCGCGGGCCCGGACGAGGTGGTGGTGAGCCTGGTGACACCGGATCACGACGGCCCGGACGAGCCGGCGGCCGGCGCGTACGGGCCGGTGGAGCACCTGCACGAACGCGACGGGGAGATCAGATGGACGCAGACCCGCTGGCGGCGGACGTGAACGCTGGCACCCCGATCGGGGTGGCGATCGTGGACGACCACCCGGTGGTGATCGACGGGGTGCGCGCCTGGCTGGCCGGCGAACCACGGTTGCGGGTGCTGGCCACCGGCGACGACCCGGACGAGGTGCTGCGGGCCGCGCCGGACGCCGAGGTGGTGCTGCTCGACCTGCGCCTGCACGGCCGGATGGTGCTGGACAAGCTGGCCGAGCTGAGCGCGGCGGGGCGCCGGGTGGTGGTCTACTCCGAGCACAGCGACCCGCAGACCATGCTGGCCGCGCTCGATGCCGGCGCGGTCGCGTTCCTGGCCAAGCACGAGGGGCGCGAGCACTGTGTGGCCACGGTGCTGGCGGCGGCGAGCGACCGGCCGTACGTGCCGCCGGCGCTGGCCGGCGCGATGGTCGGTGACGCCCGTCCGGACCGTCCGTCCCTGTCGGACAAGGAACGCGAGGCGCTGCTGCTGTGGTTCCAGTCGATGTCGAAGGCGTCTGTGGCACGCCGGATGCAGATCAGTGAGCACACGGTGAAGCAGTACGTCGACCGTGCGCGGATCAAGTACACCCGAGCGGGTCGTCCGGCTGCCACGAAGGCGGCGCTGCTCGCCCGGGCGATCGAGGACGGACTCGTCCGACCGGAAGATATCGGCATCTACCGGTCGCAGGCGTCGGCCGACCGGACGACCCCCTAACAGGCGTCATGACAGTCACCCCAGGAACCCGGCAGGCTCACCGATACCGCCAACCGTCACCGGGAGGTCGTACCGTGCCGGAGGACGCCACACCCTTCTTCGTCGGACCACACCGGTTCGACGCCGACGACGACCCCACCCGTCCCGTGCTCGACCGGCGCTACGAGCTGGTACCCGAGCCGGGCGAACGCCTGCTCGGCCAGCACCGCCTGCGCGTCGCCGGCCACCTGCTCGGCCCGAGCGAGGACGTCCGCTGCTGGTCGCTGCCCACCCCGGCGACGGTCACCGTGACCGACCGCCGGATGGCGTACGTCTGCACCGGCTCCGAGCTGTCACTGGTCTCCGGGCGGGACGGCCGGACGGGCGCCCGGCACCGGCGCCCGGTCCGGCCGTCCCGCCTGGTCAGCGCGCAGATCCGCTGGCAGTGGCCGTCCCGGCTGCACCTGGCCGAGGTCGGCGACGGCAGCGGTGAGCTGCGCGTCGTCTGCGACGCGCTGCGTACCATCCGGCAGCCCGCGCTGGCGCTGACCGGCCCGGTCGGCCCGGTGGCCGCGTTGGCCCGGCAGGTGCGCCGCGCGGTGGCCGGCTTCCGGCTGGCGAACGCCGAACTGGTCGATCTGTCCCCGCCGGAACGGGAAGTGCTCGCCGTCCGGGTGGCCGCCTCCCCCGGCCCGATGCTCGGCACCGTGACGCTGCCGGGCTCGCTGCCGGTGGAGTTCCTGTCGCGCGACGACTACTACCGTTCGCCGGAGGCCGAGACGTCGCAGTGGTCGTGGTCCGGCTTCCCGGCACACGACCAGCCCGGCTCCGCCTGCTGACGCTCGAAAGGGCGCGAAGGTCAGGAGGCGCTGCGGGTGCGGCGCCCGGACCGGTCCAGCTCGACGGCCTCCTCCGGGGTCGGCGCGCCGCCGCCCAGGTGGGCCGGCTGCCACCAGGCGTCGTCCGGGCCGGACGGCTTGTCCGGGTACTCCCGCTGGGCCCGGTCCACCAGCGCCGACAGGCGGGTACGCAGGTCGGCGGTCATGACGGTGGCGTCCGGGTAGGCCGCCGGGTCCATCGGCTCGCCGACGATGATGGTGATCGGCGTGTGCCGGCGGGTCAGCGTACGCGGGCGGTCCTTGGTCCACAGCCGCTGCGTGCCCCACAGCGCCACCGGCAGCAGCGGCACGCCTGCCTCCTGCGACATCCGGGCCGCGCCGTTCTTCAGGTCCTTGACGGTGAAGGAGCGGCTGATCGTCGCCTCCGGGAAGACGCCCACCACCTCGCCCCGGCGCAGCGCGCCGACAGCTGCGGCGTACGAGCCGGCGCCGGCCGCGCGGTTGACCGGGATGTGCTTCATGCCGCGCATCAGCGGACCGGAGACGCGGTGCCGGAAGACGCTGTCCTTGGCCATGAACCGGACCAGCCGCTTCGCCGGGTGGGCGCCGTAGCCGCAGAAGATGAAGTCGAGGTAGCTCACGTGGTTGGACGCGAGGACGGCGCCGCCGGTGGCCGGCACGTGCTCGCTGCCGGACACGTCCAGACGCAGGTCGAGCAGCCGGAACATCGTCTTGGCGGCGGTGATCACAGGTGGGTACACGAGTTCCGACATGCCGAAACTTTACCCCGAGTAGGTTACGCGACCCCAGGGCCGACCTGCCCTCGGCAGAACCGGGTGGCGCACCGGCCCGGCTGCGGTGACGATGACGCCATGACCGAACGCGCTGTGCTGCTCTGGATCCACGGTGGCGGCTGGCGGGCCCGCGCCGAGGAGGACGGGGCGGCGCTCGCGTCGCTCGGGCTGCGCGTGGTCGCGGCCACGTACCAATTCTCCCACCAGGCGCACTGGCCGGCCCAGCTCGACGACGTACGCGACGCGGCCCGGGCCGCCCGGGCCGCGGCGGGCGGCCTTCCGCTGCTGGTGGCCGGCGACTCGGCCGGCGGGATGCTGGCCCTTCAGCTCGGCCTGCGCGGGGTGGACCGCCCCGGCGACGTGGCGGGCGTGCTCGCGTACTGGGCACCCGTCGACCCGCTCGACCCGGAGCAGCGGCGCCGGCGTGCCCCCGGCGACGACCCGTGGACCGACCTGCTGGGCCGACCGCCGGCTGCGGACGATCCGGCCACGATCGACGCCACAGTCGCCACCCACCTCGGCTCCGGCGTGCCGGTGCTGCTGGTGCAGGGGCGCGACGACGTCGCGGTGCCGGCCGCCCAGTCGATCGATTTGACCGGCCGGCTGCTCGCCGCCGGCCACCCGGCGCATCTGTGGCTCACCCACGGCGGGCACGCGCTCGACCTGGCCCGGCCCGATCTACGCGCGGCTGCCGCCGCGTTCCTGGACAGCGTCCTGCCCGCCGTCGCGGGCGACTAGTTTCGAGGCATGCCCGACCTCGCCGCGATCGTCATCCACTGCCGCGACCCCTACCTGCTGGCCCCGTTCTGGAGTGCGGTCACCGGGCTGCCGGTGGTCGAGGACGATCGGGTGAAGCTCGCCGAGGGCACGCTCGCACCGGCCGAGGCGGTGCTGCTGCGTGATCCGCACGGCCGGCGTCCGGACCTGTGGATCAGCCCGGCCGACGTGCTGCCGGCGCCCGGCCGGATCCACCTCGACCTGGTCGGCGACGCCGAGGAGCGGGCCGCGGTGCTGGAGGCGGGCGCGACGGTCGTGCGCGAGCTGCCGCGCTGGACCGTGCTGGCCGACCCGGAGGGCAACGAGTTCTGCCTGCTCCCGCCGAACGAGGCGCACACCGCACCGCCGCCGGGCCACTGAGCCGCCGCCCCGCCACCGAGCCGGCTCAGTCGGGCAGCTCGTCCAGGTCGAGCCGGCCCCTGGCGAACGCGTCCACCCGACCCCAGCGGCCCGGGATGTCCAGCACCTCGATCCGTCCCATGCCCACCGGCAGCTGCGGGTCGACCACCAGGTGCCCCTCGTGCGGCTCCAGCCCCAGCATGGTCCGCAGCAGCAGCAGCGGCGCACCGGTGGACCAGGCCTGCGGGCTGCACGCGGTCGGGTACTCGACCGGGAAATTCGTCAGCTCGCGCTGGTAACCGCCGAACGCCTCCGGCAGGCGGCCGCCGAAGTAGGTGGCCGCGTCCAGGATGCCGTTGGCCACCGTGGCCGCCTCCTCGGCGAAGCCGTACCGGCGCAGGCCCCACGCCGCGAAGGAGTTGTCGAACGGCCAGATCGTGCCGTTGTGGTAGCCGATCGGGTTGTAGCGGACCTCGCCCTCGGCCAGCGTCCGCACCCCCCAGCCGGACCAGAGCCGGGGCCCGAGCAGATGCTCCGCGATCCTCGGCGCCCGCTCCTCGTCCACGATCCCGCTCCACAGCAGGTGGCCGATGTTGGAGCTGAGCACGTCGCACTGGCGTCCGTCCGGGTCCAGCGCGAGCGCGTAGAAGCCCTGGTCGGCGACCCACCAGTCGTTGTTGAAGCGCCGCTTCAGCTCCGCCGCCTCGCGTTCCAGCTGATCGGCGTACGCGGGGTCGCCCCAGAACGTCCGGGCCATCCGGGCGGCCCGCGTCTTCGCGTCGTACGCGTACCCCTGCACCTCGCAGGTGGCCCGCGGGAACGGCGGCAGCGTGCCGTCGGCGTACGAGATGGAGTCCCACGAGTCCTTCCAGCACTGGTTCTCCAGGCCGGTGTCGGTGTTGCGCCGCTCGTACCAGATGTAGCCGTTGCCGAGCAGGTCGGCGTAGTCGTCGATCCACTTCAGCGCGGCCCGGCACTCCCGTTCCAGCTCCTTGACCAGCGCGCCGTCGCCGCTCCACCGCTCGTACTCGTCGAGCAGCACCACGAACAGCGGCGTCGCGTCCACCGAGCCGTAGTACGGCGAGTGCGGCTGTTCCTCGAACGCGGCGGTCTCGCCGTACCGCATCTCGTGCAGGATCCGGCCCGGGTCCTCGTCCCGGAAGTCGTCGAACCGGGCGCCCTGGAGCGCGCCGAGGATGCGCAGCGTGGTCTTCGACATCTCCGGCGCGAACGGCAGCACCTGCAGGCAGGTGAGGATGCTGTCCCGGCCGAACATGGTCATGAACCAGGGCAGGCCCGCCGCGGGCAGCGTCTGCCCGCCGAGCGACAGCGGCGAGAAGCGCAGCGCGGCGAGGTCGACCAGACTGCGCCGGTACGTGGCGGCGATCTCGTCGTGTTCGCTGTTCACCTTCGGGGCCCGGGCGATCCACTCCTCCAGGTCGTGCTGGAGCGCGAGCCGCTCGGTGCCGTGCGCGCGCAGTCCCATCCGCAGGTCCCGGCCGCCGGGGCCGATCGCGAACGTCTGCACGTCGATGACGGCGTCCCACTGCTCGTTGGGCTCCAGCCGGATGCTCCAGGCGAAGCCGCGCTGGTCGTAGCGGGCCGGCCGATTGGCGGAGACGAACGTCTCGCGCCGGAAGTTGCCGCGCCGGTAGCCCAGGCGCAGCCGGTCCGGCTCGGCCTCGGCGTAGTGTTCGCCCTTCTTGTTGAGGATCTCGTCCTTGACCTGGAAGAGGTCGGCGAAGTCGGCCCCGGCGTCCATCCGGATCTCCAGGTCGATCGCCTTCTCGTCGTGGTTGAGGATGGTCACCGTCTCGCGGAAGCTGCCGCCGACAGCCCGCTCCCGGATGACCGACAGCTTCGCGTCCGTGTAGTGCGTGGCCACGCCGGGCACCAGGAAGAACCGGGCCTCGTAGTACTGCAGGTCGTCGTAGGACAACGCGTTGAGCCGCTCGCCGTTGACGGTGAGCACCCACTTCGACAGGTACCGCGTGTCGAGCGAGAACAGGCCGGTCGGCTCGCTCGCTGTGGCCTCGATGTCGCCGGTGTCCTGGCTCACCACGAACGTGTTGCCGTCCAGGATCCGGACCGTGTTGCCGCCGGGCATCAGGCAGCCCTCCCGGCGAACGTGTGGTGCGGTCCCCGGGAGTCCGGCGGGCCGGGGAAGACCCGCTCGACCTGCAACACGAGCCGCAGGTCGCCGACGACTGTCATGTCGCCGCGCAGCAGCGCCGCGATGGGGTTCTCCTCGCCGCCGACCATCTCGGCGAACAGACGCGGGTCGGTGCCGACGACGGTGTCCGCCTCGCCGTCCTCCTGCCGGACCCGCAGGTTCCCGTGATCGATCTCCAGCAGCCAGTGCGTGGTGTGCGGGCCCTCGTGCAGGTCGAAGCGGAGCGTTCCGGATGTCTTGGCGAGCAGCGGCTCGAACCCGCGCCGATCCAGGTCCTCGAAGAATCTCGTGGTCATGTCCACCATCCGGGTGACTCCTCCCGCGATCCGCGGTCCACCTGCCCAGCTCCGTGTCCCCACCCGGTCCGGGGTCAACCTCGCCCGGACCGGGTGAGCCCGGCACCACGGCGCGGACACGCGACGCCGGTCCCCGAACCGGGGACCGGCGTCCTCGCGGCGGACAGGTCAGTTGTTGGGATCGTCGGCGCTGATGTCCGCGAGCACCGACTGGGGTTCCCGTTCCACAGCCAGGTCACCCATGGAGATCAGGCCGACCAGCCGGCCGTCGTCGACCACCGGGAGCCGGCGGACCGCGTACGTGCGCATGAGGTCGGCGGCGGCCACGACATCGTCGTTCTGGCTCACGGTCACCACGTCCCGGCTGGTGATCTGGTTGAGCCGGGTGGCGGTGGGGTCCATGTCCTCCGCGACGCCCCGTACCGTGATGTCCCGATCCGTCACGATGCCGACCACGTTGTCGCCGTCGGTGACGACCACGTCGCCGATGGCGCTGTCGCGCATCTCCTGCGCCGCGGCGACGAGCGTGTCGTTGCCGTCCATCGTCACCAACCGGGTCGTCATGAACTCTCCGACCGTTGTCATGGTGCTCCCCTCTCGGTGTCGGCACGGCGGTCTACCCGCCGGCCGAGCCGGGGTAACGCGGGGGCGCCCACGACGGCGGCGTCAGCGTTCGGCGGCGACCAACTCGGCGAGCTGCACGGCGTTGAGCGCCGCGCCCTTGCGCAGGTTGTCGTTGGCGCAGAACAGCGCGAGCCCGTGCTCGACGGTCTCGTCGGCCCGGATCCGCCCGACGAACGTCGGGTCCTGGCCGGCCGCCTCCAGCGGCGTCGGCACGTCACGCAGCGCCACGCCGGGTGCGCCGTCGAGCAGCTCACGGGCGCGGGCCGGGTCGATCGGCCGGGCGAACCGGGCGTTGATCTGCAACGAGTGGCCGGTGAAGACCGGCACCCGCACGCACGTGCCGGAGACCTTCAGGCCGGGGATCTCCAGGATCTTGCGGCTCTCGTTGCGCAGCTTCTGCTCCTCGTCGGTCTCGAAGGAGCCGTCGTCGACGATCGAGCCGGCGAGCGGGAGCACGTTGAAGGCGATCGGGCGGGCGAACGAGCGCGCCGCCGGGAACTCGACGGCCCCGCCGTCGAAGGCGAGCCCGGTGGCGTCCCCGGCCACCTTGCGGACCTGCTCGTCCAGTTCCGCCACCCCGGCCAGGCCGGCACCGGAGACCGCCTGGTACGTGGCGACGACGAGGCTGACCAGTCCGGCCTCGTCGTGCAGCGGACGCAGCACCGGCATGGCGGCCATCGTGGTGCAGTTCGGGTTCGCCACGATGCCCTTCGGGCGGTCCGCGATCGCGTGCGGGTTGACCTCGGCCACCACCAGCGGCACCTGCGGGTCCATCCGGAACGCCGAGGAGTTGTCGATCACCACGGCGCCGGCCTCGGCGACCCGGGGAGCCAGCTCCTTCGCGGTGCCCTTGCCCGCCGAGAAGAGCACGATGTCCAGCCCGCGGTAGTCCGCCGTGGCCGCGTCCTCGACCGTGACCTCGCCGTCGCGCCAGGGCAGCGTGCGCCCGGCCGACCGGGCCGAGGCGAACAGGCGAACCTGCTCCGCCGGGAACTCGCGCGCCGCCAGCACCTGCCGCATGACGCCACCGACCTGACCAGTGGCTCCCACAATGCCGATCCTCATGCCCGCGAGGCTACCCAGCCGGGCGGCGCGGGTGGGAAACGTTTCCCACCGCGCGGATGGGGGGCGACGGGAATCACAGGCCCGCCGCCCCGCCCGGTCAGGTGTGGTCGACCACCTCGCCGAGACCGCTGGCGACCAGCTCGTCCCGGATGACCGCCGCGTCGCCCTCGACCACCATCGTCAGCGACTCGGGGCGCAGGTACGTCGCGGCCGCGGCGGAGACCTCCTCGACGGTCGCGGCGAGCAGTTGCTCCCGCAGCCGCGCGTGGTAGTCGTCCGGCAGGTCGTGCACGACGAGCGTGGTCAGGGCCGAGGCGATCGCCCGCGGGCTCTGCAACTCGACCGAGAGCTGCCCGGCCCGCCAGGAGCGCGCCACCTCCAGCTCGTCCTCGGTGACGCCGGTGAGCTGGGTACGCGAGATCTCGCCCACCGACTCGACCAGCGCCGGCGCCGTCACCCCGGTCTGCACTCCGGAGCTGACCGCGAACCGGCCGAACCGCCGGGACGAGGCGAAGTCGCCCCGGATCCCGTACGTGTAGCCGCGTACCTCACGGATCAGATGGTTGAGCCGGGAGGTGAACGCGCCGCCGAGCACGGTGCCGGCGAGCGTCATCGGCACGTGGTCCGGGTTGGCCCGGTGCGGGGACGGGTGGCCGAGGCGCAGCGTGGACTGCACCGAGCCGGGCCGGTCGACCAGGACGATCCGCCGCTGCCCGGCCATCGGCACGTCGATCGGGGCGCCGCGTTCCACGGGCCCCCCGCCGGTGCCGGCGAACGCCGTCGCGGCGAGCGCGTCCAGGTCGATCCGCTCCAGGTCACCGACGACGACGAGCGTGCCGGGGCGGATGAACCACTCCGAGTGGAAGACGGTGACGTCGTCCACCTCCAGCGCGGCCACGCTGTCCGGGTCGCCGTAGAGCGGGCGGCCCCACCGGTGCTGCGCGCCGAACAGCTCGGCGCGCAGCACCGCGTCGGCACGCGGGCCGGGATTGGCCCAGTCCATCCGCAGCGCGGTCGCCTCGTCGTCGCGCACGCGCAGCACGTCGGCCGGGTCGAGCCGGGGCGTACGGACCGCCTCGGCCAGCAGCTCCACGGCGGCGCTCAGCCGGTCCACCGGCACCTGCACGCTCACCTGGAACGAGTCCCAGTCGAGCCCGGTCGCCAGCTCGGTGCCGAGCGCCTCGATGGCCAGCGCGTACGCGGTGGCGTCCCGCTGGGCGGTGCCCTCCTCCAGCGCCTTGGCCAGCACCGCGCCGAGGCCCTCCTTGCCGACCGGCTCCCGGCCGGCGCCACCGTCGAGCAGCAGCAGCGCGACGGCGAGGTTCTGCCCGGGCAGGTGCGCGGCGACCACCTGGCCGCCGGCCACCGTTCGCCGGACCACCTGCGGAAACCGGTAGGCGCGGGCGGCACCGGGGCCGGGACGGGTGGTGATCAGCGACATCACTTCTCCTCGGGCAGGTAGGTCAGGATCACCCGGTCGGCGGCGCCGAGCAGCTCGGCGGCCTGCTCGGCGATCTGCTCCGCGGTCACCGCGAGCCAGGCCGGCAGCCGGTCGGCGGCGCGGGCCGGGTCGCCGAACTGGGTGGCGTAGCGGCCGAGCGTGTCCGCCCGCCCGTCCACAGTGGCCATCTGCCGCCACCACATGGTGCTCAGCAGCGCCTTGGCCCGATCCAGCTCGGCGGCGGTCACCGGCACCGTGGCCAGCTCGTCGACCACCTCGGCCAGCCCGTCGCGCAGCCGCTCGGCGCTCACTCCGGGGCGGGCCGTGGCGGTGGCGATCAGCGGGGCGGGTGCGTGCGCCAGATCCACCCCGTACGCGCCGACCAGGTCCGGCTGGGCGATCCGCTCGCCGTCGGCCAGCCGCTGGTAGAGGCGGCTGCCCCGGCCGCTGCCGAGCACGGTGGCCAGCACCGTCGTCACGTCGTACCCCTGGGTGCCGAACGGTTGGGTGCGGTGCGCGAGGTAGACGCGGGGGGCGGGCACGTCGGCGGTGACCGTCTCCAGCGCGGGACGGCCGGTGGCCGGCACGGTACGGCCGTCCGGCGCGGCCGGGATCTCGGCGCGCGCGGCCAGGCCGCCGAAGTACTTGTCGGCGAGCGCGAACACCTCCGCCGCTTCTGTGTCGCCGGCCACCGTGAGGACCGCGTTGTTGGGCGCGTAGTAGGTGCTGTGGAACTCCTGGAAGGTGGCCAGGTCGGCGGCGTTCAGGTCGGCCATCGACCCGATCGTGGCGTGGTGGTACGGGTGGCCGGGCGGGTAGAGCAGCGGCAGCAGCCGCAGCCAGGCGTCGCCGTACGGCACGTTCTCGTAGCGCTGCCGGCGCTCGTTCTTCACCACGTCGCGCTGGTTGTCCAGCGTCTCCTGGGTCAGCGCCGGCACCAGCCCGCCCATCCGGTCGGCCTCCAGCCAGAGCGCCAACTCCAGGTGCTCGGCCGGGACCGTCTCGAAGTAGTTGGTCCGGTCCGGGTTGGTGGTCGCGTTGAGCGAGCCGCCCGCGCCCTGGATCAGCTTCATGTGCTCGGTCTTCGCCACGTTCACCGAGCCCTCGAACATGAGGTGCTCGAAGAGGTGGGCGAAGCCGGTCTGTCCCGTCGGCTCATGGCGTGAGCCCACGTCGTACCAGAGGTTGACCGCCACGGCCGGGGCGGTGCGGTCCTCGCTCACCACCACACGCAGGCCGTTGTCCAGTCGGGTCGTCTCGATCGGCCAGGGGAAACCGCTGTCGGGCATGAGGTGACGCTATCCGATCTCGGAGGCGGAAAGGTGACACGCACGCCGGAGGCATCGTCGGTGCGCGCCGGGGTACCCGGCGGGCATGGCCACCACCACGTCTTCCGCCGTCGAGCGCGCCGCCGCCGCGCTGGCCCGGCTCCGGCACGCCCGGCTGCTGCACCCGGCCGGGCGCACGTTCGCCGGCGAGGCCCGGATCTGGGGTACGCCGGGACCGCCGACCGGGGTGCCGTTGCTCGACTCACCCGGCCGGTGGCCGGCCACGATCCGCCTCTCCAAGGGCGTGCCGACGCCGGGCGCCTGGCCGGACGTGCTGGGCGTGGCGGTACGGCTGCACCGCGACCCGGAGCCGCCGGTGGACCTGCTGTGGAGTTCCAGCGGCGCCGCGCCGGTGCTGCGGAACCTGCCGCTGCCCCGGCGGCGCTTCACCGGGACGTACACGTCGATCATGCCGTTCCGGGCCGGCGGGCGGCGGCTGTTCCTGGCCGTGCTGGCCGACCCGGACTCGCCGGACCTGGGCCGCGGCCTGGCCGAGGCGGGCGCGGCGGTGGCGGGCGGCGAGCCCCGGCTGGTGCTCGCGGTGGCCTCGGCGGTGGGCCGCTGGCGGCCGTTCGGCGAGGTACGCCTCGACGACGAGCGCGGCGCCGCCGAGGACGCCGCGCTCGCGTTCGATCCGATCGGCAACGTGCCGCCGGGGTTGTGCCTGACCGGCCCGCTGGCCCGGCTGCGGGACGACAGTTACCGGGGGTCCCGCCGGGCCCGGGGCGCCGGGCTCAGTCGGGCGGCTCGATGGGGGTGACGGTCTGCTCGGAGGTGCGGTGCTCCAGCACCGTGTCGGGGGCGGCGTTCTGGTCCGCCTCGCGAATGTCGGACTCGGCGAGGATCGCGTCGGCCTGCGCCTCGGCGTCGTCGCTGCCCGCCGCCGCCTCCTCCGGCAGCAGATGCGCCCGGGATTCGATTCGTTCCTGGTCACTCGGGTCGTGGCTCGTGGTCATGGCGATCTCATACCCCGCGTTCCGCACTTCGGAACGGAGCGGGCTTTTCGCCGCGCGTCGGGTACGCTGGCCGACGTGACGCGGTCGTATCGATGGTTTAGGCAGCCGGCTGGAGGAGCCGGTGACTCGACCATGAGCTGACGTCACTTCCTCTTCGAGCCGGCCGGGCAGGGATCGTTTCCTTGCCTTTCGCACGCGAGCAGCCGGCTCGATCCCCGGGCGCCGGCACGGGGGCACGGTCGGCGGAAGGATCCCCACCGTGGCCACCCCCCAGGACGCCCATCCGATCATCGACCAGCGCATCGACCGTGTGGTGCCGCTGACCACCCCGGCCCTGCTGCACCACCACCTGCCGCTCGACACCCCGCTGGCCGAGACCGTCGTGGCGGGCCGGCGGGCCGTCGCCCGGGTGCTGGACCGCGCCGACGACCGGTTGCTCGTCGTCGTGGGCCCCTGCTCCGTGCACGACCCGGCCGCCGCCCTGGAGTACGCGGGCCGGCTGCGCGAGGCCGCCACGCGGGTCGCCGACGACCTGCTCGTGGTCATGCGTGTGTACTTCGAGAAGCCCCGTTCGACGGTGGGCTGGAAGGGCCTGATCAACGACCCGGCGCTGGACGGCTCCGGCGACGTGAACACCGGCCTGCGTACCGCGCGGGCGCTCCTGCTCGACGTGCTGCGACTGGGCCTGCCGGTGGGCTGCGAGTTCCTCGACCCGATCACCCCGCAGTACATCGCGGACACGGTGGCGTGGGGCGCGATCGGCGCGCGGACCGTGGAGAGCCAGGTGCACCGGCAGCTCGCCTCCGGGCTGTCCATGCCGATCGGCATGAAGAACCGGCCGGACGGCAGCATCGCCACCGCCGTGGACGCGATCCGCGCCGCCGGTGTGCCGCACGTGTTCCCCGGCATCGACGTCTCCGGCACCCCGGCGATCATGCACACCCGGGGCAACGCGGACGGCCACCTGGTGCTGCGCGGCGGGGGCGGGCGGCCGAACTACGACGCGGAGTCGGTGGCCGGGGCGCTGGAACTGCTGCGCGCCGCGGGCCTGCCGGAGCGGGTGGTGGTCGACGCCAGCCACGCCAACAGCGGCAAGGACCACCGCAACCAGCCGCTCGTCGCCGCCGACGTGGCCGCCCAGCTCGCCGCCGGCCAGCGCGGGATCGCCGGGATCATGCTGGAGAGCTTCCTGGTCCCCGGCCGGCAGGACCTGGACCCGACCCGGGAGCTGGCGTACGGCCAGTCGGTCACCGACGCCTGCATCGGCTGGGACACCACGGCCGAGGTCCTGGAGCACCTGGCCCGGGCCGTCCGGGCCCGCCGCGCCACGCTTCCGGCGCGGGCCTGAGCGGGGTTGGGGCGAGTTTGACCGGTTCGGGGTCGGGTAGGTGGTCGGCGTGACCGATGACGCGCCCGTGACCGAGCAGCCCGACACCCGGCCGCTCGACGACTTGCTCGACGACGTCTACCACGGCCAGGAGCGGATCACCCAGGCGGACATCTACCGCCGGGCGGTGGCCGCCGAACTCCCCGCGGAACTGCTCACCCGGATCGCCGCCCTCCCCGAGGGCGAGTACGCGGCGGACGAAGCGGCCGATCTGCTGGGCGGCACGGTCGCCTGAGCCCCCGCCGACGAGAGGACGCGACATGACCGACCGCAACCCCGACCACGAGCACCTGGCGGCGCTCGGCCAGCCCCCGGAGGGCGTCGACACACTGCCCGAGCCGGACTTCGCCAACGAGCACGACCGCACCGCCGTGGACCGGGAGATCGTCACCGGGGAGGACGAGGACGAGCGGGAGCCGGAGGCGTCGCGCGGCTGGGCCGGCGAGGACCACGGCACCACCCCCACCTGACGGGTGGGAGGCACGGAAAGGGGGCCGGCGCCCGCGCGCCGGCCCCCTTTCGTGTCCGCTTCTCACTCCTGGTGGTGGCAACCACCCTCGGCCGCCTGCTGGGCCACCGCGTACCCCATCTGAAGGAAGTCGGAGGCGGCCACCGCGGTCAGCGCGGTGGCGACCAGCCGGGTCAGCCGGGGTGCCAGCACCAGTCCGCCGGTCAGCCCGGTGGCCACCCAGACCGCGAGGCAGAAGGGGCAGCTCACCAGCTCGCCGAGCGCGTGCCGGGTCGGGCTGCCCTCGTCGCGGACCTGCTCCATCACCTCGCCGCTGCCGATCGGGTGGTCGTAACGGGTGAACGGCGCCCGCAGCGGGCTGGTGATCGCGTCCTTGGACAGCAGCCGGCTGAGCTTGTGCGTGGCGATCGAGAGCAGCACCACGTCCGCGGGCGTGGGCCGCTCGGGCACCGGTCGGCCGGTCGCCCGGACCAGGCCGACGAGCCCGGCGGTCACCCCGGCGTACGTGCCCATCGCCTTGAGATAGCCCTCCAGCGGCCGATGCTCGTGCGGCGCGTACGCCTGGCGCAGGCGCGCCACCTTCTGCTTCAGGCCACTCCCGGTCAACCCGGCCTCCTCGTACTAGTCGTGCGGCCGTGCTCAGCCGGCGGTCAGGTTGTCGGCCACCTCGCGGTCGAGGTTGGCCAGGATCTCGTCGGCCAGGTCGTGGTCCGGCCCGGCCAGGTCCAGCCGTACCCGGGCACCGCCCGCGTCGGCCGGCTCCACGTCGATCTCGGCGGACCAGTCCGCGGCGCTCCACCGGGCCCGCATGTCGTCGGCGTCGACGACCTCCACCCGGCAGGCGCCGGAGCTGCGCAACCGCTCGGGCAGCCAGGCCGAGGAGCGGTCCGGATCGGTCGCGGTGTTGAACACCACCTCCGGCGGCGCGGACATGCCGCGCTCGGCGTGGCTGGCCATCAGGCGTCCCGCAGCCGGCTCGGGTCGACCTCCCGGCCGGGGTGCCGGGCCAGGTACTCCGTCTCCAGTTCGGCGGTGCGCCGCAGGTGGTTGGCGAGTGCAGAGTCGGTGGCGTGCCGCAGCGTGTCCAGCCGGGTCCGGTGCAGGCTCTGCATCTCCCGGACCAGGTCGTCGTCGCCCAGCTCCGCCGGGTCCACCCCGAGCTGCTCGCCGTCGACGGTGCGGGCGTGGTCGCCGTCCCACTCCGCGACCCGCTGTTCCGGGCTCGCGTCCCGGCGTACCGATTCGGTCATGGTCGCCCCCTCGTCTCGTTCGGGTTGGCAACTAAACGGATGCCCAGCGGGCGTGTCACCAAACCACCGCCCGGACTACGACGCCGTGTCGGAGACAACCGGCGGCCCCGGTACTCTCGTTGGCATGAATCGGCTCTGGACACCGGCGTGGATCGTCCGCCACGTGGCCATGGTCGTGCTCGTGGTGGCTTTCCTCGCGCTGGGCTGGTGGCAGGTCACCCGCGCCGCCGGGGGGAACGCGCTCAGCTTCGGTTACGCGATCGAATGGCCGGTGTTCGCCGCCTTCGTGGTCTTCGTCTGGTGGCGTGAGGTGCGTCAGACGCTGCGCGCCGCCGACCCGGCGTCGGACGATCCGGCGCCGTCGGACGGCCCCGCGCCGTCGGATGACCGCCCGCCGTCGGTGACCGCCGGCGCCGTACCGGTCGGCGCCCCGGCGGTACGCCGGCCGGTGCGCGTCGTGCGGGTGCCGGCCGCTCCGGCCGACGGGGCGGACGACGCCGAGCTGGCCGCGTACAACCGCTACCTATCCTGGTTGAACGCCAATCCGGGCGCCCGGCCCGGCGACTATCCCGGCTGAGGCCGGTGCGGAAGGACGGACGACGGTGGGCGGAGCCTTTACCCGGTACCGCGTGATCGCCTGGATCGTGGGCGTGGCGCTCGTGGTGCTGGTCCTGATCGGCATGCCGCTGAAGTACGGCTTCGACAACCCGAGCGTGGTGGCCGTGGTCGGCGTGGCGCACGGCTGGCTGTACATGCTCTATCTGGCGCTCACGTTCGACCTGTCCCGCCGGGCGGACTGGCCGCTGAAGCGGATGCTGCTGGTGATGCTCGCCGGCACCGTGCCGTTCGTCTCGTTCTACGCCGAGCGCCGGGTGAGCCACTGGGTGGCTGCCGAGAGCCGGTCGCGTATCCCGGAGCCGGTCGCGGGCTGACCGCGGCTCATCGAGCCGGCCGCCACGGCTCGGCCGACGGCGGATCGGCCCAGCCGCCCGGCCGCGACGCCTCCCGGGCCCGCGCCAGCGCGCGGGCGACCTGACCGAACTGCCGCTCGTCGTCGCTGCTGAACAGCAGCACCTCGGTGCCGCCCACCCGGCCCCACAGCTCGTGCGCCGGGGGCCGCACGCGGTCGCCGACCAGCACGAGCAGCAGCGGCACCAGCCCGACCGCGCCGAGCACGAGGTACGCACCGGCGGTGAGCCGGTGCAGGCCGCCGGTGAACCCCAGCAGCAGGCCGACCGCGGCGATCATCGCGGCGGAGACGGCGACGGCCCGGACGGCGAGCCGGTCGTGCGGCCCGCGGTCGGTCCGGAGCTGGGTGATCCCGGCCACCGGCCAGGTGTTGCGGCCGACGGTGAAGCGCTCGGCGGTGACGACGATGCCCGGCCGGGCGTAGAGCAGCCTGGGGGCGGCCGGTCGAGGCGAGCGGGTCGGCTGGGTGGCGGAGCGGTCGGTCTGCACGGCGGCCTCCCGGGAGCAGGGATCCCGTGGTGGGATTTCCCGTCCGGGCTTCATTGTGGTGGCCTTGCGCCACCTGACCTCGGGTTTCGGCGCTCGCGCGACCCACCGGCCCGGCCATGCCAGCCGGAAACAGAGAATGATTTCCGTCTTTGTCACGACTTTGCCCGCCGTTGCCTGGCTACATCCGCCCAGAACGACGAATCGGGCGAGTCGCCTCATCCACCCGCCGACTCCCTCTCGTCACTTTCCGCCACTTTGCCAACTTTCGCCCCTGCTTGAACTCCCGGTTACTGCGATCACGGGTTAGGTTGTCCAGGTCGGCCCGGTCGACAGCCATCCACCCGGATGGCCCCGGGCCGGTGTCGCCGGGCCGCTGTACGTGCCAGGCGACCGGTGGGAGAGGAGCTTTCCGCTCTTGTCGTCCTTACGGATGCTGCTCCGCTCGCTGGCGGTGGCCGGCCTCTCGGCCGCACTGCTCGCCCCGGCGCAGGTGGCCCGGGCCGAGCCCACCCCCACCGAGCTGACGAAGCAGATCGAGAAGTCCTCGACTGAGCTGGAGCGAATCGTCGAGTCCTACAACAAGCTCAACGAGGACATCAAGGCCAACAAGGCCACCGCGGCCAAGTTGGAGGCCCGGATCGGGCCGTTGCAGGACCAGGCCGAACGCAGCCGCGCCGACGTGGGCGTACTGGCCGCGACGGCGTACAAGACCGGTGGCATGCGCACCGCGGCGGCCCTACTGGACCCGGGTGGCCAGGCCACACTGCCGGAGCGGCTGGGCACGCTCGATCAGCTCACCCGCCAGCGGCAGCGCACCATCAACAGCTTCACCGCCGACCAGCAGCGGCTGATCGACCAGAAGACCCGGCTGGACGCCACGCTCGCCCGGGAGGCCGCGCAGGCCAAGCAGCTCAAGTCCGCCAAGACGCGGATCGAGGCGGACCTGTCCGGCCTCTACGAGATGCGGCGCAAGGCGTACGGGCGGGCCACCGAGGCGCCCGCCAAGCCGAGTTCGGCGGGCAAGCCGCCGGCCGTCTCCGGTGCCGCCGGCACCGCGGTGCGCTACGCCTACGGCGCGGTCGGCAAGCCCTACGGCTACGCCCAGGACGGCCCCGGCAGCTACGACTGCTCCGGTCTGACGCTCGCCGCGTGGCGGGCGGCCGGGAAGTCGCTGCCGCACAGCGCGGCGCGGCAGTGGAGCGCCACCACCCGGATCAGTCGCAGCGAGCTGCAACCGGGTGACCTGGTGTTCTACTCCGGGCTCGGGCACGTGGCGCTGTACGTCGGCAACGGCCAGATCATCGACGCGCCGAGCGCCGGACGCAACGTCAGCAAGCGCGGTATGAACATCATGTCGATCGCCGGCTACGGCCGGGTCTGAGCACGACAGACGGCGAACGGCCGGCGTCCCCCTGTCGGACGCCGGCCGTTCGCCGTTAATTGTTACCAGGTCAGGCCGCCTGGAGCCCCTCCGCGCGAGCCAGCTCACGCAGCCGGCCGAGAGCCTGGATCTCCAGCTGGCGGATGCGCTCGCGGGACAGCGAGAACCGCGACGCGACCTCGGTCAGCGAGTGCTCACGCCCGTCCTCCAGGCCGTACCGGGCCCGCATGATGCCCGCGGAGCGGTCGTCGAGGTGGTTGAGCAGACCCTCGATCCGCTGCCGCTCCAGGCCGGTCAGCACGATCTCCTCGGGCGACGGCGCGTCGCTGTCGGCGACCAGGTCACCGAGCTTGGTGTCGCCGTCGTCACCGACCGGGGTGTCCAGCGAGACGGTGTCCTGCGACCAGCGGACCAGCTCGTTTACCCGCTCGACGGTCACGCCGAGCGCGGTCGCGATCTGCTCCGGCTCCGGGTCGCCGCCCAGCTCACGGGTGAGCTGCCGGGCCACGTTGCGCATCCGGTTGACGTCCTCGACCAGGTGCACGGGCAGCCGTACGGTCCGCTCCTGCTGGGCGATCGCCCGGCTGATCGCCTGACGGATCCACCAGGTCGCGTAGGTGGAGAACTTGAAGCCGCGCTCGTAGTCGAACTTCTCGACCGCCCGGACCAGGCCGGTGTTGCCCTCCTGGATCAGGTCCAGCATGGGCATGCCGGAGCGCACGTAGCGCCGGGCGATCGACACGACCAGTCGCAGGTTCGCGCGGATGAACAGGTCCTTCGCGCGCTCGCCCTCGATGACCAGCCGTTCCAGGTCCTCCCGGTCGGCGCCGTCGGGGATGCGCCCCTCGTCGAGCAGGTGCTCGGCGTAGAGGCCCGCCTCGATCGCCTTGGAGAGGTCGACCTCCCGGGCGGCGTCGAGCAGCGGCGTCCGGGAGATCTCGTGCAGGTAGACGCCGACCAGGTCCCGCTCCTCGGCGACCTCGTCGGTACGCATGCCGATGTTCTTGTCCACGATTGCCACGGTCCCCTCGCTCGCGCCGGTTGCCCGGTTCCTTGCCATCCCCACGTTCATCAGCCCTCCCCGCAGCCTCCGCTGTGCCCGTAGGTGCTGACACCTACACAACAGATGCGACGTGTCGGGGATTCCATGTCGTGAGTCGAAACTGTCACGAATGCCTGAGTAGTAGCTGAGAGCCCGGTCCATGTTTCCTGTTACCGGCCCGGTTCCGGCGTTCCCGGCCGCCGATTTCGACGCATACCGGAGCTGCGGAATCACCGTTTGCCCATGGAATGGCACCATTGCCTCTTCCATGAACACAGCGAGCCGCGTCACCGGGTCGTTGCGATCCTGCTCACTGCGAGATACGCGCCTGCGGGCCGGCCGGTTCAGCCATGCTCAAGGATTACCCTCCGCCTCGTTGAACAATCCGTACCGGAGGAGTCGTCCCCTCCCTGCACGTGATACGCCTCGCACCCGCCGGGCGGATGCACCGGCGGGTGGAATCGGGCGGGCGGGAGGGGCCGGGACGGTCAGGAGGCGAGCAGGGCGAGCGCGTCGCGTACCTGGTGGGCGGAGCGGGCCAGCGCGGCCCGGGCGGCCGGCACCTCGGCGCCGGACACCAGCGCGACGAGCGCTGTCTTGAGGTCGCCGTCGGCCTCCCGCAGGGCGACCTGGCACACCTCCTCGGCGCAGCCGGTGGCCTCCATGAGAATCGAGATCATGCGGCCACGGAGTTTGGCGTTCGTGGCCACCATGTCGATCATCAGGTTCGAGTAGACCCGGCCCAGACGCACCATCACGGCCGTGGAGAACGTGTTGAGCACCAGCTTCTGCGCCGTGCCCGCCTTCATCCGGGTCGACCCGGTGACCACCTCCGGCCCGGTGTCCACCCCGATGAAGACGTCCACCGACGCGGCGGCCGCGGCCTCCGGGTTCGCGCAGAGCAGCACCGTACCGGCCCCCTGGGCCTGGGACGCGGCGAGCGCCCCGAGGACGTACGGGGTGCGCCCGCTGGCCGCCAGGCCCACCACGAGGTCACCGGGGCGTACGCACTCGGCGGCCTCGGCGGCGCCGGCGCGCTCGTCGTCCTCGGCGTCCTCGACCGCGTGCCACATCGCGTCCGGGCCACCGGCCAGGTGCGAGCAGAACCAGTGCCGCGGCGAGTTGAACGTGGGTGCCAGTTCGGCCGCGTCGAGCACGCCGAGGCGGCCGGAGGTGCCCGCCCCGAAGTAGTGCACGCAGTGGCCGTCGCACAGCGCGGCCACGGCCAGATCGACTGTCTCGGCGATCTCGTCCAGCACCGCGGCGACCGCGGCCGGCACCCGCCGGTCCGCCTCGTTGATCACGGTGAGCACGTCCCGGGTGGACATCAGGTCGAGGTCGACGCTGTGCGGGTTGCGCCGCTCGGTCGGTGCGCCGACACGTACCACCGGCTGGATCGCCGCCACGCCGTCGGGCTCCACCCGGCCCGCCGTCATCCCCGCCTCCGGCTGGGACCGACCCGGTGCGACTTGACCGCTTCGGCGGTGGCCTCCAAGGCCTTCTTGGTCCGGGCCCGGCTGCGGGCGGCCACCCCGACGAAGAGGCAGTCGACCACTGTGAGCTGCGCCAGCCGGCTGGCCGTCGCGCCGGAGCGGTACGTCGTCTCGCGCGCGGCGGTGGTGAGCACGTGGTCGGCGACCTCGGTGATCGGCGAGCGTGGGAAGTTGGTGAGCGCCACGGTGGTGGCCCCGCGTGCCCGCGCCTGCTCCAGCACCTCGATGACGTCGGAGGTGGTGCCGGTGTGCGAGATGCCGACCGCCACGTCGCCCCGGCCCAGCAGGGCGGCGGAGGTGAGCGCGGTGTGCACGTCCGGGAAGTAGAACGCGATGCGGCCGATGCGGTGCAGCTTCTGCTGGAAGTCGGAGGCGACGAAGCCGCTGGCGCCGGCGCCGTAGACGTCGATCCGGCCGGCCGCGCCGATCGCCTCGACCACCTGCTCGCAGACCGCCGGGTCGAGTTGCTCGGCGGTCTCCTCGACGGCCCGGGCGTCGTTGAACGCGATCGTGGCGATGATCTGGGCGAGATCCGCGCCCGGCGGGATGTCGCCGCCGACCACCCGTGCGTCCGGCGGATCGACCCGGCGGGCGGCCTCGGCGGCGAGCCGGATCCGTAACTGGGGGTAGCCGTTCATGCCGACCGAGCGGCAGAAGCGGATCACTGTCGCCTCGGACGTCTCGGCGGCGGTGGCGAGGTCGGTGATCGTGCGTCGGGCCGCGTCCGCCGGATCGGCGACTACCAGCCGGGCCACCCGCTGTTCGGCCGGGGACAGCGAGGGCAGCAGGCCGCTGATGTGGACGATCAGTCCACCGGGCTCGTGACTCGCAGAAATCTTCGGACTCTTCGCCACGGATGAAACTTACTTTCACACGGCGTGAGCGTCAACCATGACACCGCGTATCGGGAAATTTACCGTCTTCCGTGTCCCCTCCGGGCCAAGGATCCCATTCTCCCAGCCCGACCGCCTCATCCGGTCCGGTCGAGTCCCTCCTGCCGCCCGGCGCACCGGTCCCCCGTCGTGCCGCCCGGCCTGTCTGGTCAGCCTCGGCCGGGCAGGCCGGACGGTCCGCACGGGCCACCGGTCGGCCCGACGGTTGGCTAGCGTGTGTCCATGACGCGACGCACGGTGCTGGTGACCGGAGGCACGGGCGGACTCGGCCGCGCGGTCACCGCCACCTTCCTCGACGCCGGCTGGCGGGTGGTCGTACCCCAGCGGGAGCCCGGGACCGACGACGGCCCGGTCCGGGTCGTGGCCGACCTGCTGACCCCGGAGGGGGCCGCGCGTGCGGTCGAGGCCGGGACCGGCGAGCCGGGGGCGCCGCTGCGCGCGGTGGTCAACCTCGTCGGTGGGTACGCCGCCGGCGGGCTGGTGCACGAGACCCCGGTCGAGGACTTCGAGCGGATGCTGCGGCTCAACCTCCGCCCGACGTACCTGGTGACCCACGCGGCGCTGCCGCACCTGGCGGCCTCCGGCGACGGCGCGGTGGTCTGCGTCTCGGCCCGGGCGGCGGTCTCACCGTTCCCCGGCGCCTCCGGTTACGCCACCGCCAAGGCGGCGGTGCGCGCATTCGCCGACACGGTGGCGGTCGAGTACCGGCAGCGTGGCGTGCGGTGCAACACGGTGCTGCCGAGCGTGATCGACACCCCGGCCAACCGCGCCGCCCAGCCCGGCGCCGACCACGGGCGCTGGGTGCCGCCGGCCGAGATCGCCGAGGTCATCCGTTTCCTGGCCTCCCCCGAGTCCGCGCCCACGAGCGGCGCGAGCATCCCGGTCTACGGGCGGGCCTGAACCGGCAGCGGCCCGGCGCGACCGGTGCCGCCGGCCGGGCCGGTGCCGCCGGCCGGACATCGCGGGACGGCCGGCACGGGGCCGGGGCCGGCGGACGGGTCCTCGGGCAGCCACTCGCTCAGGTGCGCCCGGATCCGGCGGGCGACGTCCTCCGGCGGGCCGTTGCCGTCCACCACCACGAAGCCGCCGTACTCGGGTAGCTCCCGGTACGCGGCGTCCGCGGCGGTCAGCCACGCCATGCTCTCGTGGTCGGTGCCGCGCCGCTCGATCCGGCGGTACGCCTCGGCGGGGTCGACGGTGAGCAGGAACGTGACCCGGGGTGCCGGGAAGATCCGGTAGCCGGCCCGGGCCAGCCGCTCCCACCGCTGCCCACCGTGCGCGCGGATGCTGGCGTACTGGCAGGCGGACCACCTGTCCATCACCGCGGTCCGGCCGGTCACCAGGCGACTGAACAGGGCGAGCGCGATGGCCAGCCACCGCAGCACCGACTCGACCGCGAGCAGGCCGTCACGCCCGACGAGCCGCTGCGCGTCCGCGCGGCCCACCCGCTGGGCGAGCCGGCCGAGCCAGCGGCGGCCACCGGCGTTGCGGTGGTAGGTGGCGGGAAGACCGGCGGCGGTGAGCGCCTGGGCCAGCCGGTGGGCCTGGGTGGTCTTGCCCGAGCCGTCGATGCCGATCAGGGCGACGATGCGCGGTCGGGCCCCGCCCCGCCGCGTCCGCAGTGAGCTGGCCACCCTCCCGAGGTTATCCGACCGATGCTCGCTCGGCCGTTCGTCGCTTTGCTGCCCCGGCGCACGGATCGCGCGGCGACAGGTGTGACAGAAGCGTCCTCCGGGTACGCATCGTGGTCCCACCGCCCATGACGACGAGGGAGCCGCAGATGGCCGAGCGCGGGGACGAGACCCTGGTGCACACGTTGAAGAAGGTCGCCGCCGTGCTCAAACAGTCCGAGATCCCGTTCGCGCTCGGCGGCAGCTTCGCGGTGTACGCCCACGGCGGCCACTCCAGCGACCACGACGTGGACTTCCTGCTCCGCGAGGCGGACATCGAGCGGGCGCTGGAGGTGCTCGTCGAGGCCGGCTTCACCGCCGAGCGCCCGCCGGAGGACTGGCTGGTGAAGGTCTACGACGAGGACCGGATGGTGGACCTGATCCACCGGCCGGTGGAGACGCCGGTCACCGAGGAGACGTTCGCCGACACCATCGTGCGCCCGGTCGACGCGATCCACATGCCGGTGCTCTCGGCCAGCCAGCTCATGGTGCACAAGCTGCTGAGCTTCTCCCAGCACTACTGCGACTTCGCCCGCGCCCTGCCGCTGGCCCGCTCACTGCGGGAACAGATCGACTGGGAACGGGTACGGAAGGAGACGCAGCACTCGCCGTACGCGGAGGCGTTCCTGGTGCTGCTGGACCGGCTGGACGTGCTGCCCGGCGGCACGCCCGGCGGAAGGGAGACCCTGTGACCGGACAGTCCGGCGATGTTCCCCCCGACGAGTACGTCGAGGCGGAGATCCAGAGCATGCTGGCCGAGGACCCGACCGTGGCCGAACAGGGCATCACGGTGGTGCGGCGGGAGAACGGGCTGGTGCTCTACGGCGAGGTGGAGAGCCCGCACCGGCGGGAGGAGATCCTGCGGCGGGTGGCCGAGCGCTTCCCGGACACGCCCGTGACCGGCGACATCGGGGTGATCCGCACCCAGGCGCCCACCCAGGTCGAGGAGTTGCCGTGAGGGAGGTTCGATGGTGATCCGGATCGCCGCCGTGGGCGACGTGCATCTGGACGAGGACGTGGTGGGCCGGTTCCGCCCCGCGCTGGAGGAGCTGCCCGGCCGCGCCGACGCGCTGCTGCTCGCCGGTGACCTGACCCGGCACGGCACCGAGGCCGAGGCGCGGTGCGTGGCCCAGGAGTTCGGCGGCCTCGGCGTACCGGTGATCACCGTGCTCGGCAACCACGACCACCAGTGCGACGAGGTGCCGCAGGTGGTGAAGGTGCTGGAGGACGCCGGGATCACCGTGCTGGAGGGCACCGGCACCGTGGTGGACACCCCCGGCGGACGGCTCGGGGTGGCCGGCGTGAAGGGGTTCGGCGGCGGGTTCGCCGGGCGCTGCGCCAGCGACTTCGGCGAGCCGGAGATGAAGGCGTTCGTGCGCACCACACGGGAGGCCGCCGACGCGCTCGCCGACGCGTTGCTCTCGCTGGAGTGCGACGCGCTCGTCGCGCTCACCCACTACTCCCCCGTGCCGGACACGCTCGCCGGCGAGCCGCTGGAAATCTATCCGTTCCTCGGCTGCTACCAGCTCGGCCAGGCGATCGACTCCGCCCCCACCGCGCTGGCGCTGCACGGGCACGCCCACCACGGCACCGAGCGCGGCACCACGCCGGGCGGGGTCCGGGTCCGCAACGTGGCGCACCCGGTGATCAAACAGGCGTACAGCGTCTACCACCTGGGCGGTGATCAGCTCGACTGAACGCGAGGTTTCCGGGATCGGGCGCCCGGGTATTCAGCCGACATGGAGCTGATTCTCTGGATTCTCGCAGTCGTACTGGTGGTCGCCGGAATTCTTGCCCTGTTCCGTCGGCAGATCCTCTGGGGCATCGTCCTCATCGTCGTCGGCCTGTTGGTCGGCCCGGGTGGCGTCAGCATCTTCAACACGTAACCGAGGTTCACGTACCCGCCGGGGTCGCCGGGCCCGGGTGTTCCGTCCTGCGGGACCGGAACGTCCGGGCCGGGTGACCCCGGCCTTTTCGCGTCCGGCGGCAGTGCCGCGTTTGCCGGGCCGCCGAGCGGAAACATCTCGACGATGGAGATGTCGCGAAGTGTCGCCCGGCGCACCACCGGAGCCCGCAGATGGTGGGCGCTGCTCGGCTTCGGCGCCGCCACGTTCGCCGCCGCCGCGATCGGCGGGCTGGGGGTCCAGGGCACCTCCGCCGAGTACCAGAGCCTGGAGCAGCCCGCGTGGGCGCCGCCGTCGTGGCTGTTCGGCCCGGTCTGGACCGTGCTCTACGCGCTCATCGCGATCGCCGGCTGGCTGGTCTGGCGCCGGGCCGGTTTCGGCCCCCCGATCTGGGCCTGGGTCGTGCAGCTCGTGCTCAACGCGATCTGGAGCCCGCTGTTCTTCGGCGCCGGGGCGTACGGGCTGGCGTTCGCCGAGATCGTGCTGATGTGGCTGGCGATCGGCGTGACGGTGGCCCTGTTCCGGCGCGTCTCCCGGCCGGCCACGCTGCTGATGCTGCCGTACTGGGCCTGGGTGACGTTCGCGTCCGCGCTGAACTTCGCGGTGTGGCGGCTGAACTCGTGACCGGTCCGGGCGCGGGGGCCGCCGGCCCCCGCGCCCGCCGGGTTCAGCAGCGGGGTACGCCGGGGATGTAGCCGTCGTAGCCGGTGTAGACGTAGGCGTCGGAGATGAACCGGCCGGAGCCGATCCGGTCCCAGATCGTGCTGGTCCCGTAGGTGCCGCTGACGCTGGTGCCGTTGGTCTGGCACTGGATGGTCACCGTCGCCCCGTCGGCCACGGTGCCGACCGAGCTGTAACCGGTGCCCGGCCCGGACCGGACCGTCAACGGTGAGCCCGCGGTGTTCACAGTGCCCTCGCCGGTGTCCGCCCCGTCGCAGCCGTTGCCGCTGGTGTAGGTCTTGGCGCCCCAGTAGAGAGCCTGGACCCCGCCGAACTTGATCTTGATATCGCTGCCGTTGAGGCGCTGCTCGTAGTGCAGGTGCGGACCGCTGGAGTTGCCGGTCGAGCCGACGTAGCCGATCACCTTGCCGTAGCCGACGGTCTGCCCGACCGACACGTTGAAGCCGCTCAGGTGCGCGTAGTAGGTGGTGTAGCCGCCACCGTGGTTGATCCGGACGTACCTGCCGTAGCTGGCGCCGCCGAGGTTGGTCACCACGTCGACGGTGCCGG
The DNA here is from genome assembly GCF_042871665.1 of Micromonospora sp. NPDC005686. NCBI lineage: Bacteria > Bacillati > Actinomycetota > Actinomycetes > Micromonosporales > Micromonosporaceae > Micromonospora > Micromonospora sp. NPDC005686. Next base: position 32,604 of record NZ_JBIAIY010000008.1, read on the forward strand.
GCGCGCTGGCGACCACCGGGTCTCCCTCGTCGTTGGTCCGGTTGAAGTCGATCGCGTTGGCCGGGCTGTGATCGGACCGGGTCTTACCGGTCCAGGACTGGCCGCACGGGAACGGGACCTTGAACGTCGGTGCGGCCATCGCCGGCGCGGCCGGCACGAGAGTCGCCGCCAGGACCGCCACGCTCGCCCCGAGGGCGAGCCATCGCTTCCGCATCCACTGCCTCCCATGTTGAAAGTCTTCAATACGATGGGGACATCGTGACAGAAAGTTCCGTTCCGGGGAAGATTCGTGGGAGCGCACCCACCGCGGCGGCCAGGGTTTCTGGATTGTTACCGGGCCGTGTCCGATCAGGGGTGGACCCGACACGATGCAAGCGCTTACATATGAGGACGACATCGGACCGGCGCGGGTTCGATACCTCCACGCGCCGGCAAGGAAGGAGATCGGCATGGCGTTTGCCAGATCGCGCCAGACGCTCGCGGTTGCCGGCGTCCTGGGGCTGGCGCTCGGCGTCGCCGCCTGTGGCACCGGCGACGACAAGAAGAGCGACAAGGCCGGATCGGCCGAGTGCGCCGCATACGAGAAGTACGAGGGCCACGACGGCAAGAAGGTCACGATCTACTCCTCGATCCGTGACATCGAGGACGAGCGCCTCCAGCAGTCCTGGAAGGAGTTCGAGGACTGCACCGGCATCGAGATCGACCACGAGGGCTCCGGCGAGTTCGAGGCCCAGCTTCCCGTCCGGGTGGACGGCGGCAACGCCCCGGACCTCGCCTTCATCCCGCAGCCGGGCCTGCTGAAGCGCTTCGTCGACTCGGGCAAGCTCAAGCCGGTCGGCGCCGACACCAAGGCGATGGCCGAGCAGAACTACTCCCCCGACTGGCTGAAGTACAGCACCGTCAACGGCCAGCTCTACGGCGCCCCGCTCGGCTCCAACGTGAAGTCCTTCGTGTGGTACTCGCCGAAGACCTTCAAGGAGAAGGGCTGGACCGTCCCCACCACGTGGGACGACCTGATCAAGCTCTCCGACCAGATCGCGGCGAGCGGCACCAAGCCGTGGTGCGCCGGCATCGAGTCCGGTGACGCCACCGGCTGGCCGGCCACCGACTGGATCGAGGACGTGCTGCTGCGCACCGGCGGCCCGGACGTCTACGACAAGTGGACCACCCACGAGATCCCGTTCAACGACCCGCAGGTCGCCGACGCGCTCAACCGGGCCGGCACCATCCTGAAGAACGAGAAGTACATGAACGGCGGCTTCGGCGGCGTCAAGAGCGTCGCCACGACCTCGTTCCAGGAGGGCGGCACGCCGATCACCGCCGGCAAGTGCGCGCTGCACCGCCAGGCCTCCTTCTACGCCAACCAGTGGCCTAAGGGCACCAAGGTGGCCGAGGACGGCGACGTCTTCGCGTTCTACTTCCCGGCCATCGACCCGTCGAAGGGCAAGCCGGTGCTGGGCGGCGGCGAGTTCGTCGGCGCGTTCGCCGACCGTCCCGAGGTCCAGGCGGTGCAGACCTACCTGGCCTCCGGCGAGTACGCCAACAGCCGCGCCAAGATCGGTGACTGGGTGTCCGCGAACAAGAAGCTGGACATCAACAACGTCCCGAACCCGGTGGACAAGCTCTCCGTGGGCATCCTCCAGGACGAGAAGACGGTCTTCCGCTTCGACGGCTCGGACCTGATGCCGGCCGCCGTCGGTGCCGGCACCTTCTGGAAGGGCATGGTGGCCTGGATCAACGGCAAGGACACCACCTCCGTCCTGAACGACATCGAGGGTAGCTGGAAGTGATCTAGCAGGTGGTCCGGTCCGCATCGCGGGCCGGACCACCTCTGCTAGCCGAACCCTTGAGGGAGGGTCGATGGAGTTCGACTTCGCGGCGGAGCAGCCGAAGTTCCTCATGCTGATGTATGGGTTGATCGCCTTCGTCGCGGTGGTGGGCGGCCTGCTCCTGCTCCTCGACGTGGTGCCGTCGTTCTTCGCCCGGCGCCGGGAGGCACGGCTGGTCGCCGTCTCGGCGAGCGGTGCGCCGATGCCTCGGCCGCGCAAGCGGGGCGAAGGCTCGTTCGCGTTCTTCTTCCTGCTGCCGACGCTGCTGCTGCTCGGCGTCGGGCTGGTGGTCCCGGCCGTCCGCACCACGCTGCTCTCCTTCATGGACTCCAGCGGCAACGACTGGGTGGGCCTGGACAACTACCGCTGGATGTTCGCCGAGGACTCGATCGTCCGGGTCCTGATCAACACACTGATCTGGGTGCTGCTGGTGCCGCTGGTGGCCACCGCGTTCGGCCTGATCTACGCGGTCCTGGTGGACAAGGCCCGGTTCGAGGCGGTCGCCAAGTCCCTGATCTTCCTGCCGATGGCGATCTCGTTCGTCGGCGCATCGATCATCTGGAAGTTCGTCTACGCCTACCGGGGCGAGGGCGACCAGATCGGCCTGCTCAACCAGATCGTGGTCAGCCTGGGCGGGGAGCCGAAGCAGTGGCTGCTGGACTCGCCGCTCAACACGTTCCTGCTCATCGTGATCATGGTGTGGATCCAGGCCGGCTTCGCGATGGTGGTGCTCTCCGCGGCGATCAAGGCCATCCCGGCCGACATCGTCGAGGCGGCCCGGCTGGACGGCACCACCCCGTGGCAGATGTTCTGGCGGATCACCATCCCGAGCATCCGGCCGGCGCTGATCGTGGTGGTGGTGACGATCTCCATCGCCACGCTCAAGGTCTTCGACATCGTCCGGACCGCCACCAACGGCAACTACGACACGAACGTCATCGCGACCGAGATGTACAACCAGGCGTTCCGCTACCAGGAGAACGGTCAGGGCTCGGCGCTGGCGGTGTTCCTGTTCGTGCTGGTGATCCCGATCGTGATCTACCAGATCCGCAACCTGCGCAAGCAGCGGGAGGGCTGAGATGACCACCGCCACGCCCACTGTCGGAGTCGGCGCCCAGGCCACCACCGAGCCGACCACCCGGGGCACCCGGGTCCGCAAGCGCCTGAACAGCCGTACCGCCACGCTCGTGTCGATCGTCATCGCGATGCTCTGGACGATCCCGACCTTCGGCCTGTTCATCTCCTCGATCCGGCCGGAGAACGAGATCAAGACCACCGGCTGGTGGACGTTCTTCAGCAACCCGCAGTTCACCCTGGAGAACTACCAGGAGGTGCTGTTCAGCCGGGGCTCGTCCGGGCAGCTCGCCAGCTACTTCATCAACTCGCTGGCGATCACCGTCCCGTCGGTGCTGTTCCCGCTGGCGTTCGCGTCGCTCGCCGCGTACGCGCTGGCGTGGATGAACTTCAAGGGGCGGGACTGGGTCTACATCGGGATCTTCGCGCTGCAGATCGTGCCGCTGCAGATGGCCCTGGTGCCGCTGCTGCGGTTCTTCTCCACCGGCGTCACGGTCGCCGGCGTGCAGATCCTCCCGGCATGGGGCCTGGTCGACGAGCAGAAGTTCGCCCAGGTGTGGTTCGCGCACACCTGCTTCGCGCTTCCGTTCGCCGTGTTCCTGCTGCACAACTTCATCTCGCAGCTTCCCGGCGACCTGATGGAGGCGGCCCGGGTCGACGGGGCCACGCACCCGAAGATCTTCCGCACCATCGTGCTGCCGCTGATCATGCCCGCGCTGGCGGCGTTCGGCATCTTCCAGTTCCTCTGGGTCTGGAACGACCTGCTGGTCGCGCTGATCTTCGCCGGTGGCGGCGACGAGACCGCCCCGATGACCGTCCGGCTCGCCGAGCTGGCCGGCACCCGGGGCAACGAGTGGCAGCGGCTCACCGCAGGCGCGTTCGTGTCGATCGTCGTACCGCTGATCGTGTTCCTGTCCCTCCAGCGCTTCTTCGTGCGAGGCCTGCTCGCCGGCAGCGTCAAGGGTTGATCCGGCGTCCCGCCGCCGGCACGGCCGGCGGCGGGACCCGGATCGGTGCGGGGAGCCCACCATGACCAGGATTGACGACGTCGCCCGTCTGGCCGGGGTGTCCACGGCCACCGTCTCCCGGGCGCTGCGCGGCCTGCCGACGGTCTCGGCCGCGACCCGCCGCCGGGTGCTCGCCGCCGCCGAACAACTCCAGTACGCGGTGTCGCCCAGCGCGAGCCGGCTGGCCGGCGGCCGGACCGGCACGGTGGCGGTGGTGGTGCCCCGGATCACCAGATGGTTCTTCGGCACGGTGGTCGAGGCGGTCGAGGAATTCCTCCAGGACAGCGGCTACGACCTGCTCCTCTACAACCTCGGTGGCCGGGAACGGACCCGCCAACGGGTGCTGGGCACGGCCAGCCTGCACAAGCGCGTGGACGCGATCATCCTGGTCGCCACCCCGATGCGGGCGGCCGACGTGCACACGCTGACGAAGCTGGGCCTGCCGGGCGTGACGATCAGCTCCGGCGGCCAGGTGCCCGGGTGGCCCTGCGTCCGGATCGACGACGTGGCCGCCGCCCGGACCGCCACCCGCCACCTGCTCGACCTCGGCCACACCCGGATCGCGCACATCTCCGGCGACCCGGACGACGAACTGGCCTTCACCACCCACCTGGACCGGCGGCTCGGCTACCAGGAGGCGTTGCGGGCCGCCGGGCTGCGGCCCGACCCGAGCCTCGACGCCGAGTCGCGGTTCACCATCGACGGGGGCGTCCGGGCCACCGCCGAACTGCTGGCCCGGGGCGAGCCGCCGACAGCCATCTTCGCCGCCTGCGACGAGATGGCGATGGGCGCGATCACCGCGCTGCGCGACGCCGGGCTGCGGGTGCCCCAGGACGTGAGCGTGATCGGCATCGACGATCACGACCTGGCCGGCGTGCTCGGCCTGAGCACCATCGCTCAGCCCGCCGCCGACCAGGGGTTGCTCGCCGCCCGCATCCTGCTCGACCCGCTCGGCTTACGGGTCACCGAGCCGTACCCCGGCCTGGTGCCGGCGCCGCGCGGCACCGGCACCGGCACCGGCGACGGCACCGACGACGGGACGCCGCCCCCGGTGATCCTGCCCACTCGCCTGGTGGTGCGCGAATCGACTGCGCCGCCCCGGGCACACTGAACAACTCGCTCGTCCCGCACCACCCAGACAGGAGTAAGGCGCTGAACACCGACGCGACGCAGCAGGCCCCGGGCACCGGCTGGTGGACCGAGGCGGTCATCTACCAGGTCTACCCGCGTTCGTTCGCCGACTCCGACGGCGACGGGATCGGCGACCTGCCGGGCATCACGTCCCGGCTCGACCACCTCGCCGAGCTGGGAGTCGACGCGGTCTGGCTGTCCCCGTTCTATCCATCCCCGCAGGCCGACGCCGGGTACGACGTGTCCGACTACCGCGACGTCGACCCGCTGTTCGGCACACTCGCCGACGCCGACAAGCTGATCGCCGAGGCGAAGGCCCGCGGGCTGCGGGTGATCGTCGACCTGGTGCCCAACCACACCTCGTCCGCGCACCGCTGGTTCACCGCGGCCGTCGCCGCCGCGCCGGGCAGCCCGGAACGGCAGCGCTACGTGATCCGCGACGGCAAGGGCCCGGACGGCGCCGAGCCGCCGAACGACTGGGTGAGCGTGTTCGGTGGCCCCGCCTGGACGCGGCTGCCCGACGGGCAGTGGTACCTGCACCTGTTCGACCCCGGCCAGCCCGACCTCAACTGGGACAACCCGGAGGTGCGCGCGGAGTTCCTCGACGTGCTGCGCTTCTGGCTGGACCGGGGCGTGGACGGCTTCCGGGTGGACGTGGCGCACGGCCTGATCAAGCAGGCCGACCTGGCCGACTGGCAGGAACCGCAGGAGATCCTCTCCGGCAGTGAGGTGGACAAGCCGCGCCCGCCGATGTGGGACCAGGACGGCGTGCACGAGATCTACCGGGAGTGGCGACGGGTGCTCGACTCGTACCCCGGTGAGCGGATCCTGGTCGCCGAGGCGTGGGTGGAGCCGGCCGAGCGGCTGGCCCGGTACGTGCGCCCGGACGAGATGCACCAGGCGTTCAACTTCGAGTACCTGATGGCCGCCTGGTCCGCGCCGGCCCAGTACGCGGTGATCACCCGTTCGCTGGAGGCCACCGATTCGGTCGGAGCGCCGACCACCTGGGTGCTGTCCAACCACGACGTGGTCCGGCACGCCTCCCGGCTCGGGCTCGGCACCGGCGGCGGCCGGGCCAACGGCGTCGGTGTGGACGACCCGCAGCCGGACGCCGCGCTGGGTCTGCGCCGGGCCCGGGCGGCCAGCCTGCTGATGCTTGCGCTGCCCGGTTCCGCCTACCTCTACCAGGGTGAGGAGCTGGGGCTGCCGGAGCACACCACGCTGCCCGACGAGGCCCGGCAGGACCCGACCTGGGAACGCAGCGGGCACACCGAGCGCGGCCGGGACGGCTGCCGGGTGCCGATCCCGTGGGAGGCCGACGCCCCCTCGTACGGGTTCGGGCCGACCGACGCGAGCTGGCTGCCCCAGCCGGCGACGTGGGCCGAGTACGCGCTGGACCGGCAGCGCGGCGTGGCCGGCTCGACGTACGAGCTGTACCGGACCGCGCTGCGGTTGCGCCGCGAGCACGCGCTGGCCCGGGGCCCGCTGCGGTTCCTGTCCTCCGGCGACGAAGTGCTCACGTTCACCAACGGCGACCTCACCGTGCTGACCAACTTCGGCGCCGCCCCGGTGCCGCTGCCGGCCGGCGCCGAGGTGCTGGTGTCGAGCGCGCCGCTGGACGGCGCCGCGGTCCCGACGGATGTCACCGTCTGGTTCCGGGCGTAAGGAAGGGCCCCTTATTGACGCCTCCGGTAGAGGAAGGGCCCCTTCTTAACACTCACCGTCAAGAAGGGGCCCTTCCTTCCTCCAAGCGGTCGGCGCGGGCGTGCAGCAGGTCGCGCACCTGCGCGATGTCCCGCGGCGAAGTACGCGCGGCCAGCCAGTACATGATCCCGGTCGGGATGAAGAAGAGCTGGAACGCGGCCAGCCCGACCGCGTAGTTCAGCGGCGGCGGGAAGGCCGCCCGCAACCCGGCGAACGCCACCCCCACCAGCCCGTTGCCCGCCGCCCGGCCGACGCCGTTCACCAGGTTGCCCAGGCTGTAGACGGTGCCCCGGTGCTCGGGCGGGTTGACGTCCGCGATCAGCGCGAACCAGTTCGGCGAGTTCGCCGAGGTCAGCGCCAGCGCCACCACGGCGGTGAGCAGGCTCAGCCCCACCGACGGCTCGGTCAGCACGCTGGCGAGCACGGCCGTCACCACCGCGCCGGCGCCGGCGCCGTCGGGCACGTCGATGCGGATCGGCACGAAGAACAGGACCAGGTAGAACGGCAGCGCCGCGAGGATGCCGACGGCCGCGACCATGGCCCGGCCACTCGGTGTACGCCGTTGCAGCGCGTCGCCCACCAGGCCGCCCACGATGGACAGCACGCCGCCGAGCTGGAACAGGGTGGCGAAGACGCTGCCCACCACCACTGCCGTGGCGGGCGAGTAGCCCTGCGCCTCGGCCCGCTGGCTGAACAGCACCGGCAGCCAGACCAGCGAGCCGAACGCGGCCTGGGCGGTGAGCCCCTGCAGGATCAGCCAGCGGTTGGTCCGGCGGGCCAGGATCCGGGGCAGGTCGGCGCGGCTGATCCGGTAGTCGTACTCGTTTCCGGCGTCGATCGCCCCGGCCAGTTCCGGTTCGCTCTGCCCGCGCGCGATGTCGTAGGTGAACAGGTACGCCGCCGTGGCGGCCAGGCCCACGCCGGTCAGCAGCAGGAACGGCCGCCGCCAGTCGGTCGCGCCGAGCAGGCCGCCGAGCAGCGTCCCGGCCAGCGTGCCGACGCCCTGGGACAGCCCCCAGAAGCTCATCACCAGGCCGCGACGGCGCGGCGAGATCAGGTCGGTGACCACCGAGAAACCGACCGACCCCACCGCGCCGAGCCCGACCGCGCCGACGAACTGCGCGGTCAGGAACGTCGCGTACCCCCCGGCGAGCGCGCTGCCCCCGGTGCCGGCGGCCCAGAGCAGCGTGCCGACCATGAGCAGCGGCTTGCGGTTGGTGCGGTCGCCGACGTACGCCCAGCCCACCGCCGCCACCGCGCTGACCAGGAAGCTGACGGCGGTGACCAGGCCGAGCATCCGCTGGGGCACGTCGAGGGCGGTGGAGATCGGCCCGTACAGCGGGGGCACCAGGCCGATCGCCACGTTGTCCAGCGAGGCGAGCACCACGAAGACCACGACGCTGTAGAGCCGGTGTGCCGCGTTCCCGCGCCGGGAGATCCTCGTGCCCCTCATGCAGGGCAGCCAATCAGGTGCGGGCCGGATCGGGGACACCGCCCCCGGCTGACGCGCGTGTTGAAAGGGGCCCTTCCCTACCCCCGGGCGCGGGCGTAGCGCTCGCGGATGGCGGGGACCGCCTCGCCCGTGTACTCCTCGGTGTCGCCGATCGCCCAGGCGGGCGGGGTGTCGCCACCGAACGCCACCCAGGCGGCCTGCCGGGCCGCGCCGTCGGCCACGTACTCGCCCGGCGGCGGCACCACCACCGGGCGGCCGAAGACCTGTGGCGCGATCCGGCGTACCGCGGCGGACCGGGCGCCGCCGCCGACCAGGATGATCCGGTCGGCGCGGGCGCCCTGCGCGATGAGCGCGTCCAGGCCGTCGGCCAGCCCGCAGAGCATGCCCTCCACCGCGGCCCGGGCCAGGTGCGCCGGGGTCGACGTGCCCAGCGTCAGGCCCGTCAGCTCGCCGGTGGCGTGCGGCCGGTCCGGCGTCCGCTCCCCCTCCAGGTACGGCACCAGCACCAGCCCGTCCGCGCCGGGCGGGGCGGACAGGGCCAGCTCGCCGAGCGTGTCGAGGTCGACGCCGAGCAGCGTCGCGGTGGCGTCCAGCACCCGGGCCGCGTTGAGCGTGCAGACCAGCGGCAGGAACCGGCCGGTGGCGTCGGCGAATCCGGCCACCGCGCCGCTGGAGTCGGCGGCCGGCGTGTCCGCGACCGCGAAGACGGTGCCGGAGGTGCCGATCGAGACGACCACGTCGCCCGGGCCGGCTCCGGCGCCGAGCGCCGCGGCGGCGTTGTCCCCGGTGCCGGGACCGAGGAGCACCGGGCCGGCGGCGCCGGCTCCCGAACCCGCGGACGGGCCGGACGCCACGCCGTCGCCGAGCACCGCCGGGTCGAGGTGCCCGGCCACCTCGGCCGGGCCGAGCACAACCGGCACCTTCGGGCGGCGGCCGAACGCCCGTTCCAGCAGGTCCAGCCGGTATTCGCCGGTGCGCGGCGACCAGTAGCCGGTGCCGCTGGCGTCGCCCCGGTCGGTGCGCAGCCCGTCCAGGCCGGGGGCACCCGCCAGCCGCCAGGTGAGCCAGTCGTGCGGCAGGCAGACGGCCGCCACCCGGTCGGCGTTGTCCGGCTCGTGCCGGGCCAGCCAGCGCAGCTTGGTCGCGGTGAAGCTGGCCACCGGCACCGCGCCGGTCGCCTCGGCCCAGAACCGGCGGCCGGTCTCCCCGCCGCCGGCCTCCTCGACCAGGTCCCGGGCCGCGTCGGCGGACCGGGTGTCGTTCCACAGCAGCGCCGGGCGGACCACCTTCCCGGACTCGTCCAGGCAGACCATGCCGTGCTGCTGTCCGCCGACCGAGACGGCTGCCACGTCGGCCAGGCCGCCGGCCTCGGCGACCGCCGCCAGCAGGGCCTCCCACCAGGCGTGCGGGTCGACCTCGGTGCCGGGCGGGTGCGGCGCGCGGCCCTGCCGGACCAGCGCGCCGGTCTCCGCGTCCCGGACGACCACCTTGCAGGACTGGGTCGACGAGTCGACCCCCGCGACGAGCGGCATGGCGGCCCGCCTCAGCGCGCGCCGAGCACGTGCTCGACGGCGAGCTGGTTGAGCCGGACGAAGCCGAAGCCCTTGGCGCCGACCGACTCCGGGTCGAACTCCTCGAACGCGGTCCGGTCGGCCAGCAGCTCGCGGTAGCCCTCGCCCGGGTTCAGCGTCGGGGTGGCCAGCTCGGCCACCCGGGCGACGGCGAGCGCCTCGACCACCTCCGGGTCGGCGCGGAACGCCGCGGCCCGCTCCTTGAGCAGAAGGTACGTCCGCATGTTCGCCTCGGCGGAGGCCCACACGCCGGCGATGTCCTCGGTGCGGGACGGCTTGTAGTCGAAGTGACGCGGGCCGTCGTACGCCGGGCCGCCGTTCGGGCCGCCGTGCTCCAGCAGGTCGACCAGGGCGAACGCGTTGAGCAGGTCGCCGTGGCCGAAGACCAGGTCCTGGTCGTACTTGATGCCGCGCTGGCCGTTGAGGTCGATGTGGAACAGCTTGCCCTGCCAGAGCGCCTGGGCGATGCCGTGGGCGAAGTTCAGCCCGGCCATCTGCTCGTGCCCGACCTCCGGGTTGAGCCCGACCATCTCCGGGCGGGCCAGGGTGGAGATGAAGCCGAGCGCGTGGCCGACGGTGGGCAGCAGGATGTCGCCGCGCGGCTCGTTCGGCTTGGGCTCCAAGGCGAAGCGCAGGTCGTAGCCGTTGTCGACGACGTACTCGCAGAGCAGGTCCACCGCTTCGCGGTAGCGGTCCAGCGCGGCCTGGACATCCTTGGCGACGTCGTACTCGGCGCCCTCCCGGCCGCCCCACATGACGAACGTCTTCGCGCCCATCTCGGCGGCCAGGTCGATGTTGCGCAGCACCTTGCGCAGCGCGTACCGGCGTACGTCGCGGTCGTTGCTGGTGAAACCGCCGTCCTTGAACACCGGGTGGTTGAACAGGTTGGTGGTGACCATCGGCACGACCAGGCCGGTCTCGTCGAGGGCCTTGCGGAAGCGGCTGAGCCGGGCGTCGCGGGTGGCGGCGTCCGCGCCGAACGGGACCAGGTCGTCGTCGTGGAAGGTGATGCCGTACGCGCCCAGCTCGGCGAGCCGGTGCACCGCCTCGACGGCGTCCAGCTCGGGCCGGGTGGCGTCACCGAACGGGTCGCGGGCCGGCCAGCCCACCGTCCAGAGGCCGAAGGAGAACTTGTCCGCGGGGGTGGGGCGGGGTGCCATGGCAGACCTCCAGGTGGTGGTGTCGTCCGCGATTTGTTCAGCGGTTGAATTAAATGGCGGCGATGTGGCAGTGTCAAGAGGTGACAAGCGCCAGCACCGCCGGGGCGGTCCGGCAGGGCAGCCTGCGCGAGTTGAACCTCGCGGTGGTGCTCCGGCGGATCGCCGCCGCCGAGCGGCCGCCCTCCCGCGCCGGGATCGCCGCCGACACCGGCCTGACCCGGGCCACCGTCTCCGCCGTCGTGGACGACCTGATCGCCGGCCGGCTGGTCGCCGAGGCGGAGCCGGAGCCGCGTACCGGGGCGGGCCGCCCGGCCCGGGGCCTGGTGCTCGCCTCCGACGGCCCGGCCGGGCTCGGCCTGGAGGTCAACGTCGACTACCTGGCCGCCTGCGTCGTCGACCTGACCGGCACGGTCCGGCACCACCTGGTCCGCCGCGCCGACCTGCGCCCGGTCTCCCCCGCCGACGCGCTCGCCCGGCTCGCCACGCTGGCCGCCGAGGCGCGCGCCGCCGCCGTACGCGACGGGCTGACGCTGGCCGGCGCGGCGCTCGCCGTGCCGGGCCTGGTGGGCGACGGCGGCCTGGTCCGGCTCGCACCGAACCTGGGCTGGCGGGACGTGGACGTGCCGGCGCTGCTCGCCGGGCACCCGCTGGCCGAGCCGGTCGACGGGGTGCCGCCGCTGGTGGTCGACAACGAGGCCAACCTGGCGGCGCTCGGCGAGCTGTACGCCGGTCCGGCCGGCCCGCGCAGCTTCCTGCACGTCACCGGCGAGATCGGCATCGGCGCCGGTATCGTGCTCGACGGCTCGCTCTACCGGGGCGCACGCGGCTGGAGCGGAGAGATCGGCCACTTCCCGGTCCAGCCGCAGGGGCGGCCGTGCCGCTGCGGTGGCCAGGGTTGCCTGGAGCGGTACGCGGGCCAGGAGGCGATCCTGGCCGCCGCCGGGCTGACCGGCGCGGAACTGCCGGCCGACACCGCCGCCGCCCGGCTCGCCGACCTGGCCGAGGCCGGTGACGCGGCCACGCTGACCGCCCTGACCGACGCCGGCACCGCCCTCGGGGTCGCCGTGGCGGGTGTGGTGAACCTGCTGGATCTGGATACCGTGGTGCTCGGGGGCGGATACGCCCGGCTCGCGCCCTGGCTACGGCCGCCGGTGGAGGCGGAGGTCTCCCGGCGGGTGCTCACCGCCGCCTGGGCGCCGGTCACGGTACGCCCGGCCGTGCTCGGGGCACAGTCCGCGGCGGTCGGCGGGGCCGGCTCGGTGGTCCGCCGGATCGTCGACCGGCCGGTGGGCTGGCTGGCCCGGACCACCTGACCCCGGATGATCGTCGGCAGGCATTCCGTGCCTGTGCTCGGTACTCTTGCCGGCAGGCAACCTGTTTACCGAACGAGGGGTGCACCGACAGCATGCGCAGGGGTCGACCGACCGAAGCGCCCGGCCACCGGAGGTGACCGCCGCGCGCCGGGGCGGTGTCACGGGGCCGGTCAGCGGCGGCGGACACACCCCGCGGAGACGGCCCCAGCGGGTCGCCGGGGCCGCGCTTCCGGCTGACGGCCATCTGGCCCGGGAGCTGCTGGACGGGCTCGCCGATGCGGTCGTGACCGTCGACCACGCCGGCGTGGTCACGCTCGTCAACGCGATGGCCACCGACCTGCTCCCCGAGGTCACACCTGGCGTCGACCTGGCCGCGTGCCGGGTGCCGGCCCTGGCCGGCGCGGCGGTCGCCGGATCGGACACGTTCGAGACCGAACACGACGGCCGACGACTGCGCGGCCTGCGGCGCCCTCTGGCCGAGGACCGCAACGCCTGGTACGTCCGCGACGTCACCGAGGAACACGCGCGCACCGACGCGCTGCTCACCGAACGGTCCCGCACCGCGTTCCTCGCCGAGGCGGGCAGCCGGCTCGGGCTGTCCCTGCACCGGGAGCAGACGCTGCGCACCGCGGTGACGTTGCCGGTGCCCTACCTGGCCGACGCCGCCGTGGTGGTGCACCGCCCGCCGCCGCCCGCCGAGGACCAACCCCACTGGATCCGGTACGCCACGGGCGACCCCGGCCCGGTCACCGGCCTGGCCGGCTGGGCCACTGTGGAGTCCGTACCCGGCCTGGTCGAGGCGCTCGACGGCGACCTCACCGAACCGACTCCCTGGCTGGACGCCGAACTGGCCGACCTGGCCGAGGTGCTGCCCGCCGGGTTCGGCCGCCCCGGCACCGTGTTGATCAGTCCGATGCCCAGCGCGGGCGGTCCGGCCGGCGCGCTGTTGCTGGCCCGCCGCCCGGAGCGGCCCGGCTTCGACAAGCGCGAGATCGCCCTGGCCCGGGAGTTCGCCGGCCGGGCCGGCGCCGCGCTGGCCGCCGCCGAGCTGTACGGCGAGCAGGCCCACCTGGCCCGCGTGCTGCAGAACAGCCTGCTGCCGCCGGAGCTGCCCCGGCTGCCCGGGATGACGCTCGCCGGTGGCTACCGCGCCGCCGGGGACAGCCTGCGCATCGGCGGCGACTTCTACGACCTGTTCCCCACCGGCGACGGCGGCCTGTTCGCGCTCGGCGATGTCTGCGGCAAGGGCGTCGGCGCGGCCGTGCTGACCGGCCGGGTCCGCCAGTCCCTGCAGACCCTGCGCCTGGTCGAGCAGCGCCCCCGGGAGCTGCTGGAACTGCTCAACCGGGCGCTGCTGGACGCCCCCGACGCGGCCCGCCGGGCCCAGTTCACCACGCTCCTGCTGGGCGCGCTGCGCCGCGAGCCGGACGGCGGGCTGCTGGTCCGGCTCGCCGGTGGCGGGCACCCGGCACCGTTCGTCGTCCGCGCCGGCGGCGATGTCGGGACGGTCCGGGTGGGCGGCATGCCGGTGGGTGCGCTCACCGACGCCCGGTTCGCCGGCGCCGAGGTACGGCTGGCGCCGGGTGACCTGCTGCTGGCGTACACCGACGGGGTGACCGAGGCCCGCGGCGGCCCGACCGAGCCGGCCATGTTCGGCGACGCCCGGCTGCGTCAGGCGCTCGCCACCGGCGCCGGGCTTCCGCCCGCCGCGCTCGTCGAGCGGGTGCTCCAGCTCGTCGACGAGTGGCTGGACGGGCAACCCCACGACGACATCGCCATGCTCGCCGTGGCGGCCGGATGACGCCCCGGCGGATCGGGCCGGAGGCGCTCGCCGCGTACCTCGATCACCTGGACGCCGCCGATCGGGCCGGTGCGGTCGAGCTGGCGTGCGGCCTGCTGGCCGACGGCTTCTCGATCGCGGACGTCCTGGTCGACCTGGTCGCCGTGGCGCAGCGGGAGATCGGCCGGCGCTGGCTGGCCGGGTCGTGGAGCGTCGCCCAGGAGCACGCCGCCACCCACGTCAGCGAGCAGGTGGTGGACGCGGTGAGCGCGACGATCGGCCCGCCGCGCCGCGGGCACGTGGTGATGGCCTGCGTCGAGGGTGAGTGGCACGCGCTGGCCGCCCGCATCGTCACCGAGGTGGTCCGGGCGGCCGGTTGGCGGGTGACGTTCCTCGGCGCCAGCGTGCCGGCCCGGCACCTGGTCACCTACCTGCACCAGACCGGCCCGGACGCGGTGCTGCTGAGCTGCGTGCAGCCGAACCGGCTGGTCCGGGCGGCGCGGATGGTGGGGGCCAGCCGCGCGGCCGGGGTGCCGGTGCTCGCCGGTGGCCCCGGCTTCGGCGCGGACGGCCGGTGGGCCACCACGATCGGCGCGGCGGCCTGGGGCGCCAGCGCCCGGGACGCGGTGGCGCTGCTGGACCGGCCGCGCTCGGCCGCGCACACCGGTGCGCCGCCGCCCCCGCCCGACGACTCGTACGTGCCGGTGCTGCACCGGCGGCGTGAGCTGGTCCGGCTCGCGCTGTCCACGATGGACCCGCCGCCGGAGACAGCCGAGGACGTCGCCGCCGGCATCGCGCACCTGGTGGACGCGCTGATCGCGGCCGTACGGGTGGACGACGACCGGCTGCTGCGCGACTTCGTCGAGTGGCAGGAGGAGGCGCTCACGTCCCGGGGTGGCCGGGCGCTGCTGGACGAGGTGCTCGACACGCTGGAACGGGCGCTGACCGAGCATCCCCGGGTGGTGGCCCGGTTGCGGGCCGCGCGCGAAGGCGTGCCGGACGATTCCGCCCGCGCCGACTGAGTCAGGCGGTACGGGCCACCGGTGACTCGCCGGACGGCCGGGCGGGATCGCCGATCCGTTCCCCGGAAGGCTGAAGCATCGGCCAGCCCTCCGCCACCGCGGCCCCACCGCGCCGGCCCACCTCGTCGAACTCCCGCATGCCGCGCACCAGCGCGAGCCGGCCCTCCGGGCTCATCCCGGCCATGATCCGCTCCAGCCGGCGCCGCCGGTCGGCGCGCAGCTCGGCGAGGAGCCCGATGGCGGCGGGCGTGAGGTGCAGGGAGATCTCCCGCCGGTCGTAGCGGCCCGGCTCGCGTTCCAGCATCCCGGCCGCGACGAGCCGGTCGCACAGCCGGCTGGCGGAGGAGAGCAACATGTCGGTGAGCGTGGCGAGCCGGCGGAGGTTGATGCCGTCATACTGCTCGACGACCATGATCGCGCGTAGTTGGGCACTCGACAGCCGGCTGGTGGTGCGTTCCCGGGCCGCCTCCCAGACGGCGAGCAAGGTGCCTGCCGCCTCGTCCAGGACAGCGGACATACTCGTTTCAGGTCCCCGGGGACCGCGCTCTTCGGTCATGGTGGGCCCGAGACTACTCCCCGGACCTGCCGGGCGACCTGTGCAAAGGAGCAAAGATGAGCGGAGCGGAGGGCCGCGCGCGCCGGCTCCTGACCGAGGCGCCGACGGATCTCATCGTGGACCGCCTCGCCGCCGAGCTGGCGCGCACGTACGGCGTCACCCGCACCGCGCTCTACCAGGTCGACTACCGGCTCGCCGAACTGCTGCCGCTGGACGACGGCCCATCGCTCACCGGGCCGGGCCACCCTGCCTGGCGTGCCTTCGACCACCAGGAGCCGGTGATCGCCGACGGCGTCGGCTGGTTCCCGGTGGGCATGCGCGGCGAACGCCGGGGCGTGCTCCAGGTGTCGCCGGTGCCCGCCGACCCGCACGCCCGCCGGGAGCTGGACACCATCGCCACGGTGCTCGGGCACGAGCTGAGCGCGGTCACGCCGACCACCGACCTCTACCGGACGGCCCGGCGCAGCCGGCGTCTCACGCTGGCCGCCGAGATGCAGTGGGATCTGCTGCCCGGACGCAGCCGGATCCGGCCGTCGTTCAGCCTGGCCGGGCAGTTGGAGCCGGCGTACGCGGTGCGCGGGGACAGCTTCGACTGGTCCGACGACGGTCACCGGCTCTGGCTGGCGGTGCTGAACGGCTACGGCGAGGGGGTGGCCGCCGCGCTGCTCGCCTCGCTGGCCACGTACGCGCTGCGCAACGCGCGCCGGGCCGGGCTGGACCTGGCCGACCAGGCCGCGCTGGCCGATCAGGCCATCTACGCCCAGCATCGGGGTGAACAGCACGTCTCCGTGCTCCTGGTCGAGGTGGACCTGGCCACCGGCGAGATGACGGTCGTCGACGCCGGTTCGCCCCGGCTGCTGCGTCTGCGGTCCGGCGAGGTGACCGAGCAGGAGCTGGACAAGCAGTTCCCGCTGGGCATGTTCGAGGGCACCGACTACCGCCCGCAGCGGTTCCGGCTGGAGCGCGGGGACCGGCTCTTCGTGGTCAGTGACGGCGTCATCGACGCCACCACCGAGCAGGTGCGCTACGGCGAGGCGGCGCTGGACCGGTTCCTGCGCCGGACCGGGCCGATGGAGCCGCTGGACGCGGTCCGGTCGCTGATCGGCGACCTGCGGGCCTTCGTCGCCGGTGACCTGGTGGACGACGCGGTGGTGGTCTGCCTGGACTGGCTGGGGCCGCAGCCCTGACCCGCCCCGATCAGTACGCGCCGCGGCTGTTGACCACCGCGCCGAACGTCTTCCAGAGGATGGTCAGGTCGGCGGCCAGCGACCAGTTCTCCACGTAGTACAGGTCCAGCCGAATGCCGTCCTCCCAGCTCAGATCCGACCGGCCGCTGACCTGCCAGAGGCCGGTCATGCCGGGCTTGACCAGCAGCCGGCGTGCCACGTCGCCGTCGTAGCGGGCCACCTCGGACGGCAGCGGCGGGCGCGGGCCGACCAGGCTCATCTGGCCGAGCAGCACGTTGACCAGCTGGGGCAGCTCGTCCAGCGACCACTTGCGCAGCAGCCGGCCGACCCGGGTGACGCGCGGGTCGTCGCGCATCTTGAACATCAGGCCGTCGGTCTCGTTGCGCGCGGCCAGCTCGGCGAGCAGGGCGTCGGCGTTCACCACCATGGTGCGGAACTTGAAGACGCCGAACTCCTCGCCGCCCTGGCCGACCCGGGTCTGCCGGAACAGCACCGGGCCACGGCTGTCGATCTTGATGGCGAGCGCGATCACGGTCAGCAGCGGCGCCAGCACGAGCAGGGCGATCAGCGAGATCGACCGGTCGACGAAGCCCTTGACGAGCTTGCGGGCGCCGCGGAACTCGGGCGCCTCGACGTGGATCAGCGGCAGGCCGGCGACCGGGCGGGTGTGGATGCGGGGACCGGCCACGTCGGTGAGCGCCGGCGCCACCACCAGGTCGACGCCGGTGCCCTCCAACTGCCAGCCGAGCCGGCGCAGCCGGGTCGCGGTCAGCTCGCCGGAGGCGGTGACCGCCACCGTGTCGGCGCCGATCGCGGTGGCGGCCTCCGGGATGCCCCGGAAACTCCCGACCACCGGCACGTCGCCCAGCCGCTGCGGCACCGGGGCGAGCAGCGCGTCCGGGATGCAGGCGCCGACCACCTGGTAGCCGGCGTACGGTTCCCGGCGCAGCGTGTGCACCAGCTCCAGCACGTGCGCGGTGTCGCCCACCACGAGCACCTTGCGGGACCAGCCGGCGCCCCGGTCGCGGGCCCGGTGCAGCCGCTTGCGGGCGGCGAAGCGCGCCACCTCCAGGCCGACCGTGCCGACCGCGAAGGAGATGGCCAGGAAGCCCCGGGAGACGCCGACGTCGGCGATGTACCCGGCGATGGCGATGCCGCCGGCGAGTCGCATGCTGGCCGCGCTGACCCGGCGGTACTCGTCGGCGCCGTAGCCGAGCACCTGGTCGTCGTAGCAGCGCATCGCCTTGAGCGAGACGAGCCACACCAGCAGGAGCACCGGGGCGACCACCACGTACGGGATCTTGGAGCCGGTCGGCTCCTCGTCGCCGAACCGGGCCAGGTAACCCACCAGGATGGCCACGGCGAGCACGGCCGTGTCCAGCACCAGCAGGACCCGGATGTAGGCCCGCTCCGCGGATCGCGTCGTCTTGCCCGGGCGTTCACCACCGGGTCGCGACGACGTGGCAGGGGTCAACAGCGTCGCCGAGGTCACCGGTCCTCCCCACTTCGTTCAGGACCGCCTCGTCCCCGCCCGACTCCGGTGTGGAGCCTGCGGTCGAGGCACCCGGTCATCATGCCTGGACAATTATGGTTACCGATTGATTCGGACGCATTACCGTCAGTTCTCATCCCGGTCTTGACCCGGGAAGCCTTCCGCCGTACCGGATTTCCGGCACGGCGGAAGACTAGCGCTGAGCTTCAGGTCAGCGGGGGGCGGGCGGCCGGAGCGCGATCGCCCGGAGGAAGATCTCGCCGATCTTGCTGGGGTCGGTGGTGACGAAGGCGCCGCCGCCGGTGACCTTGGTGATCGACTCCAGCTCGGCCCGGTTCACCTCGGTGCCGATGCCGATGATGATGACCTGTACCGGCTGCTCGTCGTCCTGCAGCTTGGTCAACTGGTCCAGCAGCGCCTTCTGCGAGATGCCGTTGTCGTCCTCGTTCTTGCCGTCGGTGAACAGCACGATCGAGTTGACCTTGCCCGGCTCCCAGTCCTGCTGCACCTTCTTGTACGCCGCGAGCATCGTGTCGTACAGGCCGGTGTTGCCGTTGGAGGGCTTGATCGAGGCCAGGCCGCGCTGGAGGGCGCCCCGGTTGCTGGACAACGGCTTGATCCCGACGAGCTCGCTCCAGTCCTGCGAGCCTTCGAGGTTGGTGGAGAACGTCCAGAGGCCGATCGACCAGGAGTCGTCGAACAACCCGAGGCCCTGGCTCGCGGCGGCGACGGTGACCTGCTCCCGGCTGGCGCCGTTGGCGGTGGCGACCGGCTTCTTCATCGAACCGGAGACGTCGACGACGCAGAGCATCCGGCCCGACTGGGTGGCCACCGACCAGGTCGTGGTCGCGGTCGAGATGGCGCCGGGGTCGAGGCCTGCGGCACCGCCCTGACCCGACGGCGGCACCTGGCGCTCGCCGCCGTTGGCCGGGCTCGGCGCGCCGGTCGGGGCCTGGAAACCGCGCCCCCAGTTGCCGTCCGGCGCGCGCAGCGCCTGCGAGGCGAGCCGGTCCTTGAAGCCCGGCGTCCGCAGCACCTCGAAGAGCACCTTGGCGGCGGACGCCTTGGCCGGCTCGATGCCGGGCAGCACCGCGAACGGGTAGTCCAGCGAGATCGGCGGCGGCTCCAGATAGAGCGCGGCGAGCCGGATCGGCGGCTTGGTGCTGTTGTAGGCGATCACGTCCTCCTCGGACAGCGCCGCCGCGCCGAGCGCGTTGGCGATCGCCGTCGGATCCGACGAGCGCGGGAACCGCGCGAGGAGGTCCTGCCGCAGCGAGGAACGGTTGGTCGCCAGCGCACGCAGCGCACCGACCATAGCCTCCTGGGCCTTCGGCGAGCCGGACTCGCCGGTGGAGCTCGCCGCCGCGGTCAGCGACAGCAGGCCGGACAGGCCGGCCGCGTCCTGGGTCGGCTCGACGATCCCGGCGCGCAGCGGCTTGCTGGCGGTGACCTGGGTGAGCAGGTCGGACCAGCGGAGCTTCTTGTCCGGCCACCCGATGCGCGAGGCCACCGGCTCGGGCAGCGCCACCACCACCGGGCTGCGCGCGATCGAGGCGCCGTTCGCCGGCGCAAACGCGCTGGCCCCACCGCTCTTGAGCCGTACCAGCCAGGTCGAGGAGTCCGGCACCCAGACGTCAGGGGTGACGGCGGTGCCGCTGGCCTGCCCGACGCCGGCCAGCGTGGCGCCGTGCTTGCTAGCAACCGCGGCGGCCACCTCGACCGACTCGGCCGAGGAGACGTTCACCGCGATGCAGGTTCCGCCCACCGCGGCGCCGTCGGAGACCCACTGGTCGGCGGCGGCACGCACCGCGGGGGCGATCTCCGGGGCGGTCGCCACCGACAGCTCGATCCGGCCCGAGCAGTTCGGGCCGGCCAGCTGCTGGTAGCCGAACCAGGAGCCGGCTACGACGGCGACAAGGGCTGTCGCCACGGCGGCGGCACCTGCTCCGCGGAGGTGGGAACTCATGCGATGGCGGCCAGACACGGTGACCATCTTGCGTACCTCGTGGGGTTACCACCACAACCGTTCGGACGAAAGTTACGCAGCAGAAACAGTTGATCAGCCAACCCATACGTTAAGTTACTGATCAGTCATTTAAGGTGACTCCAGTCCACTTCGGACGCCCTTCGGTGACCGCCCGGTCACGGGAGAACGCACGTCGGGCTCGCCACCGGCACCGGCTCCCCCACCGGCTCGGGCACCCCGCCGTCCGGATCGACCCGGAAGATCCTGATCATGTCGGCCCGCTCGTCGGCCACGTACAGGTGCTCCCCGGCGAACGCGAAGTGCCGGGGCCACTCGCCGCCGGTGTCGACCTCGGCCACCAGCTCCGGCGCGGCGCCGCCGAGCGCGAAGACCGCGACGGTGCCGACTCCGCGGTTGCCCACGTAGAGGAAACGCCCGCCCGGCCCGACGGCCACCTCGGAGGGCTGCACGTGCCCGGTCCGGCCGCTGGCGTCGACCCGGCTGCGCTGCCGCGGGCCGTCCGGCGTCAGCTCGTACGCGGTGACCGTGGCGTCCAGCTCACCGACCAGCCAGCAGCGCCCCCCGTCCGGGTGCCGGGCCAGGTGCCGGGGCCCGGTACCGGGCGCCGTCCGTACCCGGGGCTCCCGCTCGGCCAGCCGGCCGGTGGCGGCGTCGAGGTCGTACCGGTAGACGGAGTCGGTGCCCAGGTCGACGGCGAGCAGGCCGTCACCGGCCGGGTCCGGCGAGACCATGTGGCAGTGCGCCTGCTCCTGCCGCTGCGGGTCGGCGCCGTGACCGGAGTGCCGGACCAGGTCGGTGCGCTCCCCCGGCACGCCGTCGGCGTCCAGGCCGAACACCGCGACGCTGCCGCCGCCGTAGTTCGCCACGAACAGGTGCCGCCCGTCCGGGGCGACCGCCAGGTGGCACGGCTCCGCGCCACCTGTCTCGCGTACGCCCAGCGGCGTGAGGTCACCGTCCGGGGCCACCCGGAAGGCGCTCACCAGCCCGTCCGGCAGCTCGTTGCACCCGTACAGCACCGGCAGCACGGGATTCCGCACCAGGAACGACGGCGACGGGGTGACCGCCACGACACCCAGCGGGGTCAGTTCCCCGGTCGCCCGGTCCCGCCGGGCCGCCACGACGCCCTCGGCCCGCCCGCCCGTCTGCGCCGTGTAGCCGCCGATGTGGACGATCTCGTCCCGCCCGGTCACCGCTCCCACCTCTCGTCGGTCCTGTTCTCCGGAGATCCAACCAGAGGCTTCCCGGTAAGGCGGCCGATCAGTCCCGCGACAGCCGACGGGATTCGCCGCGGGAGGTTCATCCCACCGGCACCGGCTCGCCGCGCTGCCGCGCCACGTGCTCGACGAGCGAGATCAGCACCAGCTTGCCGGACTGCCGGTCCCGGGCGTCACAGAGCACCAGCGGGACGTCCGGGTCCAGGTCCAGGGCGTCGCGCACCGCCTCCAGGCCGAACCGGCGGGAACTCTCGAAGCAGTTGACGCCCACCACGAACGGGATGCCCCGCTGCTCGAAGTAGTCGATCGAGGGGAAGCAGTCGGCCAGCCGGCGGGTGTCGGCGAGCACCACCGCGCCGAGCGCACCGAACGCCAGCTCGTCCCAGAGGAACCAGAACCGGTCCTGGCCCGGGGTGCCGAACAGATAGACCTGGAGGTCGTCGTTGATGGTGATCCGGCCGAAGTCCATCGCCACGGTCGTGGTCGACTTCTGCTCGACCCCGGAGACATCGTCGGTGTCGACCCCGGCCCCGGTCAGGACCTCCTCGGTCTGCAACGGCCGGACCTCACTCAACGCGCTGACGAGCGTCGTCTTCCCGGCGCCGAAGCCACCGGCGATGAGGATCTTCAACGCCAGCGGCACTCGTGGCGCCCCCGGCTCCCGGTCATAGCGCACGGAGTCCACTGACCACCGCCTTGAGGATGTTGTCGTCGGGCAGGTACGCGGTGGCCGGTGGCCGGTGCACCGCGACGAGCCCCTGGGCGAGAAGGTCGCCGAGCAGCACCCGGACCACACCCACGGCGAGGTCCAGGTCGGCGGCGAGGTCGGCCACGGCCTTCGGCCGCCGGGCCAGCTCGGTCAGGCGGCGGTGCTCCGGCTGGAGGCCGGGCCGCCCGGCCGGGTCCGCGCCGGGGGCGGCGAGCACGAACGCCAGCAGGTCGAAGCCGTCGACGGGCGGGCGCACGCGGCCCCCGGTGAGCGTGTACGGGCGCACCACCGGGCCGGCGTCGGCGTCCAGCCACTCGTGCTGCGGCCCGGGCGACTCAGCGCGCATCGGCCCGCTCCCCCGCCGCCCGGCTCGGCGCGGCCAGGTTCTCCCCGACCCGGATGACGAGCATCGCCATCTCGTACGCCACCAGGCCGATGTCGGCGTCGGCGTCGCTGGCCACCGCCAGGCAGGCGCCCTGCCCGGCGGCGGTCACGAACAGGTAGGCCGACTCCATCTCCACCACGGTCTGACGGACCGCGCCGCCGCCCAGGTGCCGGGTCGCGCCCTTGGCCAGGCCGGAGAAGCCGGACGCCAGCGCGCACAGGTGTTCCGCGTCGGTGCGGTCCTGGTCGGTGGAGGCGCCGAGCAGGAGCCCGTCCGCCGAGAGCACCACCGCCTGGCGGGCGGCGGGGACACGCTCCACCAGGTCGTCGAGCAGCCAGTCGAGATCGGCGTTCTGCCGCGTCGTGTGCACCACTAGGCGTCCCTCTCAGTCGCGGTTCGTTGGTCCGGCGCCGGCGGGGCGGGCTCCACGGCCGACCTCGCGGTGGTGGACGGCGTACCGGTGTCGCGCGTCCCGGTGGTGGGGGTGGCCGGGTCGGTCCCGGCGGCGCGCGAGCCGTCCCGGCGTCCGCGTGCGGTGCCGGCCTGCAACGCGGACATGGCCCGGCGGGCCTCCTCCGGGGTGCGGTGGGCCGGGGTGTCGGCGACCGCGGCGCGGGGCCGCGGTGTCGCGCCGCGCCGCCGGATCCGGCGGGGCAGCCCGTCGTCGTCGGCGGGTGGCTCCACCGTCGAGGCGCGCGCCGCCTGCAACGAGACCACAGTGCTCTCCGGCCGGTCCCGGCCGGGACGGCCCGTCCGGCCCGGCCGAGGCACGGTGGTCAGCCGGGTCACCTTGGCCAGGCGCCGCCGTTCCGGCCCGGCGGAGGCGTCCGCGCCCACCGGCGGCTCGTCGGTGACCAGTGCCGACGGTACGAGCACCGCGGCGACGATCCCCGCCGGGCGGGACGGCCGCAGCTCCACCCGCACGCCGTGCCGGGCGGCCAGGCGTGCCACCACGAACAGCCCCAGCCGGGCGCTGCCGGACGGGTCGAACTCCGGCGGCTCGGCCAGCTTGCGGTTGGCCTCGGCCAGGGCCGGGGCGGACATGCCCAGTCCCCGGTCGGTGATCTCGATGGTGTAGCCGCCCGGGACGCTCCGGCCGGTGACGTCCACCCGGGTGCCGGGCGGGGAGAACGCGGTGGCGTTCTCGATCAGCTCGGCGAGCAGGTGGATCACGTCGCCGACGGCCCGGCCCAGCACCCCGGCCGCCGCCACCTCGCCCACGTCGACCCGGTCGTACGCCTCGACCTCGGAGATCGCGCCGCGCATCACGTCGACGGCGGCGACCGGCCGCCGCCAGCCCCGCCCGGGCGCGGCCCCGGCCAGGATGACCAGGTCCTCGGCGTGCCGCCGCAGCCGCGTCGCCAGGTGGTCGACCTGGAACAGCCCGTCCAGCTCGTCCGGGTCCTCGGTACGCCGTTCCAGCCGGTCCAGCAGCGCCAACTGCCGGTGCACCAGCCCTTGGCTGCGCCGGGCCAGGTTGAGGATCACCTCGTTGAAGCCGCGGCGCAGCGTCACCTCGTCGACGGCGGCGCGGACAGCGGTCCGGCGCACCTCGTTGAACGCGCGTGCCACCTGGCCGATTTCGTCGCCGCCGTGGTCCAGCTCGGGCGCCTCCCGGGCCACGTCGACCTCCTCGCCCCGGCGCAGCCGCGCCACGACGTCGGGCAGCCGGCGTTCGGCCACCTCGGTCGCCGCGGCGCGTACGCCGGTCAGCCGCTGCGCCAGCGACCGGCCGACCCGCAGCGCCACCAGCACGCACACCACGATCGCGATCAGGCCCAGCACCCCGGCGGCGGCGAGCTGGACGAGGATCCGGGTGGCCATCGGCACCGAGCGCTCGGCGAGCGCGTCCGCGCCACGCAGCTCGAAGTCGCGCAGGCTCTGCCACACCTCGGCGTGACTGGTGTCCCACGCCCGCACGTCGAACCGGGCGGGCAGCGCCGGCGAGCGGATCAGGCTGTCCTGGAGCGCGCGCAGCTTGCCGAACCCGGCGCCCTCGATCATCCGCTGGTACGCGGCCCGCTCCCCGGACGGCAGGTCGGCCACCGCGATCTCGGCCAGGAAACGCTGGTTCTCGATCGTGCGCACCAGTTGTTCGTGCTCGCCGTCGGCGTACCGTCCGGCGGTGACGGCGCCGGCCAGCAGCGCGTCGGCCTGGCCGAGCAGCTCCCGGGAGCGGCCCAACGCGGTGAGCGCCGTGGCCTCCCGGTTGAGCTGCGCGTCGGGCAGCGCGGCCATCGCGCCGAACGCCTGGAACGCCGAGCCGATCATCCCGCTGTAGAGGCCGACGGCACCGGCCCGGTCCACCGTCCGGTCGTCGATGAACGCGCGCCCCCCGGGCAGCGCGTCGAGCGCCGAGACCAGTTGGTCGAGCCGGTTGTCGAGCTGGGCGTCGGCGACGTCGCGCAGGTCCTCGCCGTCGACCTTCCGGCGCAGCTCGACGATCGCGTCGTCGGTGCGTACCCGCTGTTCGACCAGCTCGGGGAGGGCGCGGTCACCGGCGAGCTGGACCACCGACAGCCGCCGTTCCCGTTGCAGCTCCGCCACCACCGTCTCGCCCGGACGGCCCAGGTCGTAGAGGAGGGTACGCGCGGAGAGCAGGTCGAGCGCGGGCCCGAAGGTGAGCGTGGTGGCGAAGATCCACAACGCCAGCAGCCCGGTCAGCGGGCCGATGACCAGCGCGGTCAGCTTGGCGCGGATCGGCCAGTCACGGGTGTTCAATCAGACCTCGCCCGGGAAGGTGTCGCTCGGTGGCGCCGGCAGCGGCCGTCACGTTCGCCGGCCACGACGCCGGGCCCGGCCCGGACGCCTTGGGCAGGATACGTAATCCGGGACGGATGCACTACCGGCCGTCTCGGCTCTCGCTACGGTCCGGAACGGGCACCACGGGCTCAGTCGGACACCGGCCCGGCACCGGACGGCGGTCGCGACACCGCACCTTTTTCTTGCCCGGGGACGGAAAGTGCCGCACAACGGGATTGGCGATCACCCGCGCGAGGGAATACCAGCGTGCGAAGGAGGAGCCATGTCGTCCACCCAGGTAGTCGTCATAGTCATCGTCGTCGCCGTCATCGCCGCCCTCGTCGCGGTCGCCGTGGTCGCCAGCCGCCGCCGCGCGCTTCGGGAGCGCTTCGGCCCCGAGTACGACCGGGCCGTCGCCGAGCAGGACAGCCGTAGCGCCGCCGAGCGCGAGCTGCGGGAACGGGAGCGCCGGCACGCCGAGCTGGAGCTGACCCCACTGAGCCCGGAGTCCCGGGCCCGTTACGCCGCCGCCTGGGAGGAACTCCAGGTGCGCTTCGTCGACTCCCCCGCGGAGACGGTCGGCGAGGCCGACGAGCTGGTCAGCCGCCTGATCGCCGAGCGCGGATACCCCACCGGGGACTTCTCGGACCAGATCGCCCACCTCTCCGTCGAACACGCCCGCACCCTCACCCACTACCGCGACGCCCACGAGATCCGGCAGCGCAACGAGCGCGGTGAGGCCGGCACCGAGGACCTCCGGCAGGCGCTGGTGCACTACCGGGCCCTCTTCGCCGAACTGCTCGGCGAGGACCCGGTCGCCCCGCAGCAGCCGGAGCAGCGCCACCCCGACCACGACCACGACCACGACCACGACGTCCCGAGCCGCTGAGGAGGCCGCCCCATGCGCCAGGAGGAACAACAGGTCACGCAGGACCACCCCGAGGCCGTCCGGTCCGCACCGGTGCCGGTGCCGCAGCCGGGCGAGCACGCCGACGCCGACCGCCGCGACGCCGACCGCCGCGACGCCGACCGCCGCGACGCCGACCGGGCCGACGCGCCCGAGGACGCGCTGGACGACCGGGGCACATTCGACGACCCGGCGGTCGCCACCGAGCGGGGCGACACCGAGGCCGACGAGCGGCGCGACGCCGTGACCGACGAGCGGAACGACGCCGAGGTGGACGAGACCCGCGCCTACGACGCCGGGGAGCTGCCCGACGCGGCCGACCGGACCGACGACGGGCGGGCCCCGTACCACGACCCGGCGCCGCTGCCGACGGCGTTCGGCGCGGCGACGGTGGGCGACGCGGTCGCCGCCTCGGCCCTGGCCGGCGGCCGTCCGCAGGACGAGCGCGACGCGCGCGACGAGGACACGGCTGCGCCGGGCGACGGCGCACCCGGTCAGACCGACCCGCTGGACGACGAGCGGGCCGACCCGACCGCCGGGGACCGCCTGCACGACCGCGACCGCTGGGACGCCGAGCACTCCGGCGGCATCGACCTGGACGGTGACGGCCGGGACGACCGCACGGCCGACGGCGTCGTCCGCGACGACGCGGTCGCCGACGGCGCGGTCGGGTACGGCAGCGCCGAGCCGGGCCTGGTCGACCCCGACGCCGAGCCCGTGTCCACCGCCTCCGGCGACGACCGGGTGGACACCACCACCGCGGCGGCGGGCGCGGCAGCCGCCGGCGCCGCCCTGGGCGGCGCGGAGCGGCCGACGCCCGGCGCGGTACCGGCCGACGCGGCGACGCTGTTCGCGCCGGAGGCCGCCCAGGGCTTCCGGGACCGCTGGCGCGATGTGCAACTGCGTTTCGTGGACGACCCGCGCGCGGCGGTCGGCGAGGCGGAGTCGCTCGTCGAGGAGGCGATCGAGGCGCTCTCCGCGGCCCTGCGTGAGCAGCGCACCCGGCTCGGCTCCTGGCAGGAGTCCGGCTCCACCGACACCGAGCAGCTCCGGATGGCGGTGCGTGGCTACCGCGACTTCCTGGACCGCGTGCTGGGCCGCTGACCCCTCACCACGAAGCCCCGGCCGGGTGACCCGGCCGGGGCTTCCGCATGCCCAGACCGAACAGCAGGCATAAGACCTCGCAATCGGGGTACGTGCGGGCGGCGGTACACACGAGGGGAGCACCGGCATGGGCGCCGGCCTGCGTCTGGACATGAACGCGGTGGACTATCTGATCCTCGCGCTCTACTTCGTCACCGTGCTCGGCGTCGGTTTCGCCGCCCGGCGCGCGATCCGTACGAGCGTGGACTTCTTCCTCTCCGGCCGCTCGCTGCCCGCCTGGGTCACCGGCCTGGCGTTCGTCTCGGCGAACCTGGGCGCGCTGGAGATCATCGGCATGGCCGCCAACGGCGCCCAGTACGGCATCATGACCGTGCACTACTACTGGATCGGCGCCGTACCGGCGATGGTCTTCCTCGGCATCGTGATGATGCCGTTCTACTACGGCTCGAAGGTCCGCAGCGTCCCCGAGTACCTGCGGTTGCGCTTCAACCGCCCCACCCACCTGCTCAACGCGATCAGCTTCGCGGTCGCGCAGGTGCTCATCGCGGGCGTGAACCTCTACGCGCTGGCCCTGATCATGCAGGCGCTGCTCGGCTGGCCGCTCTGGTTCGCGATCATCGTCGGCGCGGTGATCGTGCTGGCGTACATCACCGTCGGCGGGCTCTCCGGCGCGATCTACAACGAGGTGCTCCAGTTCTTCGTGATCATCGCCGGCCTGGTGCCGATCACGGTGATCGGCCTGGTCAAGGTCGGCGGCGTCAGCGGCCTGATGGACGCGGTACGCGGCTCCCGGCTCGGCGAGGCCGGCCTGCACGCCTGGGAGGGCACCGGCAGCACCGGCAACCCGCTCGGCGCGCACTGGCTGGGCATCGTGTTCGGCCTCGGCTTCGTGCTTTCCTTCGGCTACTGGACCACCAACTTCGCCGAGGTGCAGCGCGCCCTGTCCGCGCGGAACATGAGTGCCGCCCGGCGTACGCCGATCATCGCCGCGTACCCGAAGCTGCTCATCCCGGCCGTCACCGTGATCCCCGGCCTGATCGCCCTGGTCACCGTCAAAGGGCTGGGCGCCGACGAGGGCGACCTGGTCTACAACAACGCGATCCCGCTGCTCATGCGCGACCTGCTCCCGAACGGCGTGCTGGGTATCGCGGTGACCGGCCTGGTGGCCTCGTTCATGGCCGGCATGGCCGCGAACGTCAGCGGGTTCAACACCGTCTTCACGTACGACATCTGGCAGGCGTACTTCCGGCGGGACGAGCCGGACGAGCACTACGTGAAGGTGGGCCGCCTCGCGACAGTGGGCGCGGTCGTGATCGGGATCGGCACCGCGTTCATCGCGGCCGGGTTCAGCAACATCATGAACTACATCCAGGCGCTGTTCTCGGTCTTCAACGCGCCGCTGTTCGGCACGTTCATCATCGGCATGTTCTGGCGGCGGATGACGCCGCTGGCCGGGTTCTGGTCGTTGCTGTCCGGCACCCTCGTCGCCACCGCCACGTACCTGCTCTACAAGGGCGGCGTGATCAGCTTCAACTCGGACCTGGAGGAGAGCTTCTGGGGCGCGGGCCTGGCCTTCGCCACCGCCGCGGTGATGGCCGCGATCGTCACGCCGCTGACCCGGCCGAAGACCGACCGGGAGCTGACCGGACTGGTGTACGGCCTCAGCGACAGCACACTCGCCGACGACTCGCTGGCCGGCGACGCCGCCTGGTACCGCTCCCCGGTGCTGCTCGGCGTCGTCGCCGTGATCCTCGCCGCCCTGTTCTACATCCCGGTCTTCTGAAGGAGGGGACGCACGCCGTGGCAGACGACGCGGACCGCCACTACCAGGGCGGCGAGGCGCACGACCCGCTTGTCGACGAGACCGAGGACGCGCGGGAGGCCCGCTCGGCCGCGGCCCGGTTGTTCGACATCCGCCGGGTGATCGGCGGCC
Organism: Micromonospora sp. NPDC005686; assembly: GCF_042871665.1. Lineage (NCBI taxonomy): Bacteria > Bacillati > Actinomycetota > Actinomycetes > Micromonosporales > Micromonosporaceae > Micromonospora > Micromonospora sp. NPDC005686. Next base: position 61,864 of record NZ_JBIAIY010000008.1, read on the forward strand.
TGTTCGTGGCGTACGGGCTGATCGTCGGGCTGATGGGGCTGTTCGACACCTCCGCCGAGATCGAGAAGGCGCAGGGTGTCCGGATCAACCTCTGGGCCGGCGCGGCGATGCTCGTGTTCGGCCTGCTGATGCTGCTGTGGCAGCGGCTGCGCCCCACCGAGGCGGCGGAGCCGCGGCGCGACGACTCCTGACCCCCGCGCCCGCATGGCGCGGCCCGCACCGGGTACGCCGGGCGGATCACGCGAAGCGACAGGAGGGCAGCAGCATGACCGATCGTGACCGCGGTGGCGAGCGGCCGCTGGAGGAGACCCCCGAGGTGGCCGCGGCGGTGGACGACGACAGCACGGTGCCCCAGTTGCGCAGCGGCGGCACCGACCCGGACAATCCCGTCTTCACCGAACCAGACGGCGCGGTGCCCGACACCGGCTCGCCGAACCTCATCGGTGACCCGTACGCGGCCGGGACCGGCGCGACCGGCACCGGCACCGGCGCCGCCCCGGACGGCATCCGCACCGGCGCCGAACAGCCCTGGGACCCGGAGGATCTGGTGCAGGCCCGGGGTCAGGACGTGACGCCGGAGAACCTGGAGCGGGCCCGCCGCGATCTGGCCGAACTGGGCCGGGCAGCGATCGAGCGCACCGTGCCCTGACCCCGGGACGGCCGAGGGCCCCTGGCCGACGTGGGCGTCGACCAGGGGCCCGGGGAACCCGCGCGGGCGGTGCCTCACTCCCGCCGCCGCGGGTGGTCCGGCCGCGGCTCAGGAGAGCGCCGGGTACGCGTTCTGCATGAGCTGCTGGAACTGGGCCGCGAACCACGCGCCGGAGATCGGCGCGTCCGGCAGCGCGCCGGACATGTTGTTGCCGTTGCGGGCGTTACCGGTGTAGGTCGGGTCGCACATCCGGTCGAAGCCCTTGCCCTCGCTGTTCGGGATCTCCTTGCTGGAGCCGTCCGACTCACCCGGGGGCTTCACCCAGACGTAGGCGTCGATCCCGGGCTCCGGGTTGGCCCGCGGCCGCTCGCCGAGACCCGCGCCGGCCTGGTTGCACCAGTTGCCGGTGTGGAAGCGGCGGTCGACCCGGCCGCCGTCGACGTACGCGTCCACGCTGGTCGACGGGCCGGGGCCGGTCGGCCGGGCGGTGCCGCCCCAACCGTTGCGGGAGGTGTCGATCAGCATGCCGATGTTGCTGTCGAAGCCGATCGAGACCAGCTTTTGCCGGAACGCCTGGGCGAACGACAGCTCGTCGAGGTACTGGTTCCAGTCGGCCCACTTGGACTGCCGGACGGTCTGGCCGTTCACCGTGTCGGTGATCTTGACGTACGGCTCCTTCAGCGCGGAGTAGTTCGCCGTGTTGACGATGAAGCCCTGCACGTTGGCGACGGTGCTGCCGGACGCCACGGCGGCGGCCTTGAGCTGGTCGGCGACCGGGCCGAAGTTGCTGTCCCAGCCGATCCAGCCGTGGTGGGCGGCGTCGATGTAGTTGTAGACGTTGCCGATCGCGCCCAGCTTCGCCAGGGCGTAGCCGACACCGTTCACGTACGCGCCGTTGGCCTTCACCGTGTCACACATGACCGTGCCGCCCGCGTTGCCCGAGGTGTTGGTCACCAGGTTGGGCAGCGAGTCGATCTCGATGATGTTGACGATGCGCAGGTTCCGGTACTTCGCCTCGCCCTGGATCGCGGCGATCGGGTCGATGTACTCGGACTTGTAGCGGGGCAGCTCGTCCGGACCCAGCTCGCCGTTCGAGGCGAGCGCGGAGCAGTCCCGGCCGGGCAGGTTGTAGATGACGAACTGGATGTAGCCGGCACCCTGGGCGAGCGCGGCGTCCAGGTGGTCACGGACGCCCATCGCGCCGTTGGAGCTGCTGTCCGGCGTGCCGTTGATGGCGGCGATCCGGTCGAGCCAGACCGCGGTCGGGTTGTTCGACACCCGGTTGCCACCGGCGACCGACTCGGCCTTGGCCTTCCACTCGGGGTTCACGTACCCCTGGACGCCGGCGTACGGGTTGTCGACCCGCTGCCCGGGCGGCGGGGTGGTCGTCGGCGGCGGCGAGGTCGGCGGGGTCGACGTCGGCGGCGTGCTCGTGGGCGGCGTGCTGGTCGGCGGCGTGCTCGTCGGCGGGGTGCTGGTCGACGGCGTGCCGCCGTTGCAGACCGTGCCGTTGAGCGTGAACTGGGTCGGCTTGGGGTTGCTGCCGCTCCAGGAGCCGTTGAAGCCGATGGTGGTGCTGGCGCCGCTGGCGAGCGACCCGTTGTACGCCTCGTTCTGCGCGGTGACGTTCTGCCCGCTCTGGGACCACCTCGCGGACCAGCCGTTCACCACCCGCTGGGAACTGTTCGGGAAGGTGAAGCCGAGGTTCCACGAGCTGAGCGCGTCACCGATGTTCTTGATGGTCACGGTGCCGGTGAAACCACCGGGCCAGTCGCTGGTCGTATAGGTCACGCTGCACTGGGTGGCGGCCTGCGCCGCGGTGACCGGGAGGGTCACCAGTCCACCGGCTACCAGGACGCCGGCGCTGGTGAGCGCAAGCGTCCGGTTCCGGCCGGACAGCCTTCTCCACAGATTCATGCCACTGATCTCCTTGGGCGAGACCGGATCCGCGTACGGCCCGGCGCAAATGGCGGCTGTGGTCGTCCTGCGGGAACGGCCGTGCGCGCCACGGGTTACTTCGGGGGACGCCCGACCCGGACGGGCGTTGGGGGTGGTGGTGCCGACCGGTCCGCAGGACCGGCCGATGGAGACGGACGTCGGCCGGTGGTGCCGGCTGCCCTCGACGTCTGAGCTCGCGGTGTGGCTCCCCGAACCGCGTGCAGCGATTCTTACATGGGAGCGCTTCCATGGCAATGCCTCGATGCGCCACCACCCACCCTACCGCCGCCCGGCGTCGCCCTCGCCCGGCGCTGGGCCGCGCGGACGAGGCCCTCGGCCGGGCGGAACGGCATGGATGCCGAAACAGCCCGGCGGCCCCAGGGAGCTCCACTCGCGCGTAGAGGTCGGGGAGCACGCGCCCGGGTCGCATCACTGGCAAATCCCTAAAAGCGAATCTTTCCCCGAATAAGTCGTGAAACGGTCTAACGTCAGCCTTAGCTCGACTGACGTCGGGCTCAGGACGAACAGGGATGGAGACGCTGGTCATGGCTAAGAAGATGCTCGGGAAGGTGATCGCGGGCGCCGCTCTCGGCGGAGCGGGCCTTCTCGCGTTCACCCCGGGAATGGCCTACGCGGGTGGGCACGACGAGGGCAAGGTCATCGCCAAGCCGCACGCGGTGAAGGCCGGGGACACCGTCGAACTGCTCGCGATCTGCTCCGAGCCGCAGAAGCACGCCACCGTCTGGTCGGAGGTGACCGGCAAGGTCGACCTGCGCCCGGCCCGGAACGGCGAGCACGGTGACTGGGCCGACCGCGGCGGCGACCAGGGCGGCGACCAGGACTGGGGCTGGGACGCCGACCTGGGGCCGGACGGCAAGGGCGACCACGGCAAGGGCCCCGGCGGCAAGGGCGAGCCGGGCGAAGACGGCCACGGGCCGGGCGGCAGCGGCGGGCCGGGCGGACCCGGCGCACCGGGCGGACCCGGCGGCAACGGCCCGGGCGGGCCGGGGAGCGGCACGCCGCAGCCTCCGGCGGACCAGCCGCAGCCGGGTGGCGCCGGTGCCGGTGCGGCCGCCGACGCCGGTGCCTGGCAGGGGCACGACGAGTACGGCCAGGACGCCGAGCCGGGCTGGGACAAGGAGCAGCGGGGCACGCCCGACTGGACCAAGGACGAGCACGGCCCGGACGGCAAGGACCGACACGCCAAGGACGCCAAGGACGAAGACGGCAAGGACGACTGGCAGGCGAGCGGAGGCGCCTGGCAGGACGACAAGGGCGCCTACGGCAAGGACGGTAAGGACGAGCACGGCGGCTGGCCGGGCGAGAAGGGCGGCAAGGACGGCGAGGACCGGCCGGGCGGCGACTACGGCAAGGACGACGCGGGCTGGGAGCACGGGAAGGACTTCGTCTACTACGGCGAGGCCACCGTCTCGCACGACGCCCGGCCGGGCCGGTACGAGCTGCACGGCGCCTGCGGTGAGGGCGAGCTGGTGGTCCTGCCGCGCGGTGGGGTCGACGGCGGCGACGGCGGCATGACGACCACCGGCGTGGACCGCAACCTCGCCACCGGCGGCGCGGGCATGATCGGCGCCGCGGCGCTGGGCGGCCTGGTGCTGCTGCGTCGGCGGCGGGCCGGTGGCTCGGTCTGACCGGACGACGACCCGGGCCGGCGGCACGCCACGGACTTCCGTGACGGCCGCCGGCACGGCCGTCGTCGTCCTGTTCGCCATGCTCGGCGCCGGCCTGGTCGGCGCGTCCGTCCGGACCGATCCGCCGCCCAGACCGCCACAGCCGATCACGCAGGCGGGCCCGGTCGCCACCGACCTGTCCGGCGATCCGGGCGGTGCCTACGCCGACCCGGACACCGCCGGGGAACCGGCACCGGACGCCGCCGACCGGCCGGTACCCGGCAGCGGGCAACCGACCGTGGGAGGCAACGGGCAGACGACGCCCGGCCCCACCACCATCGGACCCGGCGCCCTGCCGGGCACCCCGAACCCAGGTGCCGCCGGCACCCCGGGTATCCCGAGCGCCACGAACACCCCACCGGCCCCGGCGGCGACCCCCGCCACCGGCCCGGCCCCGCTGCCCCGGTCGGCGCCGATCACCATCTCGATCCCCCGCATCGGGGTGCAGGCCCCGATCATGTCGCTCGGCACGAACCCGGACGGCACGGTCCAGGTGCCCCCGCTGGAACAGGCCATGAAGGCCGGCTGGTACTCCCCCGGCGCCAGCCCGGGCGAGGCCGGCAACGCGGTGATCGTGGGTCACGTCGACTCCGCCCAGCTCGGCCCGGCGGTGTTCTTCAACCTCGGCGCGCTGGTGCCCGGCGACACGATAGTGGTCGCCCGCCAGGACGGCTCGGCAGCCACGTTCACGGTGCGGGAGGTCGGGTCGTACCCGAAGACCGCCTTTCCCGCCGCGCAGGTCTACGGTCCGTCGGCCGCGCCCGCCCTGCGCGTGGTGACCTGCGGCGGGGTGTTCGACAAGACGGCCGGCAGCTACCTGAACAACATCGTCGTCTACGCCGCGATGACCGGCTGAGGCCGGGAACGGCGGTGGCCCGGTGGTCGGGGAACCGACCACCGGGCCACGCGCGCGTCAGCGGTCAGACCGCCGCCGAGGTCCGGACCAGGGTACGGATCTGGCGCAGCAGCACCGACAGCGCGGACAGGTCGGCGCGGGACTCGTCGAACTCCCCCATCGCCCGGTGCGCCCGGTGGATCGAGGTGGCGTTCGCCTGCTCCCACTCCTGCACCCGCTCCACCGGCGGCACGTCCTCGGACGTGGACCCGAGCACCTCCGCGGTGAGCGCGGCGAGCGCGGCGTACAGGTCGTAGCGCAGCGCCATCCGGGCCAGGGTCTGCCACCGGTCCTCGCGTGGCAGCAGGGAGATCTTCGACAGCAGCGCGTCGACCCGGAACCGGTCGGAGAGCACGAAGTAGACCGAGGCCACCTCGTCCACGTCCCGCCCGGCCGCCTGCGCCGTCTCGACGATGTCCAGCAGGCCGAAGCTGTACATCAGGCGGGTCGCCTGCTCGGCCAGGTCACGCGGCAGCCCGCGCTCGACCAGCGACTCGATGTGCGCCGCGATGGCCTCCCGCTCGGTGCCCCAGAACCGGTTCTCCAGATCCGGCAGGAGCCGGGCCACGCCGTCGCGCAGCCGGGCGATCTCCGCCGGCACGTCGATCGGCGACCGCCGGTTGGTGACCAGCCAGCGCACCGCGCGGTCGAGCAGCCGCCGGGTGTCCAGGTAGACGGCGGTCTGCAACTCGGGCGAGACCTTGTTGTCCAGCGCCTCGACCGCGTCCCACAGGTCGCGCAGGCCGAACACCTCGCGGACCACCACGTACGCCCGGAGCACGTCGGCCGCGGAGGCCGCCGTCTCCTCGACCACCCGGAAGACGAACGAGATGCCGCCCCGGTTGATCGCCTCGTTCACCAGGACCGTGGTGACGATGTCCCGGCGCAGCCGGTGCCGGCCCATCCGTTCGGCGAAACGCTGCCGCAGCGGCGTCGGGAAGTAGTTGACCAGGATGTCGGTCGTCCACTCCTCGTCCGCCAGGCCCTCGCCGACGATCTCGCGCTCCAGCACGATCTTGACGTACGCGAGCAGCACCGCGAACTCCGGCGCGGTCAGGCCGCTCTCGGTGCGGACCGCCAGCTCCTCGTCCGACGGCAGCGCCTCCAGCGCCCGGTTGAGCGCACCGGACCGCTCCAAGTCGTTGATCATCCGCCGGTGCACCGGGAGCAGTGAGGCGGCCTGGGCCTGGGCGTTGTTGAGCGCCCGCGCCTGGTCGTAGTTGTCCCGCAGCACCAGCTCGGCGACCTCGTCGGTCATCTGGGCCAGCAGCTCGTCGCGCTCCGGCCGGTCCAGCTCACCGTCGGCCACAGCCGTGTTGAGCAGGATCTTGATGTTGACCTCGTGGTCGGAGCAGTCCACACCGGCCGCGTTGTCGATGAAGTCGGTGTAGATGCGGCCGCCGGTCGCCGCGTACTCGATCCGGCCCTGCTGGGTGAAGCCCAGGTTGCCGCCCTCGCCGACCACCCGGCAGCGCAGGCCGTTGCCGTCCACCCGGATGGCGTCGTTGGACTTGTCCCCCACCTCGGCGTTGGTCTGGCTGGACGCCTTGACGTAGGTGCCGATGCCGCCGTTCCAGAACAGGTCGACCGGCGCGGTGAGGATCGTCTTCATCAGCTCCTGCGGACTGAGCTGCGTGACGTCCTCGTCGAGGCCGAGCACCGCGCGGACCTGCGGCGAGATCGGCACCGACTTCGCCGTACGCGGATAGACGCCGCCGCCTTCGGAGATCAGGTCGCGGTCGTAGTCCTCCCACGACGAGCGCGGCATGTCGAACAGCCGCTTGCGTTCCTGGAAGGACCGGGCCGAGTCCGGATCCGGGTCCAGGAAGACGTGCCGGTGGTCGAACGCGGCCACCAGGCGGATGTGCCTGGACAGCAGCATCCCGTTGCCGAACACGTCGCCGGACATGTCGCCGACGCCGACCACTGAGAAGTCCTGCGTCTGGGTGTCGTGCCCCAGCTCCCGGAAGTGCCGCTTCACCGACTCCCAGGCGCCCCGGGCGGTGATGCCCATCTTCTTGTGGTCGTAGCCGGCCGAGCCGCCGGAGGCGAACGCGTCACCCAGCCAGAAGCTGTGCGCCTCGGAGATCTCGTTGGCGATGTCGGAGAACGTCGCGGTGCCCTTGTCGGCGGCCACCACCAGGTACGGGTCGTCGCCGTCGTGCCGGACCACGTCCTCGGGCGGCACGATCTCGCCGCTGACGATGTTGTCGGTGACGTCGAGCAGCGCGGAGATGAACTCCTTGTAGCAGACCACCGCCTCGTCCCGGTCGCCCGGCTTCTGCTTGAGCACGAAGCCGCCCTTGGCGCCGACCGGCACGATCACCGCGTTCTTCACCATCTGCGCCTTGACCAGGCCGAGCACCTCGGTCCGGAAGTCCTCGCGCCGGTCGGACCAGCGCAGGCCGCCGCGGGCCACCGGCCCGTAGCGCAGGTGCACGCCCTCGAAGCGGGGCGAGTAGACGAAGATCTCGAACTTGGGTCGCGGCGCCGGCAGGTCCGGGATGGCCTGCGGGTCCAGCTTGAACGCCACGTACGCCTTGGGCCGCCCGCGCACCGGCTTCTGGTAGAAGCTGGTCCGCAGCGTGGCCTGGATCAACGTGAGGTACGCCCGCAGGATGCGGTCCTGGTCGAGGCTGGCCACCTCGTCCAGCGCCGCGCCGATCTCGTCGACCAGCTCGCCGCTGCGCTGCCGGCGCTCGTCCAGCGTGGTCGCGCCCGGCGCGAACCGGGTCTCGAACAGCTTCACCAGCAGATCGGCGATACGCGGGTACGCGATGAACGTCTGCTCCATGTACTCCTGGGAGAACACGGTGCCGGCCTGGCGCAGGTACTTCGCGTAGGCGCGCAGCACGACGACCTGCCGCCAGGTGAGCCCGGCGCGCAGCACCAGCTCGTTGAAGCCGTCCACCTCGGCCTCGCCCCGCCAGGCGGCGGCGAAGGCGTTCTCCACGTGCGGCCGCACCTCGGCCAGGTCCTGGTGCCGCTCGGGCAGCTCCAGCCCGAAGTCGTAGAGCCAGATCCGGCCGTCGACGCGCTCCACCTCGTACGGGTGCTCGTCGACCACCTTCACGCCGAGCGAGTGCAGCACCGGCAGCACTGCGGAGAGCATCATCGGCTCGCCGTACCGGTAGACCTTGAACCGCACGTCCATCGCCTCGTCGGCGTCGGTGGCGCGGGCGGCGTACGGGCGCGGCGGCGCCTGCTTGCGGAACAGGTGCATCTCCAGCTGGCCGGGCTCCTCCAGCAGTTCCAGCTTCGCCAGGTCCTTCATCGCCTCGTACGGCGTGTGCCCGTCCTTGTAGCCCTCCGGGAACGCGTCGGCGTACCTGGCGAACAGGTGCTTGGCCTGCTCGTCGCCGAGCTTGCGCTCCAGCACCAGCCGGTAGTCGTCGTCCCACAGCCGGGTCGCGTCGGCCAGTTCCTCGGCGAGCAGGTCGGCGTCGATCTCACCGGGCGGGTTGCTGGGGTCGGTGCGCACGATGAAGTGCACCCGGGCCAGCATCGACTCGGTCACCCGGGTGGTGTAGTCGACGCCGATGCCGTTGAGCTCGCGCAGCAGGATGTCCTGCATGCGCAGCCGGTTCTGCGTGGTGAACCGGTCCCGCGGCAGGTAGATCAGGCAGGAGATGAACCGCCCGTACGCGTCCCGGCGCAGGAACACCCGCAGTTGCCGGCGGCCCGCCATCCGCAGCACGCCGATCACCGCGTGGTAGAGGTCGTCGGTCTTGATCTGGAACAGCTCGTCGCGCGGGTAGGTCTCCAGGATCTGCAGCAGGTCCTTGCCGGAGTGGCTGCGCAGGCTCAGGCCGGAGCGGTCCAGCACCTCGGCGACCTTGCGCCGGACCACCGGCAGCTCCTGCACGCTGGTCCGGTACGCGGCGGTGGAGAACAGCCCCAGGAAGCGCCGCTCCCCGACCACCTCGCCGGCCTCGTTGAAGATCTTGAAGCCGATGTAGTCGAGGTACGCCGAGCGGTGCACTGTCGCACGCGAGTTGGCCTTGGTGATGATGAGCAGGCGCTTCTCCAGCACCTTCTCGTGCGCCTCGGGCGTCATCGACTTGAGCGACCGGGCCTCCGGCGAGTCGGAGCGCAGGATGCCCAGCCCGGTGCCGAGGACGGCTTCGAGTGCCTGCCCGCCACGGGCGCCGTCGGTGGCGACCAGGCGGTACTCGCGGTAGCCGAGGAACGTGAAGTGGTCGTGCGCGAGCCAGCGCAGCAGCTCCACCGAGTCCGTGATGTCCTTCTCCGGCACCGGCGGGCGGTTGTCCGACGTCCGGGCGGCGGCCAGCTCGTCGGCGAGCGCGAGGGCCCGCTGCCGCATCTTCGGCCAGTCCTCGACCGCCTCGCGCACGTCGGTGAGCACCCGCTGCAACTCACGGCGCAGCGCCTCCCGCTCGGCCGGGTCGCGGACCGGGTCGATCTCGATCCGCATCCAGCTCTCGACCAGGTCACCGGCGATGGCGTCGTCCGGTTCCACGTCCGCCGAGACCTCGGTGAGCCGGCCCAGCGGCTCGCGCCGCACCACGACCAGCGGGTGCACCAGCAGGTGTACGTCCAGGTGGCGGGAGTTCAGCAGGGCGGTCACCGAGTCGACCAGGAACGGCATGTCGTCGGTGACGATCTCGACGACCGTGTGGTGCTGCTCGGCGTCCGGCTCGTGGATGCGCAGCTTCAGCTCGCCCGGTACCCGCTGCTGGGCCAGGTCCCGGTGGGCCCGGGCCGCCTCCAGCATCTCCTCGGCGGTGAAGCCGATCAGCTCCTCGTCCGGCGCGAACCGCCAGAAGCGGTCCACGAGCGTGGCCGCGTCGTGGTCGTCGCCGGCCAGGGCGACCGCCTGGGCGACCAGCCGTTCCGCGTTGGGAACGGGCTCGTCCAGCTCGGCGTCCTCCGACCCGTCGGCCAGTGCCTGCGCGGGCAGGCCCAGGTCGTAGAGGGTGTCGATGCTGGAACCGGTCATCCCGGTCACGCCTGTGTCGAGACGGCTGAAACCGTCTCCGTCGGTCGCCGAATCGAAGCTGTCGTCGTCGTCCCGGCCGGTGTCAGCCTGCCGGAGGTCGGGTCCCGGTTTGATCGCCGGACGCCGGTCCATCGGTGCCACTCCCCTCGACCCACCGCGTTGTGGGTCACTCTGCCGCCCAGCCTAGGCCCTACCGCGTGGTACCTCCCGCGGTGGATCATCGGCCGGACGTCCGGATCGGGACTTCGTCCTTTCACCCGTTGCGGGTCTGTGGTCGGCCGTTCGCGGAGTACCCCGACTGGCGATGTTCATCACACTGCCACACACGGCTCGTCGCGCTGCCGGAGGCCGTGGCGGGGCGGTGGCGAGCGGCGGGCCGTACTAGCGTGCAGGGCAGTTACGCACCGGAGGGACTGCTTCATGCCCGTGTCGTACCCCGTACGCCCCCGTCACACCCGTCACCGCGTCCTCGCGGCGCTGGCCGCCGTCCTGGTCACGGCCGGCGCGCTGACCGGATGTTCCGGAGACGACGGTCCGGACGCGGCCGTCGAGGAGTTCCTCGTCGGCTGGCGCTCCGGCGACCTGCACGCGGTCGGCTTCGTCGAGCCGACCGGCGGGCGGCTGCCCGCCGCCGAGGTGACCAAGCAGATCCAGGCGCTCGCCGGCGCGCTCTCGTCCGGCCAGCCGGAGCTGGCACGCACCGGCGAGATCACCACCCGGGGGGACATCGCCACCGCCCGGGTCAAGGTGAGCTGGGCGCTGCCGGGCGGCGGCCGCTGGGACTACGAGAATCCGGTACGCCTCAAGCGCGGCGGCGACGACCAGTGGCAGGTGATCTGGGAGCCGTCGGTGGTGCACGAGAAGTTGGAGAGCGGCGACCGGATCGCGCTGCGGCGGGAGCCGGCGCAGCGGGCGGGTGTGCTGGACGCGGCCGGCCAGCCGATCGTCGCGCCGCGCCCGGTGGTCCGGGTGCAGGTCGTTCCCGGCGAGGTCACCGACGTGCCCGGCCTGGTCCGGAAGCTGGACGCCGCGTTCAAGGCGATCCGGCCCGCGCTCACCCCGCCGGTCGACCTGAGCGACCTGCCCAAGCGGCTCAAGGAGGCGAAACCGGACGGTCTCGTCGAGGTGGTGACGTTGCGCCAGGAGGCGTACCGGCAGATCAAGCCGCGCATCTACGACCTGTCCGGCACCCGGTTCGCCACCGAGCAGCTCATGCTGGCGCCGACCCGCGAGTTCGCCCGGGCGCTGCTCGGCTCGGTCGACCAGGCCACCGCCGACGACCTCCAGGCCCACCCCGACCGGTACGCGCGCGGCGACCTGGTGGGCCACGGTGGCCTCCAGGGCCGGTACGACGAGCGGCTGCGCGGCGTCCCCGGCGTCACCGTGATCAGCGAGCGGATCACCCCGGACGGCAAGGTCGAGCCGACCGGCACGGAGCTGTTCCGCAGCGAACCGAAGCCCGGGCAGCCGGTGAAGACGACGATCGACACGGCCACTCAGGTCGCTGCCGACGCCGCGTTGCGTGGGCAGACCCGCCGGTCCGCCCTGGTCGCCGTGCGGATCAGCGACGGCGCTGTGCTGGCCGCCGCGAACGGACCGGGCGCGGCGGGCGACAACCTCGCCTTCACCGCCCAGGTGCCGCCCGGCTCGACGTTCAAGATGGTCAGCGCGCTCGGCCTGCTCGACCGGGGCGCGGTGACGCCGCAGACGATCGTCGACTGCCCGAAGACGTCGACGGTCGAGGGCCGGGTCTTCAAGAACTCGGACGACTTCGAGCTGGGCCGGGTGCCGTTCGCCACCGACTTCGCCAAGTCGTGCAACACCGCCTTCACCTCACTGGCGCCGAAGCTCGGCCCGGACGGGCTGGCCCAGGCCGGCCGTACGCTCGGCCTGGAGGCCGCGTGGGATCTCGGCACCGAGGCGTTCACCGGCAAGATCTCCGCCAACGGCCCGGCGCCCGAGCAGGCCGCCGCCGCGATCGGCCAGGGCACCACGCTGGTGAGCCCGCTGGCGATGACGAGCGCCACCGCGGCCGTGGCCCGGGGGAAGTTCGAGCAGCCCAGAATTCTGCTCGACCCGGCGCCGGCCAAGCCTGCGCCGTCCGGCGAGGCGCTCAAGCCGGAGTCGGTGGCGGCGCTGAAGTCGATGATGCGCGGGGTGGTCACATCGGGCAGCGGCAGCGCGCTGGCGGACGTGCCGGGCGAGCCGGTGCACGGCAAGACCGGCACCGCGGAGTACGACAACAACCCGGCGCACACGCACGCCTGGTTCGTCGGCTGGCAGGGCGACGTGGCCTTCGCCGTCTTCGTCGAGCAGGGCGGGGCGGGCTCGAAGGTGGCGGCGCCGATCGCCGAGCGGTTCCTGCGCGGCCTGGCCTGATTCCCGGCAGGTCATCACGCACGGTGATCGATCCCTTCGTCACGGACGGTAGCCGGCGTGGGCCCAGAGCGGACCCGACCGCAGTCCCACCGGGGGGACTGAGCGGCCGCGCAGACGTCGCCGGTGACTCTCCGGAGGAATCGCCGACAATAGCGTGAGCGAAAGCCACGTTGCGTGTTATCGCCGGTCGCATCTTCCGCTATTCATCCAGACCGATCGCCAAACCGTTTTGCCCACTCGTGCGATCCTGGTCAATGTGGGGTCACTGGATGATACGACTCCCGACCGCAGCAGAAAGGGCCCCGGTGTTCCCTGACCTTTACGCGACCGCCGCCCAGGTTCTTCCCGTTCTGCTGCTCGCGCTGATCTGGGAGTCACGATTTCTGGATCGCCTTCGCGAGCAGAACCGCCGGCGCCGGAGTGAGGACCCCGATGGCGTCCTCTTCTGGACCCGGCCTCGCGTCCGGGCGTATTCCCTTTTCATCGTCGCCACCATCGTCACCGGAACGGCACTGGCCCTGCTGGTGCTGGCCGAGGTGCTGCCGCACGGTCCCGCGCTACGCGCCGGCGTGACGGCCTGCGTGCTCCTGGCGCTGGCCACGCTGCTCACCCGCGTCGTGGTGGATGTGCTGGCCGCGACCCGTCGTGATGCGGAGCCGGGCGTGGCCGAACCGTCCGTGACCGCGCCACCGGCACCCGCCCCGCCGGTGCCCGCCGCTCGGGACGAGCCGCGATGAACCGCGTCGACGTGGTTTTCGTGCACGGCCTCTTCTCCTCCCGACGCGCTTGGGAGCAGATGGCCCGCCTGCTGACGACCGACCCGGAGCTTCCCTCGCTCCGAGCCCACTTCTTCGAGTACGACTCGAAGGTCGTCCGGCTACGCCCGGACCGGCGGATACCGCGCATGGACGACATCGCGGACCGGCTCGGCACCTACCTCACCCACGAGATCGCCGAGGCAGAGCGGATCGTCCTGGTCTCGCACAGCCAGGGCGGGCTGGTGATCCAGCGGTACCTGGTGCGGACGCTGGCCCGGGGCGGAGGGCAGGAACTGGCGCGCATCCGCCGGGTGGCGATGTACGCCTGCCCGAATTCCGGGTCACAGTTTCTCGGCTCCCTGCGACGAATGATGCCTCGTTGCCGCAATCCCCAGGAGCGGGAATTGCGTCCGCTCACCAAAGAGATCACTGAGACCTACGACGCCCTCCAGCGTGGCGTTCTTCAGGCCCGGAAGGCCGGATCCCACGAGTGGCCGCTGCCGATCTCCACGTACGCCGGAATGTCCGACAACATCGTTCCCCCGTACGTCGCCAAAGGATCATTCACCGCCAGCGGGGTGGTGGACGGCGACCACTTCTCGGTGATCCGCCCCGCGACCCGTGACGATTCCCGCTATCTGGCGCTGCGCAAGGAAGTCCAGACCGCCGCCGAGGCGGGCGAGTCGCAGGTGGCCGAGGCCGCCGCGGACGGAGTCGTCACCACGACCCCGGCCGGAGGCTCCGCCGCGGAGGCGCCTGCCGACCGGCCGGAGCGGGCCGGGCGAATCTCCGTCGAACCACCGCTCAGCCTCCTGGACTTCCCGCTCTACGGCCGGGACGAGCTGATTCAGGCGATCCTGTCCCCCGAGCCGGGCGAGGAGACGCGTTCCGTGCACGTCCTGCACGGACTGCCCGGTGCCGGCAAGAGCTACCTCGCGCTGGAGGTCGCCCGGCGCACCCGTCTCGCCGGCCGGGAGGTCTGGTGGGTCGACGCCCAGCGTCTCAGTTCCAACATGCGCGAGGTGGCCACCCGGCTCGGCGCCCCGAGCGGCCTGGTCGATCGGGCGTGGTCGGGGGACGCGAGTGCCACCGACCTGGTCTGGCGCTTTCTCGACAAGGCCGAGAACCGGTGGGTGCTGATCATCGACAGCGCCAACGACCCCCGGCTGCTCGACCCGGTCGACGACGATCTCACCTCCGGCCGGGGCTGGCTGCGTCCGCCGCAGGACCCCGCCAATCTGGTCGTGGTCACCAGCCGGGACGGCGACCGCAACACCTGGCCGGCCTGGTCGGAACGGCACGCCGTGCGGCCGCTGACCGACGAGGAGGGCGCACTGGTGCTGCTGGACCGGGCCGGCAGCGCGGCCGGCACGGTGGAGCAGGCGCGTGAGTTGTCGGCAACGCTCGGCGGGCTGCCGATGACGCTGCGCACGGTGGGCGCCTACCTGAAGTCCGTCCACACCACGCAGATCTACCAGGGCCCGCAGGTGCTCCGCGACTTCGAGAGTTTCCGGGTCGAACTCCAGCAACGCCTCGCCGGGCCACCGGGCGCGCCGAAGCTCGACGAGCTGACCGGTCTCGGGGTCACCGCACAGGTCTTCGACATCTCGCTGGAACTGCTGCTCCGGCGTGGTCTCACCCAGGCCGGGAATCTGCTGCGGGTCCTCGCCTGCCTGAGTGTAGGCCCGGTGCCCTACTACCGGCTGTTCGACCAGGACGTGCTCAAGAGATCCCCGCTGTTCTCCGAGTTCACCGCGCAGCAGCAGTTGACCGTCCTGGAAGGACTGGCCGACCTGTCCCTACTGACCCCGGACGCGCTACCGGACGTGCGGATCGAGGACTTCCGGCACGTGCTCTCACTGCATCCGCTGGTGCACGGCATCATCCGGGACGACCGCGAGTTGCGCCGGCAGGCCTCCGAGTACCACGCGCTCTGCGCGCAACTGCTCACCGCCGCGGTCCGGGGCCTCAACCCCGACGCGACCGCCGACTGGGATGGCTGGTACCTGCTGGCTCCACACACCATCGGGCTGGCCCGGGACCACCTCCGCGGCAGCGGCATCCGGTACGAGCGGCTGACGGTGCTGGCGGTGCTGGAACTCGTCCGGCTGACCGCGCGTTATCTCCTCGCCACCGGCCTGGCGCTCTCCGCCGAGGAGATTCTCGTGCCGGTGGTGGACAACTGCGCGGCGTACGGCATGAGTCCGACCGACCGCGAGATCCTCGCACTGCGGCACGAACTGGCCCGGGCGGCACTCGAACAGCAACGGCCGGCGGAGGCCGAGGCGCTGCTCCGCGACGTGGTCGCCGGCCGCGAGGCGTTACTGGGCCCGCAGCACCCCGACACGCTCGCCAGCCGGCACAAGCTGGCCCGGTCCATCATGGCGTTGAACCGGTGGAGCGAGGCGGAGCAGGAACTGCGCGCGATCGTCATCGCGGAGGACAAGGTCCGCGGCCCGGAACACTCGGACACGATGATCATCCGGCACACGCTGGCCCGGGCGATCATGCATCAGGACCGGACCATCGAGGCCGAGGCGATGCTGCGGGAAATCCTCGCGATCAGGCTCCGCAACTGGGCGCCCGAGGAACCGGAGACGCTCCTGGTCCGGCAGAGCCTCGCTCGGTGCCTGTACGTCCTCTCCCGCTTCGACGATGCGGCGGATCAACTCAGGGCCGGCCTCGCCGGCCTACGGGCGGACGAACTGGTGCGGCCGGAGGCGCTGCTGCTGCGGTGGACTCTCGCCCAGGTGCTGATCGAGAAGGATGTGGCCGAGGCCCGCGCGGTGCTCACCCGCCTGCTGGAGGACCGTGAGCGGGTGCTCGGCGAACACCATGCGGACACGATCGTCACCCGCGAGACGCTCGCCCGGCTGGCTCCGTACGTGGTACCCCGCCAGCCCGGCGAGGCGGAACGGGAACAGAACGATCAGAGCCCACGGCGGACGGATTACGAGACGTGACTGATCTTCGGTTAGGCGGGCTACGTGATATCAGGAGGAAATGTCGTCCATCGAACTCATGCCATCCTCCGAATGGAGGTTGTACTGGTGGCCGCGGCGTATCAATCTCTAGAGGCAACGCTCGACGCAGGGGGCGCGAATGTCTGTCGACGACCAGCCGGGACCGGAACAGCCCAGCACCGAACAGGGGCGCCCGCCGACCCCCGCCTCGCGGGCCGAGGCGCTGCGCCAGATAGCCCGTGACATGGCCAAGGCGTACGAGGTGGCGCTGGAGGTCGACCCCCAGCTCTACTTCAGCGGCCGCTCCCCGGTGACCGCCAGCGCGCACGGGTCGGTCGATCGGGCATGAGCGCGGACGGCAGCCGGCTCTTCGTCGTCGACGCGTTCACCGACGAACCCTTCCGCGGCAATCCGGCCGGCGTCGTCATTCTCGCCGACAAGCGGGGCGATTCCTGGATGCAGTCCGTCGCGAGCGAGATGCGCCATTCGGAAACCGCATTCGCATCTCCGGCGGAGAACGGCTGGTGGCACCTACGGTGGTTCACCCCCACTGTCGAGGTGGACCTGTGCGGACATGCCACGCTCGCCACCGCACACGTACTCGGGGGCCACACCCGGTTCCACACGCGGAGCGGTGACCTGTCCTGCTCGGTCTCGCCGGAGGGGTGGATCGAGATGGACTTCCCGGCGGACCCGCCCACCCCGGTCGACGCGCCGGAGCAGCTCCGCGCCGCGCTCGGCGAGGGGATCCGGGTCGTCGCCGTCACCCAGGGCGTGTCCGACCTGCTCGTCGAGGTCGCCGGGCCAGACGACGTGCGGGCCGCCCGCCCCGACCTGGAGGCGCTCGCCTCGATACCGGTCCGGGGCGTCATCCTCACCGCGAACGACGCGTCCCGCGACCGGATCGTCAGCCGCTGCTTCTATCCCGCAGTCGGTGTCCCGGAGGATCCGGTCACCGGCTCCGCCCACTGCACCATCGGGAGTTGGTGGGCCGAGCGTCTGGGCCGGGACGACCTCATCGCCGAGCAACTCTCGCCACGCGGCGGCACCCTACGACTGGGCCGGAAGGGCGACCGAATGCGACTCGGAGGCCGGGCGGTAACCGTCTGGCACGGCGAGATCAAGGTCTGATCTTGAAGCACGCCGAGGAACTGACCGCCGTTACGCTGGCGCAGCTCGCGGAGGGCACTCTCGACGCCATCTGGGTCCGCGGCTTCCACCCGCCGTCAGCCTGCCGGGCGGTGCTGCCACGGCTGGTCGAGGCGTGCGAGCGGTCGCGCTACACCCTGACCGGAGACTTCCAGAGCATCGGAACCTCAATCGGTGAGGCGGCTGAGTCCGACGCCGACGAGCGGCGCTACCTGGAGACCGCGGCCGACACGCTCGCCCTGATCCGTGACGGCATCTTCGCGGGCCGGCTCTCCCCGCTCGACGAGCTGCGATTGCGGCTGGACGAAGCGTGGCCCGCCGGCGCCACGGTGGCCCGGCACGAGGGTCGGTTGATGCTGCCCGGCATCATCCGGCGCTGGCCGGCCGGTGGGCACGCCAACCCGCACATCGACCAACGGGCGATCCCGCTGCTCGCCGCGCACGGTCTGCGCCGCCGGATCGGTACCAACGTCTACCTGGAGGTGCCGCCCCCGGGCAGCGGCGGGCAGGTCGACTTCTGGTCGCTGTGGTCCGACGAGGACACGTACGACGGGCAACGCCGGACCGACTACGGCCTGGACCGGGAACAGCTCGGAGAGCCGCACTGGTCCTGCGCGCCCGGCCAGGGAGACCTGCTGATGTTCGACGCGGCGCGGGTGCACGGCGTACGCCGGGTGGCCCAGGGATCGCGGGTGACGGCGGCCTGCTTCGTCGGTGTGCGCGACCCCGGCCGGCCGCTCGTGCTGTTCGCCTGAACCGCGCCTCCGCCTACGCGGTTCCGTCGGCCGGCGACGCCTCCTCGACCGGCGGCGCGTCCGTGCCGGGCACCGCCACGCGGCGGAGCAGCCCGGGACCGGCCGGCGGTCGCCGATCCTCCGCGTCGGGCCACGACGGCGGCTCCTCGGCATCCGCCGGCGCGTACTCGTCGAGCCCGACGGGTGCGGCCGGCGGGCCGATCGGGTCCGTTGCGACGGCGGGCACCGGCACCGTCACCGCCGCCCGCTCGGCGCGGTGGCTGCCGGCGGCGCGGGGCGCCGGTGCGACCGGCGCGGCCGGCAGCAGCCGGGGCGGCACCGCGTCCGGCGCCACGACCGGGGCGAGCCCGGCCACCACCGTGTTCACGATCTCGGCCGCGTACGCGCCGTCCAGGTCGTAGTCGGGGTCGAAGACGGTCAGCTCGACGCCGAGGCAGTGCGGGGTGTCGACCAGCCCGGCGAGCAGGATCTCCAGCTCGGCGAAGGCGATGCCGCCCGGGTCGGGCGCGTCCACGGCGGGCATCACCGCCGGGTCGAGCACGTCCACGTCGATGTGCACCCAGTAGCCGGCGCAGTCGACGAGCTGCTCGTGCGCCCACTGGGCGGTACGGGCGGCGCCCTCGGCGCGCAGCGCCGGCACCGGCCGGGTGGTGATGCCCGCGGCCTGAAGGTCGAGGCGGTACTCGTCCTGCGCGCGGATGCCGAGCACCACCACGTCGATGTCCCGGAAGTACGGCCGCCGGCCCTCGATCGCGGCCAGGTCGGGCTGCCCCCGGCCGGTGACCAGGGCCAGGTCCTCCCCCGCCGCCGCGCCGACGTAGGAGGCGTTGCCCGGGTGCCGGAAGTCGGAGTGGCCGTCGACGAAGACCAGCCCGATCCGGCCGCCGACCGCCTCGCCGAGGCGGTGCATGGCGAGCGCCGAGCCGAGCAGCACCGAGCAGTCGCCGCCGAGCACCAGCGGGAACTCACCCCGGTCGATGATCGCGCCGATCCGGTCGGCGAGCGCCAGGGAGTACGTCGAGATCTCCGGCGCGTGGCAGACGCCGTCGCCGGGCCGCCAGTCCCCCGGGTCGTACCGCGGCGGGGTGAGGCAGCCCGCGTCACGGGCGCGCAGCCGGGCGAGCAGGCCGTGGTCGCGCAGCGCGCCCGGCGCCTTGCCGCAGCCGGGCACGGAGCTGGCGGTGGGCGGGCGCAGCCCGAGGTTCGTCGGCGCGTCGAGGACGGCGATCCGGCGCATCATGGGCTCCCGTCCTCGGCGGTCGGGCGGGCCGGCGGTGCGCCGGCCCGCGCGGGTTGACTCAGAACAGCGCGCTGGCCAGGGCGCGTCGGGCGGAGGCCACGGCGGGGTCCTCCGGGCCGGCGATGGTGAACAGGCCGAGCAGGTGCTGGCGTACCCGGTCCCGGTCGTCCCCGGCGGTGCGCCGGACCAGGCCGACCAGCCGCTTGTACGCCTGGTCGGCGAGGCCGCTGAGCACCTCGATGTCGGCGGCCAGCAGTTGGGCGTCCACGTCGTCGGGGGCGGCGGCAGCGGCGTCCAGCGCGCCCTGCGGGTCCGCGCCGGCCACCCGGCGGGCCAGCCCGACCTGCGCCAGGCCCGCCTCCGCCGCCGCGTCCGCGGGCGACTCGGCCAGGATCTTCCGGTACGCCGCCTCGGCGGCGTCGAGGTCGCCGCTCATCAGCGCGTCGTCGGCGGCGTCGAGGCGCGGGTCCTCCGGCTCGGCGAGGGCGACGCCACCGGCCTTGAGCACGGCCTGGAGCCACTGTCGCAACTGCGACTCCGGCACCGGGCCGGGAAAGGCGTCGACCGGGCGTCCGCCGACGATGGCGTACGTGGTGGGCAGCGTCTGAAGCTGGAACATCTGCGCGAGCCGCGGCTGCTGCTGCACGTCGACCCGGGCCAGCAGCCACGCGCCGCCGCCCTCGGCGGCCAGCCGCTCCAGCACCGGGGCGAACTGGTCGCTCTCCGGGTAGCCGGCGGCGCCGAAGAAGACCACTACCGGTGTGGTGAGCGAGCGTTCGAGCACCTCGGACTGGATGTTCGCCTCGGTCACGTCGATCACGGCGGCGGAGCCGGCGGGGCTGCCCGGCAGCCCGGTCGGCCCAGCGCCCGGAGACGGTGTGGCGGAGGAGGTGTCGGCCGGTGCGGGGGTGCGCAGCGCGCTGAGGTCGACCGCGCCGCGGGTGAAGATCGACGAGGTGATCCGTGGGTCGCTCATGGTTGTCTAGTCTCGCACGTGCGTCACGGATCTCCGACCAGCCGCGACGGCGACAGTCGCCACTCTCCCACCTGCTCAGCCCGGGCGAGGAAGGGCCCCTGTCAACGCCTTTGGTGAGGGAAGGGCCCCTTCTTGACAAACGCCTGTCAAGAAGGGGCCCTTCCCTGCTGGGCGGGGGGTCAGAAGCGGGCGGGCTCGCGGTAGACGCCCCACTCGGCGCGCAGCGCGTCGCAGATCTCGCCCAGGGTCGCCTCGGCGCGGACCGCGTCGAGCATGGCGGGGATCATGTTCTCGCCGGTACGGGAGACCTCGACCATCCGCGCGACGGCGGCCGTGACCGTGGCCTCGTCGCGGGCCGACTTGCGCTCGGCCAGCACCCGGCGCTGCTCCAGCTCCACCTCGTGCGAGATGCGCAGGATCTCCAGGTCCTTGGCGATCGTGCCGGTGTGGCAGTTCACGCCGACGATCTTCTTGTCGCCCTTCTCCAGCGCCTGCTGGTAGACGAACGCCGACTCGGCGATGTGCCCGGTGAACCAGCCGTCCTCGATGCCGCGCAGGATGCCGGAGGTCATCGGGCCGATGGTGTGCGGGCCCTCGCCGCCGAGCTGCTTGATCCGGGCGAAGATCTCCTCCGCCTCGGCCTCGATCCGGTCGGTGAGCGCCTCGACGTACCAGGAGCCGCCGAGCGGGTCGGCCACGTTCGTCACCCCGGTCTCCTCCATCAGCACCTGCTGGGTACGCAGGGCGATCTCGGCCGACTCGTCGGTGGGCAGGGCGAGCGTCTCGTCGAGCGCGTTCGTGTGCAGCGAGTTGGTGCCGCCGAGCACCGCGGCCAGCGCCTCCACCGCGGTGCGTACCACGTTGTTGACCGGCTGCTGGGCGGTCAGCGACACCCCCGCGGTCTGCGTGTGGAACCGCAGCCACTGAGCCTTCTCGCTGGTCGCGCCGTACACGTCACGCAGCCAGCGGGCCCAGATCCGGCGGGCGGCGCGGAACTTGGCGATCTCTTCGAAGAAGTCCACATGGGAGTCGAAGAAGAAGCTCAGGCCGGGGGCGAACGTGTTCACGTCCAGCCCGCGCGACAGGCCCAGCTCGACGTACCCGAACCCGTCGGCGAGCGTGTACGCCAGCTCCTGCGCCGCGGTCGAGCCGGCCTCCCGGATGTGGTAGCCGGAGACGGACAGCGGCTTGTACCGGGGGATCTCCCGCGCGCAGTACTCCATCAGGTCGCCGATGAGGCGCAGGTGCGGCTCGGGGTCGAACAGCCACTCCTTCTGCGCGATGTACTCCTTGAAGATGTCCGTCTGGAGCGTGCCGTCCAGCGTGGACAGATCGGCGCCCTGCCGTTCGGCGGCGACCAGGTACATGCAGAAGACCGGCACGGCCGGGCCGGAGATGGTCATCGAGGTGGTCACGCCGGACAGGTCGATGCCGTCGAACAGCGCCTCCATGTCGGCCGCCGAGTCCACGGCGACACCACAGTGGCCGACCTCGCCGAGGGCCTGCGGGTCGTCCGAGTCGCGGCCCATCAGCGTCGGCATGTCGAAGGCGACGGAGAGACCGCCGCCGCCCGCGCCGAGGATCATCTTGTAGCGCTCGTTCGTCTGGCGGGCGTTGCCGAAGCCGGCGAACTGACGGATGGTCCAGGTCCGTCCGCGGTAGCCGGTCGGATAGAGACCCCTGGTGTACGGGAACTCGCCCGGCCAGCCGATCCGCTCGAACCCGGGGTACGCGGTGTCCTCCGGCGGGCCGTACACCGGCTCGACCGGCGTTCCGGACAGCGTGGTGAAGTCGG
Source organism: Micromonospora sp. NPDC005686 (assembly GCF_042871665.1). Classification (NCBI taxonomy): domain Bacteria; kingdom Bacillati; phylum Actinomycetota; class Actinomycetes; order Micromonosporales; family Micromonosporaceae; genus Micromonospora; species Micromonospora sp. NPDC005686. The sequence goes on from NZ_JBIAIY010000008.1 coordinate 84,009, forward strand.
CGTCGCGCTTGCGGGCGGCGTCGTAGCGGGCCTGCCAGCGGGCTCGACCGGCGGCGATCTCGTCAGCATCCATGCGCGGAGCTCCTTCTCAAGTCGTCGTCCCGAGTCCGAGTGTAGAGCGAGATCCTGAACGATCCTTAAGGGCTCGCGTACCCGCCGGTAACCCGGCGGACCGCCCGCCCGGGCGACCCATGGCCGTCGATCCGCAGGTCAGAGCCCTGTCTCACGTGGCGGACGGCCGCCCGGCGCAGCCTCCCCGCGCGCAGGGGTCCGTGCCACACTCCCGCCGTGGGCAATCGAATCGCGACCCGGCTGATTACCTAGGCGGCGTACGCCTCCGCGTGCGTCGCCGGCCAAGCCATCCCGTCGGCTCGTCCTAGTGAGGCCCCCGTGAGCGTGTCCGCATCCACCCCCGGAACCGTCGACCGTCCCCGGCCCGCAGCCGACCGGCCGCACGCCGATCCCGCCGGTGACCACGGCTGGCCGAGCACGATGGTGATCCACCTCGGCGTGGGACACTCCACGACCGGCCTGCTCAAGGTGCTGTCGGTGCTGCACTCCCGCCGGGTCGCCGTCTCACACGTCCAGTACGTGCAGTGCCCGGACCGGTCCGCGGTGATGATCGTGGAGTGCACCCCCGGCACCGCGCCGATGGAGACGGTGCGCAAGAGCGTCGCGAACGCCGTACCGGTTGTCAGCGTCAGCGTGCACAGCGCGCCGAGCCGCGAGAGCGTGCGGCGCCTGCGGTCGGGCCCTCGCACCCACAGGTGAGGAGTCAGCCGGCGGGCTCCGGACCGGCGGCGCGCATGACGTCCCGGGCGGTGAGCGCGACGTGCAGCGACAGGCGCCGCTCGCTCGAATCCAGGTCGACGCCGAGCACCCGCTCGATCAGCTCCAGCCGCTGGTACAGCGCCGACCGCGACAGCGACATCGTGTCGGCCGCGCGCCGCTTGTTGCGCCCCTCCACCAGGTACGTCTCCAGCAGCGCGACGTGGTTCGTGCCGTGGCGCTGGTCGTAGGAGAGCAGCGGGCCCAGTTCGCGCTCGACGAACGTCTGCAGGCGCACGTCGTCGCGCAGCAGGTACAGCAGGCCCCGGAGGCGGACGTCGTGCAGCCGGTAGAACGGGCGGGGCTCGGCGGTGTGCACCGTGGCGTCGGCCACCTGCGCCGCCTCGACCAGTGAGCGCCGGGCCAGGTCGAGCGTCCGGACCACCGACCCGGCGGCGACCACGACGTCCGAGCCGGCCCGGTGACCGGCCCGGGTGAGCGCTGTGGACAGGCCGTGCAGCGCGGCTTCGTCCGAGCCCGTCTCGTCGAGGGCGACGAGGAGCGTGACACCGGTGCCGCCCGCCGCCTCGTCCACGTCGCCGACGAGCGCCGCGAGCCCGCACTCGCGTACCGCCGTCTCCACCGCGTCCAGCAGCTCCCGCCGGCGCGCGTTCCCGTCGACGCCGCCGGCCGGGGCCGCCCGCCGCCGACGGACCACGACCCCGAGTAGCGGTCGCTGTTCCAGGACCACACCGAGCCCGCGCGCCCGAAGCGCCACGTCCCGGGTGGGCGCCGAGTGGTTGACGAGGCTCAACAGCAGACTGCTGCGCGCCTGCCGCTCGACCGACGAGGAGTCCCGGGCGACGAGCTGGTTCAACGCGATGGTGGACGCGGCCCGCTCCAGCAGCACCCGGGTCCGGGCCGGCGGTTCCTGGTCGCACAGCAGCACGAGCCGCCCCCACCTGTTGCCCCGCGCCTCGACGCTCGTCACCAGCCAGCCGGAGCGCGGCTCGTAGCCGGTGCCGGACGGGACCTCGACCGCGCGCGAGCGGGTCTCCCACCGGTCCAGCAGCTCCTCGGCGGTCAGCGGGCCGGTCTCGTACGCCAGCACATGGTGGGCGAGGTTCTCCAGCACCGCGGGACGCCGGGACAGGCGGGTGACCTCGCGGAGCACCTGCCGGGGCTCGGCGCCCTCCACCGACAGCTCGGTGAAGACGCGGTGGATCTCGTCCTTGGCGAGCAGCTCGGCGGTCTGCTCCTCGACGATCACGGAGTGGACGACCTCGGTCACCGCCACGAACCGCATCTCGCGCCGCAACGCGATGAGGGGGAGGTTCCGGCTGCGGGCGTGCTCGACCAGCCCGGCCGGCAGGGTGCCGCCGAACCGGCGGCCCAGCTCGATCACCACGCCCGCCACTCCGACGGCCGCCAGGCCGTCGATCCAGCGGCGCAGCCCGTCGTCGTCGGGGGGCAAACCGATGCCTGTGGTCAGGACCAGCTCACCGCCGCGCAGCAGGTCGGCGATCTCGGGGACCTCGGCGACGTGCACCCAGCGCACCGGCGCGTCCAACCGGTCCCGGCCGGCCAGGACATGCGGCCCGGCCTGCTGCAACGCCGGCAGTTCGAGCACGTCGCGAACCGTCATCGGCATCGGCGGCGTCTCCCCCTTCCCCCACGGCGCACAGTATGTGCGCATCCCGGGTACGGGAGCGACACAGTGCCCATTGCCCGGACCTGGGGAAGCGCAGATGATCCGGGCATGACCCAGACAGCACCCGGCACCGTGCCCGCTCCCGTCCCGCTGGAGCGGGTGACCCACTGGATCGACGGCAAGCCGTTCGCCGGCGTCACCGAGCGTACGGCCCCAGTCTACGATCCGGCGCTGGGCTCGGTCCGCACGGAGGTGCCGCTGGCCTCGGTCGACGAGGTGGACCAGGCCGTCGCCTCCGCCGCCGCCGCGTTCACCTCTTGGCGGGCCTCGTCGCTGACCAAGCGCACCCAGGTGCTGTTCGCGTTCCGGGAGCTGGTCAACCAGCACAAGCAGGAGCTGGCCGAGCTGATCACGGCCGAGCACGGCAAGGTCGTCTCGGACGCCCTCGGCGAGGTCACCCGCGGCCTGGAGGTCGTCGAGTTCGCGTGCGGGATCCCGCACCTGCTCAAGGGCGGCTACTCCGAGGGCGTGTCCACGAACGTGGACGTCTACTCGATCCGCCAGCCGGTCGGCGTCTGCGCCGTCATCTCCCCGTTCAACTTCCCGGTGATGGTCCCGATGTGGTTCGTGCCCATCGCCATCGCGGCGGGGAACACCGTCGTGCTCAAGCCCAGCGAGAAGGACCCGTCCGCGTCGCTGCTCGTGGCCCGGCTCTGGGAGCAGGCCGGCCTGCCCGCCGGCGTCTTCAACGTCGTGCACGGCGACAAGGTGGCGGTGGACCGGCTGCTGGAGCACCCCGAGGTCAAGGCGGTGTCGTTCGTCGGCTCCACGCCGATCGCCCGGTACGTCTACGAGACCGGCACCCGCAACGGCAAGCGCGTCCAGGCCCTCGGCGGCGCGAAGAACCACATGGTGGTGCTGCCGGACGCCGACCTCGACCTGGCCGCCGACGCGGCGGTGAACGCCGGGTTCGGCTCGGCCGGCGAGCGGTGCATGGCGATCTCCGCCCTGGTGGTCGTCGAGCCCGTCGCCGACGACCTGGTGGCCCGGATCCGCGAGCGCATCGCCGGCCTGAAGGTCGGCGACGGTCGGCGCTCCTGCGACATGGGCCCGCTGGTCACCCGGGAGCACCGCGACCGCGTCGCGTCGTACCTCGACGCGGGCGTCGAGGCCGGCGCCGAGCTGGTGGTGGACGGCCGTGAGGTGCGGGTCGACGGCGACGAGTCCGGGTTCTGGCTCGGGCCGAGCCTGCTGGACCGGGTGCAGCCGGAGATGAGCGTCTACACCGACGAGATCTTCGGGCCGGTGCTGTCGGTGGTGCGCGTCGGCAGCTACGACGAGGCGCTCGCGCTGGTGAACGCCAACCGCTACGGCAACGGCACGGCCATCTTCACGAACGACGGTGGCGCGGCCCGCCGTTACCAGAACGAGGTCGAGGTCGGCATGGTCGGCGTCAACGTGCCGATCCCGGTGCCGATGGCCTACTACTCCTTCGGCGGCTGGAAGGACAGCCTCTTCGGCGACTCGCACGCCCACGGCGCCGAGGGCGTGCACTTCTTCACCCGCGGCAAGGTCGTCACCTCCCGGTGGCTCGACCCCAGCCACGGCGGCATCAACCTCGGCTTCCCCGAGAACGTCTGAGCAGCGGAAGAGAGAACGCCGATGAGCACCAGCGCACGCACCTACGAGCTCGACCGCGCGCACGTCTTCCACTCCTGGTCCGCCCAGTCGCTGCTCGACCCGACGGTGGTCGAGCGGGCCGAGGGCTCGTACTTCTGGGACGGCGACGGGAACCGCTACCTGGACTTCTCGTCCCAGCTCGTCAACACCAACATCGGCCACCAGCACCCCGTGGTGGTCGCGGCGATCCAGGAGCAGGCGGCCCGCCTCTGCACGATCGCGCCGTCCTACGCCAACGACGTCCGCGGCGAGGCGGCCCGGCTGATCACCGAGCTGACCCCGGCGGGCCTGTCCAAGGTGTTCTTCACGAACGGCGGCGCGGACGCGATCGAGCACGCCGTCCGGATGGCCCGGCTGCACACCGGCCGGCCGAAGGTGCTGTCGCAGTACCGCAGCTACCACGGTGGCACCCAGACCGCGGTGAACCTCACCGGCGACCCGCGTCGCTGGCCCAGCGACAACGGCACCGCCGGGGTGGTGCACTTCTTCGGCCCGTTCCTGTACCGGTCGGAGTTCGGCGCCACCACCGAGGAGGAGGAGTGCGCGCTCGCGCTGCGCCACCTCGAACGCGTCGTGGAGATGGAGGGCCCGTCCACCATCGCCGCGATCGTGCTGGAGACGGTGCCGGGCACCGCCGGCATCATGCCGCCGCCGCCGGGCTTCCTCGCGGGCGTACGGGAGCTGTGCGACAGGCACGGCATCCTCTACATCGCCGACGAGGTGATGGCGGGCTTCGGGCGTACCGGCGCCTGGTTCGCGCTCGACCACTACGGCGTGGCACCCGACCTGATCACCTTCGCCAAGGGCGTGAACTCCGGTTACGTCCCGCTCGGCGGTGTGGTGATCGCCGAGCACGTCGCCGAGACGTTCGCCACCCGCGCCTACCCCGGCGGCCTGACCTACTCCGGTCACCCGCTGGCCACCGCCGCCGCCGTCGCGACCATCAACGTGATGCGGGACGAGCGGATCGTCGAGAACGCCGCCACTATCGGCGCCGACGTGCTGGGCCCAGGGCTGCGCGAACTCGCCGAACGGCACCCGAGCGTCGGTGACGTACGCGGGCTCGGCGTGTTCTGGGCACTGGAACTGGTACGCGACCGCGAGACGAAGGAGCCGCTGGCGCCGTACGGGTCGTCGTCGCCGGAGATGAACGAGGTGCTGGCCGCCTGCAAGCGCAACGGCCTGGTCGCGTTCGCGAACTTCAACCGGATCCACGTGGTGCCGCCGTGCACCGTGTCGGAGACGGAGGCAAAGGCGGGCCTGTCGATCCTCGACGAGGCGCTGACACTCGCCGACCGCCACACGGTCTGAGGCAATGCCCACCACCGCCCGCCGGGTCCACCCCGGCGGGCGGTCCCGTATCCGAGATCCGCGAGACGGCCGGCGACCCCGGTGACGCGGAGACCCAGCACCCAGAAGGTGACGAATGACTACCGTAGATCTCGCCGACCCACCGGTCACCAACCCCTTCACCGGCGTCACCGGCCTTCCGCGCACAGCCGAGGGCTGCACGCAGCTCGTCACCCCGGACGGGCGCCTGCACCCGGACGTGGACGCCGACCGCGACGCCCTCGGCCGGCTCACCCGTGACCTCTACCGGGGGATGCGGCTCGCGCGGCGCCTCGACGACGAGGCGTTCGCGTTGCAGCGGCAGGGCGAGCTGGGCCTGTGGTTGCAGTGCCGCGGCCAGGAGGCCGCCCAGGTCGGTTCCGTCGCGGCGGTACGCGCCGACGACTACGTCTTCCCCAGCTACCGGGAGCACGCCGCGGCGCTGTGGCGCGGCATCGGCCCGGCCGACCTGCTGCGCCAGTGGCGCGGCGTCGCGCACAGCGGCTGGGATCCGGAGCCGTACTCGTTCCACATCTACACGCTGGTCCTGGCCGCTCAACTGCTGCACGCCACCGGGTACGCGCTCGGCGTGCAGCGCGACGGCAACGACACGGTGGTCGTGACGTACTTCGGTGACGGCGCGGCCAGCGAGGGCGACGCGAGCGAGGCGATGAACATCGCCGCCGTCAACGACGCGCCGATGGTGTTCTTCTGCCAGAACAACCAGTGGGCCATCTCCACGCCCACGTCGGCGCAGAGCCGTACGCCGATCCACCGGCGCGGCGCCGGGTTCGGCCTGCGCAGCGAGTGGGTCGACGGCAACGACGTGCTGGCGGTGTACGCGGTGACGTCCGCGGTGACCGAGCACGCCCGGTCCGGCAACGGCCCCGCGATCGTCGAGGCCACCACGTACCGGATGGGCGGGCACAGCACGTCGGACGACCCGACCCGCTACCGCACCGACGACGAGCTGGAGGCCTGGCGGGCGCGGGATCCGCTGGCCCGGGTCGAGGCGCTGATGCGCGCCGAGGGCTGGAGCGACGAGGCATTCCTCGGCGAGATCCAGGCCGAGGCGGACGAGATGGCCGACCGTACCCGCCGGGAGTGCCTGGCGCTGGAGGCGCCGGACCTCGCGGACGCCTTCGCCACGGTGCTGGCCGACGTGCCCCAGCTGCTGCGGGAGGAGCGCGACGCATTCGTCGCCTACCGCGCCTCCTTCCTCGACTGACGCCCGCCCCGATCGGAGAACTCGTTTCATGATCACCCTGTCTCAGGCACTGAACAGCGGCCTGCGCCGCGCCATGGAGGACGACGACAAGGTCCTCCTGATGGGCGAGGACGTCGGCCGGCTCGGCGGCGTCTTCCGGGTCACCGACGGCCTCCAGAAGGACTTCGGCGAAGCCCGGGTGGTGGACACCACGCTCGCCGAGTCCGGGATCATCGGCACCGCCATCGGGTTGGCGCTACGCGGGTACCGCCCGGTCTGCGAGATCCAGTTCGACGGCTTCGTCTACCCGGCGTTCAACCAGATCGTCTCCCAGCTCGCCAAGATGCGCGCCCGCACCGGCGGCCGTACCGCCCTGCCGGTGGTGGTGCGTATCCCGGTGGGCGGCGGGATCGGCGCGGTGGAGCACCACAGCGAGTCGAACGAGGCGTACTTCGCGCACACCGCCGGGCTGCGGGTCGTCTACTGCGCCGGCCCGGACGACGCGCACTGGATGATCCGCCAGGCCGTCGCCGGCGACGACCCGGTCATCTTCTACGAGCCGAAGCGCCGCTACTGGGTCAAGGGCGAGGTGACGCCCGAGGAGGCCGGGCCACCGCTGCCGCTGGACCGCGCCCGGACCGTGCGGCCGGGCACCGACGTGACGCTGCTGACGTACGGGGGCACCGTCGCCACCTGCGTCGCCGCCGCCGAGGCGGCAGCACAGGAGGGCCGCGACATCGAGGTGATCGACCTGCGGTCCATCTCTCCGCTGGACGTGCTGACCATCGAGGAGTCGGTCCGCCGCACCGGCCGGGCGGTGGTGGTCCACGAGGCCCCCACGTTCGCCGGGTTCGGCGCCGAGGTCGTCGCGCAGGTGACGAGCCGGTGCTTCTACTCGCTGGAGGCGCCGGTCGAGCGGGTCGGCGGCTTCAACCTGCCGTATCCGCCGGCCAAGGTCGAGGAGGAGTACCTGCCCGACCTGGACCGGATCCTCGACGCCGTCGACCGCGTCCTGGCCGCGTGAAGGGAGAGGTACCGATGAACGTTCAGCAGTTCCGACTGCCCGACGTCGGCGAAGGGCTCACCGAGGCCGAGATCGTCACCTGGCGGGTCGCACCGGGCGACCCGGTACGCCTCAACGACGTCATCGTGGACATCGAGACCGCCAAGGCGGTGGTCGAGCTCCCCAGCCCGTACGCCGGTGTGGTGGACCGCCTCCTCGCCGAGGAGGGGCAGACAGTCGAGGTCGGCTCGCCGATCATCGCGATCCGGGTGGCGGGCGACGGCCCGGCGGCCCCGTCCACCGACGAGCCCGCCGCCGCGTCGCCCGCCGACGAGCCGGCCGCGGAGCGCACCGCGGTGCTCGTGGGCTACGGGGTCTCCACGCAGGCCCGGACGCGCCGGCCACGTCGCACCCCGTCCGTCCGGCCGGCCGACACCTCCCGCCCGGCGCACACGTCCCGGCCGCCGGTGCTCACCAAGCCGCCGCTGCGCAAGCTCGCCAAGGATCTCGGTGTGGAGCTGGCGGACGTACACGGCAGCGGCCCCGACGGCCGGATCACCCGCCAGGACCTGCTCGACCACACAACCGGCCCGGCACCGGCGGCCGACCACCGGCGGGACGAGCGCCTGCCGGTGCGCGGGGTCCGCAAGGCGACCGCGGCGGCCATGGTCGCCAGCGCGTTCACCGCACCGCACGTCACCGAGTTCCTCACCGTCGACATGACCGGCACCGTGGAGTTCGTGGACCGGCTGAAGCAGGACCCGGCGTTCCAGGGGGTGAAGGTCAGTCCGCTGCTCGTGGCGTCGCTGGCCCTGCTGGACGCGGTACGCCGGCACCCGGGCGTCAACGCCCGGTGGGACGAGGAGAACCAGGAGATCGTCCGGTTCGCCGACGTCAACCTGGGCATCGCCGCCGCGACGCCGCGCGGGCTGCTCGTGCCGAACGTCAAAGCCGCGCAGAACCTGCCGGTACGGGGCCTCGCGGTCGCCCTGAACGAGCTGGCGACCACCGCGCGGGAGGGCCGCACCCGTCCCGCCGACCTGGCCGGCGGCACCATCACCATCACCAACATCGGTGTGTTCGGGGTGGACGCCGGCACTCCGATCCTCAACCCCGGTGAGGCGGCCATCCTCTGCCTCGGCGCGCTGCGCCGGACGCCGTGGGTGGTCGACGAGCAGGTCGTCCCCCGGTGGACCGCGCAGTTGTCGCTGTCGTTCGACCACCGGCTGGTGGACGGGGAACTGGGCAGCCGGGTGCTCGCCCACGTCGGGCGGTTCCTCACCGATCCGCTGTGGGGCCTGGCCCTGCGCTGAGACCGGCAGACGAACGGCGCGTGGACGGGGACCCGGGTCCCGTCCACGCGCCGTCGTCGTACGAGCGGCCCGCGTACGCGTCAGCCGGCCGTGGTGCCGCCGTCGAGGACGAGCGTGTGGCCGGTGATCATCCGCGCCTCGTCGCCGGCGAGGAACACCACCGCGTCGGCGGAGTCGCGCGGCGTCGCCATGCGGCCCAGCGGGATCGAGGCCCGGAAGTTCTCCCGCGCGCTGTCCGGCACGTCGCCCATGCCGCCCAGGAACGCCGAGAGCATCGGCGTCTCGGTCGCCGCCGGGGCGATCGCGTTGACCCGGATGCCGTGCGGCGCGAGTTCCAGCGCCAGCGCCTTCATCAGGCCGATGACGCCGTGCTTGGCGGCGGTGTACGGCGCGTACCGGGGACGGGCGATGACGGCCTGGAGCGACGCGGTGAACACGATCGCGCCGCCACCGGCTTCGATCAGCGCGGGCACGGCGGCCTGCGCGGTCCAGAACGCCCCCTTGAGGTTGACGTCCACCACGCGGTCCAGCGTCGCCTGGTCGACCTCGTCGACCGGACCGGTGAACGGCGTACCGGCGTTGGCGTGCATGAGGTCGAGCCGCCCGAACCGCTCGACGGCGGTCTCCACGGCGGCGCGGCAGTCCTCGGCGCGGGTGACGTCGCAGGCCACACCGGCCACGGCGGACCCGAACTCGGCGGCCGCCTTGGCGGCCCGGTCGCCGTCGAGGTCGGCGATGACGACGCGCGCGCCCTCCTCGACGAGCCGGCCGACGGTGGCCAGTCCGATGCCGCTGGCGCCTCCGGTGACGACGGCGACGCGGTCAACCAACCTCATGTGCTGCTCCTGTTGAATCGGTCCAGGAGGTCGCCGCGCAGGGTGGGCACCGCGGACAGCAGCCTCTGGGTGTACGGGTGCTGGGGTTCGGAGTAGATCGATTCGGTGTCACCCGTCTCGACGATCCGGCCCTGGTTCATCACCGCGATCCGGTCGCACAGGTACCGGACGACGGACAGATCGTGCGAGACCAGGATCAGGGTCAGCTTGAACTGCTCGGCCAGCTCGGTGAGCAGGTTGAGGATCTGCGCGCGCACCGAGACGTCGAGCGCGCTGACCGGCTCGTCGCCCACGATGACCTTCGGACCGGCCGCCAGGGCACGGGCGATCGCGATGCGCTGCCGCTGGCCGCCGGAGAACTGGTGCGGGTAGCGGGTCACCGCCTCCTCGGGCAGACCCACCGAGTGCATCAGCTCGGCGACGCGGGCCCGGTGGTCACCGGGCAGGCGCAGCGCGCGCATCGGCTCCGCGACGATGTCCGCGACGCGCATGCGCGGGTTCAGCGACGACATCGGGTCCTGCAACACCATCTGCACGTCGCGGCGCAGGGACCGGAGCCGCCGCTCCGGCAGGCCGCTGATCCGCTGCCCCTGGTAGAACGCGGCGCCGGACGTCGGCTGGTCGAGGGCCATGAGGATGCGCGACAGCGTGGACTTGCCGGAGCCGCTCTCCCCCACAATGCCGAACGCCTCGCCTTCGTGGACCTGCACGCTCACGCCGTCGAGCGCACGGATCGGCTGTCCCGGCGTACGCAGCGACCGCCGCGGGGCGCGGTACTCGCGCACCAGGTCGACGGCTTCCAGCAACGGGGTGGTGGTCATGCGCTGGCCTTCCCGCTTTCTAGGGGCTGGTCGCTCTCGATCGGGTGGTGGCAGGCCGCCCGCTGGGTGCTGCCGGGCGGCGCCGTCAGCAGCGGCACGGTCCGGCAGACGTCGTCGGCGCGCGGGCAGCGGTTGCGGTACACGCAGCCGGTGGGGAACGACCCGAGCGACGGAACCCGGCCCGGGATGGTCGACAGCCGGCCGCTGCCGTCGGTGCTCTCCAGCACCGTCGACGCCCGCAGGCCCGCCGTGTACGGGTGCCGGGGCGAGTCGAACACGGTGGCCACGTCGCCGTGCTCGACGATCGAGCCGCCGTACATGACGAGCAGTTCCTCGCAGATGCTGGCGACGACCGGCAGGTCGTGCGTGATGAGCAGCAGCGACGCGCCCTCCTCGCGCACCAGCGTGTCCATCAGCCGCAGCATCTCCGCCTGCACCGTGACGTCCAGCGCCGTGGTGGGCTCGTCGGCGACCAGCACGGCGGGGTCGCACGCCAGCGCGATGGCCAGCACGACGCGCTGCCGCTGACCGCCGGAGAGCTGGTGCGGGTACTTGCGCGCGGTGCGGTCGGGCTCGGGCAGCTGCACCCGTTCGAGCAGCTCGGTGGCGCGGGCGGAGGCCGCCGCGCGGCTCATCCCCTTGTGCAGCCGCAGCGACTCGGCGACCTGGTTACCGACCCGCATCAGCGGGTTCAGCGCCGTCATCGGCTCCTGGAACACCATGGCGATGTCGTTGCCGCGGACCGCGCACATCTGCTTGTCGGACAGGTCGAGCAGGTTACGGCCGTTCAGCAGCACCCGCCCGGACGCCGTCACGCCGTGCGGCAGCAGGCCCATCAGCGCGAGCGCGGTCAGCGACTTGCCGCAGCCGGACTCGCCGATGAGCCCCATCCGGCGGCCCCGCCCGATCTCGAACGAGACGCCCTTGACGGCCTGGATGTCGTGGACCTCGACGACGAGGTCCTCCACCACGAGCCCGCTCATCCCGGTCACCGTCCTCTCAGCCGCGGGTCGAGGGCGTCGCGCAGCCCGTCGCCCATGAGGTTGAAACCGAGCACCGACAGGGCGATGGCCAGACCGGGCCAGACGGCGAGCATCGGCTGCACGACGAAGTAGTTCTGCGCCTCCTGGAGCATCCGGCCCCAGGTGGGGGTCGGCGGCGGGGTGCCGTACCCGAGGTAGGACAGCGCCGCCTCGGCGAGCACCGCGTGCGCGAACGACACCGACGCCTGCACGATGAGCAGGGCCGCGATGTTCGGCAGCACGTACCGCACCATGAGCACCACGCCCCGGCGGCCGTAGCTGCGCGCGGCGAGCACGAAGTCGCTCTGCAGCACCTGCATCGCGCCGGCGCGGGTGAGGCGGCCGAACACCGGGACGTTTGCGACGCCGATGGCGATCATGCCGGTGAGCGTGGAGGCGCCGAAGCCGGCCGCCAGGATGATCGCCAGCAGGATCGCCGGGAACGCGAAGACGATGTCCAGCCCTCGCATGACCGGCTCGCTGAGCCAGCGCCCTCCGCCGGCGGCGAGCAGACCCAGCGGTACGCCGATCGCCGCGGCGATCGCGACGGCGACGACACCGACGAACAGCGTGGTCCGCGCGCCGACGAGCAACTGGCTGACGATGTCCCGCCCGAAGTGGTCGGTGCCGAGCCAGTAGTCGCCGCCCGGGGCCAGCAGGGTGTTGGCCGGGTCGACCCGGGTCGGGTCGTACGGCGTCCAGAGGAACGACACCAGCGCGGTGAGGACGACCAGGCCCACCAGGGCGGCGCCGATCACCAGCGTGAGGTTCCAGCGGCGGCGCGGCCTGCCAGGGCCGGACGCGACGACGTCGGCGGTGGCCTCCGGTGGGGCGTCGGCGACTGATGTCATGCCTTGCTCCTCAGCCTGGGGTCGACCGCGTGGTACACCACGTCGACCAGGAAGTTGATCAGAAGCACCGCGGCCGTGAGCACCATGACCGTGCCCTGCACCTTCAGCAGGTCGCGGTTGCCGACGTCCTGCAACAGCATCCGGCCGAGGCCGGGCAGGCCGAAGACGTTCTCGATCACGACGGTGCCGATGAGCAGCGTCGCGAGTTGCAGGCCGAGGACGGTGATGACCGGGATGGCGGCGTTGCGCAGCGCGTGCCGGGTCAGCGCCTGCGAGCGGCTGAGACCCTTGGCCCGCGCGGTCTGGATGAAGTCCTCCTGCATGACCTCGACCACCGCGGAGCGAACGTAGCGCATCAGGATCGCGCCCTGGGCCACACCGAGGGCCAGGGCCGGCATCAGCAGGGCCTGGACGGCGTCGCCGACGTCGTCCCAGCCGGTGAACCCACCGGCCGGGAGCCACTGGAGTTTCACCGCGAACACGGTGATGAGCAGGATGCCCAGCCAGAACGAGGGGACGGCGATGCCGACCTGGCTGAACGCCGACAGCGCCGTGCCGATCGCGGTGCGGCTCTTCACCGCGGCCAGGATGCCCAGCGGCACGGCGATGAGCAGCGCCAGCGTCATCCCGGCGAGGATGAGCGGCACCGTGACGCCGAGCTTGTCGGCGATCTCCGAGCCCACCGACACCCCGCTGAGCGGTGAGACGCCGAAGTCACCGCGGATCAGGCCGCCGGCCCAGTCGAGGTACCGCTCGGTGAACGGCCGGTTCGTCCCGAACTGCTCCCGCAGCGCCTCCAGCGCCTCCGGCGTGGCGTTGACGCCGAGCATCGCCTGCGCCTGGTCGCCCGGCAGCAGCGCCAGCATCGCGAAGACGAGGACGGACGCGGCGAACAGCGAGACCGCGAGGATGGCCAGCCGCCGGACGAAGTAGATCACCATGCGTGTGTGCTCCCACTCCGAATCATGGCCTGATCATCACCATCTTGGTCACGGTCAGCTCCTCCATGGCGAAGCGCGGTCCCTCCCGGCCGATGCCGGAGTCCTTGACGCCGCCGTACGGCATGTTGTCGGCGCGGAAGCCGGGCACCTCGTTGACCAGCACCCCGCCCACGTCGAGGCGGCGCACGACGTCGAGGGCGACCGCCAGGTCACGGGTGAAGACAGCGGCCTGCAGCCCGTAGCGCGACCTGTTGACCAGCTCGACCGCCGCGTCCATGTCCGGCACCGAACGTACGCAGACCACCGGGCCGAAGATCTCCTCCGCCCAGCACTCGGCGTCCTCGGGGACGTCGACGAGCACCGTCGGCTGCAGCACCCGGCCCTGCGCCGTACCGCCGGACAGGCAGCGCGCCCCGGCGGCGACCGCGCGGTCCACCCACGAGTGGACCCGCTCGGTGGACGCCTCGTCCACCAGCGCGGACACGCGGGTGCCGGCGGACCGGGGATCACCGGTGGTGACGTTCGCGAGCAGCGGCTGGAGGCGTTCCAGCAGCGCCTCGCGGACCGGCTCCTCGACGATGACCCGCTGCACGCTGATGCACGCCTGCCCGGAGGCGTAGAACCCGCCGCGTACGACGGCCTCGGCGGCCCGGTCGAGGTCGGCGTCGCGGCCGACGACGAGCGCCGCGTTGGACCCGAGTTCCAGCAGCACCTTGCGCGGAGCCGCGGCGCGGGCGATCTGGTGGCCGACGTGCGCCGACCCGGTGAACGACACGGCCGCGACGCCGGGGTGCGTGGTCAGGAGCTTGCCGACCTCGACGCCACCGGTGACGAGCTGGACCCCGGCGGCCGGGCAGCCCGCCCGGCGGAACAGGTCGACCAGCACCAGCGTGGCCAGCGGCGTGTTCGGCGCCGGCTTGACGATCACCGGGCAGCCCGCCGCCACCGACGGCGCGACCTTGTGGGCGGCCAGCAGCAGCGGGTAGTTGAACCCGGTGATGCCGACGACGACGCCGACCGGGCGGCGTACCCAGAAGCCGAGCATGCCCTCGCCGGCCGGTTGCATGTCCAGCGCCACCGTCTCGCCGGTCAGGTGCCCGACCTCCTCGGCGGCCGTCTCCAGCGTGACCAGCGTGCGGGCCACCTCGACCCGGCAGTCGACCAGCGGCTTGCCGGTCTCCAGGACCAGCAGCCCGGCGAGCGCGTCGGCGCGGGCGCGGACCTCGGCGGCGACGGTGGTCAGGATCGCGCGCCGACGGTGGCCGGGCAGGCCGGCCATCTCCGCGGCGGCCTCACTCGCGGCCGCGACAGCCGCCTCCGCGTCGGCGGGGCCGCCCCACGGCGCCTGGGTCACGGTGCTGCCGTCGTACGGGAACCGCACCGGGGCGGTCTGCGCGGTGGTGGCCCACCCCGCGCCGATCGGCAGGCCGGCGGGCAGCGCGGTCAGCAGCTCCTGCGCGGTCACGACGCCGCTCCCGCCCGGGCGCCGGTGGCCCCGGTGAGGAAGGCCAGCGCCGCCTCGGCGTACACCTTCGTCTTGCGGACGATGTCGTCGACCTCGACGTACTCGTCGGGCTGGTGGGCGATCCACTTCGGGCCGGGGCCGTACACCACGTTCGGGATGCCGCTGTCGCGCCACAGGATGGTTCCGTCGGTCGCGCCGGGCACACCGCCGAAGGCCGGCTCGGCGCCGGTGACCGCGCGGTGCGCCGCCGCGACGGCGAGCGAGACGGGGTGGTCCTCCGGGGTGACCGCGCACGGCCGGTCGTCGACGACCTCGACGGCGAAGGTGACGCCGTGCCGGGCGCCGATGGCGTCGGCGTCGGAGCGGACGCGCGCGGCCAGGGCCGCGTGGTCGACACCGGGTACGGTCCGGCAGTCCACGCCGAGCACGGCGCGGCCGGGGATGACGTTGAGCTGGTCGGCGGAACCGGCGTCCAGGACCGTGGGGGTCAGGTACGTCGGGCCGAGGTGCTCGTGCTCACCCGGGTCGGCCTGCAGCTCCTTCTGGAACCGGCCGAGCGCGGCGACCAGCTCGGCGACCGCGGGCACGGGGTTGCGGCCGTGCTGCGGCATCGCGCCGTGCGCCATCTTGCCGGTGCAGGTGACGAGCAGCCGGACCGCGCCCTTGGCGACCGCGCAGATCTCCTCCGCCTCCGGCTCACAGATGATCGCGGCGTCCACCTCGCGGGCGAGCGCGGTGGTGGTGAAGTGCTTCGCGCCGAGCATCTGGCCCTCCTCGTCCACCAGGGCCGCCACCACGATCCGGCCCGGGAACGGCCCGGCCAGCTCGACGGCCCGGGTCGCGTGGATCATCGCGGCGACACCGGCCTTCATGTCGGCGGAGCCGCGACCGTACAGGCGCCCGCCGACGATGTCGCCGCCGAACGGGTCGACCGTCCACTCCTCGGGAGAGCCTTCGGTGACGACGTCGGTGTGCCCCTCGAACATCAGCGTCGGGCCGGGCAGGCCGCCGTCCACCACCGCGACGACGTTGGGGCGCCCGGGAACGACCTCGGTGACCTCCGGCCGCCACCCGAAGCCCCGCATGACCTCCGCGACGAGTTCCGCCACGGGCTGCTCGCTCCGCCCGCGCTCCGCGTCCCAGGTCGAGGGGATGCGGACCAGGTCCTGGGTGAGCGACACGACGGCTTGCTCGTCGACGAGATGGCCGGCGCGGAGTGAGGCATGGGTGTCCGACGTCATGGCGTCGGAGGTTACGAACTCCGACACCGGAGGGGAACGTCCAGTTTCCGGGCCGGTGGGGGTACCAGCCGTGGCCGGACCTGGTCTTCTACGGCCGCGGCGACCCGCCGCACCCCCTCGTCGATGCGGTCCAGCGGCATCACCTGGTACCCCAGCCTCAGGTGGTGGCGCGGCGCGGGCCGGGTGGCCCAGTACGGCGCCCCGGGGTCGAGCAGGACACCCTGCCGGCGCAGCTCGCGGGCGAGTTCCCCGGCGTCCAGCCCCGGCGGGCCGATCAGCCACCGGGCCAGCCCGCCGCGCGGCACCGGCTGCGGTCCCCAGCGCACGTGCCGCTCGACCGCCCGCACCATCTCCTCGTACAGGCCCTGGTAGTGGGCGCGCACGCGGCGCACGTGGCGGGCCAGGTCCCGGCTGGCGATCATCTGCGCCAGGGCGCGTTGCATCGGGCCGGGCGGGTGCCGCAGCACGTAGCGGGAGCGGGCCCGCATGGCGTCCACCAGCGCCGGGGACGCCACCACGTAGCCGAGCCGCAGCCCGGGCGCCAGCAGCTTGCTGAAGCTGCCGAGGTAGACGACGCGGTCCTCGTCGTCCAGCGCCCGCACCGCCACCGCGGGCATCCCCCGGAACGTCATCTCCGGGTCGTAGTCGTCCTCGATCACCACCGCGTCCGCCGCGCCGGCCCGGCGCAGCAGCTCCTCACGCCGGGACGCCGACATCGTCGCGCCGGTGGGGTACTGGTGGCTCGGCGTGACGTACACCAGTTGGGCGCCGTGCAGGTCCGCCGGCAGGTCCTCGACGACGAGGCCGTCCTCGTCGACCCGGCCGGGCACCACGTCGGCACCGGCCATCTGCATGATCGTCCGCGCGTCGGGATAGCCCGGGTCCTCGACCAGCACGACGGTCCCGGGCCGGACCAGGACGCTCGCCAGCAGGTGCAGCGCGTGCGTCGAGCCCAGCGTGATCATCACCTGGTCCGGATGGGCGGAGATGCCACGCGCGGGCAGCACGTGCTCGCAGAGCTGACGCACCAGCTCCGGGTCGTCGGCCTGGCCGGCGTCCCCGATGACCCGGGACAGGCCGTCCTGCCGCAGCGCCTCCCGCTGCGCCCGTTCCCACGCGCCGATCGGGAACATGCTGGGGTCGGGCTGGCCGACCACGAACGGGAACGGCGCCCGCGCCCAGGCCGGATCCCGGTGCACCGGCGTGGGGGGCGGTTCCGGCAGCCGCGACTCCCAGTCGATCGGCCGCATCGGCGAGCGGGCGGTCCGCCGCGCGGCCCGCATCCGCACCACCGCGTCGGAGGAGACGTAGAGACCGCGCCGCGGGACCGTCACGATGAGGCCCTGCTCCATGAGCCGGTCGTACGCGGTCAGCACGGTGTTCCGGGAGACGCCGAGCGACTCGGCCAGGCGGCGCGTGCTCGGCAGCGGGCCGTCGTCGTACTGCCCGGCGAGGATCGCGTCCTCGAGCCCGGTGATGATCTGCTCGTAGAGCGGAACCGCGCTCTGCGGGTTGACCGGCAGCAGGAAGTCCGCCACCTCGACCTCCCACTCCCGCGGGGGTCTCGCCTCGTCCCGTCGTCGCACGCCTTGCACACGCCATCCGCGTCCCGCTGGTACCAGCCTAGCCGGAGACCTGGACCTGTTGCCGACGGCCCGTTCCCGCCACGCTTGGCCGGGCGATGGCAGGTGACGGTCTCCTGCACGCGGACAGGGGTGGACTAATGAGCGCCCAGCGAATCGCGCTGGTGCCCGGCGACGGCATCGGACCGGAGGTCACCGCCCAGGCGGTCAAGGCGTGTGACGCCGCGGCCCGACGGTTCGGGCTCGACCTGGTGTGGGAAGACTACGAACTCGGCGCGGACTACTGGCGGATAACCGGCCAGGTCGTGCCGCCGGACGTGGAACAGGAACTGGCCAAGGCGGACGCCATTCTCTTCGGCGCCGTCGGCGACCCGTCGGTGCCACCCGGCGTGCTCGAACGCGGCCTGGTCATCCACCTGCGGACCGCTTTCGACCAGTACGTGAACCTGCGGCCGGTCAAGCTGCTGCCCGGCGTGCCCTCGCCCATCGCGGGACTCCGCCCCGAGCAGTGCGACCTGCTGATCCTGCGGGAGAACACCGAGGGCGCCTACGTCGGGGCCGGCGGCTTCATCCACCGGGGCGGGCCGGACGAGATCGCCACCCAGGAGTCGGTGAACACCCGCAAGGGGGTCGAGCGTCTCATCCGGCACGGTTTCCGCGCGGCGATGGGGCGGCGCAGGCACCTCACCCTGGTGCACAAGGCGAACATCCTCACGTTCGCCGGTGACCTGTGGCAGCGGACCTTCGAGGAGGTCGCGGCGGAGTACCCCGACGTCGCGACGGACTACGTGCACGTCGACGCGATGTGCCTCTACCTGGTGACGCAGCCGGAGCGGTTCGACGTCGTGGTCACCGACAACCTGTTCGGCGACATCATCACCGACCTGGGCGCGGCCGTGCAGGGCGGGCTCGGCCTGGCCGCCAGCGGCAACCTCAACCCGACCGGGTCGGCGCCGAGCATGTTCGAGCCGGTGCACGGCTCCGCGCCGGACATCGCCGGCCGGGGCTGGGCCAATCCCGCCGGCTCGATCCTCAGCGCCGCGCTCATGCTGGAGCACCTGGGCCACCCGGAGGCGGCGCGCAGCCTGGAGGACGGGGTGAAGGCGGTGCTGCCACGTCTGGGCGCCATGCGCGGGCCGGAGATGGGCATGTCGACCGAGGACTTCGGCGACGCGGTCGCCGCCGTCATCGCCGAGGGCGCGTACCAGGCGGAGGCGCTGCCGGCGTAGCGCGTCATCGGCTGATCGAGGTGGCGGCGGGGGTGGACCCCGCCGCCACCTTTTTCGCCTGGCGCCACGCCGGGACCGGGTCGGGCGTACGGGGACGTGGACAGCGCCGAACGGCCACCTCCCGTACGGCGTCGCGGGCAACGTTCGGGGACCTCACGGCCGGACCTGGCGCGCCCACCGAAAACCGCGTCTCACCTGCT
Organism: Micromonospora sp. NPDC005686; assembly: GCF_042871665.1. Taxonomy (NCBI): domain Bacteria; kingdom Bacillati; phylum Actinomycetota; class Actinomycetes; order Micromonosporales; family Micromonosporaceae; genus Micromonospora; species Micromonospora sp. NPDC005686. Next base: position 103,149 of record NZ_JBIAIY010000008.1, read on the forward strand.
GAGAGCCATTCGTCGCGGTGTCACGGCGTATTCCCGCGCCGGTGGCCGCCGGGCCGCCCGAAACCGGGCCACCGCAGGCTCCCCGAGCGGCGATTGGTACCTGCCCACCCCGCTGAACTGGCCCTTTTGCATCGGGTACCACGCTCCTAGTGTCCCGGCTCACAGGCTACGAGCGCCCTTGGCGTTCTTCGCGATGGGACACACGAATGAATCGGCTGAAGATAACGCTGCCCGCCGTGCTTCTCGCCACGGCGCTGGCTCTGACCGCGTGCAGTAGCGATGGCGACGACTCGGAGACCACCACCGGGGGTGGCTCCGGCAACGGCACTGTCACCCTCGGCGCCTACCTGGAGCCGGTGAGCCTCGACCTGACCGCCGAGGCCGGCGCCGCGATCCCGCAGGTCCTGCTCTACAACGTGTACGAGGGCCTGGTGCGCCAGAACGCGGACACCGGTGAGGTGGAGCCGCTGCTGGCCAGCGAGTGGAAGGTGTCCGACGACGGCACCAAGTACTCGTTCAAGCTCCGTGAGGGCGTCACCTTCCACGACGGTCAGAAGCTCACCGCGCAGGACGTGGCGTGGAGCTTCAAGCGGGTGACCGCGGAGGGCTCGACGAACCCGTTCAAGTCGCAGATGACCGTCGTGAAGACCGTCGAGGCGCCGGACGCCACCACCGTTGACGTGACGCTGTCCCGGCCGAGCCAGAGCTGGCTGTTCGACGTCGCCGGCCGCGTCGGCGTGGTGCTCAAGGAGAACGCCACCGACCTGGGGACCAAGCCGAACGGCACCGGCCCGTTCAAGTTCGACAAGTGGAACCGCGGCGACAGCATCACGCTGGCGCGCCACGACGGCTACTGGGGCGACAAGGCGAAGGTCGCCTCCGCCGTCTTCCGGTACATCACCGACGCCAACGCGCTGAACAACGCGATGCTCTCCGGTCAGCTGGACATCGTGGCGAACATCCAGGCGCCGCAGCTGCTCGAGGTGTTCAAGGGCAACAAGCAGTTCGAGGTGGTCGAGGGCAAGACGACCGGTGAGGTCGTCCTGGCGATGAACAACGGCAAGGGCCCGCTGGCCGACGCCCGGGTGCGCCAGGCCATCCGCCACGCGATCGACCACGACGCGCTCATCAAGACCGTCTGGTCCGGGTACGGGACGAAGATCGGCAGCATGGTGCCGCCGAGCGACCCGTGGTACGAGGACCGCACCGGCGACTTCCCGCACGACCCCGCCAAGGCCAAGCAGCTGCTGGCCGAGGCCGGCCACGCGAACGGGCTCACCCTGACCATGGACGTTCCGCCGCCGGGTTACGCCCGCGCGTCGGCGCAGTTCGTCGCCTCGCAGCTGAACGAGGTCGGCATCAAGGTGACCCAGAACAACGTCGAGATGCCGCAGTGGCTCGACAAGGTGTTCGGCAAGGCCAACTACGACCTGTCGATCATCGCCCACGTCGAGCCCCGTGACCTGGTCCGCTACGGCGAGCCGGGCTACTACCACCGCTACAAGAACCCGGCCGTCACCCAGCTCATGCAGGAGGCCGACACGGCTCTGGACGCGGCGACCCGGGACAAGAAGTTCGCCGAGGCCGCGAAGCTCATCTCGCAGGAGGCCGCCAGCGACTGGCTGTTCCTGCTGCCGAACCTCGCGGTGATCCGCGACGGCGTCGAGGGTTACCCGAAGGACTCGGTGACCCAGTCCTTCGACGTCACCAAGGTGTCGAAGAAGTAACCCGCTCCACCCACACGGAAGGACCTGGTAGGCCCCGAGGCCCACCAGGTCCTTCTGCCATTCCCGCTCCCGCTCCCGCGATCTTGCAGTTGCGGCCCTCGACGCGGGGGATTTCTCCCTTTCGCCGGGGCACAAAGCGCAAGATCGACCGCCCGGGCAGGATCCCGGGAGCTGACACCGGTACGTGATCCGCCGTCCTGGCCGTGCGGGCGTGGGACTGGTTCGCCCGGAAGGGCCCAGTCTCTCGGCAGAGCTCGCTATTGGGCTGCGTGAGTGGCCCGAGTGGATGGACATGCACAGGGAGTACGGCGGTGGTCAGGTCGCCATCGACGAGCAGTATCGGGCGTGGACGAGAAGGGCCGGGAGCTGACGCGGCAGCTGCCAGAGGAGACCGGCGCGGCAGTCGTCTACCAGGGGATCGCGGTGAAGTGGCTGGTGGCTTCGTACCGGACGGCGAGCTTGTCGAAGCGGCTGGCCACGGCGCGGTCGCGCTCGAGCCGGTTGATGCCGCACTCCACGGCGTGACGCGGGATTCGGGTGGGCGGGCGGGCCGGGGAACGACGCGAGGCGGGCCCCGTCCGTGTGGACGAAGCCCGCCTCGATCGTCAGGCGCCTACGGTTGCGGCACCGGGTGGGACAGCGTGCGTGTCAGCTCAGCTGGGCGGAGGGTGCCCGTCGGCGACCCCGGAGGTGCATGCCCAGCAGGCCGATGCCGAGGATGCCCGCGGCCAGCAGAGCCGTGGTCACGCCGGTCGGGACGCTGGGGCCGCCTGTGTCACCGGAGGCGAGCACCATGCCGTTCTGCGACTCCTGAGCGGCGTCGTTCGTGTTGCTCGCCGGAGCGGCCTTCGGCTTGCCCTTGTCCTTGTCGGCACCGGCCGGCGCGGGGACCGGCGTCTGCGCCAGCGCCTGGGTGGCCTGAGCGAAGGTCTCCGGCGTCACGTCCGGGGCGTTGCCCTGCGTACGCCACTGCTTGAGCTGCTTCATGCCCTTGCAGGCCGAGGGGTAGCGGTCACAGTAGCTGGTGGTGTTGCCGATGCTCTCGGACGACAGGACGGCCTTGGCGATGGCCCGGGCCAGGGTGCTGGCGCCGGCGTTGAAGATGGCGTTCAGCTGACGGGTGTCGGCCGGGTCGTTGATCTGCAGCGCCTCGCCCTTGCCGGTGGAGACGGCGAACACGGTGTCACCGTCGCCCAGGGTGTGGATCGGGCTGATCGCGCGGGCCATGCCGTCGTGCGCGTTGCCGGACATGCGCTGCGCGGCGGCCTTCTCCAGCGGAGCGTTGGTGGCGACCACGGCGATCGTGGTGTTGGCCGGCTGCTGAGCGGCGGTGCTCGGCGGGTTGCACTCCTTCTTCTTGGGCGCCTTGTACCCGGCGAACTCGTCGCCGATGCCGAACTTGACGCCGTACAGGGTGCAGTCGGCCGGGTCGACCGGCGAACCCGCCGGGTTGACGATCACCATCGCGCCGACGTAGATGCCGTTGCCGAGGTGGACGCTGGCGGTGCCGACGCCGCCGCGCAGGCCGCCGCCGCGGGCGCCGGTGCCGCCGCCGACGCCGCCCTGGCGGACCGGACCGTCCGAGGTGGCCTGTGCCGCGAGGTAGCCCCACTCGGCGGAGGTACGCGCCTTCGGGTCACCGCCGCGGCCGAGGTCGAAGATGTCCGCGGCCGGCACGATCGGGGCCACGCCACCGGCGCCGACGCCGACGCCCTCGCCCCGGTCCTCCAGCCAGCGGATGATGCCGTTGGTGGCCGACAGCCCGTACATGCTGCTGCCGCCGAGCTGGATCGCGTTGACGCCCGGGTTCGAGTTGAGCGGGCTGAGCAGGTCGGTCTCCTTGGTGGCGGGGGCGCCACCACGCTGGTCCACACTCGCCACGGACATCTGCGGCATGTAGACGACCGAGGTGCCGGTCAGGTACGGAGCGGTGTCGGACTGGACCTGACCGACCTGGATGCCGGGAACGTCGGTGATGGCGTTGTGGGCACCCGGGGCGCCGGCGGCGGGATCGGCCGACGCGGGCGACGCGACGAGCACGAGTCCCGGACAGACCAGCGCTGCCGCTGCGAGTGCGGCGAATCTGGACGACTTCATGCAGCTTCTCCCATGTGAAGCGGTGCGACCGCCACCCCGATTAGGGGCGGTCGATGCATTGGTCAACTGGTGGTCCCCCGTGGTACACGACGAGCGATGTGGGGGAGGCTACTGGTCAGACCAGTTGAAGGGAAGACCTGGCCCAGCCAATGGCCAACTCGGGTAATCCCAGGTCAGGCCACATCAGGTGGTATCAGAGCAATATGTCCACCATCGAGCGACGCGCCTCCGGCACGTACTCGGCGTAGTAGTGGTGCAGCTCCTGACGGGTCAACCGGGCCACCTCGTCGGCCTCACCCGCCCGCATCGCGTCGATGACCCGCCGGTGGTGGGCCAGCGTGCGCTCCATCAGGGCCTGCGGGTCCGGGGCCTGCGCCAGCTTGGTGGCGATCAGGTCCAGCACCATGCTCCGGACCGCGTCGAGGCAGAGCACGAGCAACTCGTTGCCCGAGAGCCGCGCGACGTGTTCGTGGAAGCGGACGTCCGCCGTGCTGAACGCCTCGTAGCCGTCGGCCACCGCGTCCCGCATGCCGGCCAGCGCCGCCTCCAGCTCGTCCAACTCGGACGGTGACGCCAGCCGGGCGGCGACCGATCCGGCCGCCGACTCGATGATCATCCGGAACTGGAGCAGCTCCGCCACGCCGAGCCGCCGGCTGTCCACGACCCGGGCGAACAGCTTGCGCATCGCCGAGGCGGTCGAGGCGATCACCTGCGGCCCGAGCGGGTCACCGGGGCGGGAACGGATCAGGCCGCTGCTCTCCAGCACGCGCAGCGCCTCACGCACAGTGGACCTGCTGACGTCGAACTGCGTGGTCAGCTCGCGCTCGCTCGGCAGGCGGTCCCCCGGCCGCAGATCCCCGGCGGCGATCCGCTCCTCGACCTGCCGGACGATCCCCTCGTACGCCCTCACGGTTCGCACTGGAGCGAACGAGACAGCCTTCGGCATGGCGAACCTCCCGACGCACGGCGGCCTCGCGCCGCTGGGAACAACGGTACGGTGCATCGACCCGTCCGGTGGTCAGCCCCCGCCCGCCAGGACGAGTGCGCAGGCCGGGCGGCGGGTCACCGGAGGAGGCGGCGGGCGCACGGGCCGTCGTGGTCGGCCCGCAGCAGGCAGCGCCGGCCGTCGCCCATCCGCAGATCACAGAAGACCCGATGGCGTACGCCCTGCTCGTCCTCGGCCGAGACGGTGGTCTCGCCCGGGTCGGCCTGGGCGAGCACACCCGACCAGCGGGCGACGACCCGGGCCAGGCGTACGGCGCCGGCCAGGTCACCGGCGACGACCGGCAGGTGGATGACGAACCGCTCGCGGGGACTCATCGACGGTACGCTCCCGCGTTCATCCGCTTCTGCGCCTGCTCGGACTGCCAGCGCCGCAGCGCGTCCCGGACCCGCGCGGCCTCCTCCCGGCTGACGCCGAGCGCCCGGTAGACGTCGGCCAGGTCGAGCGCCACCCGGTCGAGGAACTCGTGCACCTCGGCCGGGTCGAGCCCGCACCGGCCCAGCCGGGTCGTCCGGAACCGCCGTTCCCGCACCCGCCAGGGGCGCAACGGCGTGTAGTTGGCCGCCCGGTAGCAGCCCGGCTGGGTGGTGCCGCGACCGGCTCGCGCGCGCCGACCGGGCCACCGGATGTTCCACCGCACGAACGCCTGCCTCTCGTGGTCGAAGGGACTGGAAGGGCGGGACCACCCGCCCGCCGCGCGCGGGCGGACCCGCCCGCCCCGCCACCGCAGCGTCACTTCGCGGTACGGCACCGGGGCAGACCGATCGGTCCGTCTCCCGCATACGCGACACGTACCGTGAGAAGGAAACTACATTGAATGACATGTGGCCACAAGGCCATACGGCCAGAAGCTCAGATACCCACGAGGGCACAAGGCTGAAGACATGGCCATCGATCCGCGCTCGCACACGCCGGTCTATGTGCAGCTTGCCGACCTGCTGCGCGAACGGATCGAGTCAGGAGAGATGCCGGCCGGATCGACCCTCGCCAGCGAGGCACGCCTCTCGCAGGAATACGGCATCGGCCGCGACGCCGTTCGCATGGCGATCTCGCTGCTGCGATCGGAGGGCCTGGTCAGCACGAGGCGCGGCCACGGCACCGTCGTCCGTGAGACGCCGCAACGCAGGCAGGTCGAACTCGCACCCGGCGGATCGGTCGTCGCGCGGATGCCTACCGGCGCCGAGCGCCGGAACATGCTGCTGGACGAGGGCGTGCCGGTGCTCGAGATCCACGGCCCGGAGGGCGACGTGGAGTTGCTGCCGGGCGACGAGGTGGAGCTGACCCGCCCGGCGCACGACTGAGCCGGGCGGCGCGCGTCAGGCGGTGGGCGTACCCATCGCCACGTCGTCGACCTTGATGTTGATCTCGTCGACCCGCAGGCCGTACGCCTCGACGGCGGACGCGACAGCGATCCGCACCTCGTCGGTCACCTGCGGAACCGGGTGGCCCGCCTCGATCACGAGGACCAGGTTGATCACGGCCGCGCCGTCGGTGACGTGGGCAGTGCAGCCCCGCCGGGCGTCGCCGACCTGGTCGAGCCCGACCCGGTCGAGCACCGCGTTGAAGAACCGGGCCACGTCACCGCCCAGCTCGGCCACGCCGGGCACCCCTCGGGCGGCGGCCACCGCGATCTTCTCCACCACCTCGTCGGAGACGTGCGTGGTCCCGCCCGCCACCGCGTCCGGCGTCACCTGAAGTTCCTGGGTCGCCTCGTCAGCCATGCTCTCCCACCCGTCGCACCGCCCCGCGCCGACGGCGTGGGCGGTGCGAGCGTACTAGGCGGAGGCGGTCCGCAGTGGACGGCCGCCCGGTTCAGCGTGCCCCGGCCGGCGCCGGCTCGCCGATCCCGTCCAGCCCGCCGGAGGTGCCCGGCACCGGGTGCGGCCCGGCGCCGCCCGCTGCCTGCTCGCGACGCCGGAGCCAGCGGTCGACACCGAGGTTGAGCAGCAGGCCGACCGCCGCCCAGACCGCCACGACGGCCAGGTTCCGTCCGACGCCGACCCCGCCGAAGTAGACGAGCGACCGGGCCGTGTCCACCGCTGCGGGCAGCGGCAGGACGCCCTGGAGCGTCCGGAAGAACTCCGGCACCATGTAGACCGACAGGCCGCCGCCGGACGCGGGCACGCCGGCCATCATCAGGACCACCATCATCGGGATGATCGCGGCGAGGCCGAAGGTACGGGTGAACACGGCGGTCACCAGCGACACGGCGAAGATGGTGAGCGCGCCGAAGCCGATCATCTCCAGGGCGTGCCCGTTGACCGCGCCGATGATCACGTCGAACAGCAACCACAGCCAGGCGGACATACCGATCGCCCAGCCACCGAGGATCGGCAGGAACTGCCGCAGCCGCCGGATGTGCGGCGCCCCGCCCCGGAGCACCGCGAGCATCAGGAAGCCGGACATGATCCAGGACATGCCGACGTACAGGCTGTTGCTGCCCATCGTGTCGGTCTCGCTCAGCGGCGACACGTCGGTGGCCGCCAGTGGCATCTGCTGCCCGGCCGCGACCTGCTGGAACATGGTCTGGACCATGGTGTGCTGGCTGGACCCGGCGGCCGAGGACGAGTACAGCGTGGCCTCGCCACCGGGCGTGGACGGCAGCACGTACGCGGCGACCAGGTCACGCGCGAGGATGCGCTCGCGGGCCTCGTCCACCGACGCGGCCACGGAGATGTCGACGACGCCGTTCAGGCCCGCCCGCAGCCCGGCGGCGGCCCGCTCGGCCTGCTCCGGGACGGCGGCGACCACCGCGACCGGGATGTCGTGGGGCTCCGGCTTGTGCATGGAGAAGCTCATCAGGCCCACCACGACGACAAGGATGCTCAGCGGGAACGCCGCCACCGTCGCGTACCGGAATCGCTTGGACCGCGGCGGCCCGCCGGCCAGCGCGGGCAGCGGCGTGTCCGGGCCGTCGACCTGCGGCGCCTGCGGGATGGGTGCCCCACCGCGCTCCTTGAGCAGGCAGAGCGCCACGGCGGCGACGATCCACGCGGCGAGCGTCAGCAGGTGGACGCCGATGCCCCGGCCGTCGAAGTAGAGCGCCGACCGCAGCGCCTCGCCGGCCGCCGGCAGGGGCAGTACGCCGTGCAGGAACTGGAAGAACCCGGGCATCGTGTGGACCGGCAGCGCCAGGTTCGACGCGGGCATGCCGAACACGACGAAGAGCAGCATCCCGAGCAGGACCGCCAGCGGCCCCATCAGCTTGGTGAACAGAAGCTGGGCGAGACCGACGGCGGCGGTGGCGAGCATGCCGACGCCGAGGAACGTGAGGTAGTGGCCGTCCACCGCGCCGACGACCGGGCCGAGGATCAGCCAGACGATCGTGCTGGTCAGCGCGGACCAGCCGGCGACCAGCGGGACGAACCGCCGCAGGCGCAGCAGGTGGGGGGTGGCCATCAGGAGCAGGCTCAGCGGCACGTACCCGGCGAGCATCATGCCCATCGCGGCGAACAGCACGGCGATGCCGGCCCGGTCCTCGTCGGGCAGCGCCGCGACCTCCTCGACCGTTGACGCCCACTGCTGCTGCACCGCGACCGGGGCGAGAAGCTGCTGGGCGGTGGCGGCGCCGGAGGCCCCGGCCGCCGAGGCCGTGAAGATCGTCGCCTGGTCCGACCCGGCGGCCGGGAGTTGCAGCGCGCCGCTGATCTCCCGGTCCCGCAGCAGCTCGACCGCGGCGTCCCGGGACGTCACCAGCCGGGCCTCGACCGGCTCGCCGGGGGTGGCGTTGAGCGCGTCGACGACGCCCTGCGCCTGGGCGCCGCTGCCGACCACCGCCACCGGCATCTGCCGGGGGTGTGGGGAGTGCATCGTCGCCACGTAGGTCGCGAACATCATCGTGACCATGAGGAACGGCATGACGAAGAGGGCGACCGAGCGGATGATCCGTTCCTTGCGGTCGGCGGCGTTCGGCTCGGCGGTCGCCGGGTCGGTGGTGGACGGCACAGGCATGCTCCGGACTGGGTTCGCGGCCGCGTCGGGCCAGAATGTAAGTCAACTGACTTACATAGTGTAGGTGACGCCGGCGCCGGACCACGAAACGACTAGGTTTGGCCTGCGCCACAGTCGCGCGGTCCACGAGGAGGGGTGCGGTCATGGCACGGTCGGAGGCAGCCCGCGGCGCGCTGCTCGACGCGGCCGAACGCCTGTTCGCCGAGGAGGGGATCGCCCAGGTCTCCGACCGCCGGGTGGCCGAGGTGGCCGGCAACACCAACCACTCGGCGGTGCGCTACTACTTCGGCGGCCGGGAGGGCCTGCTCCGGGCACTGGTCACCCGGCACATGGACGCCCTCGCCGAACCCCGCCGGGCGATGCCCGAGCAGCCCGACTCGGTCCTCGGCGACGTGCGCAGTCTCGTACAGCCGTCCATGGCGGTGCTCGCGAGCCTGCCCCGGCCGAGCTGGCGGGCCCGCTTCCTCGCCCAGGCCCTGCACGACCCGACGCTGCGGGTGCTGATGCGCGAGGCGTTCGAGTCGGCCTTCGTCGACCTGCCGGCCCGCGCGTCGCTGGCGTCGCGCCTGGCGCACCTCGACCGGGGAGTGGTGGCCGGCCGGTCGGCGCTGATCGCCCGCATCGTCATGACCGCCACCGCCGAGGTCGAGGCCCGGGCCGAGCAGGAGAGGCAGGACCCGCGCTGGCTGGACGTCGGCGACTTCCTCGCCGACGCCATCGCCGGCATGCTGGCGGCTCCGGTCAGCCGGCCCGGAGCCGCCAACCCGCTCACCGACGCGGAACTCTGAGCCCGGAGGCGGGCCGGCCGAACCCGGCGGCCGCGCCTTCAGGAACCGAGCTGGGCCAGCAGCTCGTCGGCCGCCGCGTACGGGTCGATGGCGCCCTCGGCCACCTTCGCGGCGAGCGTCGGCAGCTGCGTACCGTCGCGCAGTGAGCCGATCCGGGCACGCAGCACGCCCAGCGCGATGGCCTCGATCTCGGCGGCGGCCCGCGCCTCCCGGCGGCGGCGCAGCTCGCCGTGGCGCTCCAGCCAGTCGCGGTGCTTGTCGATCGCGGCGGCGATGTCGTCGATGCCCTCGGCGCGGGCGGCGATCGACCGCACCACCTGCGGGCGCCACTCCCCCGGACCGCGCTCGCCGAGCGCGATCATGCCCTGGATGTCGCGGACCGTCGCGTCCGCGCCGTCCCGGTCGGCCTTGTTGACCACGAACACGTCGGCGATCTCCAGGATGCCGGCCTTGACCGCCTGGATCGCGTCACCCATGCCCGGCGCGAGCAGCACGAGCGTGGTGTCGGCCAGCGAGGCCACCTCCACCTCGGCCTGCCCGACGCCGACCGTCTCGACGAGCACCACGTCGCAGCCCGCGCCCTCCAGCACGCGCACCGCCTGCGGCGTGGCCGCGGAGAGCCCGCCCAGGTGGCCCCGGCTGGACATCGAGCGGATGTAGACGCCCGGGTCGGTCGCGTGGTCCTGCATCCGGACCCGGTCGCCGAGGATCGCGCCGCCGGTGAACGGGCTGGACGGGTCGATCGCCAGCACGCCCACCCGGTGCCCGCGCGCCCGCAGCGCCCGTACCAGCTCGTTCGTGGTGGTCGACTTGCCCACGCCGGGCGAGCCGGTCAGGCCGACCACCTGGGCCTGCCCGGCGTACGGCGCGAGCGCCGCCGCCACCTGCGGCAGCACCTCGTCGCCGGACTCGACCAGGGTGATCAGGCGGGCCACCGCGCGGGGGTCACCCGCGCGGGCCCGTTCCACCAGCATGGGTACGTCCCGGCTGCGGCGCACCGGGCCGGTGGCCGCCGCCGGGGCGTTCTGTGCATCGTTCACAGGTATCAGCAATCAGCTCTCGGCGCCGTTCGGCACGTGGATGATCAGCGCGTCGCCCTGCCCGCCACCGCCGCAGAGCGCCGCCGCGCCGGTGCCGCCGCCGCGCCGCTTCAGCTCCATCGCGAGCGTGAGTACGAGGCGGGCGCCGGACATGCCGATCGGGTGGCCGAGCGCGATCGCGCCGCCGTTGACGTTGACCTTGTCGGGGCTGATGCCGAGGTCACGGGTGGACTGGATGCCCACCGCAGCGAACGCCTCGTTGATCTCGATGAGGTCGAGGTCCTCGATGCTCAGGCCGCCCTTCTTCAGGGCGTGGTTGATCGCGTTGGACGGCTGCGAGTGCAGGGAGTTGTCCGGGCCGGCCACGTTGCCGTGCGCGCCGATCTCGGCCAGCCAGGTCAGACCCAGCTCCTTGGCCTTGGCCTTGCTCATCACGACCACGGCGGCGGCGCCGTCGGAGATCGGCGAGGCGCTGCCGGCGGTGATGGTGCCGTCCTTGGTGAAGGCGGGTCGCAGCCGGCCCAGCGACTCGGCGGTGGTGTCCGGGCGGATGCCCTCGTCCTCGCTGATCACCAGCGGGTCGCCCTTGCGCTGCGGGATGACCACCGGGGTGATCTCGTCGCCGAAGTGGCCGTTCTTCTGCGCGGCGGCGGCACGCTGGTGGCTGGCCGCGGAGAACGCGTCCTGCTCCTCGCGGGTGATGCCGTGCTTCGCGCCGTGGCGCTCGGTGGACTCGCCCATCGAGCAGCAGTCCCAGGCGTCGGTGAGGCCGTCGAGGGCCATGTGGTCCTTGACCGTCACGTCGCCGTACTTGTAGCCGGAGCGCTGCCCGAGCAGCAGGTGCGGGGCGTTCGTCATGGACTCCATGCCACCGGCCACCACGACGTCGAACTCACCGGCCCGGATGAGCTGGTCGGCGAGCGCGATCGCGTCCAGCCCGGAGAGGCAGACCTTGTTGATGGTCAGCGCCGGGGTGGACATCGGGATGCCGGCCTCGACGGCCGCCTGCCGGGCCGGGATCTGCCCGGCGCCGGCCTGGAGCACCTGGCCCATGATCACGTACTGGACCTGCTCGGGCGCGACGCCGGCGCGCTCCAGGGCCGCCTTGATCGCGATGCCACCGAGCTTGGTCGCGGGGAGGTCCTTGAGGTTGCCCAGCAGGCGCCCCATGGGGGTCCGCGCGCCGCTGACGATCACCGAAGCCATTGCCTGCCTCCGAGGGGGTGCCGACCTGTACGCCTTAACGATTGTTCGGTCAGACTAGCGTCATGGCTGAGAACTCCCCCGTCGAGCCCGCTGCCGAGTTTGTCACAGACATCGGCCTGCGCCGCATCGACCACGTCGGGGTCGCCGTGGCCGACCTGGACGCCGCGATCGACTTCTACCAGCGCACGTTCGGGATGCGCTGCGTGCACACCGAGACCAACGACGAGCAGGGCGTACGCGAGGCGATGCTCGCGGTCGGGCCGGACGCCTCCGGCGGCATGGTGCAACTGCTCGCCCCGCTCTCCCCGGACACCACGATCGGCAAGTTCCTGGACAAGCGCGGGCCGGGCATCCAGCAGGTCGCGTACACGGTGGCGGACATCGACGTGGCGTGCGCGGCGCTGCGCGAGCGCGGCGTACGGCTGCTCTACGACGCGCCCCGGCGCGGCACCTCGAACTCCCGGGTCAACTTCGTGCACCCGAAGGACGCCGGCGGCGTGCTGATCGAGCTGGTCCAGCCCGCCTGACGCGCGGAGGGGGCCGGCCGCGGCCCCCTCCCGGAATCCGAACGCGCGCGGGTGTGCGCGCTTGCGCGTTCCCACGGACACCTCCACGCATCGGTGGATGCAGTTTTTCACAGAGACCTTCCCGCTTTAGCTACCGTTCAGTAACGTCCGCCGAACAGGAGCGCGACCGGTGCCGGACTGTGTCGATTGCCGACATGGCGGTCCCGTCGCACCGGCGCCGACGATGGCAGCACCCCTGCCCGCGTTGTGCGGGTGCGGATTAACGGGAGGTCACCGTGCAGGACATCCTCGAAGCGATCATGGCGGCGGAGGGTTCGTCGCAGCCGGAGCGGGAGCTCGCCGGCCTCGCCGGCCTGCCCGTGCCGGAGAGCTACCGGGGCGTGGTGGTGCGCGCCGAGGACACCCGCATGTTCGAGGGCATGGCCACCCGCGACAAGGACCCGCGCAAGGCCCTGCACGTGCAGGAGGTGCCGGTCCCGGAGCTGGGCCCGGGCGAGGCGCTGGTCGCGGTGATGGCCAGCGCGATCAACTACAACACGGTGTGGACGAGCATCTTCGAGCCGCTGCCCACCTTCAAGTTCCTCCAGCGCTACGGCCGGCTCTCCGAGCTGACCCGCCGTCACGACCTGCCGTACCACGTCGTCGGCTCGGACGCCGCGGGCGTGGTGCTGCGTACCGGGCCGGGCGTGACCAAGTGGAAGGCCGGCGACGAGGTGGTCGCGCACTGCCTGTCGGTCGAGCTGGAGGACTCCGCCGGCCACGACGACACGATGCTCGACCCGCAGCAGCGGATCTGGGGCTTCGAGACCAACTTCGGCGGCCTCGCCGAGCTGGCGATCGTCAAGGCCAACCAGCTGATGCCGAAGCCGCGCCACCTGAGCTGGGAGGAGGCGGCCAGCCCGGGGCTGGTCAACTCCACCGCGTACCGGCAGCTCGTCTCGCACCACGGCGCGAACATGAAGCAGGGCGACGTCGTGCTGATCTGGGGCGCCTCCGGCGGCCTCGGCGGCTACGCCACCCAGATGGCCCTCAACGGCGGCGCGATCCCGGTCTGCGTGGTCTCCTCGCCGGAGAAGGCCGAGCTGTGCCGCAAGATGGGCGCCGAGCTGGTCATCGACCGCACCGCCGAAGGGTTCAAGTTCTGGAAGGACGAGCACACCCAGGACCAGGACGAGTGGCGTCGCTTCGGTGAGCGCATCCGCGAGCTGACCGGCGGCGAGGACCCGGACATCGTCTTCGAGCACCCGGGCCGGGAGACGTTCGGCGCCAGCGTCTACGTCGCCAAGAAGGGCGGCACGATCGTCACCTGCGCCTCGACCAGCGGCTACATGCACCAGTACGACAACCGCTACCTGTGGATGCACCTCAAGCGCATCGTCGGCAGCCACTTCGCCAACTACCACGAGGCGTGGCAGGCCAACCGGCTGGTCGCGCTCGGCAAGGTGCACCCGACCGTGTCCAAGACCTACGCGCTGGAGCAGACCGGCCAGGCCGCGTACGAGGTGCACCGCAACGCGCACCAGGGCAAGGTCGGCGTCCGGTGCCTCGCCCCCGCCGACGGGCTCGGCGTCCGCGACACCGAGATGCGTTCGCGCCACGAAAGCGCCATCAACCGGTTCCGCGGTCACTGACCGTACGGTCGCCCCGGATTGCCTTTCCGGCCGATCCGGGCGCCATTCGACCGGCGTACGCACAAAGGGCCGCGGGTACCCACCCGCGGCCCTTTTCGCGCCGTCTTCCCCGCGGACGCCCGACCCGCCCCACCCGCCCGGGAGCTGGCAAGATCGCCAGTTGGTCCGGTCTCACCTGCCGTGGGAGTTGACCATGTAAACAGGACGCGAAAGGTGCCGACCGCTCTTGCGAACCACCCTGGGGGGTCTGCGAGTATGTCCCAATGCCCCAGCAGCAGTCCTCCCCTCTTGCGTTCTTCGATAACGCGAACTCACAGCCCGATTTCACCGTTGGCCTGCGTGGCTACAACACCAACCAGGTCGACGACTTCATCGGCCGCCTCGCCGCCGCCCTGAGCCAGTCCGAGCAGGCCCGCGCCGAGGCCGAACAGCGGATGAACGACGCGCAGCGCCGCCTGCGGCAGGCCGAGCAGCGCCAGAGCGCGCTGGAGCAGAAGCTCACCGAGACCAACAAGCAGCTCGAGGAGAACAGCCGGCCGACCCTGTCCGGCCTGGGCACTCGCGTCGAGCAGATCCTGCGGCTGGCCGAGGAGCAGGCCAACGACCACCGCAACGAGGCCAAGCGCGAGTCGGAGGGCATTCTCTCCGCCGCCCGCCTCGAGGCGCGTGAGATCACCGACAAGGCGCGCGCCGAGGCCGCCGCCATGAAGGCCACCGCCGAGCGCGAGGCCGGCAGCGTCCGTACCGCAGCCGAGCGGGAGGCCGCCGAGGTCCGCGTGCAGGCCCGCCGCGAGGCGGACACGCTGCGCGCCGACGCCGACCGGGAGACCAAGCAGCTCCGTACGGTCACCGCGCACGAGGTGGCCGAGCTGAAGTCGACGGTCGAGCGCGAGGTCGCCACGCTGCGTGCCACCGCCGAGCGCGAGATCACCCAGCAGCGGGCCAAGGCCGGCCGCGAGGCCGAGGAGAAGCGGGCCGAGGCGACCAAGCTGCTCACCGACGCGCGCGACAAGCGCGACAAGGACCTCCAGGCCCTGGAGCTCCAGCTCGCCGAGCGGCGCGAGAAGGCCGAGCGCGAGGAGTCGGAGCGGCACGCCACCCAGGTCGCGCAGACCCAGAAGCTGGTGAGCGAGGCCGAGCAGCGGGCCCGTGCCGCGCAGGAGCGGGCCAAGGAGATCGAGCAGCGGGCCGAGGCCCGGCGTGTCGAGTCCGAGCGCACCGCCAACGAGACCGTGGACAAGGCCAAGGCGCTCGCCGACAAGACGCTCAACGAGGCGCGCGCCGAGGCGCAGCGGGTGCTCAACGAGGCCCGCACCGAGGCCGAGCTGACCACGCAGGCGGCCCGCCGCGAGGTCGACGACCTCACCCGGCAGAAGGACGCCGTCACCTCGCAGCTCGGGCAGATGCTCTCCGGCCTGGCCGGCATCGTGCCGGGCGTGCCGGCCGGCGGCAAGACCGAGACGCCGAAGGCCGCCGACGCCTCCGGACAGAAGGTGACAGCCGAGTCGGCCGGCTGATCGAACACCCGCTGTCGGGGGCATGAGCCACGGCGCGGGGTGACCCGGGTGACCGGTGTCACCCCGCGCCGTCATGCTTGTGCGGACCGTTTCGCCAGGAGGGTGAAGTAGCTCCCAGAAGGGGCGTCCGTATCGCCCCAGCAGAGCCGGTTGCGTGTGAGGATGGGGGCATGTCGCACGGCGAGGAACTGTTCGCGCTCGGCGGGGACGTGACGACGGAGCCCAGCTTCGAGTCCGCCCTTCGGGGGTACGAGAAACGGCAGGTCGACCGCTACGTCGCTCGCGCGGAGCACGAGATCGCGGCGTTGACCACCGAGCGGGAACAGGCGTACACCCAGATCCACAAGCTGGCCGGCCAGGTCGAGGTGCTCCAGCGCGACCTGGCCCAGGTACGCAAGCAGGTGGGGGTGGTGGACCGGGCCTCGTTCCGGCACCTGGGCCCCCGCGTCGAGCAGATCCTCACGATGGCGGAGGAGCAGGCCGACGAGATCCTGAGCGCCGCCAACGAGGAGATCGAGGCCCGCCGCGCCGCCGCCGAGCACATCGTCGAGGAGGCGCGGGAGCAGGCCGCCCAGGCGCTCAAGGACTTCGAGATCGCGCTGGCCGCCCGCCGCGCCGAGGAGGAGCGGCACACCGCTGCCCGAAAGGCCGAGGCCGAGGCCACGCTCAAGACCGCCAAGGACGAGGCGGCGACGCTGCGCAAGGCCGCGCAGGACGAGTCGGTGAAGCTGCGTACGGCCGCCCAGGACGAGGCCGAGAAGCTGCGCCGCACCGCCCAGGACGCGCTGGCGAAGGCCCAGCAGGAGGCCACCCAGCTCCGCGACACCGCCAAGGAGATCCACTCCCGGGCCCAGCAGGAGGCCGCCCGGCTGCGCGAGGCGGCCAAGGAGGTGCTGGCCAAGGCCCAGCAGGAGGCGAACCAGCTCCGCGAGGCGGCCAAGGAGGTGCACGCCAAGGGCCAGCAGGAGGCCAAGCGGCTCACCGACGCCGCCGCCGGGGCCGGCCGGGCCACGCACGCCAAGGCGCTGGCCGAGGCCAAGAAGATCGTGGACGACGCGGAGGAGGCCGCCAAGGCCACCCGGGGCCGGGCCCGCGCCGAGGCCAGCCGGCTCACCACCGAGGCCACCGAGGCTGGCAAGCGCAACCGCGCCGAGGTCGAAGCGTACGTGCAGCGCATGCGCACCGAGACCGAGGCGTACGTGCAGCAGTCCCGCGCTCAGACCCAGCAGGAACTGGGCGCGTGGCGGGCCGGGGTGGAGAAGGAGGTCACCGAGCGGCGGGACAGCGCGGAGAAGGAGCTGGCCCAGCGCCGGGCCGCCGCCGAGCAGGAGTTCGCCAAGCGCCGCGACGAGCTGGACAAGGAGCACGCGAAGCGGCAGGAGGAGCTGGAGCAGGCGTACACCGCCCGGCGCGAGGAGGTCGAGCGCACCGCCGCCGACGTCCGGCAGGCCGCCGAGGCCGACGCGCTGAGCATGCGGCAGCAGGCCGAGCTGGAGACCGCCGAGCTGCTGCGCCGCGCCGAGGCGGACGCCACCGCGCAGCGCCGCAAGGCCGACGAGCACGTCGCGGCCTCACGCCGCCAGTTCGAGGAGTACGCGGCCACGACCCAGCAGCACCTCGCCACCACACAGCAGCACCTGGCCTCGACCCAGCAGGAGGTGGCCGCCGGGCGGCAGCAGCTCGCCTCGGTGATGCTGGAGATCGCCAAGGCCCAGCAGGAGCTGGCCGACCTGCGTACCGAGACCTGGAGGTCGCGGCAGGAGTCCGACGACCTGCAACGGCAGCTCACAGGCCTGCGGCACGACGCCGACGCGGCAGGGATCGCGGCCACCCCGGTCGACCCGGACGAGCTCGCTGCAACCGCGTCCGCCGGCCGCTCGACCGGCGACGGCGAGCCGGAGGGCAGCGGCACCCCGGCTGGGGCCGGCACCGTGGTCGGCGGCGGTGCGCCGGTGGCCACGAAGGCTGCTCCCAAGGGCGCCGGGCCGGCCAAGGGCGAGGGCCGGGCCGACGGCGAACCGGCCGAGGCGGGCAGGGCCAAGCCGGTCGGCGAGCCGGTGACCACCATGGACTCCCCCGCCGGCGCGGGCGTCGACGGGGAGCCGACGGTCGCCGCCGTACCGGGCGAGGGTGGCCGGGGCGCCACCCCGACGAAGATCACCAGCACCGGCGAGAACGGCAAACGCCCCACCAAGCCGACCACCGACGAGCGCAGCGCCAAGCCCAGCGCCGTCACCGTCGACAAGGACTGATCCACACCGCCTCGGATGCCGCCGCTTCGGCCGAAGCGGCGGCATCCGGCCCGCCCGGACCGCACCACCTCCCCGAGCCGCCCGGCGGCCGACCCGGCAAGCATTGCGGGCAGCGGTGGTGGGATGGCCGGGGCGGGGCGGCGGCGACTACCCTGCGGGCAGAGGGTCGCGCGTCGGCCGGGGACGTCACCGGCGGGGCCCGCCGGGCAGTGGGGAGAGCCGGGAGGCACGGGTGTCGCAGGAGGGCTCCGCCGCCCACGAGGACAAGACCCCGGACGTGCACACCGCCGGCCCGGTGGAGTCCGCGGGCGAGACCACGCGCACCGCCGCGAGCGACACCACGGGCACCGCGAGAAACCCGCGAACCGGCATCGACACGAGCAGCGAGCGACCCGCCGACGTCGAGCCGGGTGAGTTCGAGCCGAGCGGGCGCTTCGGTGTGCCGGGGCGGCCGCTGCGGCGCAGCGCCTTCCTGATCGGCTTCACCGGCGCGCTCGGCGTGCTGCTGGCGTACGCGCTGTTCCTGGGCATACGCAATGCCGCCGGCATCCTGGTGCTCGTGGTGATCGCGCTGTTCCTCGCGGTCGGCCTGCACCCGGCGGTGGTCCGGCTGCGCAAGTGGGGTCTGCCGCGCGGCCTGGCGGTGGCGGTGGTGACGCTCACCCTGCTGTTGCTGATCGTCGCCGGCCTGCTCGCGCTGGTGCCGCCGGTGGTGACCCAGTCCGGCCAGTTCGTCCAGCAGCTACCCGGCTATGTCGAGGAGCTGCGCCGCAACCCCACAGTCAACGACCTGGTGATCCGGTACGACGTGATGGAGCGGGTCCAGGCGGCGGCGAACGCGGACACGATCGGGCGGGCGCTCGGCGGTGTGCTCGGCGGGGCACAACTGGTCTTCGGGACGATCTTCCGCCTGCTCACCGTGCTGGTGCTGACGATCTACTTCCTGGCGTACTTCGACAAGCTGCGCGAACTCGGGTACGCGCTGGCGCCGCGCTCGCGCCGGGAGCGGGTCCGGCTGATCGGCGACGAGATCCTGACCCGGGTCGGCGCGTACATGGTCGGCGCGCTCGCCATCGCGGTGCTGGCCGGGCTGACCACGTACGTGTTCGCGTTGGTGGTCGGCCTGCCGTACCCGTTCGCGCTGGCTGTGGTGGTCGCGGTGACCGACCTGATCCCGCAGATCGGCGCGACGCTGGGCGCGGTGGTGGTGACGCTCGTCGGGCTCGCCACGGACCTGCCGGTGGGCATCGCCTGCCTGGTGTTCTTCGTGCTCTACCAGCAGGTCGAGAACTACCTGATCTATCCGAAGATCATGCGCCGGGCGGTGTCGGTGAACGAGGTGGCCGCGTTGCTCGCCGCGCTGCTCGGGGCGGCGCTGCTGGGCGTGGTGGGCGCGCTCATCGCGATCCCCACCGTCGCCGCGTTGCAGTTGATCCTGCGCGAGGTGGTGCTGCCCCGCCAGGACGCGCGCTGACCCGTTACTCGGCGCGTCGCTGAGCCGGACCGGGCACCGGGGTGTCGGCGAACGCGGCGACCGTACGGTCGGCGTACGCGCTGACGTCACCGGTCTCCATCGGGCCGTCCCAGGTGGTCGGCAGCGGCAGCGGCACGCCGGGGGCGACGCGCCGGACGATCTCGTCCAGCACCTTCTCCGCGTCGCCGACCCAGAGGTGCTTGGCGCCGTCCACGCCCACCACCTCGGCCTGCGGCACGGCGGCGAAACGCTGCCGGGCCTCCTCCGGGCGCAGGTAGTCGTCGAACTCGGGGACCAGGGCGGTCAGCGGCTTGCCGGACTCGGTCCAGACCGCCAGGTCCTCCGGCGCGGAGAAGCGCAGCGGCGGGGAGAGCAGGATCGCGCCCGCCACCGCCGGGTCACAGCCGTACTTCAGCGCCAGGTCGGTGCCGAACGACCACCCGACCAGCCAGATGTTCGGCAGCTCGTGGAACTCGGCGTACTCGATCGCGGCGGCCACGTCGAACTTCTCACCGACCGCGCCGTCGAACGCGCCCTCGCTGGTGCCGCGGACGCTGGTGGTGCCCCGGGTGTTGAACCGGAGCACGGCCAGGCCGGCCAGCGCGGGCAGCCGCCAGGCCGCCTTGCGGAACACGTGGCTGTCCATCATCCCGCCGTGGGTGGGCAGCGGATGCAGGCAGACCAGCGTGGCGGCCGGTTCGCGGTCCAGTGGCCGGGCCAGCTCGCCGACGAGCGTCAGCCCATCGGCGGTGTGCAGCTCGATGTCCTCCCGGCGGCCGGGCAGGATCGACGACGCGCGAATCGGAGTGCTCACGCCTGCCAGTCTCCCGCGTCGGCGGCCCCGCCGCCCACCGGGACGGGAACCTGGTGATCCAGATCGCTCAGCCGTAGCGCGGAGCGCCCCGGCCGCGCTGGAGGTTCGGCCCACGCCGGTCCCGGGCCCGCCAGCAGCCGGAGTGCCAGTGCCGGCGGTCGGTCAGGTCGCCCCGGTCGTCGGCCGGCCAGGCCACCAGGTGCGCCACGCCGGGGCGGATCTCCTGCTCACAGCCGGGACAACGGTACGTCTTGACTGATGCGCCGCCGCTGATCCCGCGTACCTGCCAGTCGCCGTCGCGCCACTGCTGCACGGTCGGCACGCCGTGGCGGGCACGCTCGGTGTCCACGGCGGCGATGTCGTCCCGGCGGGGGCGGTTGCGACGAGGGCTCACGGTCACCAAGCGTACGGTCCGCCGACCGGGCCGGCCCGCGTCGGGCAGCCGGCCGGCGGACGACCGCTCAGTCCCAGGTCTCCGGGCGGGTCGGGTCCGGCGCCACCTGTACGCCACCGAGCACGAGCGCCGCGTCGCGCTCGTCGAACCCCTGCTCGGGCCAGCCGTAATCGGCGAGCAGCTGCGACTTCGGCAGACCCAGCAGCTCGATCCGGCCCTGTTCCGGATAGAGGCGGGCGGGCCGCCCGTTGATCTCCATGTTGGCGCCCGCGGTCGAGGTCGACACCTCGGCCGCGTACCGGTAGGAGACGGCCATCTGCTGGTCGACGGGGCCGGTGATGACGAACCGGGCGGTCACCAGCCGCGGGAAACCGCTCGCGTCGACCCGGCAGCCCACGACGCGGGCGCCGTCCGGCAGGCTCGTGGGGCGGACGGGGGCGCCACACCGGCGCGCCTCGGTCAGCCGCAACGCCTCCACAGCGGCGGTCAACGCCGTGTCCGGCTGGTCCGACGCGCTCGCCCGCGCGTACAGGCCGGGCACCGGCTTCCACTGCCGGACCCGGATCGGCAGCCCGTCGACGGTCAGGCCGCTGGTCCGGCCGTCGAACGCCGCCTCCTCGGCGAACGCGCTGACCTCGAAGGGCACCCCATCGGCGGCGTACTGCCGTAGCGATTCGGCCGAGCGCGCCAGCTCGACCGTGACGATCCGCCCGCCGCCGACGTCCAGCCGGATGCTCTCCACGCTCCGCCACGTCTCCCAACGCAGGTAGCGGGCCCGGGTGGGGTCGACGCCGAAGTGCAGCACCCCGGCGTCGGTGCCGACGGCCTCCGGCGCGCCCGCCGCTCCCGGCTCGGCCCGCATCAGCGGTGGCACCGCCCCGGCGGCCGGGGCGGCCGGGGCTGCCGGGCCGGTGAGCGGCCGGTCCACGCCGGGCAGGCCCGGAACGACGGCGAGGCCGCCGAGCAGCGCGACCAGGGCGAGACCACCACCGAACACGGCCCGGCGACGGTGTAGCCGACGGCGGCCACCCGTCACCGCCCCGGCGGTCAGCCGGTCGAGGTCCACTTCGCCCTCGGCGTGCTCCCGCAGCACCGAGGCGATCCGCTGGTCGAGGTCGGTCACGGCCGGCTCCCCTTCGTCATCGGGACGCCGCAGCGCTCCCGGAGGTGGGCGAGCGCCCGCATCGCGTGGGTGCGGACGGTGACCGGGGAGCAGTCGAGGATCTGGGCGATGGTGGCGTCGTCCAGGTCCTCGTAGTAACGCAGCACCAGCACGGCGCGCTGACGGTCCGGGAGGGCGAGGATCAGCCCCCACATCTCGTCCCGGTCGGCCGCCTCGCCGCTCAGGTCGCCGCGCTCGGGCCGGTCGGCGAACGTGTCCACCGCCAGCTCGCGGCTGGACCGCCGCCGCCACCAGGACGTGTTCGCGTTGACGAGCATCCGCCGCACGTACACGTCGGGCCGGTCGGCGCGGGCGATCTTCCGCCAGTGCACGTACGCCCGCGCCAGCACGTCCTGCGTCAGGTCCTCGGCGCGGTGCGCGTCGCCGGTCAGCAACCGGGCCAGACGCAACAGAGCCGGGCCGCGGCTGCCGACGTACTCCTCGAATGTCACACCTCGAAGACGCCGTCACCGGGCCCGGCTGTTGACAGCGGTCAGCGCCGGGTGTGGTCGCGGAACCCGCGCCCGCTCTTGCGGCCCAGGTAGCCGGCCGTGACCAGGTGCTCCAGCAGCGGCGCCGGGGCGAAGCCGGGCTCGCGCAGCTCCAGGTACAGCTCCTGCTGAATGGCCAGCGAGACGTCCAGGCCGACCACGTCGAGCAGCTCGAACGGGCCCATCGGGTAGCCGCAGCCGAGCTTCATCGCGTAGTCGATGTCGTCGGCGGTCGAGTAGCTGGCCTCCAGCATCCTCACCGCGTCGTTCAGGTACGGGAACAGCAGCGCGTTGACGATGAAGCCGGACCGGTCGCCGCAGACCACGCCGGTCTTGCCGAGCTTCGCGCAGACCGCGCGGGCGGTGGCCGACGTCTCGGCGGAGGTGCGGATGGTCTGCACGATCTCCACCAGCGGCATGATCGGCGCCGGGTTGAAGAAGTGCAGGCCGATCACGTCGGCCGGGCGCTGGGTCGCCATCGCCACGTCGATCACCGGCAGCGACGAGGTGGTGGTGGCGAGCACGACGCCGGGCTTGCAGATCTCGTCCAGGCTGGCGAACAGCGCCTTCTTGACGCTCAGCTCCTCGATCACTGCCTCGACCACCAGGTCGACGTCGGCCAGGTGCTCCAGCGTCGCGGACCAGGTGATCCGGCCGAGCGCGTCGTCCCGGTCGGTCTCGCTGAGCTTGCCCCGCACCACGCCCTTGTTCAGCGAGGTCTTGACCGCCTCGCAGACCTTGGCGGACTTCTCCGCGCCCCGGGTCACCGAGATGACCTCGTACCCGGCCTTCGCGAACACCTCGATGATGCCGGTGGCCATGGTGCCGGAACCGACCACGCCGACCTTCGCGGTGGCGCGGGCGCCGTCGGCGATCGCGGCCTCCGCGGCGAGCGGCGTGAACTCGTCGGGTACGACCTTCGGCGAGCCCGGCCGCTCGTAGGTGTAGAAGCCGCGACCGGACTTGCGGCCCAGCAGCCCGGCGGTGACCATCTGCTTGAGCAGCGGGGCCGGGGCGTGCCGGCGGTCCCGGCCGCCGCGCCGGTACATGGTGTCGAGGATCTCGTACGCGGTGTCCAGGCCGATCAGGTCCATCAGCGCCAGCGGGCCCATCGGCAGGCCGCAGCCGAGCTTCATGGCGGCGTCGATGTCCTCGCGGGTGGCGTAGCGGGCCTCGAACATGCCGACCGCGTGGTTCAGGTAGCCGAACAGCAGCGCGTTGGCGATGAAGCCGGCCCGGTCGCTGATCGTCACGTCGACCTTGCCGAGCCGCTCGCAGAGCGCCTCCACGTCGGCGACCACGTCGGCCGAGGTGACGACCGTACGGACCACCTCGACCAGCTTCATCACCGGTGCCGGGTTGAAGAAGTGGATGCCGATGACCTGGTTGGGCCGGGTGGTGGCGACGGAGATCTCGGTGACGCTCAGCGAGGACGTGTTCGTGGCCAGGATCGCCTCGGGCTTGCAGACCCGGTCCAGCTCGGCGAAGATCCGCTGCTTGAGGTCGAGGTGCTCGGGCACCGCCTCGATCACCAGGTCCACGTCGTGCAGCGCGTCCAGCCCGACCCGGAAGTCGACCCGCGCCAGCAGCGCGTCCCGCTCGGCCTCGGCGAGCTTGCCCTTGGCCACCGCCCGGTCGGTGGAGGCGGTGAGCGTGGCCCGGCCGCGCTCCAGCGCCCCCTCGGAGATCTCGACGGCTGTCACGTCGATGCCGTTGCGGGCGAACACCTCCACGATGCCGGCACCCATGGTGCCCAGACCCACCACGCCCACCCTGGTGAACTCCCGCGCCACGACCGGCCTCCCCTGGCTCGACTCCGCCGTCCGCGACATGAACGGCCGCTAAGGTTATGCGCCGGAGTCTGCCACGTGACGCTGTGTTGTCGAGACGCGGTGGGATATTTCACGCACCGCGCCTCACCCGGTGGCGTTCTCCCCGGCCAGCGCCAGCAGCTCGGCGACGAACTCCGCCGGCCGTTCCAGGTGCGGGCTGTGCCCGCAGCCCGGCAGCACCACCTCCCGGTACGTCCCGCCGGCCGCCGCGTACCGGTCCAGCACCGCGCGGGTCTGCCCCACCATCGGCTGCGGCGGGCACTCCCGCTCGCCCGGCCAGCCGGGCACCATGCCGAGCTGACCGAGGTACGCCAGGTCGAACAGCGAGGTGTCCGAGACGATCACGTCGGCGTCGCCGCGTACCCAGGTCACCGGCGGCTTGACCGGCGCGGCGGCCAGCTCGTCGGCGAGCCGGAAGTGGGCCGGGGCGAGCGCGTTGAGCACGCCGCGCGGCCCGGCGGCGGTCCCCGGCCAGTGCGGCGAGGCGACAGCCGTGCCGGGGTAGTTGTCGTCCCCGGTGGCGGTGGTCAGCATGCTCTCCACCAGCAGGTCCTCGTCGTCGCCGAGCGAGGCCGGGTCGGCCACGTACGCGGCGCGCAGCACCGCGCGCGGGCTGGTCGGGCCGTCCGCGCTCCGGTCACCGGCGGCGAGCCGGGCCACGAAGTCCGGGTTCGCGCCTCCGGCGCCGGTGCCGGCGAAGTCGGGCGTGGCGGGGGTGCCGTCGAGGTCCCGGGTGCCGCCGAAGCCGTACGGGGACACCGGCGCCTCCAGCAACAGCCCGGCGATCCGTTCGGGGCGGTCGACGAGCAGCCGCATCGTCACGCCGCCGCCCAGCGAGTGCCCGGCCACCACCGGCCGGGCGCCGGGCCGGAACAGCTCCGGGGCGTCCAGCAGCGCGGCCACGTCGTCGGCGAAGTCGTCGAGCCCTCGGGTGGCGTCGACCGGCGCGGTGTCGGTCTCGCCGTAGCCGCGCAGGTCGGGGGCGACCGCCCGCAGCGTCTCCGGCAGCCGGGCCAGCAGCGGTTCCCAGAAGGCGGAGGAGGAGACGTTGCCGTGCACCAGCAGCACCGGCACGCCGTCCGGTGGGCCGGCCACGCGGACCGCCTGGGTGATGCCGTTGGCCTGGACGGTGAGCCGTGCGCTGCGCATCCGCGCATGCTGGCACGGACGGCCGGCCCGGTCCATGTGGCCTGCCGACACAGCGGGCCTACCGAAGGTGGGCGCCGGCTCCCCGGCGCTCGGCCGTCGGCGTCAGCCGACGTCGGCCGGCTGCGCCTCGCGCGCCTCGATCGGCTGGCGCGGCCCGGGGACGGGCAACGGCAGGGTGGGACGCTGGTCGCGGCGCATCGCGCCGAAGCTCATCCCGACCGGGTCGGTCCGGGCCACACCCGGGTCGTAGAGGCGCAGGTCGGTGCGGCCCAGCCGGACCACGTCACCGTCGGAGATCGCCACGCTGCCGGTGACCCGGGTGTCGTTGAGCCAGGTGCCGTTCGTCGAGCCGAGGTCGGTGAGCAGCACGCCCTCCGGGGTGGCCCGGACGCTCGCGTGCCGCCGGCTCAGATGCGGGTCGGCGAGCACGATGTCGGCGGTCGGCGCCCGCCCGATCACCTGCGCGTCCTGGCCGACCCGGAACGTGAGCCCGCGCATCGCCCCGCCGGACACCGTCAGCAACGGCATCAGCTCAGGATGCTCCTCCATGGACAGTCCTCCACCCCACATCGCCCCGTGGCGTCAGCCTGCCACCTCACCGTAGTGGCTCACACCACCGCGCGGTTACCCCCGCGACCCCGGGCGGTCATCTCCCGTTCGCCGTTTCGGACGGCACCTCCGTCGATGCGCCGACTGATCGTCCGCGCAGCGTACGGCGCGTTCCGCACCTACCGGCGAGTAATTCTCAGGTCTAGACTTCGGCCATGACCGCTGTGCATGTGCCGGGCGCCCCGCTCATCTCCGAGGGCCGGCTGGTGTCGACCAACCCGGCCACCGGCGCCGAGGCAGGCAGTTTCCCGCTGGCCACCGAGGCGGACGTGCGCGCCGCCGTCGACCGTGCCCGGGCGGCCGGCGACTGGTGGGCCGCGCTCGGCTTCGCCGGGCGGCGCGACCGCCTCCAGCGCTGGCGCGGCGTGCTCGCCCGGCGGATCGAGGAACTGGCCGACCTGATGCACACCGAGGGCGGCAAGCCGGTCGGTGACGCCGTGGTGGAGATCCTCACCGCGCTGGAGCACATCGACTGGGCGGCCCGCAACGCCCAGCGGGTGCTCGGGCCGCGCCGGGTCCGCTCCCGCCTGGTCCTCGCCGAGTTCACCGGTCACCTGGAATACCAGCCGTTCGGCGTGATCGGTGTGATCGGCCCGTGGAACTACCCGGTCTTCACCCCGATCGGCTCCGCCGCGTACGCGCTCGCGGCCGGCAACGCCGTGGTGTTCAAGCCGAGCGAGTACACCCCTGCGGCCGGTCAGTGGCTGGTCGACAGGTTCGCCGAGGTGGTGCCGGAGCAGCCGGTGTTCCAGGTGGTGCACGGCTTCGGCGCGGTCGGCGCGGCGCTGTGCCGCTCCGGGGTCGGCAAGGTCGCCTTCACCGGCTCGACCGCCACCGCGAAGCGGGTGATGGCCGCCTGCGCGGAGACGCTCACGCCGGTGCTGCTGGAGGCCGGCGGCAAGGACGCGATGATCGTGGACAGCGACGCCGACCTGGACGCCGCGGCGGAGGCGTGCGTGTGGGGCGGGATGACGAACGCCGGCCAGACCTGCATCGGCATCGAACGGGTCTACGCGGTCGACCAGGTCTTCGACGCCTTCGTGGAGAAGGTGGTGGCGAAGGCCGGGCGGCTCACCGTGGGCGCCGACGGGAGCGACCTCGGCCCGATCACCATGCCGTCGCAGATCGACATCATCCGGCGGCACATCGACGACGCGCTCAGCCGGGGCGGCCGGGCGGTGCTCGGCGGTCCGGAGGCGGTCCAGCCGCCGTACGTGCACCCGACGGTGCTCGTCGACGTGCCGGAGGACTCGGCCGCCGTACGGGAGGAGACGTTCGGCCCGACGCTCGTGGTCAACCGCGTCCGCGACGTGGACGAGGCGGTCGAGCGGGCCAACGCGCTGCCGTACGGGCTCGGGGGTTCGGTCTTCGGCCGGAAGCGGGCGGTGGCGGTGGCGCGGCGGCTGCGCTCCGGGATGGCCTCGGTCAACTCGGCGCTGACCTTCGCCGGCATGTCGACGCTGCCGTTCGGCGGCACCGGCGAGTCCGGCATCGGCCGCATCCACGGCGAGGAGGGGCTGCGCGAGTTCGGCCAGCCCAAGTCGGTCACCCGCCGCCGGGCCCGGTCGCTGCTGCCGGCGATGACGTTCGAGCGCACCCCGGCCGACATCGCCCGCATCGTCAAGATCGCCAAGCTGATGTACGGCCGGGGCCGCTGAGGCCGCGCCTCAGAACAGCGTCAGCTCGTCACGCTCGATGCCGCGCAGCTTGTCGTAGTCGACCACCACGCAGCGGATGCCCCGGTCGGTGGCGAGCACCCGCGCCTGCGGCTTGATCTCCTGGGCGGCGAACACGCCGGCGACCGGCGCGAGCAGCGGGTCGCGGTTCATCAGCTCCAGGTAGCGGGTGAGCTGCTCCACGCCGTCGATTTCGCCGCGCCGCTTCACCTCGACCGCCACCGCGCCGCCGGTCGCGTCCCGGCAGAGCAGGTCGACCGGCCCGATCGCGGTCATGTACTCGCGCCGGACCAGCGTGAAGCCCTCCCCCAGCGTCGCCGGGTTCGCGGCCAGCAGCTCCTGCAGGTGCGCCTCGACGCCGTCCTTGCGCAGGCCCGGATCCACGCCCAGCTCGTACGAGGTGTCCTGGAAGATCTCCTCCAGGGTGATACGCAGCTCCTCGCCGGCCTTGTTCACCACCCGCCAGACGCCCGGCGCCTCCTCCAGCCGGCACGGCGGGCTCATCCAGTTCAACGGCTTGTAGGCCCGGTCGTCGGCGTGGATCGACACCGACCCGTCCGCCTTCACCATGAGCAACCGGGTCGCCGGGGGCAGGTGGGCCGAGAGCCGTCCGACATAGTCCACCGAGCACTTCGCAATGACCAACCGCACCCGCCGAGGGTAGCGGAGGCCCCGGCGGGCGCCGACGAGCGCCACTGGCACGGCAGTGTCATATTGAGATCGTGCTCGAAGTCCTCACCGGTTCCGGTCTGGCCGCCTCGGCGGGCCTGAACGCCTACATCCCGCTGTTGCTGATGGGGCTGCTGTCCCGCTACACCGACCTGGTCGAGTTGCCGAGCGGTTGGCAGTGGCTCGGCAACGGCTGGGTGGTGCTGATCCTCGCGGTCCTGCTCGTGGTCGAGGTGGTGGCCGACAAGGTTCCGGTGGTCGACCACGTCAACGACGTGGTGCAGACGGTGGTCCGGCCGACCGCCGGTGGCCTGGCGTTCGGCGCGGGCGCCGGCTCGGAGACGGTCACCGTGAGCGACCCGGACACGTTCTTCTCGTCCCACCAGTGGGTGCCGGTGGTGGCCGGCGTGGTCATCGCGCTCGGCGTGCACCTGCTCAAAGCCGCGGCCCGGCCGGTCATCAACGCGACCACCGCCGGCGTGGGCGCGCCGGTGGCCAGCACCGCCGAGGACGCGACCAGCGTGGTCATGTCGGTGGTGGCGCTGCTGCTGCCGGTGCTGGTGCTGGTGTTCCTGGCCGCCCTGGTGATCTTCGTACCCTGGCTGTTCCGCCGTCGCCGGAGTCGGCGTCGGGAGCGCGCGGCGGCCCGCGCGGCCGGCTTCCGCGTCTGACCCGCACCGGCTCCCGAAACCTCTAAAATCGGGGCAAGACACCCAAGGAGGTACGGGAAGATGACCGCGTCATTGGAGATGCCCCGGGTGCAGGAGTGCGCCGTTCGCTCATGCGCCTACAACCACACGAACGACTGCCACGCGTTCGCCATCACGATCGGCAGCAGCGACCACGCCCACTGCCACACGTTCGTGGAGATGCCGGTGCGCGGCGGCATCGACCAGTTGGTCGCCCAGGTCGGCGCGTGCTCACGCGACGACTGCCGGCACAACTCCGACCTGGAGTGTCACGCCCCGGCCATCACGGTCGGCCCCGACATGGACATGGCCGACTGCATGACCTACGAGAGCCGCTGAAAGGGGCCCTTCCCCTCACGCCAGCGCGTTGGCCTCGCGGATCACCGTGACCAGCTCGTCGATGATGCCGGTGAGCGCGAAGTCCTTCGGCGTGAACACCCGGGCCACCCCGGCGGCCCGCAGCGTCTCGGCGTCGGCGGCCGGGATGATCCCGCCCACCACCACCGGCAGGTCGCCCCGCCCAGCCGCGCGCAGCCCGTCCAGCACCGCCGGCACGGCGGCCAGGTGCGAGCCGGAGAGCACGGAGAGCCCGACCAGGTCGACGTCCTCCTCCACCGCCGCCGCCACGATCTGCCCGGCGGTCAGGCGGATGCCCTGGTAGACCACCTCGAAGCCGGCGTCGCGGGCGCGCACCGCGATCTGCTCCGCGCCGTTGGAGTGCCCGTCCAGGCCCGGCTTGCCGACCAGCAGCCGCAGCCGGCCGCTGCCCAGCTCCCGGGCGGTCGCGGCGACCCGCTCCCGCACCCCGGCGAGGGTCGCGTCACCGGCTGCCCCGACCGCCCCGGCCAGGCCGGTCGGTGCGCGGTACTCGCCGTACACCTGGCGCAGCGCGCCCGCCCACTCGCCGGTGGTGACGCCGGCCCGCACGCAGTCGAGCGTCGCCGGCATCAGGTTCGCCGTGGTCGCGGCGTCGGCGCGCAGCCGGTCCAGCGCCGCCTCGACCGCCGCCGCGTCCCGGTCGGCCCGCCACCGGCGTACGCCGTCGGTGGCCGCCTCCTCGACGGCCGGGTCCACCTGCTCGATCGCCTCGGCGCCGGCGGCGGTCAGCGGCGACGGCTCGGTCTCGGTGTACCGGTTGACGCCGACCACCACGTCCGAGCCGGACTCCATCCGGCGGCGCCGCTCGGCGAGCGATCCCACCAGCGCGCTCTTGAGGTAGCCGGTCTCGACGGCGGCGACCACGCCGCCCATCTCCAGCACCTTCTCCAGCTCGACCCGGGCGCCGGAGACGATGTCGTCGACCAGCGCGGTCATCACGTGCGAGCCGGCGAACAGGTCCGGGTACTCCAGCAGGTCCGACTCGTACGCCAGCACCTGCTGCATGCGCAGCGACCACTGCTGGTCCCACGGGCGGGGCAGGCCCAGCGCCTCGTTCCACGCGGGTAGCTGCACGGCGCGGGCGCGCGCGTCGCGGGACAACGTGACGCCGAGCATCTCCAGCACGATGCGCTGGATGTTGTTCTCCGGCTGCGCCTCGGTCAGGCCCAGCGAGTTGACCTGGACTCCGTAGCGGAACCGACGCTGCTTCTCCTCCGTCACGCCGTAACGGTCGCGGGTGATCTCGTCCCAGAGCGCACCGAACGCGCGCATCTTGGCGATCTCCTCGACGAAGCGCACCCCGGCGTTGACGAAGAACGAGATCCGCTGGACCACGTCGCCCATCCGCTCGGGCGGCACCTGGCCGGAGTCGCGCACGGTGTCCAGCACGGCGACGGCGGTGGCCAGCGCGAAGCCGACCTCCTGCACCGGCGTCGCGCCGGCCTCCTGGAGGTGGTACGAGCAGATGTTGACCGGGTTCCACCGGGGCATCTCGCGCAGCGTGTACGCGATCACGTCGGCGGTCAGCCGCAGCGAGGCGGCCGGCGGGAAGATGTACGTCCCCCGGGACAGGTACTCCTTGATGATGTCGTTCTGCGTGGTGCCGGCGCAGCGGCTCAGCTCCGCGCCCTGCTCGGCGGCGACGGTGCCGTAGAGGCCGAGCAGCCACATCGCCGGGGCGTTGATGGTCATCGAGGTGTTCATCTCGGCCAGCGGGATGCCCTCGAACAGCGCCCGCACGTCGCCCAGGTGCGCCACCGGCACACCGACCCGGCCCACCTCGCCGGAGGCCAGCTCGTGGTCCGGGTCGTACCCGGTCTGGGTGGGCAGGTCGAAGGCGACCGACAGGCCGGTCTGGCCCTTCGCCAGGTTGCGGCGGAAGAGCGCGTTGGTGGCCGCGGCGGAGGAGTGCCCGGCGTACGTGCGCATCACCCACGGGCGGTCCCGCTCGGGCAGCCGTCCCGGCATCGCGTCGTCCATGGCCGGAGTTTAAGTTACCGTTCAGTAAAAGAGAGTGTGGAAAACCACACAACCCGGTGCCCGCGCCGGTGGGCCGGCGCGCGGCCGGCCCACCGTACGGGTCACTCGCTGCGGGCGGTCTCCGGACCGGTGATCCGTTCCAGCAGCGGCAGGGTCGCGGCGATCACCGCGAGGCAGCCCAGTACGCCGAGGGCCATGACCGCCGCGAACCCGATCCCCGGTAGGCGCAGGTCGTAGCCCATCTGCGCGCGCAGGAACAGGTGCGCGGCGGCCAGTCCCATCCCGACCGCGACCACGGCGACGGTCAGCAGCGGCACCACGCTCTCCAGCGTCACCACGCGGCGCAACAGCCGCACCGGGGCACCACTGAGCCGCAGCAGGCTGAACGGCCGCCTCCGTTCACTGAGACCGGCCGCCACCGCCACGGCCAGACTGCACCCGGCGAGCGCGAGACCGGCCACCACGACGAGGTCGGCCAGCCGCTGCCAGCCCCGCATGGTGTCGGCGAAGTCGGCCTCGAAGTCGCCCGGCACGTTCGGGGCCACGAAGAAGGTCGGGAACGCGGCTTCGAGGACCGTCCGGACCCGCTCCACCGCCACCGGGTCCGCCGCGTCGACCGCCACCGAATCAGCCGGGAGTCCCGCGAGGGCAGCCGGGTCCACGGGGGACGACGGCCAGACCCGGTCGGCCGAGGCGGACTCCCGCCAGGGGATCAGGCCCGGCGGCACCTCGGCCACGCTCGCCCCGGCTGCGCACCGCCCGTAGGCGGGCGGGATGGCCGCGCAGGCGATCACCCCGGAGTCGCGGCCGTTCCCGCGTACCGGGTTCTCCCGGACGAGCACCGGGTTGCGGACGCCGGGAATCGCCGCGAGATCGGCCAGCAGCGTGCCGGGCACCGGCGAGTCACCCGCCAACGAAAGGGACAGCCGACCGGCCTCCAGCGAACCCCGGGGCGCCGGACCGCGCTCGTGCGCGATCGTCCCCATCACGCCCACAGCCACGGTCGTGACGAACAGCGCGAGCATCACGCCGCTCACCGCCCGGAACCCGGCGGCCGGGTTGTCGGCGAGCCGGCGCGCGGCGATCAGCGCGGCCGGCCGGCTGGCCCGGGCGGCCATCGCCCGGGCGCCGACCATGGTCAGCCACGGGCCGCCGGTGATCAGACCGACCATGACCAGCAGCAGGGCGGGCAGGAACAGCGCGGCCTGGCCGTCCGACGTGGGGGGTCGGTACACCAGGGCGAAGCCCAGCCCGACCAGGCCGAGCGCGAGCGGGATCAGCCGGTACACCCGGGGCGGCCGGGGCGTGACCCGGCGGCTGACACCGAGCGGGGAGATCCGGACCCGGCGCAGCGCGACCCAGGCCGCGGCCGCCGCACCCGCCGGCACGCCGAGGGCCACCAGGAGGGCCTCCGGCGCCCCGATGGCCATGTCTTCGGGGAAGAACGGCATGCCGGTGAACGGGATGCCGGCGAGCTGCCCGCGGAACGCGAAGAACACCGCGAAGCCGGCCGCCGCACCGGCCGCCGCCGCGAGCGCGGCCTCGACGGCCGCTACCGCCGAGATCTGCCGGGGCGTCGCCCCGACCAGCCGCATGGCCGCGAACCGCTGCTCCCGGCGGGCGGCGCCGAGCCGGGTCGCCGTGCCGATGAAGACGAGTACGGGGAACAGCAGCCCGCCGGCCACCACGCCGAGGATGAGGTCGACCGCCGCCCTCGGCAGGGCAGCGCCGTTGTCGTCGACGCTGGTGACCTTCCGGACCTGGTCCAGGCTCCCCACCTGCTCCTGGGTGCCGCCGACGAGGACGAGCAGGGTGTCCGGCGAGGTCAGCGCCGCCGGGCCGACGACGCCGAGGTCCCGGCCCGGGTAGCGGTCGGCGAGCTGGTCGGCCGGGGCGGTCGCCATCAGCTTGCGCAGCGCCGGAGAGGCGTAGTACTCGCCGGGTCCGGGCACGCGGGGCACGCCGACAGGCGTGGGCGCGTCCGGCCCGGTGGCGGCGACGTCGATCCGCACGATCTGGTCGCCCCGGAAGAAGTCGCTCCGGGTCGACCAGAGCAGCGGATCCGCCGACCCGTCCGCCGTCCCCTGCGGGTACATCGACGCGTAGCGGGTGAGCTGGGCGTCGGTGGCGTGCACACCGGCGAGCGTGGTGAGCAGCAGCCCGGTGCCGACCGCGACGGCGGCGGCGATGGCGACCAGCCGGAGCAGCGCCTCCCGGCCACCGGCGACGGCGAGCCGGAGCGCGAGCCCGATCACGAGGCGACCCCGGCGGGGGCGTTGACCCGGCCGTCCCGCACCATGACCTCCCGGTCGGCGTACGCGGCGATGCGCGCCTCGTGCGTCACCAGGACGACTGTGGTGCCCTTTTCGCGGGCGGCGTCCACCAGCAGCGTCATCACCTCCTCGCCGGTGAGCGAGTCGAGCGCGCCGGTGGGCTCGTCGGCGAACAGCACCCGGGGCTCGGCGACCAGGCCGCGGGCCAGCGCGACCCGCTGGGCCTGCCCGCCGGACAGCTCGCCCGAGCGGCGGTGTTCCAGGCCGGCCAGGCCGAGCCGCTCGAACCAGCCCCGCGCGGCGCGCAGCGCCGGAGTGCGGCGGACACCGCGCAGCAGCAGCGGCAACGCCACGTTCTCCGCCGCGGTGAGTTCCGGCACGAGCTGGCCGAACTGGAAGACGAAGCCGAAGCTGTCGCGGCGCAGCGCGCTGCGGTCGGCCTCGCCGAGCGTGTCGATCCGCGTCCCGTCGAACCGGACCTCACCGGAGTCGGGGCGCAGGATCCCGGCCATGCAGTGCAGCAACGTCGACTTGCCGGAGCCGCTCGGTCCCATCACGGCGACGACCTCACCGGCCGCCACGGCGAGGCTCGCGCCGCGCAGGGCGGGTGTCTCGCCGAACGCGTACGTGACGTCCCGTGCCTCGATCATCGCGCTCATGGGCGTACCGCCTTTCTCAGGGCGTCCAGCCGGGCGCCTGTCGTCTCGATCCAGCGCAGGTCGGCCTCCAGGTGGTAGAGGCCGTGGTCGGCGAGCATCACGTCGACGAGTTCGCCGTTGCGTTTGATCTCGGTGAGTTCGCGCATCCGGCGCAGGTGGGCGGCGCGCTGGGTGTCCAGGTACTCCTCGGCCGGGCGGTCGAGCATCAGCGCGAGCACGACCTTGGTGAACAACAGCGTCTGCAGGTGTGGTTCCGGCTCGACCGGCTCGGTCAGCCAGTGCTCCACCTCGGTGGCACCCACGTCGGTGATGACGTAGCGCTTGCGGTCCGGCCCGGCGCCGGGAGCCACGTCGCCGACCACCACCTTGCCGTCGCGGGCCAGCCGGCTCAGCGTCGAGTAGACCTGCCCGTACGGCAGCGGCTTGCCGCGCCCGAAGAAGGTGTCGTAGTCGCGCTTGAGGTCGTAGCCGTGGCTCGGTTCGCGTTCGAGCAGCCCGAGCAGGGTCAGGGGAACCGTCATGACCAGAGACTACACCGGGTGTATACCTCGCGTATATAGCTGACCCGGCAGTGGAACGGGCGACCGCACGACGCACACTTGACGGCATGGAGAACGAGCTCGCGATTTCCGTGCGAGGGCTGCGCAAGGCGTACGGCGGCAACGTCGCCGTCGCCGGGGTGGACCTGGACGTCCACCGGGGCGAGGTGTTCGCCCTGCTCGGTCCCAACGGCGCCGGCAAGACCACCACCGTCGAGATCCTGGAGGGCTACCGGCAGCGCGACGCCGGCGAGGTGCGCGTCCTCGGCGCCGACCCGGCCCACCCCGACGCCGGATGGCGCTCCCGGGTCGGCATCGTGCTCCAGGGCACCGGCGAGTTCGACGAGCTCAGCGTCATCGAGGTGGTCCGGCACTTCTCCGGCTTCTACCCGGGCGCCGACGACCCGGACAAGGTGGTCGAGCGGGTCGGGCTGGGCGCCAAGGCCAGGGCGCGCACGCACACGCTCTCCGGCGGGCAGAAGCGCCGCCTGGACGTGGCGCTGGGCATCATCGGCCGCCCCGAGCTGCTCTTTCTCGACGAGCCGACCACCGGCTTCGACCCGGAGGCCCGGCGCGAGTTCTGGGAGCTGATCCGCGACCTGTCCGCCGCCGGCACCACGATCGTGCTCACCACCCACTACCTGGACGAGGCCGAGACGCTCGCCGACCGGGTCGGCGTGATCGCCGCCGGCCGGGTGATCGAGGTCGCGCCGCCGAACGCGCTGGGCAACCGGCAGGAGTCGCTGGCGACCGTCTCCTGGCGTACCCCGGACGGGACGCCGGCCTCGGCGGAGACCGCGACGCCGACGGCGCTGGTGGCCGACCTGGCCGCGCGCTTCGGCGGCGAGGTGCCCGGCCTCACCGTGACCCGGCCGACCCTGGAAGACGTCTACCTGCGGATGATCGGACACTCATGAGCACCACGACGAAGCCCGCCGCCCCGGTCGCCGCCGCCTCCGGCCGGCGGCCCGGCGCGGGCGCGCTGGCGCTGCGCCAGGGGCGGCTGGAGATCACCCAGTTCCTGCGCAGCCGGGAGTCCGTCGTGTTCACGATGGGCTTCCCGATCATCATGATCCTGATCTTCGCGGCGATCTTCAGTGACGAGATCGCGCCCGGGGTCAGCTACACGCAGTACTTCATCACCGGCATGATCGCGACCGGCCTGATGACCGTCAGCTTCCAGAACCTCGGCATCTGGATCCCGATCGAGCGGGACCGGGGCGTGCTCAAGCGCTACCGGGGCACGCCGATGCCGAAGTGGGTCTGGTTCGCCGGCAAGGTGATCATGGTGGTGGCCATCGGCATCGCCGAGACCGTGCTGCTGCTCGCCGTCTCGGTGGCGATGTTCGACCTGGACCTGCCGCAGACCACCGCCAAGTGGCTGACGTTCGGCTGGGTCTCCGTGCTCGGCGTCACCGCCTGCACGCTGTGCGGCATCGCCATCTCGTCCCTGGCCCGCACCGCCCGCAGCGGCTCGGCGGTGGTCACCCCGGTCGCGCTCGTGCTCCAGTTCATCTCCGGCGTGTTCTTCGTCTTCACCAGCCTGCCCACCTGGATGCAGCAGGTAGCGGCGATCTTCCCGCTCAAGTGGATGTGCCAGGGGCTGCGCTCGGTCTTCCTGCCGGACAGCTTCGGCGCCCGGGAGCCCGGCGGGTCGTTCGAGCTGGGCACGGTCGCGCTGGTGCTGGGCGCCTGGTGCGTCATCGGCCTGGTGCTCTGCCTGACCACGTTCCGCTGGACCACCAAGCGCGACGGCTGAGTGGCACACTCGCCGGCATGGCACACACGCTGACCCGGCGAGCGGTGCTCACCGCCGCCGCCGGGCTCGCCGGGGTCGGCCTGGTCGGCGGCCTGGCCGCCCGGCAACTGGCCGGCCCCCGCCCGGGACCGGCCCCGGCCCTGCCGGACGCGCCGCCCGGCGACGAGCGGCTGATCCGCATCGCGTCCGCCGCGCGCGGGCGCGAGGTGGACTTCTGGACGGCGGTGCCCGACGGGTACGGCGACGGCCGCGGCCTGCCCGTCTGCCTGGTGCTGCACGGCGCGTCGGCCACCCCGCGCGACTACGGCCGGTTCGGGCTGGCCCGCTTCCTCACCGACGTGGTACGCCGGGGCGCCCCGCCGTTCGCGCTCGCCGGCGCCACCGGCGGGCGGCTGTCCTGGCGGGCCGCCGGTAACGACGACCCGCAGCGGATGGTGCGCGAGGAGGTACCCACCTGGTGCGCCCGGCGCGGGTTCGACAGCAGCCGGCTGGCCGTGTGGGGCTGGTCGATGGGGGGCTTCGGCGCGTTGCTGCTGGCCGAGACGTACCCGAAGTGGCTGCGGATGGCGGCGGCCTTCTCCCCCGCGGTGAGCCCCGGCGACGCGGTCTTCACCGGCGTGGAGAAGCTGCGCGGCACCCCGGTCGGGCTGTGGTGCGGGCGGCAGGACAACTTCCTCTCCGATGTCCGCGCCCTGGCCCGGGCGCTGCCCGAGGAGCCGGTACGCGCCGCCTGGGCCGACGGGCGGCACAACTTCGGCTACTGGGGCACCGTCATCCCGGACGCGTTCGCGCTGATCGGCGCCGCGCTCAGCCCGCCCCGGACGTGAACCAGGCCCGGACGTGAACCGCCCCCGGCCGCGCGGGCCGGGGGCGGGACGGGCCGATCAGTACGAGTAGAAGCCCTGGCCGGTCTTGCGGCCCAGGTCACCGGCGGTGGCCATGCGCTGGAGCAGCTCCGGCGGGAAGAACTTCTCGTCGGCGGTGTCCGTGTAGATGTTGCGGGTGGCGTTGAGCAGCACGTCCACGCCGGTCAGGTCGACGGTGGCGAGCGGGCCCATGGCGTGGCCGAAGCCCAGCTTGCAGGCGGTGTCCAGGTCCTCTGCGGAGATCACGCCGGCCTCGACGAGCTTGACCGCCTCCATCGCCAGCGCGCAGATCAGCCGGGTGGTGACGAAACCGGCGATGTCCCGGTTGACCACCACCACGGTCTTGCCGATCTCCTCGGCGAACGACTTGGCGGCGTCCATCGTCGCGTCGCTGGTCTTGTAGCCGCGCACCAGCTCACAGAGCTTCATCATCGGCACCGGCGAGAAGAAGTGCGTGCCGACGACCGACTCCGGACGCTCGGTCGCGGTGGCGATCTGGGTCACCGGGATGGCGGAGGTGTTGGTGGCGAGCACCGCGTCCGCCTTGCAGATCTTGTCCAGCGCGCGGAACACCTCGTGCTTGATCTCGATCTTCTCGAAGACCGCCTCGACCACGATGTCCGCGTCGGCGGCGGCCTCCAGGTCGGTGGTCGGGGTGATCCGGCCCA
Source organism: Micromonospora sp. NPDC005686 (assembly GCF_042871665.1). NCBI lineage: Bacteria > Bacillati > Actinomycetota > Actinomycetes > Micromonosporales > Micromonosporaceae > Micromonospora > Micromonospora sp. NPDC005686. The sequence goes on from NZ_JBIAIY010000008.1 coordinate 140,969, forward strand.
GCGTCGCCTCGACGTCGGACGCCTCGATCTTGCCCTTCTCGGCGAACTTCGTCAGCGACTTCCGGATGCCGTCCACGCCGCGCTTCGTGGCCGCGTCGTCGATGTCGCGCAGCGTCACCTGCCAGCCCGCCTGCGCCGCCACCTGGGCGATGCCCGAGCCCATCAGCCCGGCACCGACGACCGCGAGTCGACCCGCCATCTGCTTCTCCCTCGCCGTGTTCTGCAACGTCTGCCAGAACCCTACTTAACGAGGGATAAGCGTCGGCCGTCAGATGGCCAGGTCCGGCTCCTCCGGCGCGGTGCCGCGTTCCACCTCGACGCCGAGCGCGCGCAGGTCGGCCACGAAGTCCGGGTAGCCCCGGTCGACGTGGTGCACGTGCGAGACCTCGGTGAGCCCGTCGGCGCAGAGCCCGGCGATGATCAGGCCGGCGCCGGCCCGGATGTCGGTGGCGCGTACCGGGGCGCCGGACAGCCGCTCCCGGCCGCACACCAGGGCGTGGTGACCGTCGGTACGGATCTCCGCGCCCAGCCGCATCATCTCGTTGGCGAACATGAACCGGCCATCGAAGATGTTCTCGGTGATCAGCGAGCCGCCCTCGCTGACCGCCGCCAGCCCGATCGCCATCGGCAGCAGATCGGTGGCGAAACCCGGGTAGGGCAACGTGACCACGTCGACCGCCCGGGGGCGGTCGTCCATCCGTACCCGGAAGGCGTCGCCTCGCGTCTCGACCAGGCCGCCGGCCGCGACCAGCTTGTCCAGCGCGACCTCCAGGTACGCCGGGTCCAGGCCGGTCACCGTCACGTCGCCGCGGGTCATCGCGGCGGCGAACGCCCAGGTGCCGGCCACGATCCGGTCCCCCACCGTGGCGTGCCGGACCGGGCGCAACTCGGGTACGCCGACGATGTGCAGCGTCGACGTGCCGGCGCCGGAGATCCGGGCGCCCATCCGGTTCAGCATGGTGCAGATGTCGACGATCTCCGGCTCCCGGGCCGCGTTGTCGATCGTCGTGGCGCCCCGGGCCAGCACCGCCGCCATGACCAGGTTCTCGGTCGCGCCCACGCTCGGGAAGTCCAGCACGATGTCGGCGCCGTGCAGCCCGTCCGGCGCCTCGGCGATGACGAAGCCGTGCTCACCGGAGATCTCCGCGCCCATCCGGGCCAGCCCGGCGATGTGCATGTCCAGGCCGCGCGAGCCGATGGCGTCGCCGCCCGGGTGGGCGACCCGGACGTACCCCCGGCGGGCCAGCAGCGGACCGAGCACGCAGATCGACGCGCGCAGCCGCCGCACCAGGTCGTAGTCGGCCTCCGCGCCCGGCCGTTCCGGCACGTCGATGAGCACCGAGCGGGACCGCTCCACACCGCCGTGGGCCACCATCGGGTCGACCGGGTCGTCCGGGCCGAAACGTACGCCGCAGCCGAGCCGCCGCAGCACCTCGCCCATGATCGCGATGTCGGTGATCCGGGGCACGTTGGTGATCAGGCTGCGGCCGGGCGCGAGCAACGCGGCGGCCATCAGCTTCAGCGCGGAGTTCTTCGCACCCACCACGTGCACGGCACCGGCGAGCCGGGCGTCACCGCGTACCCGGATGACGTCGACGTCGTTGAGCGCCGAATCTCCCGCGTCCCCCGGCCCCACCGGGCTCGGGCTCGGCCGGGCCGGGATCGTCAGGTCCGGTATCCGTAGGCTGTGCGTCATGGCCGTCCACCTCACGCGCATCTACACCAAGGCCGGCGACGCCGGCATGACCAGGCTGAGCAACAACGAGCAGGTGCCGAAGACCGATCCGCGCATCGCCGCGTACGCGGACGTGGACGAGTGCAACGCCTCGATCGGCGTCGCGCTCGCCCTGGGGCAGCTCTCCGACGAGCTGCGGGCCGTGCTGCAGTCCGTGCAGAACGACATGTTCGACGTCGGCGCGGACCTGGCGACGCCGGTGGAGCCGGACCCGAAGTACCCGCCGCTGCGGGTGACCGAGGAGTACGTCGAGCGCCTTGAGGGCTGGTGCGACGAGTACAACGCGCGCCTGAGCAAGCTCGACTCCTTCATCCTCCCCGGCGGCACCGCTGGTGCGGCACTGCTGCACGTGGCACGGACGACCGCCCGGCGCGCCGAGCGTGCGGCATGGGCACTGGTCGCACACGACCCCGATCGGACCAGTCCCCTCCCGGCAAAGTATCTCAACCGACTCTCCGATTTGCTCTTTATCCTGACGAGAACGGCAAATCCGGACGGCGACGTGCTATGGGTGCCGGGCGGGAAGCGCTGACCATCGGCGGCCTCCATCACGTGGAGGTCTGGGTACCCGATCTGGCGGCGGCCAGTCGTTCCTGGGGCTGGCTTCTCGGCGAGCTGGGCTGGACGCTCTACCAGGACTGGCCCGCCGGCCGGTCCTGGCGGCTCGGCGCGACGTACATCGTGCTGGAGGAGTCACCCGCGCTCACCGGCCGCGCCCACGACAGGCGCGCGCCCGGCCTGAACCACCTGGCCTTCCACGCCGGCCCACCGGCCGCCGTCGAGCGGCTGGTCAATGCCGCCTCCGGGTACGGCTGGACGCTGTTGTTCCCGGACCGGCACCCGCACGCGGGCGGCCCGGACAGCTACGCCGCCTACCTCACCGACGGGCAGGGGTACGAGGTCGAGCTGGTCGCGAAGACGTGAGAAGGCCGGCACCCCGTTGGTTCGGGGTGCCGGCCTTCACGCTGTGTCTTGCTTGTTGGTCTTACTTGGTCCAGTGCTGGGCGACGAGGTCGGCGGCCTGCTGCTCCCACTGGGCGTAGTGGTCCGGGTAGGCCGACACCTGGACGGTCTGGGCGGCCTTGGTCAGCGGCATGTCCCGCCAGCCGTCGACCTGCTTGAGACCCTTCAGGAACGCCGTGGTCGAGTACTCGGGGTCGGTGATCTGCTCCACCGTGCCCCAACCACTGGACGGCCGCTGCTGGAACAGGCCCTGCGAGTCATGGTCGTTACGGTCGCCGAGGTGGCCCAGGTTCTCCAGCTTCGACTCCTGCAACGCCGTGGCGATCGACACGACCGCGGCACGCTCGTCCATGCCGGCCTTCTTCGTCGCCGCGATGATCGCCTTCACATTCGCGGTCTGCTCGTCGTTCAGGTCGATGCGCGACTGCTCGCCCTGCACACCGTGCGGGATCAGCTTGTCGCCCTGCACGCTCACGCTCACCGGCTTCGCGGCGTGGGCGGTGGTGTCGGCCGCGTGAGCGGCCACCGGACCGGCGAACACGCCACCGGTGAAAGCCAGACCAGCAATACCCAGAACGCTCTTCCGCAGAATCGTGTTCATGATGAGGGCTCCATTCGGGGGATCGACGCCCACACCGACGGGGGATCGGCGCGGGTGCGAGCACCGTCAGGCGCTCAAAAGGTCTTCGGGGGGAACCGGCCGCTCGCGGGGCAAGGGGATGCCACGTCGCGGCGCCGGAGACATGTCCAACGACCCACCACCCGGCATCATTCCCGAGGAGGGCTACACACCACCGGGGAGCAGCGCGGGCCGTCACGTCGTCGTGGTGCTCGGTCGTTCACCCGGTTACAACGCCACCCACCCGCCCACGATTCCGCCACCAGAGTGCCGCCCACCACCCCCGAACCGGACACACCGCCCACACGGGCTCGCGATGCCGGCTCGCGCACCTCGAAGCGCCCTCGCACCCCCACGGCAGCCCGCCCGCCCGCGTCGATCATGAAGCTAGCGGCGACAAACCGGACAACAAACGCCGCCAACCTCATGATCAACCCACCCAGGGCAGGGCTGGCCCGGAGCGGGAGCGAGCGCTTCGGGTCACCCGCGATCTTGCAGCTTGAGTCCTCCGCGTGCCCTGTCTGCGCGGTTTGCGGGGTCCCGAAGTGCAAGATCGCGGGTGCCGCGAGGGACGTCTCGGCGATCTTGAAGTTGTGGTGCCTCGCGAAGGGCGCGAAGCGGGCATCCTGGGTTCCAGAAGTCCACGATCGGCGGCAGCTAGGGCATTCGTCGCGACCCGTGACGGGGAGCGGGAGTCAGGCGGCGGGCCAGTCCTGGGAGGCCAGACGCGGCGAGGCCGCCCCAGGTGGGGCGGCCTCGAGCCAGGACAGGAATCCGGTGACCGTGGATCGCGCCATGGCGATCTCGATCGGGGCGTGGTGGCAGGTACAGCGCAGGATCACCCACTCGGCGGGCATCGACATGCACTCCTGCCCCTCGGGCAGCCGGCGGCGCTCGACCGCCAGCCCCTTGCGCGAGAGCACCCGCTTGGGGCGCAGCGCGAAGCTGAACATGCGATACCAGCGGAGCTCGTCGCCCACGAAGCGACCGAACCCGGGTGACCAGCCACGACCGTCGAGGATCGTGTTGACCCGGACGCTCAGCCGGATGATGCCACCGGTACGGGTGAACAGGGCCCGCCGGATGAAGAGGACCAGAAGCGCGACGACGACTACCGCGACGCCGATTCCGATCCCTTCGACGATCTCCATCGGCGGATCGGCTCAGCGGGCCGGGGTGGCGGGGGTTGCGCTCTCGGCCAGGACTGTGACGCCCTCACCGGTCACCGACAGGAAGCCGCCGGCCACGTCGTACGCGATCTGCTGGCCACCGGCCTGCTTGATGCGTACCTGGCTGGGCTCGGCGAGCTGGCCGAGCAGGGGTGCGTGCCCTGGCAGCACACCGAGCTCACCCTCGGTCGTCCGAGCGACGACCATCTCGGCCTCGCCGGTCCAGACCTTCTCCTCGACGGCTACGAGCTCGACGTGAAGCTGCTTTGCCACGCTGTCTCCTTGCTGCGGCGGCGGATTGCCGAAAGTCTAGTCGCGCCCCCGCAGCCCACCCAACGCGGGTGGTGAGAGCCCTACCACCTCGGCCCCGCACCCGCTCAGGCTACTTGGTCTTCTGAATGAAGTCGGGGTGCTCCAGCAGGAAGGCGTCGAGCTGTTCGGTACGCAGCGCGGTGAAGAAGTCCTCCGCCGGTTCGAGCAGCTGCTCGCCCCGGTAGTTGCTGCCGGTGCCGACCGACCCGGCCGGCAGTTTGATCGTCTCGATCGCGTCGGGGCGGATGTCCTTCAGCGCCAGCCCGAAGTCCACCACACTGTTGCCGCGCCCGTTGAACACCAGCGACTTGCCGGCCGCACGCAGCACCCGGTCCAGCTTGACCGGGTTGGTCACCACGTCGGCGCTGAACGCCTGGCTCGCCATCGCCTTGACGAACTGCTGCTGGTGCCGCTGCCGGCCGTAGTCGCCGTCCGGCACGCCGTTCTTGGGGTAGCGCTGCCGGACGTAGTCCAGCGCCTGCCAGCCCTTGAGGTGGGCGCTGCCCTTCTCGTACACCGCCTGCGGCCCGAGGTAACCCCCGCCGCCGGGCCGCAGCTCGCGGGGTGTGCCGTCCGGCTGGAGGTGCTCGGAGCGCACCTCCCGCTCGATGTACATGTCGACACCGCCCATGGCGTCGACGATCTTCTTGAACCCGCTGAAGTTGATGATCGCGCCGGCGTCGAAGCGCTTGATGCCGGTGACCTCCTGCACGGTGTTGGCGAGCAGCTCGAAGCCCTGCGCGGTGCTGGGGTTCTGCCCGGGCACGTTGCTGCCGTGCGACATGGCCGCGTTGAGCCGGTCGTTGGCGCCCGCGTACTCGGCCTTGGGGAAGGCCGGGATGTCCACGCGCAGGTCGCGCGGGAGGGAGAAGAGATATCCGCGGTCCATGGTGGCGGGCACGTGCAGCACCATGATCGAGTCGGCCAGCGGCCGGGCGGTCGACGTCCGCGGGTCCACGCCGACCAGCAGGACGTTGAGCGGGCCCTTGATGTCGCTCTTCTTCTCGTTGGCGCCGGCGGCCTGGTCACCGAAGAGGTCCGCCTTGCCCACCGATCCCTCGTAGCGGGCGACAAGGGCACGTGAGCCGACCAGCACGGAGCCGCTGAGCACCACCATGACGATGCCGAGGATGGTGCAGACGCGGGCCCACCGGGGCACGCCGCGCCACATGGACCGCTTGCCGCGATCCGTGCCGCCCTTACCGCCCACGAGCATCTCCAATCGTCGCGCCCTCGGGTAGGAAGACGGGCACGGGGATCCGTTTCGTTGCAGAGAGCAACGGCCGGGATGTGAAGTCGTGTCAGAAACGGTAGCGCGTGATCCGGTGAACCGCTTGCCGGAGAACCGGGCATCTGATAGAGCGGCGCCCCGAACAGGCGAGGGCCCCCCCGGCTTTCGCCGGGACGGCCCTCGTGGGATGTGAGCGGGCTCTCAGCCCTCCTCGCCCATCAGCTCCTTGGCCTTGGCCTTGAGGTCCTCCAGGCCGCCGCACATGAAGAACGCCTGCTCCGGGAAGTGGTCGAACTCCCCCTCGCTGATCCGGCGGAAGGCGTCGATGGTCTCGGAGATCGGGACCGTCGAGCCGGGGACGCCGGTGAACTGCTCCGCCGCGTACGTGTTCTGCGAGAGGAACCGCTCGATCCGGCGGGCGCGGCCGACGGTGAGCTTGTCCTCCTCGGAGAGCTCCTCGATACCGAGGATGGCGATGATGTCCTGCAGGTCCTTGTAGCGCTGCAGGATCCGCTTCACCTCGGTCGCGACGGCGAAGTGCTCCTCGCCGACGAACTCCGGGGCGAGGATCCGGGACGAGGACGCCAGCGGGTCCACGGCCGGGTAGATGCCCTTGTCGGAGATCGACCGCTCCAGGTTGGTGGTCGCGTCGAGGTGGGCGAACGTGGTGGCCGGCGCCGGGTCGGTGTAGTCGTCGGCGGGCACGTAGATCGCCTGCATCGAGGTGATGGCCTGGCCCCGGACGGAGGTGATCCGCTCCTGGAGCTGGCCCATCTCGTCGGCCAGGGTCGGCTGGTAACCCACCGCGCTCGGCATGCGGCCGAGCAGCGTGGAGACCTCGGAACCGGCCTGGGTGAAGCGGAAGATGTTGTCGATGAAGAGCAGCACCTCCTGCTTCTTCACGTCACGGAAGTACTCCGCCATGGTGAGCGCGGACAGCGCGACCCGCAGCCGGGTGCCCGGCGGCTCGTCCATCTGGCCGTACACCAGGGCGGTCTTGTCGATGACGCCCGACTCGGTCATCTCGGCGATGAGGTCGTTGCCCTCGCGGGTGCGCTCACCCACGCCGGCGAAGACCGAGGTACCACCGAAGTTCCGGGCCACCCGGGTGATCATCTCCTGGATGAGCACCGTCTTGCCCACGCCGGCACCGCCGAACAGGCCGATCTTGCCGCCCTTGACGTACGGGGCGAGCAGGTCGATGACCTTGATGCCGGTCTCCAGCATCTCGGTCTTCGGCTCCAGGTCGGCGAAGGCCGGGGCCTTGCGGTGGATGCCCCACCGGTCGTCGGCCTCGATGGTCTCACCCTCGGTGAGGTTGAGGCACTCGCCGATCGCGTTGAACACGTGGCCCTTGACCGCGTCGCCCACCGGCACGCTGATCGGCGCCCCGGTGTCGCGCACGTCGGTGCCGCGGACCAGGCCGTCGGTCGGCTGCATCGAGATGGCGCGGATCAGGTTGTCGCCCAGGTGCTGGGCGACCTCCAGGGTCAGCGTCTTCTCGCCACCGGAGAGCGTCACGTCGACGTGCAGAGCGTTGAACAGCCCCGGCATGGCGTCGCGCGGGAACTCGGCGTCGACGACCGGGCCGATGACCCGGACCACGCGACCCGTGGCCGTCTTGGTCTCAACTGCGGATACAGTCATCACACTTCACTTCCCGATGCGGCCAGCGCGTTCGCGCCGCCGACGATCTCACTGATCTCCTGGGTGATCCCGGCCTGACGGGCCGAGTTCATCTCGCGCGTGTACTTCTCGATCATCTCTTCGGCGTTGTCCGTGGCGCTCTTCATCGCCCGCCGGCGGGCGGCCGACTCGCTGGCCGCCGACTCCAGCAACGCCGCGAAGATCCGCGTGTTGATGTACTTCGGCAGCAGAGCGTCGAGCAGCGACTCCGGCTCCGGCTCGAACTCGTACGCCGGCAGCGCGCCCTCGGACCGCGGCCGGTCCTCGACCTGCATCGGGCCGATGATCCGGGTCACCGGGTTCTGCGTCATCAGGGACTTGAACTCGGTGTAGACGATGTGCAGTTCGTCCACGCCGAGGATCCCGTCGGCGCCGGCGTCCCCGTCCGTGTCGTCCGCGCCGGCGGTGAACGCCTTGATCAGCGTGTCACCGACCTCGCGGGCGTCGGCGAACGTCGGCTGCTCCGAGAAGCCGGTCCAGCTTCCGGCGATCTCCCGGCTGCGGAACCGGTAGTACGCCACGCCCTTGCGGCCGATGACGTAGAGCACCGGCTCCTTGCCGTCGGCGCGCAGCCGGGCGATGAGCGACTCGGCGGTCCGGATCGCGTTCGAGCTGTATCCACCGGCCAGACCCCGGTCGGCCGTGACCAGCAGGACGCCCGCCCGCCGCACCCGCTCGCGCGAGGTGAGCAACGGGTGGTCGATCCGCGCGTTCGAGGCCAGCGCCGTCAGCACGCCGGTGATCGCCTCGGCGTACGGCAGCGAGGCCGCCACCTTGGCCTGGGCCTTGGCGATGCGGCTCGTCGCGACGAGCTCCATCGCCTTGGTGATCTTCTTCATCCCCTTGGCGGAACGGATCCGCTGCCGGAGAACGCGTACCTGGGCGGCCATCGGATCAGCTCTCGGCCGGGCGGTCGGCGCCGTCGCGCAGGCGGGTCACCGTCTCGCGGGACTGCTCACCCTCCAGCGGCTTCGCCGGCGCCTCGTTGATCCGGACCTCGTCCTCCTTGCCCAGGAAGAGCTGCTTGAACTCGGTGATCGCCGAGTCGAGCGAGGAGATGATGTCGTCGCCCCACTTGTGGTCCGCGATCGAGGCCAGGACGCCCTCGTGCTTGTGCCGGAGGTACTGCAGGAACTCCGACTCGAAGCGGCGGACCTCACCGACCGGGACGTCGTCCAGCTTGCCCTCGGTGCCGGCCCAGACGGAGACGACCTGCTCCTGCACCGGGTACGGCGAGTAGTTCGGCTGCTTGAGCAGCTCGACCAGCCGGGAACCGCGGTCCAGCTGGGCCCGGGAGGCCCGGTCCAGGTCGGAGGCGAAGGCGGCGAACGCCTCCAGCTCGCGGTACTGGGCCAGGTTGAGCCGCAGCGAGCCGGCGACCTTCTTCATCGGCTTCACCTGCGCGGCGCCACCGACCCGGGAGACCGAGGTGCCGACGTTGATGGCCGGCCGGACGCCCTGGTTGAACAGGTCGGTCTCCAGGAAGATCTGGCCGTCGGTGATGGAGATGACGTTGGTCGGGATGAACGCCGAGATGTCGTTCGCCTTGGTCTCGATGATCGGCAGACCGGTCATCGAGCCGCCACCCAGCTCGTCGGAGAGCTTGGCGCAGCGCTCCAGCAGGCGCGAGTGCAGGTAGAAGACGTCACCCGGGTAGGCCTCACGGCCCGGCGGGCGGCGCAGCAGCAGCGACACGGCGCGGTACGCCTCGGCCTGCTTGCTCAGGTCGTCGAAGACGATCAGGACGTGCTTGCCGCCGTACATCCAGTGCTGCCCGATGGACGAGCCGGTGTAGGGCGCGAGGTACTTGAAGCCGGCCGGGTCGGAGGCCGGGGAGGCGACGATGGTGGTGTACTCCATCGCGCCCGCCTCCTCCAGCGTCCCCTTGATGGAGGCGATGGTGGAGGCCTTCTGGCCGATCGCGACGTAGATGCAGCGGACCTGCTTCTTCGGGTCGCCGGAGCGCCAGTTCTCGCGCTGGTTGAGGATGGTGTCCAGGGCGACGGTGGTCTTGCCCGTCTTCCGGTCGCCGATGATCAACTGGCGCTGGCCGCGGCCGATCGGGGTCATCGCGTCGATGGCCTTGATGCCGGTCTGCAGCGGCTCGTCGACCGACTTGCGGGACATCACGTTCGGGGCCTGCAGCTCCAGCTCGCGGTAGCCCTCGTTGGCGATGTCACCGAGGCCGTCGATCGGCTCGCCGAGCGCGTTGACCACGCGACCGAGGAACGCGTCACCGATCGGCACCGAGAGCACCCGGCCGGTGCGCTTGACGCGCTGACCCTCTTCGATCCCGCCGAAGTCACCGAGGACGACGACACCGATCTCCCGGACGTCGAGGTTCAGCGCCACACCGAGCGTGCCGTCCTCGAACTCCAGGAGCTCGTTGGTCATGGTCGAGGGCAGCCCCTCGACGTGTGCGATGCCGTCACCGGCGTCGGCGACGGTGCCGACCTCCTCGCGGGAGACGTCGGCCGTGTAGGAGGAGACGTAGCGCTCCAGGGCGCCGCGGATCTCCTCCGTCGAGATGGTCAGCTCGGCCATCCTCTGCTTCCTTAAAGTTCAGGGGCCCGGGATACCTAGTACCGACCGGTCCGATGGCGTCGAATCAGGGCTGCAAAAGACGCTGGTCAGCGCTTCGCGAGCGCGTTGCGGGTCTCGTTGAGGCGGCGCAGGACGGTGCCGTCGTACAGGTCGGAGCCGACCCGTACGCGTGCCCCCCCGAGCACGTCGGGGTCGACCGTCTGCTTGACGGAGACCTCCCGACCGTACATCTCCGAGAGGCGGGCACCGAGGCGTCGCTCCTCCTCCTCGGTCAGCGGGGACGCCACGGTCACGTACGCGACCTGACGGTCCCGCCGGTCGGCGGCCAGCTCGACCAGCCGGGTGAGCGCACCGGTGAAGGAGCGTCCCCCGAAGCCGGCGAGCGCGGCCTCCACGAGGCGGACGGTGACCGGCTGGGCCTTGCCGGCGAGTAGCTGCCGGGCCAGTTCGGCCCGCCGCTCCACCGAGGCCATCGGGTCGGAGAGCGTGTTGGACAGCTCGGCGGAGCCGGAGACGACCTGCCCGAAGCGGAACAGCTCGTCCTCGACCTCGCCCAGGTCGCCGGAGAGGTCGGCGCTGGCCAGCAGCGCCTCCACGCCGAGGCGCTCGACGCCGTCGAGCAGCTCGGACGAGTTCGACCAGCGGCCGGACACCAGCGACGCGAGCAGGTCGAACGCTTCCGCGCCGATCCGGCCGCGCAGCATGTCACCGAGCAGACCGGAGCGGTCGGACCCGGCCCGGGCCGGGTCGGAGAGCGCCCGGCGCAGCCGCGGCTCGCGCCGCAGCAGGTCGGCGACGGAGAGGATGTCGTCGGCGGTGGCAGTCACCGCCGACGGCTCCGCGCCGCGGACGTACGCGTCGAGGCGCTCGGCCCCGGCCCGGTACGACTCCCGGCTGGCGGCCTGCATCAGCGGGCCCCCGTGCTCTCGAGACCGCTCAGGAACCGGTCGACGGTGCCCTTGCGACGCGCCTCGTCGGCGAGCGACTCACCGACGATCTTGCTGGCCAGGTCCACAGCGATGGTGCCCACCTCGGTGCGCAGCTCGCGCACGATGGTGGCCCGCTCCGCGGAGAGCTGCTCCTTGCCGGCGGCGATGATCCGGTCGGACTCCTCACGCGCCTTGGCGAGGATGTCCTGCCGGATGCCGTCGGCGTCGGCCCGCGCGTCGTCGCGGATCTTGGCGGCGTCGGTACGCGCCTCCGCGAGCTGGGCCCGGTACTGCTCGAGGAGCTGGTTCGCCTCGGCCTGGGCCGCCTCGGCGCGCTTGATGCCGCCCTCGATCGCGTCGACCCGCGCCTGGTACATCGCCTCCATGCGGGGCATGACGAACTTCAGCAGGACGAAGACGAGCAGGGCGAAGGAGATCGTTCCGACGACCATCTCCTGCCAGATCGGCAGGATCGGATTGTGCGCGCCTTCGGCGGCGAGATACATGTCAGACCTCCGGGTCGGGGGAGCTCGCGTCAGCTAACGGCGAAGGCGAGCACCAGGCCGAACAGCGCCAGCGCCTCGACCAGGGCGAAGCCCAGCACCAGCCAGGTGCGGTTGTAGCCGGCCGACTCGGGCTGGCGAGCGCTCGACTGGATGTAGGCCGCGAAGACCAGGGCCACACCGATACCGGGGCCGATGGCGGCGAGGCCGTAGCCGATGGTGTTGACGTTGCCACCGATCTCGGCAAGAACGTTCATTGCGGGTATTCCTCCTAGTTCACACGTGAGGGCTCACGTGTACGCGGTCGGTACCAGATGCTTGGCCGGGCCGGGTGCCCGCCGAGCCGGATCTCAGTGCTCGTCGGCCAGCGACGTGCCGATGTAGTTGGCGCTCAGCGTGACGAAGACGTATGCCTGCAGCACCGCCACCAGCGCCTCGAAGAAGGCCATCACGATCGCCATCGCGAACGAGAAGACCGAGGTCGCCTGGACGAAGACGCTGCTCGACCCGAGCATCACGAAGCCGCCGACGGTGAAGACCAGCAGGAGCAGGTGGCCGGCGAACATGTTGGCGAAGAGCCGCAGTGCCAGGGTGACCGGCCGGACGACGAAGTTCTGCAGGAACTCGATCGGAATCAGCAGGAAGTGCATCGGCCACGGCACGCCGGGCAGGATGAGGCTCTGCTTGAGGTACTTGCCGAGGCCGTGCTTGCGAACGCCGACGTAGTTGTACATGACGTACGAGATGGCGGCGAGCACGATCGGGAACGCGATGTGCGAGTTCGGCGAGATCTGCAGGCCGGGGACGATGCTGAAGATGTTGGTCAGCAGGATGAAGCTGAACAGCACGGTGAGGTAGGGCGCGAAGCGGATGCCCGCGTTGCCCATCTGCTCCCGGGCGATGTTGTCCCGGACCAGCCCGTAGACCGCCTCCGCCGCCCACTGGCCCTTGCCCGGCACCAGCTTCGGCTTCCGGTACGCGGCCACGAAGAAGATGATCAGCAACGCGACGGCGATCCAGATCATGATGCTGAACTTGGTGACCCAGGGGCCGGCCACGTCCGGCGGGTAGAAATCCCCGACGCTGGGGGGCCAGGGAAGGTCCTGGGCGACGACCAGCTGTCCGCTCACCGTGTCATCCTCCGCACTCAACAGACCCGCGTGTGCCGGAACTCAGGCACTGAGCCTCTTCATGATCAGGTAGATCGCCCCGGCCGCGCCGAGCATCATGCCGACGGCGACCCCGATGCCGGCTGGCAGACCGAAGAACCGCTCTGCCAACCAGCCGAGGCCACCCCACATCAGAATGCCGGCGAGAAGGTAACCCACGACGGCGCCTGCCGCACCCTCCGACGAGTGCTCGTCGGACTTGCGGGAGTGGGGGTCATCGGCCATGACGTGGCGAACAATATCAGCAGGGGCGCGCGGGGATGTGCGGCACCCCCCACACTGCGGGCAGCGTGCGGGCCGTACTGCGGGCGCGTCAACCTGGCGCCACGTTACTCCTGTCGCGCCCGTGAGGGGACCCGCCGTACCGGACAGAATTCGGCGAAGTCACTCGATGTCGTCACGGCGCTGGAAGGTGGGCAGCGGGGACCTCATCGCCCAGGTCAGGTGCGCTCCGGTCCACACCACGACCGCCGCGATGATCGCCACGCCCATGTCCGGCAGGCCGGGCCATCCGGTGGCCGCCACGGCGGCCATCACCACGCCCAGGATCACGATCTTGGTGGCGTAGGTGACCAGTCCCACCGACATGATCATCCGAGGGTGGATGGCGTCCGCCCAGGCCACCGAGAGGCTGGAGATCAGGTAGCTGACGATCACCAGCGCCACGCCGGCCGCGAACCCCGCCGCCCCGGTCGGCCCGCGCAGCAGCGCCGCCACCGGCACCCCCACCACGGCGAGCGCCGCGCACGCCAGTAGCGGCAGCCGCAGGTGGGTCAGCCGGGCCCGGATCGCGCCGGGCTCGCCCGCCCGTGGCGCGGTCATCGGGGGTACGCCGGGAAGGCGGCGACCAGTTCGGCGACCTCGCGGGCCACCTCGGTCAGCGCGTCGGCGCCACCGAGGGCCTCCGGATCGGTGCGTACCGCGCGCGCGATCAGCCCCGCGATCCGGCGCATCTCCCCCTCGCGCATGCCCTGGGTGGTGACGCTCGGCGTCCCCACCCGGATGCCGGAGGCCACCGACGGCGGCTGCGGGTCGTACGGGATCGCGTTCTTGTTGAGCGTGATGCCGGCGGCCTCGCAGCGGGCCTCGGCCTCGGCGCCGGTCACGCCGGTCTCCCGCAGGTCCAGCAGCGCCAGGTGGGTGTCCGTGCCGCCGGAGACCGGCGGCAGCCCCTCCGCGGCCAGCCCGTCGGCGAGCGCGCGGGAGTTGGCGACGACCTGGGCGGCGTACGTGCGGAACTCGGGCTGCGCGGCCTCGCGCAGCGCCACCGCCTTGGCGGCGACGGCGTGCATCAGCGGGCCGCCCTGGGTGAACGGGAAGACCGCCTTGTCGATCCGGGCCGCGAGCGGCTCGCGGCAGAGGATCATGCCGCCGCGCGGGCCGCGCAGCACCTTGTGGGTGGTCGCGGTGACCACGTCGGCGTACGGCACCGGGGACGGGATCGCCCCGCCGGCGACCAGGCCGATGAAGTGCGCGGCGTCCACCATCAGGTACGCGTCGACCTCGTCGGCGATCTCCCGGAAGCGGCCGAAGTCGATCAGGCGCGGGTACGCCGTCGCACCGCAGATGATCATCTTCGGCCGGTGTGCCCGGGCCAGGTCGCGTACCTCGTCGTAGTCGATCATCCCGGTGTCCGGCCGGACGGTGTAGCCGACCGGGTGGAACCACTTGCCGGAGAAGTTCACCCGGCTGCCGTGCGTCAGGTGCCCGCCGTGCGGCAGGTCCATGGCCAGCACCGTGTCCCCTGGCTGGATCAGGGCGGCGTACGCGGCCAGGTTGGCGCTCGCCCCGGAGTGCGGCTGGACGTTCGCGTGCTCGGCGTCGAACAGGTCCTTCGCCCGGGACACGGCCAGTTCCTCGGCCCGGTCCACCTCGGCGCAGCCGCCGTAGTAGCGCCGGCCCGGGTAGCCCTCGGCGTACTTGTTGGTGAGCGTGGAGCCCAGCGCGGCCAGCACCGCGGGCGAGGTGAGGTTCTCGCTGGCGATCAGTTGCAGTCCGCCGCGCAGCCGGTCCAGTTCCCCCAGCACCACCTCGGCGATCTCCGGGTCGACGGTACTGAGCTGCTGGAAGTCCGGCCCCCAGAAGGTGTCCCTCGCGTTCTCCACAGCGAAGGAGTCTACGGAGCCGCAGACTGGATGCCGTGAGATGCCTCGTCACCGGTGCGACCGGCTACATCGGCGGGCGCCTCGCGCCCCGGCTGCTGGCCGAGGGGCACACCGTACGCTGCCTGGCGCGTACCGCCGGGCGGCTGCGGGACGTGCCCTGGGCGGCCGACGCGGAGGTCGTCGAGGGTGACCTGCGCCGCCCGGAGACGCTGCCGGCCGCGTTCGCCGGCGTGGAGGTGGCGTACTACCTGGTCCACTCGCTGGGTCAGCGCGGTTTCGAGGCGGCCGACCGGGAGGCGGCGACGAACTTCGCCGCGGCGGCGCGTGCCGCCGGCGTACGCCGGATCGTGTATCTCGGCGGGCCGGAGCCGACGGAGCGAGACGGCCTGCCCTCGGCGCACCTGCGCTCCCGGGCGGAGGTCGCGCGGATCCTGCTGGACAGCGGCGTGCCGACGGCGGTGCTGCGCGCCGCCGTGATCATCGGGTCCGGCTCGGCCTCGTTCGAGATGCTGCGCTACCTGACCGAGCGGCTGCCGGCGATGGTCACCCCGCGCTGGGTGCGCAACCGGATCCAGCCGATCGCGGTCCGGGACGTGCTGCGTTACCTGGTCGGCTGCGCGCACCTGCCGGCCGGGGTGAACCGGGCCTTCGACATCGGCGGCCCGGACGTGCTGACCTTCACCGAGATGATGCAGCGGTACGCCCGGGTGGCCGGACTGCGGCCCCGGGTCATCCTGCCGGTGCGCCCGCTCACCCCGTCGCTCTCCTCGCACTGGGTCGGCCTGATCACCCCGGTCCCGAACGCGATCGCCCGGCCGCTGGTGGAGAGCCTGGTGCACGAGGCGGTGGCGCACGAGCACGACATCGCCGAGTACGTGCCGGACCCGCCGGGCGGGCTGACCGGCTTCGACCAGGCGGTCGCGCTGGCGCTGACCAAGGTGCGCGACGCGCAGGTGGAGACGCGCTGGTCGAACGCGAGCGGGCCGGACGCCCCCGCCGAGCCGCTGCCGTCGGACCCGCACTGGTCCGGTGGCACGGCGTACACCGATGTGCGGCAGCGGACGGTGGACGCGCCGCCGGCGGCGCTGTGGCGGGTCATCGAGGGTGTCGGCGGCGAGCACGGCTGGTACTCGTTCCCGCTGGCCTGGTCGGTGCGCGGCTGGATGGACCGGCTGGTCGGCGGCGTCGGGCTGCGCCGGGGGCGGCGCGACCCGCACCGGCTCCAGGTCGGCGAGGCGCTGGACTTCTGGCGGGTCGAGGAGATCGTCCCGGGTGAGCTGCTGCGGCTGCGCGCCGAGATGCGGCTGCCCGGCCGGGCCTGGCTGGAGATGCGCGCCGAGGCGGACGGGGACGGCCGCAGCCGCTACGTCCAGCGGGCCGTGTTCCTCCCGCGCGGGCTGCCCGGCCACCTCTACTGGGCCTCGGTGGCCCCGTTCCACGCCGTGGTCTTCGGCGGCATGGCCCGCAACATCGCCCGGGGCGCCGAGCACCCGGCCGGTCGGTGAGGAACGCCGGGCACGGTGGGCCGGCCTGCCGGATTCATGCGGCGTCCTTCTGCAGTGCGGGGCCGAGGAGCAGCCCTCCGTCGATGACGTACTCGGCGCCGGTGATGAAGGCCGCGTCCGGCGACGTGAGGAACAACAGCAGCGCGGTGATGTCGGCGGGCTGCCCGAGTCGCGGGACGGCGAACGGCTCGGGCGAGTAGAAGTCGGCGATCGGGGCGTCGCTGCCGGCCGCCGGCTCGGTGATGAACGGAGTGGCGACCACGCCGGGGTGGATCGCGTTGACGCGGATGTTGTCGCGGCCCAGCTCGAGGGCGGCGGTCCGGGTGAGTCCTCGTACCGCCCACTTGCCGGCGACGTAGGGCGCGTAGAAGGCGGTACCGCCGAGGCCCATCGTGGAGCCGATGTTGACGATCGATCCTCCTCCCGCGCGTCGCAGCGCCGGGGCGGCCGCCTTGATGCCGAGGAAGGTGCCGGTGAGGTTGACGTCGAGGATGCGAGCCCACGTGGCCTGGTCGGTGGACTCGATGAGGGCCGGCGGGTTCTGCACCCCGGCGTTGTTCACCAGGATCGTGAGCGCACCGAATGCCTTCTCGGTCTCCGCGACGGCGGCGGCCCACGACTCCTCCCGGGAGACGTCCAGGGAGACGGAACGGGCCCGGTGACCCAGCTCGGCGGCGAGGTCGGCGCCGCGCCCGGCGTCGATCGCACCGATGGCGACGTTGGCGCCTTCGGCGTGCAGGGCGCGAACGTGGCTGGCCCCCTGCCCGCCGGTGCCGCCGGTCACAAGAACGGTCTGATTGGCGAATCGGGACATCGGATCCTCCGGTACGTACGAGACGACAACCCGGGAAACAGGTGGTGAGTCGATCGACTCACCATGCCGACGCTACGCCCCCGCACATGGTGAGTCAACCCACTCACCTCGCTACGATGGGCGCATGACCCCAGCACCGTCGGCCTATCACCAGCGCGTGGCGGAGGAGAAGCGCGCGCTGATCGTGCAGGCCGCCACCGAGCTCTTCCTGGAGTTGGGCTACGACCGGGCCTCGCTGGCGCGTGTCGCCGCCAGTGCCGGCGTGTCGAAAGCGACGCTGTTCAAGCAGTTTCCGACGAAGGCGGCATTGTTCGATGCCATCGTCATCGACTCGTGGGCCCGGAACGACGTCGCCGACGTGCCGCCCGCCGGTGACCTGACGGCCGGCTTGACGGTTCTCGGGCGGCACTACGCGACGCTGTTGAGCCGGCCGGAGATGACCGACCTGTTCCGCATCGTGATCGCCGAGATGCCCCGCTTTCCCGAACTGGCCAGAGCGCATTTCGCACAGGGCAAACTGCCGTACTTCGAGTCCGTCCGGATCTACCTCTCGGCCGAGCACGACGCGGGAGTCGCCGACATCGCCGACCCGGAGATGGCCGCCACGCACTTCCTCGGCATGATCTCCAATTACCTGTTCTGGCCGAGCCTGGTCCTCCCGGACTGGACGGTGACTCCCGATCGCACGACCGCAGTAGTGGACGAAGCCGTCCGGACCATGGTCGCGCGGTACGGCAGATCGACAAGCTGACGGACGTCTCTCAGTTGCCGGTGCGAGGGCTGGTGTGCTGGAAGGCGACCGCCTGGCCGGGCGGGACGAAGTCGCGTACCGGCTCGTCGCGCAGCGACCACGCGAGGATGCGTCCCACCGCGGCGATCTGCCGCTTTTGCACTCCGCCGCCGACCGCGTCCCGGGGGTCGTCCGGGTTCGCGGCGATCGTCGCCACCGAGAGCTGCGGGGTGAACGCCACGACCGTCTCCGTGGCGTTGCGCTCCGAGCTGCCGGTCTTGCCCGCCACCGGCCGGCGCAGGCCCGGGGCCAGCTCCTCGGCCGTGCCCCCGTCGCAGCGCCGGTACATCGACTGGTCGCCGACCGGGCAGCGGCCGGCGTCGGCCGCCGCGCGGGCGACCTCGGTGTCCAGCACCTGCCGGCAGTCGGTGTTCCCGGCCGCGATCTTCCGGCCGGACGGGTCGGTGATCGAGGTGACCGGCGTGGGCCGGCACCAGTTGCCCTCAGCGGCCACGGTGGCGTACGCGCCGGCCAGGTCCAGCGGCGTGGTGGCGGAGACGCCGAGCGTGAACGGCCCCCAACTCTTGGCGCCCTCGCGGGCCATCCGGGCGTCCGCCGGAGCGCGGAACGCGATGCCCAGCCGCTGGGCCATCTCGACCACCCGGTCCGCGCCGACGCGCTCGGTCAGCCAGGCGAAGTACGTGTTCACCGAGCGGCCGAACGCATCCCACATGTCCCGGTCGCCGTCCATCCAGGAGGCGTTGGCGTTCTCCGGGCACCACCGGCCGCCGCAGCTCGCCGGGCCGGCGCCGACCGGGTACCCCGTCACGTAGACGCGCGGGGCGTCGAACTCGGTGTCCAGCGGCAGCCCGGACTCCAGCGCGGCCAGCAGCGCGAACAGCTTGAACGTCGAGCCCGCCTGGTAGCCGGTGATGTCGCCACCGCCGGCCACGAGCTGGTTGACCGTGTTCGGGTAGTTCTTCTGCCCGTCCGGGTTGGCGGCCGTGCCGTACGTGCGGTTCACCGCCATGGCCAGCACCCGGCCGGTGCCCGGTTGCACCACCGCGGTCGGCGCCGCGCGCGCGATCGTCTCCGGGTAGATCTCCCGCACCTGCTCGCTCGCCTTGGCCTGCACGTCCGGGTCGAGCGAGGACACGATCTTCCAGCCGCCACGGCGCAACGTGCGCTGCCGTTCGTCGGCGGTCTCGCCGAACGCCGGCTGGGCGTTCCACCACTGGGTGAACCAGTCGCAGAAGAAGCCCCAGTCGTTGTGCTCGGCGGACACCGCGGCGCAGTCGTTGGGGGTGGTGTTCGGCTGGAGGGCCAGCTCCTCCGCCTTCGCCGCCTCGGCATCGGCCGCGCCGACCCGGCCGGTCTCCACCATCCGGTCCAGCACGTACGCCCGGCGTTGCAGCGCCGAGTCGGCGTCGCTGTTGATCGGGTCGTCGGCCGGGGAGCGGACCAGCCCGGCGAGCAGCGCGGCCTGGGCCAGGGTGAGCCGGTCCGGCGTGGTGGAGAAGTAGCGCTTGCTGGCGGCGGCGATCCCGTACGCCCCGGCGCCGAAGTACGCGATGTTCAGGTAGCGCCCGAGGATCTCGTCCTTGCCGACCTGCCGTTCCAGCGCCAGCGCGTACCGCATCTCGCGGATCTTGCGCCCGACGGTGATCTCGGTGGCGGCGGCACGCTGCTCCTCGGTCAGCCGGGTGTCACCGGCGAGCGCGTTGCGCACGTACTGCATGGTCAGCGTGGAGGCGCCCTGGCGGGTGCCCTCGCGTCGGTTGGCGGTGAACGCCCGCGCCACGCCGCGCACGTCGACGCCGTGGTGCTCGTAGAAGCGCACGTCCTCGGCGGCCACGATGGCGTCGCGCATCACCGGCGCCACCTCGCCGACCGGCACGTCCACCCGGTCCTCGACGTAGAACGAGGTGATCAGCGTCCGCCCGTCGCTCGCGTACAGGTTGGAGCGCTGCGCCGGCTGCGGCGTCTTGAGCGCCTCCGGCAACGCGGTGTACGGCATCAGGTTCTTCACGCCCAGCCCGAAGACCAGCGCGGCCGGCAGCGCGGCGGCGGCCAGGGCCAGTCCGGCGAGCACGCCAGCGAGCACAACAGTGAACAGTTTGTCGAGATAGGCCCGGTTCATCAGCTCTCCCCGCAGGAGCCGGCCGTACGGACCCGTTCAGAATGACCGGAATGGCCGCTTTCGCCGCCACCTTCCGCGAAATGCGCAGAAAGTTCGCGGGAAAGGATGAACCGCGATCAGGGCAGCAGGACGGCAGCCAGCGGCTGCACCGTCTCCTCGATCTCGTCCGCGACCCGGCTGAAGCACTGGTCGCCCCGGCCCCACGGGTCGTCCAGATCGTCGGTGGGCAGCGCGGAGGCGTTCTGCCGGACCGCGTCGGCGGCCGCGACGAGGGCGATGCCGCGCGCGTGGACCGCGTCCGGCGTCGGCTCGGCCGGCGGCAGGGCAGAACGGTCCAGCCCGCCGAGCAGGCGGCCGAACTCACCGAGGACGAACGTGCGCGCGGCGGCGTCCGGCCGCAACGCCACCACGTACTCCTGCTGGTCGGCCGTGGCGGTGAGCACCAGGTCGGCGGCGTCGATCAGGTCGGAGCGCAGCCGCCGGGCGGCGAACCCCTCGGTGTCACCACCGCGCGAGGCCACCTGCCGGGCGGCGGGCGGGTTCATCTCCTCCCCCGCGTGCCAGCCGCCGGTGCCGGCGCTGTGGCTGTGCACCAGCGCGTCCGACCCGGCCGGGTCGACGTCGAGGCGGGCCAGTCGCTCCCGGACCGCGAGCAGCAGCAGCCGCTCGGCCATCGGCGACCGGCAGATGTTGCCCATGCAGACGTGCAGGACGGTGAAGGGCGGCACTCAGATCCCCCGCTCGTCGAGGATGTCCGGCACGACCTCCCGCAGCTTCGCCAGCGTCACCGCGCCTTGGCGCAGCACCCGCGGCACGTCGCCGGTCAGGTCGACGATGGTGCTCGGCACGGGGTCGACCGCCGGCCCGGCCTCCAGGTACGCCCGGACGCCGTAGCCGAGCTGGTCGCGCGCCTCCTCGGCGGTGAGTGCGGCCGGCTGACCGACCTTGTTCGCCGACGCGACCGCCATCGGCCCGGTCTCCCGCAGCACCTCCAGCGCCACCGGGTGCAGCGGCATCCGCACCGCCACCGTGCCGCTGTTGTCGCCCAGGTCCCAGGCCAGGCTCGGCGAGTGCTCCACCACGATGGTCAGCGCACCCGGCCAGAACGCCTCGACCAGGTCGCGGGCCACGCCGGGCAGCGAGAAGACCAGGCCGTCGAGCGTGTGCCGGGAGCCGATGAGCACCGGGGGCGCCTGCCGGGCGCCCCCCTTGGTGTCCGCCAGGGCCTTCACCGCGTACGGGGTGAAGGCGTCCGCCCCGACGCCGTAGACCGTGTCGGTCGGCAGGACGACGAGTTCCCCGTTCTTGACGGCCTCGATGGCAGCGGCGATGCCGCGGTCCCGGTCGGCGAGCGACCGACAGTCGTAGAGCATCACGAGGAGTCAGTCTGCCACGCCCGGCCGGGGTCGGGGTGGGTGCCGTCCGCCCGCCGGGACGCGCTCGCCCAGCGGGGCCGCCCGGCCAGGTCCCGGTGCTCCTCGACCCGGTCGTAGCGGCCGTCACCGCGCAGCAGCGCCGGCACCTCCTCGGCGTGCGTGTCGTCGTGCTCGACGCCGATCACGCCGCCCTGGCGCAGCAGCGCGGCGGCCCGGCGTACCACCGGGCGGATCACGTCCAGCCCGTCCGCGCCCCCGAACACGGCCTCGTCCGGGTCGTGCCCGGCCACCTCCGGCGGCACCGTCACCGACCTCGGCACGTACGGCGGGTTGCAGAGCAGCACGTCGACCCGCCCGGCCAGGCCGGCCAGCAGCTCCGGGTCGGTCACGTCGGCGGCCACCACCTCGACCGGCCGGTCCCCGGCGGCGGCCCGGTCCGCCGCGTTGCGCCGCAGCCAGGCCAGCGCGGCCGGGGACCGCTCCACCGCCACCACCCGGGCCGCGGGCACCTCCTGCGCGACGGCGAGGGCGATCGCGCCGGAACCGCTGCACAGGTCGACCACGAGCGGCGCGGCGTGCTCCCGGGCCCGCTCGATCCCCCAGCCGGCCAGCAGCTCGGTCTCCGGACGGGGCACGAAGACGCCCGGCCCGACCGCCAGCTCCAGGTGCCGGAAACCGGCCCGGCCGAGCAGGTGCTGCAACGGCTCCCGGGTCACCCGCCGCCCGACCAGCTCGTCCAGGCGGTCACGCTGCGCCGGAGTGAAGCCGTCGGCGAGCGCCAGCCGGCCCCGCGGCACGTCGAGGACGTACGCGGCCAGCTGCTCGGCCTCGGCGCGGGGCGCCTCGACGCCCGCCGCGGCGAGCGCACGCGCCACCCGGTTGATCACCAGCGACGGACGTTCGCGTTCTGTCCCTTCGGACGGGTGTTGCGGGAGTGCTGTCACGCAATAATCATGAGGCGTCGCGGCCCACCTCACGAACGGGTGCGTCCGGGCACACACCGCAGGGAGGTCGCGAGTGGGCTGGCTCGACCAGGTCGAGGACCAGGTTGACGCTCTCCGACGCGCTCGGTCCCTCCAGGAAGCCAGCCGGTCCGCGGAGGCGTGCGCCCTGCTCGACCGCGTCATCCGCACCACAGCCGATCCGTACGCCCGCGCCGACGCGCTCGTGCAACGCCTGTCCGCGTTGATCAACCTCGGCCGGACCGCGGAGTTCACCCGGGCCATCGAGGACGCCTCCGCCGCCGTACGCGATCTGGCCGAGCCCTACCTGCACGGGCACCTCCACGCGCTGGCCGCGCTCGCCGCCCACCACCAGGGCGCACTCGACAGGTGCGTGACGCACCTGGTCCGGGCCGCCCGCGCGCTCGGCGCCGACGACACCCCGGACCGGGACACCGCCTGGGGCTGGCACGACCTGGCGATGGCGTACTCGTACCTCAGCTTCCACGGCCACGCTCTCGGCGCGATCGAGCGCGCCCGGGAGGTCGGGCTGAGCGCCGGCATCCCGGAGGAGACGTTCGCCGCGCCGGGCATCCGGCTGCGCAACGCGGTGGCGCTCGACCACAACGGCGACAGCGACGGCTGCCTGCGGGTACTGCGCGACGTGGCCGGCGACCTGGCCCGGTTCCTGCGCGGCGGGCGGGCCGGCAACCTGCGCCCGAGCAGCCTGGCCGCGTACGGCTACGCCGCCGCCCGCCGGGCCGCGCTCGGCGACCGGGTGGAGTCCGCCGGAGACGCCGACCCGAACCGGCTGCTCGGCCACGGCGCCGACAGCGCCCGCGCCCGCGACCTGCGCCAGCTCGGTCAGGTCTGCCTCGCGGTGGCCGACGGCCGCCCGATCGAGGCGGTCACCCGGCTGGACTCGCTCCGGGTCTCCGCCGAGACGCTCGGCGCGGCCGAGGCGCCCCGGCTGCGCAGCGTGGCGCTGGCCCGGGCCGGTGACCACGCGGGCGCGCACCGGGCCGACCGGCACGCGTTCCGGCTGGCGGCACAGCGCAGCGACCGGCTGCGGGACGTCTACATCGACGGCATCGCCGCCCGGATCGACCACGAGGAGATGCGCCGCGAGGCGGCCCGGTACGAGGGCGAGGCGCTCACCGACCCGCTCACCGGCCTGCCCAACCGGCGCCGGCTGGAGCGCTACCTGGGCGCCGTGGTGTCCCGGGGCGAGCGGGTCGTGATCGGCGTCTGCGACCTCGACGGGTTCAAGGCGGTGAACACCCGCCACGGCCACCACTCCGGTGACCTGGTGCTGCAACGGGTGGCCGGGGTGATCAACCGGGTGATGCGGCGGGGCGACTTCGTGGCCCGCTACGGCGGCGACGAGTTCGTGGTGGTGCTGCCCGACACGGTCATGTCGGAGGCGGTCGAGGTGGCCCGCCGGATCGAGGCGGCCGTCCACACCGAGGACTGGGAGTCCCTGGTGCCGGGCACGCCGGTCGGGGTGACCATCGGCTTCGCCGAGGTCGACGGCAGCACCACGGTGAGCGTCCGGGAGGCGCTCGGCACCGCGTTCGAGCTGGCCGACCGGGAGATGCTGCGCGCCAAGGCGCGGTTGCGGGCGAGCTGAGGCCGTGCCGCTCCTGCGGCCCTCCGCGCGGACGCCGCGACCCGCGCGGATCGCACGCCGGCCTCGCGCGGACGGCGAGGCCCTGGCGGCGACCGCGTGCGGTCAGCGGCGGGACAGCTCGGTCTCGCCGGCCAACCGGGCCGCGCGGTCCGCCTCGGCCAGCGCGTCGAGCACCCCGTCCAGCTCGCCGGCCAGGGCCAGGTCCAGGTTGTACGCGGTGTAGCCGATACGGTGGTCGGTGATCCGGTTCTGCGGGAAGTTGTAGGTGCGGATCCGCTCGGACCGGTCCACGGTGCGGATCTGCGCCTTACGGGCGTCCGACGCCGCCGCGTCCGCCTGTTCCTGGGCGGCGGCGAGCAGCCGGGCGCGCAGGATGCGCATGGCCTGCTCCCGGTTCTGCAACTGCGACTTCTCGTTCTGACAGGAGACCACGATGCCGGTCGGCACGTGGGTGATGCGGACCGCCGAGTCGGTGGTGTTCACCGACTGCCCACCGGGGCCGGACGAGCGGAACACGTCGATGCGCAGCTCGTTCGGGTCGATGGTGACGTCCACATCCTCCGCCTCGGGCAGCACCAGCACCCCGGCGGCGCTGGTGTGGATGCGGCCCTGCGACTCGGTGACCGGTACGCGCTGCACCCGGTGCACGCCGCCCTCCCACTTGAGCCGGGACCAGACGCCGTTGCCGCCCTCGGGCACACCCTTGCTCTTGATCGCCAGCGAGACGTCCTTGACGCCGCCGAGGTCGGAGTCCTGCGCGTCGATCACCTCGGTGACCCAGCCGTGCCGCTCGGCGTACCTGGTGTACATCCGCAGCAGGTCCCCGGCGAACAGCGCGGACTCCTCGCCGCCCTCACCGGCCTTGATCTCGACGATCACGTCCTTGGCGTCGTGCGGGTCGCGCGGGATGAGCAGTTCCGCGAGCCGTTCCTCAAGGGCCGGCAGGGAGGCGGCGATGGCGTCCGCCTCGGTGGCGAACGACGCGTCCTCGGCAACCAGCTCCCGGGCGGCGGCCAGGTCGGCGCGGGCCTGCTCCAGCTCGCCGGCCGCCTTGTGCAGCGGCACCAGTTCGGCGTACCGACGGCCGACCCGCCGTGCGGTGCCCTGGTCGGCGTGGATGGCCGGGTCGGCCAGCCGCCGCTCCAGCTCGGCGTACTCGTCGAGGAGGGCGGCCAGGCGCTCACTGCTCATGCTGCGGATGCTCCTTGGGATGAAGGCGGCGCAAACGGACGAACGCCCGTGCCCGGCAGGAGCCGGACACGGGCGTCGTCGACGGAGCTACTTGGCCTTCTTGGCCTGAACCTTGGCGTACTTCTGCTGGAACTTCGCGACCCGGCCGGCGGTGTCCAGCACGCGCTGCTTACCGGTGTAGAACGGGTGGCAGGCGCTGCAGGTCTCGACGCTGATCGCGCCGCCCTTGGCGGTGCTGCGGGTCGTGAAGGAGCTGCCGCAGGAGCAGCGGACCTCGGTGGTCGCGTACTCCGGGTGGATGTTGGGCTTCATGTCGCCTCGGTCCTTTCGTCGGTGGTCGCCGGGTCGCCGTCGGTGCTTCCCGTCGTCACGACGGGCTCGGGCGTGAACCGGAACCGGTGGCCGATTGACCAGTCTGCCACGGGCGTCTTCCACCCGGCACAGGAGGTCCGCCACCTCCAACGCCGGCCCACCGCTCAGCATTCCCACCCCCACCCCGCCCACTCCCCCACCCGACTCTCGCCCCCCACCCGAGCCCGAGCCCTGAGCCCGACGATCATGACGTTGACCGCCACCCGGCCGGGCGGGCCGGGAGGCGGGAGGGCCGGGGCTCCGTCCCCCAGGTGCGGAGCCCCGGCCCGGGGTCAGGCGGCGGGGGCGTGGACCGCGGCGGCGGCGGTGGTCACCGTCGCCTCGGCCTTCACGCCGTTCACAGTGACCGCCAGCAGCACCTGGGCACCCGCGCGCAACGCGGTGAGCTTGCCGGTGGCCGGGTCGAACCAGGCCACGTGCCACGGCCGTACGCCCAGGGCGCCACCGACGTGCAGGTTCGGTGACCCGGACCAGTCGGCGCTCACCGGCGCGGCCACCGGCACCTGCCGCCCACCCGGCTGGGTGAGCGTGGCCGTGACCTCCACCGGCGTCCCCCGGCGCACCTCGGCGGGCGCGGTCAGGGCGAGCCGGTCGACGTGCGCGTGCGTCTCCGCCGCCACCCACGTCGGCCCCTCGGCCAGCGGGTCACGGCGGGCCCGTTCGGCCTCCCCCGGCGTCACCGGGTCCACGCCGAACTCGGTCCAGCCGGTGAACCCGCCGAGCGCGGCCGGGGTGGACGGGTCCTTGCCCGAGTTGCCGTTGATCACGTACGGCACGCCGTCCACCCGGTCGGCGTGGAACGTGCCGACGTGGCCGTTGACCATCAGGGCGCCCTTGCCCGTGCGGTGCTGGAAGTCGGCCAGCCACTGCTCCACGAGTGCCGCCTCCTTGCGGTCGCCGAGCTGGCTGGCCTTGGCGGGGCTGGGATCGCGCGGTGGGTGGTGGAAGAACACCGCCACCGAACCCACCGAGCGGTCGGCGGCCGCCTGGTCGAGCGTCCGGCGCAGCAGCTCCACCTGGTCGAACCCGCCGCCGCGCAGCGATCCGGTGGCGGTGCTCAGCGTGAGGAACCGGGTGCCCCGGTGGTCGAAGACGCGTGAGGTGTCGCCGAAGACACTGCGGAAGTTGTCGATCGGCGCGCCCATGATCTCGTGGTTGCCCGGCACGTAGTGGTACGGCACCTCGCCGCCCAGTTCCTCGTCCAGGATGCGCTTGGCCAGGGCGAAGTCCGCCGGGTAGGCGGTGTCCACGAAGTCGCCGTTGATGATCAGGAAGTCCGGCCGGGCGGCGCGGACCTCGCGCAGCGTACGGCGGGCCTGGGCGACCAGGTCGCTGTCCGGGTTCGCGGCGACGAACTGGGCGTCGGAGAGCACCGCGAAGCGCCAGGGCGCCCCGTCCACCGTGCCGTCGCGCACCACCACCCGGTCGGTGCGGTTCGGCTCCGGCGGCGCCTGCACGTCCGGCGGCACCCGGGCCACCAGATCGTCGATCACCACCTCGCTGCGGTACTGCTTGGCCGGGTCGGTCTCGGCCACGTAGAACCGGCGCACCCGCACCGGGTACTGCACGCCGGGCGGTACGGCGAACTCGACGTACTTCCAGCCGGTCCAGTCCAGGTAGGGCCCGCGCAGCACGAACTGGGTGTCCTGCGCGTCGTGCAGGTGCAGGCTGGGCCACTCGCCGGTGCCGTTCGCCTTGATCCACATCCCGAACGCCTGCGGCTGGCCGGGTACGTCGATCCAGGCGGGCGGGTCGGCGTACGCGGCCCGGGTGCCGGTGGACTGGCTGAAGTCGTACGACATCCGCAGCCCAGTGCCGGTGTGCCCCTCGGCCGGTGCGACCGACCCGGCGGCGCGGGCCTGGCTGAACTTCCAGGACGCGGCGTCGTCGAACCCGGCCACCGGCACGTCGGTGAGCCCGACGGTCACCGGCAGGACCGTGCTGCGGTTGCCGACCCGGGCGGTGACGAGCGCCGAACCGGTCGCGGCCAGCGCCTTGACGGAGAGGTTGCCGTCGGCGGTGGGGGTGACGGAGAGCAGGTCGCTGTCGTACTCCAGCTTCAGGTCGGCCGGCTCGATCGGCGCGGTGTTGCCCTCGGCGTCGAAGCCGACCACGCCGAACAGGCCGCTGTCACCGGCCCGGTCCAGGCCGACCCGGTCGACGGTGCCGTCGATGCGCGCGAGCGGGCCGAGCACCGTCAGCTCGATGGCGCCCCGGGCGCGTCCCCGCGTGGCCGTGACGGTGCTGCGTCCGGGGACGACGGCGCGGAACACGCCGTCGCCGTCCACCAGGCCGTGCGTGGCGTGCCAGCGCGGCTCGCCCGCGGCCGGACCGTACGTCTCGTCGTATCCGGCGGCGGTGAGCCGGCGGGTGAGGCCGGGGAAGACCCGGTCCGGCCGGCCGCCACGCACCGGCGCGACGCCGGGCGCGGCGGTCGGGTCGCTGGCGGCCTCCAGCCAGTAGCCGGTGAGCCGGCCGCTGCCCTTCGGCGCATAGACGGCGAGCCCGTTCGGCACCGGCCGCTCGCTGCCGTCGGACGGGCTGTTCTCCACCTGGACCGCCGCCGCGCCCGGCTCCCGGGCGAGCAGCGTGGAGGAGCCGCCGCCGTCGAGGTTGAGCGCGTTCGCGGCGCCCAGCTCGGCCATCATGCGGCCCATCTCGGTCTGGGTGACGCCGCGGCTGTCCACCTGCCGCCCGTCCACCGTCAACATGATCATCTTGCGGCCGTCGGCGGAGAAGCCGACAGCGGTACGCGGGGCCAGCGACTCGTCGGCGATGCTCTGCACCACGCCGTCGCGGACCAGCACGTTGCCGCCGCCCACTGCCGCGCGCAGGTCACCGCCGTCGGAGGCGCGCGGCCGCCAGGTCAGGTCCACCGTGTCGCCGGGACGCAGCGCGGCGAGCGCGTCGGCGCCGGCCTCGCGGCCGAGCAGCACGGTGCTGCCGGCCGGGATCGGCCCCTCGCCCGCCGTGGTGGCCACGCTCGCCACCCGGCCGCCGGTCACCGTCACCTCGACCGTCCGGGCCGCGTCCTCGACCGCCCGCTTGCGGGTGTACGAGCCCCAGAGCGGGGTGAACACACCCACGCCGTCGCGCTGCACCATGTTGTTGAACTGGGTGAGCGACACCGGCCCGGCGGGCAGCGTGGCGGTGCCCTCGAAGCCGACCTGGACCACCCGGCCGACGCCCTGAGCGCTGATCCCGACCGCGTTGGGGTGCCCGGCGACCGGCGACTGCACCAGCTCACCGGAGCGGACGCCGACGCCCTGGGCGGCCCCGGAGTTGTTGATGTCGAAGAAGTCGCCGTTCACCGCCGCGACGGCGCGGGACCGGTCCGCCGCGGCGCGCAGCGGCTCGTCCCTGGTGACCTCGCCGGAGTTCACGTAGTCCACTGTCAGCCCGCCGGCCAGGTCGGCGGTGAGGGCGTCGGCGCGCAACCAGCCGGCCGCGTCGTACCTGTCGAAGGAGGTCAGGTCGAGACCGGGCGCGACCGGCCGGGTGGTCTTGGCGGTATCCAGGCCGCCGGCCGGTTCGACACCGGCGAGCGCGACGGCGGAGTCGGGCCGGGACGAGGCGCGTGGCGCGTCCTCGGCGGCGGTGGCTGCCGGCGGGCCGACAGCCGACGGCCCGGCGGCGGACGGCGCCGGCGCGGTGAGGGTCAGCAACGGCGTCAGCAGCAGGACGCCGGCGAGGTGGGCGGGTCGACTGCGGGTTCGCATGGACGACAGTCAACCCGATGGTGAACAGAAGTTTCAATACCTCGCGGCTTAACCGTAGAAAAACTTCAACACACCGGCCGTGAACGCGACGAGGGGCACGGCCGCGTGGCCGTGCCCCTCGTTCGTCGGATCCGTCAGCTCACTCGCCCGGGGTGGACTTCGCGATCTGCATCAGGAACTCGATGTTGGTGCGGGACTGCTTGAGCCGGTCCAGCAGGAGGTCGAGCGCCGCCTGCGAGTCCAGCGAGTGCAGCACCTTGCGGAGCTTGTGGATGATCGCCAACTCCTCCGGCGCGAGCAGGACCTCTTCCTTACGCGTACCGGTGGGGTTGATGTCGATCGCCGGGAAGACGCGCTTGTCGGCGATCTTCCGGTCGAGCTTCAGCTCGGCGTTACCCGTGCCCTTGAACTCCTCGAAGATGACCGTGTCCGCCATCGAACCGGTCTCCACCAGCGCCGTGGCGATGATGGTCAGCGAGCCGCCGTTCTCGATGTTGCGAGCGGCACCGAGGAAGCGCTTCGGCGGGTACAGCGCGGTGGAGTCGATACCACCCGACATGATCCGGCCGCTGGCCGGCGCCGCCAGGTTGTACGACCGACCGAGCCGGGTCACCGAGTCGAGCAGCACGACCACGTCGTGCCCCAGCTCGACCAGCCGCTTCGCCCGCTCGATCGCCAGCTCGGCCACCGTGGTGTGGTCCTGCGGCGGCCGGTCGAACGTGGCCGCGATGACCTCGCCCTTGATCGACCGCTGCATGTCGGTGACCTCTTCGGGCCGCTCGTCCACCAGCACCACCATCAGGTGGCACTCCGGGTTGTTGCGGGTGATCGCGTTCGCGATCGCCTGCAACACCATCGTCTTACCCGCCTTGGGCGGCGACTGGATGAGCGCCCGCTGGCCCTTGCCGATCGGCATCACCAGGTCGATCACCCGGGTAGTCAGGATGTGCGGCTCGGTCTCCAGCCGCAGCCGCTCCTGCGGGTAGAGCGGGGTGAGCTTGTAGAACTCCGGCCGGCGCTTCGCCTCGTCCGGCTCCATCCCGTTGATGGTGTCCAGCCGGACCAGCGGGTTGTACTTGTCGCGCCGCTGCTCGCCGTCCCGCGCGGCCCGCACGGCGCCGGTGATCGCGTCACCGCGGCGCAGGCCGTACTTCTTGATCTGGGACATCGAGACGTACACGTCGTTCGGGCCGGCCAGGTAGCCGGTGGTCCGGACGAAGGCGTAGTTGTCGAGCACGTCGATGATGCCGGCGACCGGAACGAGCACATCGTCCTCGCCGACCTGCGGCTCGCGACCGCTGCCGCTGTCGCCGACCTCGCCCCGCTCGCCACGGCCGCGACGGCGGTCCCGGAACCGGCTGCGCCGGCCGCGCCGGCCGCCGGCCTCGTCGTCGTCGCCGTCGTTGTCCCGCTCGGCGCGCTGGCCTCGGTCGTTGCGGTCACCACGGTCGTTGCGCTCGCCACGATCGTTACGGTCGCCGCGCTCGTTCCGGTCGCTACGCTCGGCCCGCTCGCCACGGTCGCTCCGCTCGTTGCGGTCGCTGCGCTCGGCCCGCTCGCCGCGGTCACCACGGTCGTTGCGGTCACCGCCACGCTCGGCCCGCTCGCCGCCGCGCTCGCCGCGGTCGGCCCGCTCGCCGCCGCGCTCGCCCCGCTCACGGCCCCGGCCCTCGTTACGCTCACCGCGCTCGGCCCGGTCACCGCCACGCTCGGCCCGCTCGCCGGTCTCGGCGGGTGCCTCGTCGACGCGCGTCGTCTCGGCCGGCCGCGCCGCCTCGGCAGCCGGCGTCTCGGCCGGTCGGGCCTCGGTGGTCGCGGCGGCGGTCCGGCTACGGCGACCACGGGTACGGCCCTCGGTCACCTCGGCGGCCGGCGCCTGCTCGGCGGGGCGTGCCTCGGCCCGCTCCTCACGGACCTCCGCGTGCACCTCCTCACGGGCGGGCGCGGCCGCTGCCGCCACCTCGGCTCGCGGTCGAGGGGTTCCGGCCGCGGCGCCGCCCTGCTGCCGCTCGGTGATGGCACTGATCAGCTCGCCCTTGCGCATGCGAGCGGTGCCAGAGATGCCGAGCGACGCGGCCAGGCTCTGCAGCTCCGGAAGCAGCATCGCCGACAGACCGGTGCCGCTACGCCGGCGACGCGTGGGGGCGGCGGCGGTGGTGGCATCGCCAGCGACGTTGGAAACATCCGACGTCACGTCGGTGGTGTCGCTCAATGGATTCCTTCCCTCGATAGGCCGGGCTGCCCGGGGTCGTGGAACCAGGTGGCCGGGCGGCCTCGGTGCACCCGCCTCGCATGACGCGTCGCGGGAGTCTGTGACACAGCAGCCGGTGGTTTCCCGACTCACCACCGTCGGTGAGCAGGTCTCGCCGTCTGCGGCGACCTGTGGAAACTGCGGCGCGGCGTGGGCCTTGAGCAGGGGTGACGGGCTACCGCCGAGAGCTTCGGGGGTGCGCCGAACCGCAGGAAGATCGCATGCTTCGCGGCTGTGCTAGGTCTAGAGCGTAATCGCCTTGTCCGACCTGCGGCAACAGGGCCCCGCTCGGCGTGTCAAAGTCTACCCCGGATGACCCGGGCACCGCTGACATCTATCGGCAACTCCCAGCGCCGCCAATCTGTTCCCGCCTGAAAGCCCGCTGAGACCTGGGAGAGCGCCAACACGGTCGGCCCCGCCCCACTGACCACAGCCGCCACACCCGCCGCACGCAGCGCGGCGACGAGCGCCGCCGAGGCGGGCATCCCCGGGGCCCGCTGGTCCTGGTGCAGCCGGTCGACGGTGGCGGGCAGCAGCAGCGCGGGGTCGGTGGTGAGCGCGTGCACCAGCAGGGCCGCCCGGCCGGCGTTCGACGCCGCGTCGGCGTGCGGCACGGTGGCCGGCAGCGCCGCCCGGGCCACCGAGGTCAGGCCCCGCTCGGCGGGCACGAACACGGTCGGGCGCACGGCCGCCGCCACCGGCAGCGAGACCGCCCGCGCCCCGCCCGGTTCCGTCCAGGCGATCGTGAAGCCGCCGAGCAGGCAGGGCGCGACGTTGTCCGGATGCCCCTCCAGCTCGGCCGCCAGCCGCAGCGCGGCGCCGTCGTCCATCCGCCGCTCGCCGTCGGTTACCAGCGCGCGGGCCGCCAGCACCCCGGCCACGATCGCCGCCGACGACGAGCCGAGCCCGCGGGCCTGCGGGATGCGGTTGACGCACTCCAGTGCCAAGCCGGCCGGCTGCGCGCCGAGCGCGTCGAAGGTGGCCCGCATGGCGGTGACGATCAGGTGCCGCTCGTCCGACGGCAGCTCGCCGGCGCCCTCGCCGGTGACCGACACCCGTACGCCGCCGTCCGTCACCTCGGCAGTGACGTCGTCGTGGCGGCCGAGGGCCAGCCCGAGCGCGTCGAAGCCGGGGCCCAGGTTGGCGCTGGTCGCGGGCACCCGGACCCGTACCGGGCCGGAGGTGAATGTGATCGGCACCGGCTCATGCTAGGACGTCACAGCGACCGCCCGGCCGGACCGCCCGGACCGTGGGACCGGCGCGTCACCCGGTGCGCTCCGGTGTCGGCACGTCGACCGGGTCGGTGAGCGAGAGCCGCCGGGTGGCGAACCGCCAGCCGATCGCGTACAGGACTGTGACCAGGCCACAGCCGGCGAGCACGGTGCGCTCGTCCACCCGGTCCACGACGAGCGCCACCACCAGCTGGCTCACCGCGATGGCGAGCGTCGCCAGCATCATGTCGGTGGCGAAGACCCGGCCGCGCAGCCGGTCCGGCACCTCGCCCTGCAACGCGTAGTTGGACAGCACCCAGTTGCTGCCGCCGCCCAGGTGGGCCAGGAAGACCAGGACCAGCACCAGCGGGAACCAGGTGACCATGGAGGCGCCCAGGTAGGCCAGGCCGTACATCGACATGGACAGCGCCAGGCCGGTGAGCAGCCAGGCCCGGTTGCTCAGCACCCGGCGCATCATGATCGGGCCGACCAGGGCCCCGGCGCCACGGGCGGCGAAGAGCAGGCCGGCGCCGACCGCGCCGACCCCGTACACCCCGGCGAGCAGCGGGAAGACGGTGAGCACGCCGTTGCCCAGGCCGACCGCCGACTTGACGGTCACCAGCGCCAGCACCCGCGGGCGGTGGGCGATGTAGCGCAGCGCCTCCCGGATCGCCGCCCAGGTGCGCGGCACCGCCGCCGCCGGGTCCCGTGGCGCCTGCAACGGCCGGCGGATCAGCGCGGCCAGGCCCGCGGCGGCGACCAGGCCGACGGCCGCCACCCAGAAGCTGACGTACGCGCCGGCGGCGGCGCTCAGGATGCCGCCCAGCGAGGCGCCGACCACTGTCATCGTGCCCCAGGCCGAGCCGGCGACCGCGTTGCCCGCCGCCAGGTCCTCCGGGTCGACCACGTTGGGCAGCGCGGCCTGGGCGGCGGGCGAGTAGAACGCCTTCGCCACCGCCACCAGCGCGATCGCCGCCAGCGCCAGCCAGGCCGTACCGGCGCTGCGCACGCCGAGCAGCAGCAGCACACCGGCGAGCGCGCCCACGTTCGCCACCATCATCACCGTGCGGCGGTCGAACCGGTCGGCGACGGTCCCGGCGTACGGGAGCAGCAACGCGGTCGTGCCGGTGTCCACCGCCAGCACCAGCGCGCCCCAGACGCCGCTGCCGGTCAGGTCGGGCAGCAGCACCAGCAGCGGCACCATGACGAACCAGTCCGCGCCGAAGACCACCAGCTCGGCGAGGAACAGATGGCGGAAGTCGCGGTTGCGGACGACTACCGAGAGGGTGGGCGACACGCGGGGCACCCTACCGGGCCGCCCCCGGCGCGGCAGCGCGGCGCAGCAGGTCGGAGACCGTGACGAAGGTGTATCCCCGGGCCCGAAGCCCGTCGATGATGTCGGGCAGGCCGCGAAGCGCCACCAGCCGTGAGTCGTTGCCCACGTCGTGGGCGAGCAGGATCGTGCCGGGGCGCATGTCGGCGACGATCCGCCGGGCGTGCCCGGCCGGGTCGTGCGGGAAGGCGCCCTCGACCATCTGGAGCGTCCAGAGCACCACGCGGTAGCCCAGCCGGGCCGACGCGTACAGCACCGAACCACCGAGGTGCCCCCAGGGCGGGCGGAGCAGCCGGGGCGCCGACCCGGTGGCCGCGGTGATCGCGTCGTGGCTGCGGCGCAGGTCGTCGTAGACGGTTGCGGCGTCCATCCGGGCCAGGTCGCGGTGCGCCCAGCTGTGGTTGCCGACCTCGTGCGCGTCCATCCGGCCCCGCAGCAGCGCGGCGTGCTCGCGGGCCCGCTCACCGACCAGGAAGAAGGTGGCCGGCACCCGGTGCTCGGCGAGCGTGTCGAGCGCCATCGGGGTCCACTGTGGGCGGGGGCCGTCGTCGAAGGTGAGCGCCACCAGGCGCTCCTCGGTGCGTACCCCCCAGACCACCTGCACCCCGCCGGCGCCGACCTCCTGGTGGCGGTTGCCGACAGTGGTGCTGGCCGGCCCGCCCGCGATCGGGAGCCGGCGGTCGGCCACCCAGGTGCTCTCGGCCGTCGCGGCGGAGCCGATCGTCGCACCGCCGAGCAACAGCGCGGAGCGGCGCAGCAGGCTCCGCCGATCCCACCGGCCTATGCCCCCCGCCATCACGCCCCCGAACCGAAAGTGTGCAAAAGTTCACTGAGCGTACCGCTCGATGTCACTGCGGTGTGTCCCGCGCGCCGAGGCGCCGGGAGGGGCCCACGGGCCCCGTCCCGGCCCGTCACTCAGTCGGCGGAAGCGGCGAGCTGCGGCTCTTGGGCAGGCGCAGCACCTCGAACTGATCAGTGCCGTCGACCAGCGCGCCCGACGGGCGGGCCGGCGGCGGCGCGACCCTGGACCGCTCCTCGGACCGTTCCTCGGCCCCGCCGGCCGGCACCGGCACCGGATCCGGCTGGAGTTCGACCGGCTCGGGAGCGCCGCCCCGGCGCCGGGCCCGCAACGAGCCCTTTGTGTGCTCGACCATGGTGTAGAGCGTCGGGACCAGCACCAGCGTCAGCAGCGTCGAGCTGAGCAGGCCGCCGATCACCACGATCGCGAGCGGCTTGGAGATGAAGCCGCCCTCGCCGGTCAGCCCGAGCGCCATCGGCAGCAACGCGAAGATGGTGGCCACCGCGGTCATCAGAATCGGCCGCAACCGGCGCCGGCCGCCCTCGACCACCGCCTCGGTCACGCCCATGCCCTGTGCCCGGTACTGGTTGATCAGGTCCAGCAGCACGATCGCGTTCGTCACCACGATGCCGACGAGCATGAGCACGCCGATCAGCGCCGGCACGCCCAGCGGTGTGCCGGTGACCAGCAGCAGCCCGATCGCGCCGGTCGCGGCGAACGGCACCGAGATCAGCAGGATCAGCGCCTGGGTCAGGCTGCGGAACGTGGCCACCATGATCAGGAAGACGATCGCGATGGCGGCCAGCACCGCGAGACCGAGATCCGCGAACGCGTCGGCCTGGTCCGCGCTGACGCCGCCGATCACGTACGTGGCGCCCGGCACGTCCAGCGCGTCCAGCCGCTTCTGCAGCTCCTGCGTGGTGGCGCCGAGGTTCGAGCCGGTCGCCGTGCCGGTGACCGAGACGCTGCGCTCCCCGTCGATCCGGGTCACCTGCTGCGGGCCGTCGACCTGGTTGACGTCGGCGATCGCGTCCAGCGGCACCGCGCCGACCCGCAGCGCCCGCAGTTCCCCGACGGTGAGCGGCGGCCGGGCGCCGCTGCTCAGCACCACGGTCTGCGCGGTCCCGTCCAGCGTCACCTGCCCGAGCGGCGCACCCCGGTACGTCTGCGCGACGAGCTGCCCGACGGCCGCCTCGGTGAGACCCGCGCGGGCCGCGGCCAGCCGGTCCACTGTCACCTCGACGCGCGGCACCTGGGTGGCCAGGCTGGTGGTCACGTCCTCCACGCCCGGCGTGCCGGCCAGCGCGCCCCGTGCCGCCTCGGCCGCCCGGGTCAGCGTCTCCTGGTCGGCGGCCTGCACCACCACCTCGACCTGGCTGGCGGAGGCGTTCTGCCCGCCGCCGAACGTCAACTCGCCCACCTCCGGGCCGAGCGCGTCGAACTCCTTGCGCAGAGCCTGCCGTACCGTCGCGGCGTCGGTGTCGTCGGACAGCGACAGCGACCAGGTGGCCCGGTCGCTGCCGCCGCCAGCGAACGGGTTGTCCCCACCACCGGCGCTGACCTGGTAGGTCTCCACCCCGGAGGTACGCCGCAGCACCTCCTCGACCCGCGCGGCGGCCCGGTCGGTGCCGGCGAGCGAGGTCCCGGCCGGCATCTCCTGCCGGATGGCGAGCGTGTCCTGGCCGGAGTCGTCCAGGAAGTTCGTCTCCAGCTTCTGCGCCAGGCCGAACGTGCCCAGCAGCACGAGCAGGCCGAGGCCGACGGTGGCCCAGCGGGTCTTCCGCGAGCGGGTCGCGAAGTCGATCACCGGCAGGTACGCCCGCTGCAACGGGTTGCGCAGCTCCTTCTCCTCGGCGGCCCGCCGGGCGGCGGCGTCGGCACCGGCGCGCGGCCGCAGGAACCAGTACGCCAGCACCGGGATGACGGTCAGCGACACCAGCAGCGAGGCGAGCAGCGCCACCGTCACGGTGATCGCGAACGGGGCGAACAACTGCCCGACGAAGCCGCCCACCAGGGCGATCGGCGCGAACACGGCGACAGTGGTGAGCGTGGACGCGGTCACCGCGCCGGCCACCTCGCGGACCGCGGTCAGGATGGCGTCCCGCTTCGGCTCGCCGTACTCCAGGTGGCGTTTGATGTTCTCCAGCACCACGATGGAGTCGTCCACCACCCGCCCGACGGCGATGGTCAGCGCGCCGAGGGTGAGCAGGTTCAGCGAGTAGTCGCCGGACCAGAGCACGATCAGCGCGACCAGCACGGACAGCGGGATGGACACCGCGGTGACCACCGTGGAACGCACCGACAGCAGGAACACCAGGATCACCACGACCGCCATGACCAGGCCCAGCAGGCCCTCGGTGGTCAGGCTCTCGATGGACCGCTCGACGAACGGCGCCTGGTCGAAGACCACTGTCAGCTCGGCGCCCGCGGCGTCACCCAGCTCGTCCAGCCGGTCCCGGATGTCGTGCGAGATCTCCACCGCGTTGCCGTCCGGGGCGGCGGTCACCGCGATGCCCAGGCTGGGCTTGCCGTTGGTACGGGTCAGCGAGGTGGCCGGGGCGAGCCGCTGCTCCACCGCCGCCACGTCGCCGAGGCGTACCGGGGCGGCGGGAGCGGTGGTCAGCACGATGCCGCGCAGGTCGTCGAGCGTGCGGATGGGGGTGCCGACCTGCACCGGCAGCGACCGGTCGCCGTCGGCGAGCGCGCCCGCCGGCACGGCCACGCCGTTGCTCTTGAGCGCCGAGGCGATGGCGGTCGGCGCCACCTTGGCGGCGGCCAGCTTCGCCGGATCCGGCGTGATCGTCACGACCTGGTCCCGGGCACCGGTGACGTCCACCGAGCGGACCCCGTCCAGCGCCTCCAGCTCCGGTACGACGGCGCTGCGCAGCTTCTCCGCCAGCGCCCGCTCGTCGCCGTCGCCGGTCGCGGCGACCACCAGGGCGGGCAGGTCGTCGGTGCTACCGGCGATCACCTGCGGGTCGACGCCCTCGGGGAGCTGGGAGTCGATCCGGTTGAGCGCGGTCTCCATCTTGTTCACGACGTCGTCCAGGTCGGTGCCGAACTCGTACTGCACCTGGACCGTGACCGCGCCCTCGCGCGAGGTGGAGGTGACCTTGTCCAGGCCGGGGATGCCCTGGAGGCCCTTCTCGATCGGCTCGGCGACCTGGGATTCCACGATCTCCGGCGCGGCGCCCGGGTACGTCGCCACGATGAACGCGGCGGGGAACTCCAGCGACGGCAGGAGCTGCTGCTTCAGCGACGGCACGGCGAACAGGCCGAAGGCCGTGGTCACCAACGCGACGAGGGCGATCAGGCCCCGGTTGGCGAGGCTGAATCTGGCGAGCAGCGACATCGGCGTTACTCACTCCTGGAGAGGTGTCCGGCGGGGGCGTCTGAGTCTGCCGCACGCCCCGGCACTCCCAACATCCGCCCCGGCCGATCACACTCCCGCCGACGTCGTCCGCCGACGCCTCGACCTCAGACCAGGTCGAGGGAACGCGCGGCGGCCAGCGCGTCGTTGGCGATGGTCACCGGCGCCGGCGCGGTGGAGATGGCCCACTCCGGGTCCTTCAGGCCGTGCCCGGTGACCGTGCAGACCACCCGTGATCCGGCCGGCACCCGGCCGGCGTCGGCCTGCTGGAGCAGACCGGCGACGCTCGCCGCGCTGCCCAGCTCGACGAAGACGCCCACCTCGCGGGCCAGCAGCCGGTACGCCGACAGGATCTCCCGGTCGGTGACCGCCGAGATCAGGCCGTCGGAGGCGTCCCGCGCGTCGATGGCCTTCGTCCAGCTCGCCGGGTTGCCGATCCGGATGGCGGTGGCGATGGTCGACGGCTCCGGCACCACCTGCCCGGTGACGATCGGGGCGGCGCCGGCCGCCTGGAAGCCGTACATCCGGGGGGCCTTCGTGGCGTTGCCGTCACGCAGGTCCTCGGAGTAGCCCATCCAGTACGCGGTGATGTTGCCGGCGTTGCCGACCGGCAGGCAGTGGATGTCCGGCGCGTCGCCGAGCGCCTCGACGATCTCGAAGGCGGCGGTCTTCTGGCCGTGCAGCCGGTCGATGTTGACGGAGTTGACCAGCGCGACGGGGTAGTCCTGGGCGAGCTTGCCGGCGAGCCCGAGGCAGTCGTCGAAGTTGCCCTGCACCTGGAGCAGTTTCGCGCCGTGCACGAGCGCCTGGGCGAGCTTGCCCAGCGCGATCTTGCCCTGCGGCACCAGCACCGCGCAGGTGATCCCGGCGCGCGCCGCGTACGCGGCGGCGGAGGCGCTGGTGTTGCCGGTGGAGGCGCAGATGATCGCCTTGTCACCGGCCTCGACGGCCTTGGAGACCGCGACCGTCATGCCCCGGTCCTTGAACGAGCCGGTCGGGTTGGCGCCCTCGACCTTGAGCCACACGTCCGCACCGACCCGGGCGGAGAGCACCGGCGCCGGCAGCAGCGGGGTGTTGCCCTCGTGCAGGGTGACGACGGGCGTCGCCTCGGTGACCGGCAGCCGATCCCGGTACGCCTCGATCAGTCCCCGCCACATGTCGCGCTCCTCGCCTCTGTCGCCCCGCACCGGGGCCTGCCACCAGCGTGACCCAGCCGGCCCGGCCGGTCACCGGCACACCCTGACCTAACCATCAGGCGGGACGCGTGGGTTACGCGCCGCCCTCCACCCGCAGCACACTCGTCACCGACCGGACGATGTCGAGTCCGCGCAGTTCCCGCACGGTGGCCGCGAGCGCGGCGTCGGGCGCGACGTGGGTGACGATAACGAGTTCCGCGTCACCGCCGGCCGGGCCCTGACGGACCGTGGCGATGGACACCTCGTGCCGGGCGAAGACGCTGGCCACCCCGGCCAGCACGCCCGGCCGGTCGGCCACGTCGAGGCTGATGTGGTAGCGGGTGAGCGCCTCGCCCATCGGCCGCACCGACAGGTCCGCGTACGCCGACTCGCTCGCCGCGCGCACCCCGGCGAGGCGGTTGCGGGCCACCGCCACCACGTCGCCGAGCACCGCGCTGGCGGTGGGCGCGCCACCGGCGCCCCGGCCGTAGAACATGAGCTGCCCGGCGGCGTCGGCCTCGACGAAGACCGCGTTGAACGCGTCGCCGACGCTGGCGAGCGGGTGGGTCAGCGGGATCATCGCCGGGTGCACCCGAACGTTCACGGTCTCCCGGCCGTCCGGACCGACGCCCCGGGCCGCGATGCAGAGCAGCTTGATCGTGCAGCCCATGGCCTTCGCGCTGGCCACGTCGGCGGCGGTCACCTCGGTGATGCCCTCGCGGTGCACGTCGGCGGCGGTCACCCGGGTGTGGAACGCCAGCGAGGCGAGAATGGCGGCCTTGGCCGCGGCGTCGAAGCCCTCCACGTCGGCCGTCGGGTCGGCCTCGGCGTACCCCAGCTCGGTGGCCTCCTCCAGCGCATCGGCGAACCCGGCGCCGGTGGCGTCCATGGCGGAGAGAATGAAGTTCGTGGTGCCGTTCACGATGCCGGTGACCCGGGTGATCCGGTCTCCGTGCAGCGACTCGCGCAGCGGGCGCAGCAGCGGGATGGCCCCGGCGACGCTCGCCTCGTAGTAGAGGTCGGCGCCGCCCTCGGCGGCGGCGTCGTGCAGTGACGCGCCGTCCTCGGCGAGCAGCGCCTTGTTGGCGGTGACCACGCTCTTGCCCGCGCGCAGCGCCTCGACCAGCCAGCCCCGGGCCGGCTCGATGCCGCCGACCACCTCGACCACCACGTCCACGTCGTCGCGCTTGATCAGCCCGAGCGCGTCGGTGGTGAACAGCGCCGGGTCGACCGGCAGGTCGCCGCGGTCACGGCCGATCCGGCGTACGGCGATCCCGGCGATCTCCAGCGGGGCGCCGATCCGGGCGGCGAGGTCTGCCGACTGCTCGTGCAGCAGCCGGACCACGTCGCTGCCGACAGTGCCGCAGCCGAGCAGCGCCAAGCGAACCGGTGAGGTCATCCCACATCCAATGCCAGCAGGTCGTCTTCGGTCTCCCGGCGGACGATCAGCCGCGCCCGACCTTCGCGGACGGCGACAACCGGGGGCCGCGGGACATGGTTGTAGTTGCTCGCCATGCTCCGGCAGTAGGCCCCGGTGCCGGGTACCGCGACAAGATCTCCGGGCTGCACGTCACCGGGCAGGAATTCATCCTTCACCACGATGTCCCCGGACTCACAGTGCTTTCCCACCACGCGGGCGAGCTTCGGCTGCGCGGCCGACGTGCGGTTCGCCAGGGTGGCCGAGTACGAGGCGTCGTAGAGGGCGGTCCGGATGTTGTCGCTCATCCCCCCGTCCACGCTGACATAAGCACGACCCTCCGCTGCGTCACCGCCGGCGCCCAACGGCACGGACTTGACGGTCCCGACCTGGTAGAGCGTGAACACGGCCGGACCGACGATCGCGCGGCCCGGCTCGACGGACAGGTGCGGCACGGCGAGGTTCTCCGCCGCGCACTCCCCGTCGACGATCTTGCGCAGCCGCTTCGCCAGCTCGTGCGGCGAGGCCGGGTCGTCCTGGGTGGTGTAGGCGATGCCGAAGCCGCCGCCCAGGTCGAGCTCGGGCAGCTCCACGCCCCGTGCGTCGCGGATCCGCGCCTGGAGCTCGAGCACCCGGCGGGCGGACACCTCGAAGCCGCTGGCGTCGAAGATCTGCGAGCCGATGTGCGAATGCAGCCCGCGCAGCTCCAGCACGTCCTCGTCGAGGATCTTGAAGGCGGCCGCCGCGGCGGCGCCGCCCGCCAGCGAGAACCCGAACTTCTGGTCCTCGTGCGCGGTGGCGATGAACTCGTGGGTGTGCGCCTCCACGCCGACGGTGACCCGGACCAGCACCTTCGGGCGTACCCCGCGTTCGCGGGCCAGCTCGGAGAGCCGGTCGATCTCGGCGAACGAGTCGACGATGATCCGGCCCACGCCGGCGTCCACCGCCCGGGTCAGCTCCGCCACCGACTTGTTGTTCCCGTGGAAGCCGATCCGCGCAGGCTCCATCCCGGCCGACAGCGCGATGGCCAGCTCACCGCCGGTGCAGACGTCGAGGAACAGGCCCTCCTCGGCGATCATCCGCACCACGGCGCGGCACAGGAACGCCTTGCCGGCGTAGTACACGTCCGCGTCCGGGAAGGCCGCCCGGAACTCGCGGCAGCGCTCCCGCAGGTCGTCCTCGTCGAGCACGTACGCCGGGGTGCCGTAGTCGGCGGCCAGGTCGCGGACGTCCACGCCCGCGACGGTCAGCGCGCCGCCGGGGCCGCGCGCCACGTTGCGCGGCCACAGTTGCGGCACCAGGGCGTTGACGTCGACCGGGGTACGCAGCCAGGCCGGCCCCCTGGTGCCGATCTCGCCGTGCAGCGCTCCCGCCTCGTGAGCCCGCATGCCGTTACATCCGCTCCGGCGCGGACACCCCGAGCAGGTGCAGGCCGTTGGCGATGACCACCCGGGTGGCGTCGTTGAGCCAGAGCCGGGCCCGGTGGGTGTCGGTGATCTCCTCGTCGCCCTGCGGGGCGATCCGGCAGTTGTCGTAGAACCGGTGGTACGCCTGCGCCACGCTCTCCTCCAGGTAGCGCGCCACCCGGTGCGGTTCGCGCAGTTCGGCGGCGGTGGCCACCACGGCCGGGAACTCGGCGAGCGCCTTGAGCAGCTCGTTCTCCTTGTCGTGGCCGAGCAGCTCCGGCTGGAACGCGGCGGCGTCACCACGGGTCAGCCCGATCTCGGCCGCGTTGCGGGCCGCCCCGGCGGTACGCGCCGCGACGTACTGCACGTAGTAGACCGGGTTGTCGTTCTTGGCCCGGGTCCACAGCTCGACGTCGATGTCGATGGGCGAGTCGGCCGAGTAGCGGGCCAGCGCGTACCGGGCGGCGTCCACGCCGATGGCGTCGACCAGGTCCTCCAGCGTGACCACGGTACCGGCCCGCTTGCTCATCCGCACCGGGGCGCCGTCGCGGACCAGGTTGACCAGCTGGCCGATGAGGATCTCCAGGTTGTGCGCCGGGTCGTCGCCGAAGCACGCGGACATCGCCTTCATCCGGCCGATGTAGCCGTGGTGGTCGGCGCCCAGCATGATCACGACCCGGTCGAAGCCGCGCTCCCGCTTGTCCAGGTAGTACGCGCAGTCGGCGGCGAAGTACGTCCACTCGCCGTTGGACTTGCGCAGCACCCGGTCCTTGTCGTCGCCGAACTCGGTGGTGCGCAGCCAGGTCGCGCCCTCGGACTCGAAGACGTGCCCCTGCTCGCGCAGCCGGTCCAGCGCGGCGTCCAGCGCGCCCCGGTCGTGCAGGTCCTTCTCGTTGAAGTAGGTGTCGAACTCCACACCGAAGTCGCGCAGCGAGGACTTGATCTCCGAGAACATCAGCTGGACGCCCTCGGTCCGGAACACCTCCTCGGCGGCGTCGTCGGTGAGGTCCAGCACATCCGGCCGCAGCCGGACCACAGCGGCGGCGATCTCCGCGATGTACGCACCGCCGTAGCCGTCCTCCGGCGCGGGCTCGCCCTTCGCGGCGGCCAGCAGCGACCGGGCGAACCGGTCGATCTGGGAGCCGGCGTCGTTGAAGTAGTACTCCGTGCCCACGTCGGCGCCGGTGGCGCGGAGCAGGCGGCTGAGCGCGTCGCCGACTGCCGCCCAGCGGACCCCGCCGATGTGCACCGGGCCGGTCGGGTTCGCCGAGACGAACTCCAGGTTGATCCGCTGACCGGCGAGCGTGTCGCTGCGCCCGTACGCCGGACCGGCCTCGACGATGACCTTGGCGAGCTGGCCGGCGGCGGCCGCGTCCAGGCGGACGTTCAGGAAGCCGGGCCCGGCGATCTCCACCGACTTGATCCCCGGCGCCTTCGCCAGTTCGTCGGCCAGCGCGGTGGCCAGCTCCCGCGGGGGCACACCGACCTTCTTGCTGAGCTGGAGCGCCAGCGTCGAGGCGTAGTCACCGTGATCGGGATTACGGGGTCGCTCGACGGTGGTCTGCGCGGGCAGCGCGGCGCGGTCCAGTCCCCGCTCGTCGAAGACGGCGTGGGCTGCGGCGAGGACGACCTCGGCGAGTTCTGCGGGAGTCACTGATCCATGTTATCGGGGGTAGACTCGGCCACCGCGGCGGCGACCCAGCATGTGAACCGGTCCCGCACTCCCCCTGACCGACCGACCTGACGAGGCACGATGAGCATCAGCACCCCGGGCGGCCCGGAACGCCGTCCCACCGTGGTCAGCACCGGCAAGAAGCCGGCCGCCGGCCGGCCCGCGGCTGCCGACAAGCCCGCCGCGAAGGCCGGCTCGGGCAAGGCCGAGGGCGGCAAGGGCACGCCACGGCAGGGCGCCGGGGGCAAGGGCCGCAAGCCGATCGCCCCGGTGAAGGTCAGCCAGGGCCGCTCGTGGGGCCCGATCGCCCTGTTCGTCGCGGTCGGCGTACTGGCCGTGGGCATCATCGGCGTCGGCGCCTGGGCGGTCTACCAGGGCGCCCAGCCCTGGCAGAAGCGGGCCGACGCGATCGACGGCCTCGTGAACTACCGCGACAAGGACCCCGAGAGCCTGAAGTACGAGAAGCACCAGTCGGGCCCCCTGAAGTACAAGTACCTCCCGCCGGTCGGCGGCGTGCACAACGACGCCTGGCAGAACTGCATGGGCGACGTCTACGACGCCCCCATCGCCAACGAGCACGCGGTGCACAGCCTGGAGCACGGGGCGGTGTGGATCACCTACCGCAGCGATCTGCCGCAGGACCAGGTCGAGAAACTGGCCAGCAAGGTCCGCGGCACGGAGAAGATGATGATGAGCCCGTACGAGGGCCTCGACAAGCCGATCTCCCTCCAGGCCTGGGGTTACCAGCTGAAGGTGGACAACGCGGACGACAAGCGGATCGACGAGTTCATCAAGGATCTGCGGGTCAACGCCTCGGTCGAGGGCCCGACCGCCCTGTGCAACCAGGGCGTGACGGCGACGGGCACCACCCCTCGTGACCTCGGCCCGCAGATGCCGACTCAGTAAGGG
This sequence comes from Micromonospora sp. NPDC005686, assembly GCF_042871665.1. NCBI lineage: Bacteria > Bacillati > Actinomycetota > Actinomycetes > Micromonosporales > Micromonosporaceae > Micromonospora > Micromonospora sp. NPDC005686. The sequence continues at coordinate 185,895 of NZ_JBIAIY010000008.1, forward strand.
GTCAGCATGAATGCCACCGACACCACCGACGTCGAACCGGCGGCGGCCCCGGACGTCGACCAGGACGTCCACGTTCCCCGTCGTTTCGGCGCCCTGGCGCTGACGGTGACCCTCGTGGTCGGCCTCCTACTCGGGTACGCCGGCGGTTTCCTCACCCCACAGCTCACCCGGCCCGGGGACAACTCCGCCGAAGCCGGCTTCGCCCGGGACATGACGACCCACCACTCCCAGGCCGTGGAGATGAGCCTCACCGCCTACCGGTCCGCCACCCTGCCGGGCGTACGCCAGATCGCCGTCGACATCGCGACCGGGCAACAGGGTGAGATCGGTGCGATGCAGACGTGGCTTCGCGAGTGGGGCCTGAGCCCGACCGGCTCCGAGCCGCCGATGTCCTGGATGCCGGACGGCCGGGCGTCGATGCGCGACGGGCTCATGCCAGGCATGGCCAGCAGCGCGGCGATGAAGCAGTTGCGCGAGGCGCAGGGCATCGAGGTGGACCGGCAGTTTCTGGCCCTCATGATCGAACATCACCTCGGCGGCATCCACATGGCCGACGCCATCCTCAAGGCGAGCGACAACAGCGAGGTGGTGCGCGTGGCCGGCACCATGAAGGCCACCCAGCAGAACGAACTGAACAGCCTGCTCGACCTGCAGCGACAGGCGAAGGGCTGAGGTCGGACGCCGATGCCGGCTGACCGTTCGGGTCAGCCGGCATCGGCGTCTGTCATCCCGGGCAGTCCCATATGTCGATCATTCACGCCCCCACCGGACGTCGATCCTGACCTATCCTGTAGCTGGCCGCTTACAGAGGGCCGGACGCAACGGGGGGCAAGTGAACGTTCAACTAAAAATTCTGGGGCCGATCGACGTGCTCGTGGAGGGCACGTCATCCGCCCCCGCAGGCATCAAGCCGAAACAGCTGCTCGCGGCGTTGATGCTGGATCCCAACTCGGTCATGCCAACCGATCGCCTGGTAAGCGCGCTGTGGCCCGAAGAACGGCCGGCTTCGGCCTTGGAAAATCTGCGGACATACGCCACAGCGATCCGGCATTCGCTGCGATCCACCGGGAACGCGGGCATCAGCCTGACCACCATCCGCCTCGGATACCGGCTCAATGTGCCGCCTCACCTGCTGGACCTCAGCCAGTTCGAGGAACTGACGGCTCGCGCCCGGGCGGCTACCGCCTCGGGCAGGTTGTCGGACGCCGCGAGTTCCCTCGGTGAGGCTCTGCAGCTCTGGACCGGAGCGGCCGGGGAAGGGCTGCCGCGCAGCGGCTGGCTCGGCAGCGCGCTGGATTCGCTTGACGAGTCACGGACGATCGCCCTGGAGGAACGCGCCGATGCCTGGCTGGGCCTGGGCCGGTACGCCGAGCTCATCCCCGAGCTTCTCCGGCTGACTGCTGAGCACCCGCTGCGGGAACGGCTCTGGCAGCAGTTGATGCTGGCCCAGTACTGCAGTGGCGCGGCCGGCGAGGCGCTCGAGACCTACGCGAGGGCACGCCGGACACTTGTCGATCAGCTCGGTATCGAGCCCGGCGACGAACTGGTCGAGCTGCAGCGTTCGATCCTGCGGAGGGACCTGCCCGCCGCCTCGGCGCTCGCTGATCAGACATCGGTCGGGCCGCCCGCAGACGCTGCGAGCGGACGGTACGGGACTCCGCCGGATCACGCGCGGGGGCGGCAGAGCGCCGGCCGGCCCGCCGCGGACGAAGGTTCACGCCCCATACCGCTCCAGGTGCCAGCGCCGCCCGTTCCCTTCGTCGGGCGGGAGAAGGAGGAGCGGCTGCTGAGGGAGGCGATGACGGCAGCCGACACCGACGCGCCGATGGTCGCCCTGATCCGGGGGCCGCTCGGGACCGGGAAGTCGGCGCTGGCCAGCCGCGTCGCTCACGGGCTGCGCGACGCGTTTCCGGACGGCCAGTTGTACGTCAATCTCCGGGAATGCGGCTCGCCGCACACCTCGACCACGACGCTTCACGCCGTCCGGCATCTGCTGAGGAGCCTCGGTCGGGACGTCCCATCCGACGCCACCCTCTCCGAAGCGACCTGCCTGCTTCGATCCGTCCTCGCCTCCCATCGTCTCCTGATCGTGATCGACAACGCCGTCTGCGAGAGCTCAGTGGTCGCGCTGCTGCCCGCGTACCCGGGTTCGTCCGCGATCGTCACGAGTTCACGCGAGTTCGCGCTCACCCAGGCGGGTCGCCAGACGCGACTGGGTCCACTGGACGACGCCGACGGCCTTCGGCTGCTCGGATCACTGGTCGACCCCGCCGTGATACGTGCCGATCAACGAGCGGCGGCCGAGATCGTACGACTCTGCGGCGGGATCCCGCTGGTGCTCCGCGCCGCAGCAGCGCGGCTGGCCAGCCGGCCGAATTGGTCGGTCGCCATGTTGCGGGACAGCCTGAAAGATGGCTGTGGCCGCCTTGAGGGCCTCCGGCTCGGCGAGTCCTCGCTGCGGGAATATCTCCGTTCCGCGCTCGACGAACTGGCAGCGGAGCAGCCGGCCGCCATCGAATTGCTGAGCCGGCTGGCCTTGTTTCCCACGCGCTTCCGGCAGTCGGACATCGCCCATCTGTTCAGGCCGGGAGGCTCCCGGTCCACGCTCCAGATCGGCCCCTCGGAGCTGGAAACCCTTATCGATTTCCACCTGCTGGAGACACCGGCACCCGGCTATTTCGACCTGCCGGATCTCGTCCGGGTTTTCGCCTCCGACCTCTCCAAGCACAAGGTCAGCTAACGACAGCTGAATGTACGACATCTGTCACGATCGCTGTATGGGAAAGGAATAGCCTGTCGGCATCAACATCCGCGATCAGATGGAGGCCACAATGACCGCAATGCTCACCCGGATGGCGGACCAGGCACTGAGCCGGGTAGTCCCCCGCGTCGTGGCCGTCGCCAAGGTGTGCGGGTGCGATCCGGGGTCGACGTGGTGCACCAGTGGCACCGTCCGGTGCAGGTGCAACAGCGATTGCGTGACGACCTACTGCTACTGCCCCATCAACGGCTGCCGCTGACGAGCAAAGGAAGCGGGCCGCTCCTTCCATCGGATGAGCGGCCCGCTTCTTTTCTGCCTACTACCAGGGACCGCAGACCGACGTCAGGCACTTGCAGTAGTGGGTCAGGCAGTCCGCCTTGCAGCAGCAGGCTTCGCGGAGCGAGTAGTTGCGGCAGTAGCAGGACCCCGGGTCGCAGGCACAGACCTTCGCCTGCGCCGGAACCTTCGGGACGACCCGGCCGAGCATTCGCGCGCCGAGACGCTCCAGGGTATTCCTCACATTTTCCTCCTTCTCCTGGGGGATTTCCTCGAGATTAGACGGGCTTGGTACAACGACTGCGCCAGCAAATGCACAGAGCCTTCTGTATTCGGTCCATCAAGGCGATCCGAGGACAACGCCCAGCACTGATTCGGTCGCCACGTAGCCGAATCGACGTGAGTCGAAGCTCCGATCCGGATTGTCACCGAGCACCAACATCTGCCCGGCGGGCACCACGGCGCCGAGCGCCGAGCGCCACTGACGGAACTCCGGCGGCACCGGCTCCCCTTCGGTGGCCGCCACTCGCTTGACGATCCACTTCTTGTCCGGCTCGGACTCGCCGGCCGGCCAGAATCCCTCCGGACCGACCCGAACACCTGCCTGCCATGAGTCGACCGAACGCCAGGGCGGCGGTTGGCCTACCACCACGACCTGGCCCGCCACCGGCCTGGCGCCTCGCATCCGACGCGCCAGAACGCGGCTGCCTGCCCGAAGCGTCGGCTCCATGCTCTGGCCCTGCACCTGCACCAGCAGCAGCCGCCGGCGAGCGAGGACGACTGCGCCCACTGCGACGCACACCGGCACCGCAAGCCACAGCCCGGTCATCGGGCTCCCGCTCCGGGCGACGGCGCCAGGACCTCGGCGATGTCTTCGAACGCCACCACGACCACCGCGATCACCACCGCGCCACCGATGGAGAGCAGCACGGCGGGCAGTGCGAGCGGCGCGTCGCTCGCCCCGCCGACCAGCCCGGCGAACCCGATGGCCAGCAGCAGCCCGTTCCGGACGAGGTGCCGGCGGCCGAAGTCGACAGCGGAGCCGCCGAAGCAGGGACAGGCGACGCGAGTGCCGCGGGCCAGCACCAGACCGATCGCCGCGGTGAACGACGCGAGCAGAACGATGGCGAGCACGAACCCCGCCGTGCCCGTGCCAGCGCTCGGGAGGCCGAGCAGCACCACGGTGATGATCTCGCCGACCACTACCGCGACAGCCACGGTCGGCACGACGGCCTTCGGCAACACGCGCATGTCCGCCAGGCCCTTCCGGAAGGCCACGAAGGCGGCACCACTCTTGATCTTGCCGACTGCCGATGCGACGAACACGAGCGCCAGGACCGTTCGTCCGAGAACTTCTACGTACTGCATGTGTCGTGTCCTAACTAGGAGATCTCTGCATGTCCGAGTAGCCCGACGCCTGCGTCTCGTAGAGCTCCGCGTATTCGCCACCCCGGCCGACCAGTTCCTCGTGGCTACCGAGTTCGGTGATGCACCCGTCACGCAGCACCGCCAGCACGTCGGCGTCGCGTAGCGAACTCATGCGGTGCGAGATCAGCACTGCGGTTGCGCCCGTCCGGTGCCGTCTCACCAGATCGTTCACCTCGTGTTCGGCGACAGCGTCCAGACCCGCGCTGGGCTCGTCGAGGATCATCAGGTCGCGCCGGCCCCGGAACATGGCGCGCGCCAGCGCGATCCGCTGCCACTGGCCGCCGGAGAGAAGCACGCCGCTCTGCGCTTCCTCCTCCTCACCGAAGTTGCGGAACATCCGCGTGAGCAGCGTGTCGTAACCACGGGGCAGTGCGGCGAGGGCCGCGTGTGAGCCGGCCACGCGGCTCGCCTCCTGGATCGCATCCCGGTCACCGAGCCGCCGTATGTCACCGATGGCTACGTTCTCCGCCGCCGACAGGTCGTAGTGCATGAAGTCCTGGAACAGCGCGGAGATCCGCTCACGCAGGGCCCGCGGGTCGTACTGGCGCAGGTCGACGCCGTCCCAGAGGATCTCTCCCCTCGTCGGGTCGTAGAACCGGCACAGAAGTTTGACCAGGGTGCTCTTGCCCGCCCCGTTGCGGCCGACCAGACCCAGCACAGCGCCCTGTGGGATGAAGAGGTTGACGCCCCGGAGGACCCACGGGTGGTCGTCGGCGTATCGGAACCAGACGTCGCGCAGTTCGATGCCCCGACGTAGTGCGGTGATCGGGACGGGGCCGGCCGGCACCGGCAAGTCGGGCTCCGCATCGATGACGTCCTGGTAATGCCGGAACAGCATCAGTTGCTGATTGCTCCTGGCGACGACCAGCACCGCCGCGCTCAGTGCGGTCTGGACACCGCCGACGCTGGTCACGAAGAGCGTCAGGTCGCCGACCGAGAACACACCGGCGCGCGCCCGCGCGACGGCCCACAGCAGTCCCCCACCGGAGACCGCAGCGGCGAGGACCGCCAGCAGGGCCTGGGTGCGGAGCTCACGTCTCTCCTGAGCGCTCCGGGCCCGATTGGCGATCGTCCGCTCACCGAGCATCCGTCGACGCAGGAACGACCCGATGTTGAACAACCGGATCTCCGTCGCCGCCTCCAGGCTGGAGAGCAGCCCGCTGAAGAACAGTTCCCGCCGTTCGACCGGGCTGAGCCCCCATGCCAGGACCGCCCGCTGGCGGGCCAGTTTCAGCTCGGCCAGCAGCACCGGGACGACAGCGGCGATCACGAACCCGACCATCATGGGACTGATCAGGGAGAGAGCGGTGACGAAACCCGCGAGGGTCAGCACCTTGGCGACGATGCCGAACAGGTCGCTGACAAGTTGGGTCGACGTGACGCCGGCCGCCTGCTGGGCCAGCCGCAATCGATCCTGGAACGCGGGATCCTCGAAGCGTCTCAATCCCGAGAAGGTGTCGAGCGCAGCATAGAGCCGGTCCTGCGCCAGCAGGCCGGTCGCGCGGCCGAGGTGCTCGCCGAGAAACCGTTCGAGCTGCGGCAGGAGCGCCGCCAGCACTCCGACCCCGGTCAGCGCCAGGGCCACCGCCACCGTGTGGTCGCCCGCGCCGAAGCGCGGATCGATCTCGTCGATCAACTGCTTCATCAGCCAGGCGGCTGCCACCGGCACGCCGGCCTGTCCGAAAACCACGCATCCGTAACAGAGGACGAACGCCGGTGCGGCCCGCCACGCGAGCCGCACCGCCGCCAGTGATGTCCTCACCGGGTCTTCCGTGTTCCCACGAGCACCGGGGGCCGTGGTCAGCGTCGCGCGGACGCCAGCACGGGGAGGTGGGAGAGCGTGTGCCCGCCCGACTCCACGACCCCGGCGTCGCCCATCACGTAGATGGCAGGGAAGCCGCTGCCCTTGAAGACGTCGAGCATCGGCTGCCCACCCTTGGCCGCCAGCACCGTCGCGACGGGCGACAGCTGCCGGACCATGTCCTTCGTCTCGAAGTCGTCCGCCGCCGCGACCACGGCGAAGACGCGGGACGGGCCGTCCGGCTGCGCGGACGCGTACTCGATGAAGTCGGGCACCTTTTCGATGCACGGCTGGCAGTTCGGTGAGAAGAAGGCGACGACAGCCCCCCGGGGGAGCATGGCCCGGTTGACCACCGCACCTTGCACGGTGTGGGCGGTGAAGTCGTCGATCCGCTCGCCCGCCGGGAACAGGCCCTCGTTCGAGCCGGTGCCGCCGTGTGGCTGCGCGAGCAGCTGCGAGTGCTCCCGGAGGCGACGAACGACGCCAAGGGTAAAGATCAGGTTCAGCATCGCGATTGCCCCTACCAGGACTACCGCTCCAACGATGTATGGCATCGGGTGACCTCCTCAGTGCAGTGGAGACACGCTAGGCACATCCGCTACACCCGGAGCTACGAGCGTCGTACACGTCGTCATGTACGGCCGGGTAGAATGCCCCTTTTGTCCGTTGGCTTCTATATGAGTCCTAAGTTAGGAACGAGAAGGTTGCTGCCTTATGCGTGACCAGTTGTGATTCGGGCTCGTTGCCCAAGACGTGGGGGTTGCACTCAGAGACGCAGGGCGGTCGGTGACCAGCTGGTGCCGACGCCACACCATCGGCGGTGACGGAGCGGTGGCAGCCGTCCGTCGCGGACTGCGGCAGGGCGAGCCGGGAACGCTCAGCCGCGAACAGGAACTCGAACTCATCGACGTGCTCCGGGGGATCCACCCCGACGAGTTCGGCCTCGACGAGGAGCTCTGGACACGGCAGAGCCTGACCGTCCTCATCGAGCGCCGGTTCGGGCTGACGATGGACGCCGGCACCGTCGGGGCGTACCTGCGGGCCTGGGGGCTCGGGCCCCGCGAGCCGCGCGAGCGGGCCTGCGGCCTGTGCGTCGGCGCGGTCGAGCGCTGGGTACGCGGCGAGTACCCGGCGATCACGCGGGCGGCCCAGGAGCACGCCGCCGAGGTCTACTGGATCGGCCGGGTACGCCTGCGCGGCACCATGCCCGCCGCCGACGTGGTCTCGGCGGTCTCCTCACGGGGACGGGTGCGGTTCATGGTCACCACACCGTCGGTGGACCCGCCACTGCCCCGGGACTTCGTCCTGCGGCTCAGCGGCGCCGAGGAACGCACGGTGCACCTGATCGTGGACGGCTCGTGGCCGCGCAACGAGTGGCCGCGCCGGCTGCCCCGGCGGGTCGTGCTGCACCCGCTGCCGAGCTGCGGTCGCGCCGTCGCCGCCGCCTGACCGACGAAGATCGACTCGCAGGGGTACCGATTCGGTGATCCGGGAGGGGGTTTGCTACTCTTCTCGGGTCGCTGAGCCCCCGTAGCTCAGGGGATAGAGCACCGCCCTCCGGAGGCGGGGGCGCAGGTTCGAATCCTGCCGGGGGCACACTTGCCAGCAAACCGCGATCACCGCAAGGCCCTTGACCAGCCCGGTCGAGGGCCTTCGTCGTGTCCCGGGCCACCTGAGCAACCCTCACCCGGCCTCGCGGCGGGCCTTCGCGCGGCGCTTGCCCTCGTGCATCGCCTGCACCCGGGCCACCGGAATCGTCCGACCCTGCTCGACCAGGTCCGCAGGCAGCCGCTGCGGCGCGGGCAGCGCCTCCGCCCAGGGATCCCGGTCACCGAGCAGCGCGGGCACGGTCCGCACGGTGAAGTCGGCCGGGCTCGCGCTCTCCAAGTCGGTCCAGCCCACCGGGTACGACACCGGGGCGCCGGGCCGGATCCGAGGGCTGTAGGCGGCCACCACTGTCGCCCCGTACGCCCGGGTGGAGTCGACGAAGACGCGGCCGCCGCGGTCGGCGACGATGAACGCGGTGGTCGCGGCCGCCGGGTCGAGCCGTTCGGTACGGGCGGCGAGCGCCCGGGTCGCGGCGGCGGCCTCCTCCGCCGTGGTGGCCGGATCCACCGGCACGATCACGTGCAGTCCTTTCGCCCCGCTCGTCTTCACCGCGCCGGCCAGCCCGGCGTCGGCGAGCGCCTGGCGCACCAGCAGCGCGACCCGCACCACGGCGCCGAACGCGTCCCCCTCCGGCGGGTCGAGGTCGAGCACCAGGTGGGTCGGGTGCTCGGGCGCCCCGGTGCGGGCCAGCGTCGGATGGTACTCCACCGCCCGCTGGTTGGCGAACCAGAGCAGCGTCCGCCGGTCGTCGCAGAGGGCGTACGAGATCTTCCGGTGCGACGCCTCCGCCCACACCTCGGTGCGGCGGACCCAGTCGGGCGTGTACTTCGGCAGGTTCTTCTGCATGAACGGCTCCTGGCCGGGCCGCACCCGCAGCACCGACAACGGCCGGTCCCGCAGCTCCGGCAGGATCCGGTCGCCCACCGCGTCGAGGTAGTCGACCAGGTCGCGTTTGGTCGCCCCGGCGCCGTCGAACAGCGGCTGGTCGAGGTTGGTCAGCGACACTCCGGCACGGGTCTCGTCAGCGGCGGCCATCGGACCACCATCCCGGGCCGGGCCCGGCTCGGCAACCCCGACACGGCGTCCCGCGCGTCCCGGCGGCCCGCACCTGAGACGATCGGGAGGTGGGTGAGGCGGAGGCGGACCGGTGCGGAGCAGGCCCTGCGGAGCAGGCGAGCGCCTGCACCGTGCGGGAGGCGCTGGACCGGGTCGGCGGCAAGTGGGCCATCGGCATCCTGATCGCCGCCTCGGCCGGCCCGATCCGCTTCACCGAGTTGGAGCGCCGGGTCGAGGGGATCAGCCGCCGGATGTTGACGCTGACGCTGCGCAACCTGGAGCGGGACGGGCTGCTGCACCGGCAGGTGCATCCCACCGTGCCGCCGAAGGTGGAGTACACCGCCACCCCGATGGCCCGGGAGCTGTACGAGTCGCTGGTGGCGCTGACGAGCTGGGCCGAGCGGCACCGCGAGGCGATCAGCGCGGCCCGGGCCGAGTACGACCGCACGCACGGCCGCCCACCGGCCTGACTCAGTCCGGCACCCGCTCGGCCCAGTCGATGTGGTGGTCGAACAGCCAGGCCTGGGCGGCGCCGCCGTCGCGCGCCAGGTAACGGGCGGCCAGTGGCATGCCCAGGTCCCGGATCAGCCGCCCGACCGGGCCGGCGACCTTCGTGGTGCTGGTCCGCCGCCCCTGCGCGACCACCCGCTGCACCCGGTCGCGGCGCAGCCGCTCGTAGGCCCGGAACGCGGCCGGCACGTCCGGCAGGTCGCGCAGGCAGCGGGCGAGCTGGACGGCGTCCTCGAAGGCCATCGCCGCGCCCTGGCCGGAGGAGGGGGCGGCGGTGTGCGCCGCGTCGCCGATCACGATCATGCGGTCGCGGTGCCAGACCGGCACCGAGGGCAGGTCGTACGTGGGCCAGCCGTACTCGATCCGCTCGGTGTGGTCGAGGATCCGCGTCGCCGGTCCCGGGTCGCCGGCGAGCAGCGCCCGCAGCCGGGACCGGGCCTCGTCCGGGTCGGTCGCCGCGGGCCGCTCCCGGCTCGGCTCGACCGGCTGCGGCGGGTTGGCGAACCACCAGACCTCGTCCTCCCCCACCACGATCCAGCAGAAGAAGCAGCGCCGGCCGAACATCATCTGCATCACGCCGCGCTCGTCGGGCAGGCGCAGCCCCCGGGCGAAGCCACCGGCGTTCAGCAGCGGCACGTAGCGCGGCGCGGGCGCGGCCGGGTCGATCAGCGTGCGGACCCGGGAGCGCAGCCCATCGGCGCCGACCAGCAGGTCACCGCGGGCGGTACGGCCGTCGGCGAACCGGGCCGTCACCCCGCCGTCAGTCGTCTCGGCGCCGGTCAGCCGCGCGCCGTGGACGAACTCGACGCCCCGGCGCAGCGCCTCGTCGCGCAGCGCCCGGTAGAGGTCGGAGCGGCCGACCGTACGGCTGCCGGGCACCCCGAACTCGGCGAGCCGGCGCCCTCTGTGGTTGTGCATGAGCATCCGGGGCGTCGGGTGTCCGAGCCCGGCCACCAGGCCGTCGAGTTCGATCGCGCGCAGCGCGTCGAGCCCGTTGGCCGACAGCGTCAGGAACGCGCCCACCCCGATCGCGTCCCGCGGATAAGCCTCGTACACGGAGGCGTCGATGCCGGCGCGCCGCAGCGCCATGGCGGCAACCGGGCCGGCCAGTCCGGCACCGACGACGAGAGAGTTAGTCATTCCATGACTATACATAAAATGACTATGGCGCGACAGGGGGCACCTAGGGTGGTGCCATGACGGTTCGTCGCTCGCCGCTGGCGATGATGGTGCTGGCCCTCCTGGTCGAGGAGCCGATGCACGCGTACCGGATGCAGCAGCTCATCCGGGAGCGGGACAAGCAGGACGTGGTGAACGTCGCGCAGCGCAACAGCATCTACCAGACCATCGAGCGGCTGCGCCGCGACGAACTGATCCGGGTGGCCGAGACCAGGCGCGAGGAGGGGCGGCCGGAGCGCACCGTGTACGCGCTCACGCCGGCCGGCCGGCGCACGCTCGACGAGTGGCTCACCGACGCGCTCGCCACCCCCGCCCGGGAGTTCCCGGAGTTCCCCGCCGCCCTGTCGTTCCTGCCGATCCTGCCGCCCGAGGAGGCGGCCCGGCGGCTCGACCAGCGGGTCGGCGCCATCGAGGCACGGTTGCGCGAGCGTGAGGCGACGCTGGCCGGGGTAGAGCTGCCCCGGCTCTTCCTGATCGAGGACGAGTACCAGCTGGCGCTGCTCCGCGCCGAGCTGGACTGGGTACGCCGGCTCGTCGCCGACCTGCGCTCCGGCGCGCTCACCTGGTCCGGGGAATGGCTCGCCGACTGGACCGGCACACCGTCCTGACCTGCACAGACCGGTCATTGTGGCGAACACCACGGACCGGATCTGACCGATCGGTCAGCACCTGACCGATCGGTCAGGCATGCTGGAGGACATGGCGCGACCGACCACCGCCACCCACGACGAGCTGCTGGCAGCGGCCGCTCGCCGGTTCGCCCTCACCGGGTACAAGGGCACCTCACTGCAGGACATCGCCCGCGATGTCGGCTGTTCCAAGGCGACGGTGCTCTACCACTTCGCCAGCAAGGACGCCCTGCTCTGCGAGCTGATGGCCCCGGCCATCGCGATGCTGGAGGAGCTGGACGCCCGGATCGCCGCGCACACCGGCGCCGAGGCCCAAGGCGTCGCGGCCGAGGGCTTCGTCGACCTGGCGGTCCGCTTCCGCCGCGAGATCGCGCTGCTCCGGGGCGAGTTCTCCGACCTGCTCCAGCAACCCACGTTCACGCACATCCAGCAGATCTCCGAACGGCTGGTCGCGGCGTTCGCCGGCTTCTCCGACCGTCCGGAGGCCCGCGTCGCGGCCCTGGTCGTGCTCGCCGGCATCGCCGAGACCTGCGGCGAGTTCCTGGACATCCCCGACGAGCAGCTCCGTCCCGCGCTGCTCGCCGTGGCGTACCGCGCGCTCGAAGTCACCACCTGATCCGAACCCGAGGACAAGGAAGGTCCATGGCGACCCTGCTGTACCGGCTCGGCCGGGCATCCCTGCGCCGACGGCGACTCGTCGCCGTCGTCTGGCTCGTCGTACTCGTCGGACTCGGCCTGGCAGCGGCCACGCTGAGGGGCCCGACGGCGAGCAACTTCACCATGCCGGGCACCGAGTCGCAGAAGGCGATCGACCTGCTCGCCGACCGCTTCCCGGCGGCGAGTGGCGCCACCGGCACGATCGCGATCAAGGCGCCGCAGGACGGCGCCCTCACCTCACCCGCCGGACAAGCGGTGGTCACGCAGGTCACGCAGGAGGCGGCCACGCTGCCCGGCGTGGTCGGCGCGGTCGACCCGTACCAGGCGCAGGCGCTCACCCCCGACGGCCGGTACGCGCTGATCCAGGTGCAGTTCGCCGGTGGGGCGGACGAGGTCACCGACGAGCAGCGCGACGCGTACGAGAAGGTCGGCGCGCAGGCCGAGGCGCAGGGCTGGCAGATCGCCCCCGGCGGCGAGGTGCTGAACGGTGAGCCGGAGGTCGGCTCGACCGAGGCGATCGGCGTGCTGGTCGCGGCGATCGTCCTGGTGATCACGTTCGGCTCGCTCGTGGCGGCCGGGATGACCATGCTGAACGCGCTGATCGGTGTCGGCGTCGGCATGGCCGGCCTGTTCGCGCTCAGCGGCGCGGTCGAGCTGACCAGCACCGCGCCGATCCTGGCGCTGATGCTCGGCCTCGCTGTCGGCATCGACTACTCGTTGTTCATCACCTCCCGGCACCGGCAGAACCTGCTCGACGGCCTCTCTCCGGAGGAGGCGGTCGGCCGCGCGGTCGGCACGGCCGGCTCGGCTGTGGTCTTCGCCGGCGCGACGGTCGTGGTGGCGCTCGCCGGCCTGGCCGTGGTGGGCATCCCGTTCCTCACCGTGATGGGCCTGGCCGCCGCCGGCACGGTCACCGTGGCCGTGCTGGTGGCGATCACGCTGGCCCCGGCGCTGCTCGGTTTCGCCGGCCACAAGGTCCTGCCGCGCAAGCTGCGTGACCGCAAGGCGGTCGAGGACCCGACCACCGGCTCGGAGGACCGCTCCGGCTTCGGCTTCCGCTGGGCGCGGTGGGTGACCAGGCTGCGCATCCCGGTGATCCTGGTCGGGCTGCTCGGCCTCGGCCTGCTCGCGCTCCCGGCGCAGGACATGCGCCTGGCGCTGCCGGACGCCTCCGCCGCCGCCGAGGGCACCCCGGCCCGGGTCAGCAGCGACCTGATCCGCGAGGGCTTCGGTCCCGGCTTCACCGGCCGGCTCGCCGTCGTGGTGACTGCCGACTCGCCGCAGGCCACCCAGGGCGCCATCCCGCAGGTGACCGCGCTGATCCAGAAGACCGACGGGGTGCTGGCGGTGGCCCCGCCGCAGGTCGACCCGTCGGGGCGTACCGCGCTGATCGGGGTGATCCCGAAGTCCGGGCCGACCGACGAGGCCACCGAGACGGTGGTGCACGACATCCGCAAGCAGGTCTCCGGCATCCAGGACGTCGACGTGCTGCTCACCGGCGTCACAGCGGTCGGCATCGACGTGTCGGAGAAGCTCTCCGACGCGCTGCCGGTCTACCTGCTGCTGGTGGTGGGCCTGTCGATCCTGCTGCTGATGCTGGTGTTCCGGTCGATTCTGGTGCCGGTCAAGGCGGCGCTGGGCTTCCTGCTCACCGTGGCGGCCACGTTCGGCATCACCGTCGCGGTGTTCCAGCAGGGCCACCTGGCCGACCTGGTCGGCCTGGACACCCCGGCCCCGCTGGTCAGCTTCCTGCCGATCCTGCTCATCGGCATCCTGTTCGGCCTGGCCATGGACTACGAGGTCTTCCTGGTCTCCCGGATGCGCGAGGACTTCGTGCACGGCGACACCGCCCAGCAGGCCACCATCAACGGCATGGGGCACGGCGCCCGGGTGGTCACCGCCGCCGCGCTCATCATGATCTCGGTGTTCGGCGGCTTCGTCTTCCTGGAGGACCCGATCATCAAGTCGATGGGCTTCGCGCTCGCGATCGGTGTCGCCATCGACGCGTTCGTGGTCCGCATGACGATCGTGCCGGCGGTGATGTCGCTGCTCAACAACGCCGCCTGGTGGCTGCCGCGCTGGCTGAACAAGATCCTGCCCAACGTGGACATCGAGGGTGAGGGGCTGCGCGCCCACCTCGCCGACAAGCGGCACGCGCAGGTGTGAGCCGTACCGGGTGGGGTCCGACGTGGCCCCACCCGGTCACATCCCCGCCGGATACGTCTCCATCTCGCCCGGGGTCACGCGCGTCGGCAGCGGGTGCAGCGCCGTCGTCTCGTCACACCAGATGAACGCGTCGTACCGCTCACCCAGCCGGGTCGGCACGTAGTTGCCCCACGACTCGAAGCTCGGCTCGTACACCACCCCGATCGCCCGGTGGTCGGCCTCTTCGGTCACCCATTCCGGCTGGTCGTCACCGCCGAAGACGAGCACCGCCCGGTCCGGCATCAGCTCGTGCAGCCGGTGCTCCACCGAACCCGCCCGGGACGGTGGCACCACCATCGTCTCGGCGGGTGAGCCCCAGCGCGGCGCCGCCACGACGCTGCCGCGCCAACTGCCGAAGCCGATCAGCGCCACCGCCTCCCGGCCGTGCCGTTCCCGGCCGAGCTGCCCGATGTTGACCATTCCGTCGGCCGCCATGTCGGTGGCCCGGGCGTCGCCGACGTGTGTGTTGTGCGCCCACACGATGCCCCGCGAGCCCGGCCCGTACCGGTCGAGCAGGCGGTCGAGCGTGTCGGCCATGTGCACGTCCCGCACGTTCCACGACTCGGGGCCGCCGCCGAGCATGGCCCGGTAGTACCGCTCCGCGCCGGCCACGACCTCCGCGTTCTGCCAGGCCGAGAAGCGGTCCGCACCGTCCGCGACGGCCTGTTCCCGGGTACGCGCCAGCAGCCGGACCACCTCCTCCTCGCACCGGGCGGAGACGAACCGGCTGGCCGACGCGTACTCCTCGGCCCGCCTGCCGTACGGCTCGAAGCAGCGGTACGCCTCCTGGGCAGCCTCCAGCGAGGTCGGGTCCTCCTCACCGAGGTAGTCGAAGATGGCCTGCATCGACTCCCAGAGGGAATACACGTCCAGACCATGGAAACCGGCCCGCTCCCCCTCCGGGCGTTCCAGGTTCCACGCCCGCATCCAGCGGCAGAAGC
The DNA here is from genome assembly GCF_042871665.1 of Micromonospora sp. NPDC005686. Taxonomy (NCBI): domain Bacteria; kingdom Bacillati; phylum Actinomycetota; class Actinomycetes; order Micromonosporales; family Micromonosporaceae; genus Micromonospora; species Micromonospora sp. NPDC005686. Next base: position 200,946 of record NZ_JBIAIY010000008.1, read on the forward strand.
GGGCCACCTCGGCGTTCGCCCACATCCAGGTGGGCCAGCGTTCGAACCGTTCCAGCGCGAGGAGCGGATCGGCGAGTCCGCCCGGCGCGCCCACCACCGATCGGTGCACCCGGTCGCAGTCCGGCCAGTCCCCCTCCACCGCCACGAAGTCGAACCCCTGCTCGGCGACGAGCCGCCGGGTCAGCTGTTCCCGCAGCCGGTAGTAGTCGTAGCTGCCGTGCGTCGCCTCGCCGATCATCACCACCCGGGCGTCCCGCACGCGGTCCAGCAAGGGGTCGAAGTCGCTCGGCGCGCCGAGCCGCTGTACCAGCATGTTCGCGGCTACCCGGGCCCCGCCGCGACAAACCGCGGCCCGGACCCGGCGGCGGGGCATGCCGCCGGGCCCAGCGGGTAGCCCGGCGGCATGCCCGTCACCGGTGCGCAGTTGCGGGAGTTCCTGGCCGGCTTGGACTACCCGGTCTCCCGGGAGGACCTGATCCGCTGGGCCAGGAGAACGTTCTCTGCACTACCCGGTGTCGGCGTACGGGTCTCGATGCAGAGCCAAGTACTCCAATGCCGCCGTTGACCATGAGTCACGAGTGACCGCCTGGTAGCGCACCGGATCGCGACACGAGAGTGAGCCGATGTCCGCTGCGGCATACTGCGTCAGCGCAGGACGCTCGCCACGACGTTGTACACCTCTTCGACTGGCGGCTCGCCGCGGTGCTCGGTGAACAGCAACTGCACGACGCCGATCAGGCTCGGCGCCAGCACCTGCACCTCCGCGTCGGCGGCGAGCCGGCCACGGTCGCGTTCGGCTGCCAAATAGCCGGCCACCGCGGCGACCGCCTCGCCGACCAGGGGGAACCGGGCGGTGCCAGTTGCGCGCAGGCGGTTGCGCAGCTCGTCGCGGGCGATGGTGAGCACGATGATCGCGGACATGACCGGCTCGAAGAGCTCGAACATCGCGTCGGTGAGGTTGCCGGCAACGGTCCCGGTCCCGGCCGCCTCGCGAAGCGCGGCACCTTGCGCCTCGACTCGCGCGATGCGGTCGAGCACCAGATCGACCAGGAACGCGTCGAAGTCGGCGAAATGCCGATGCAGCACGCCCTTGGCAACGTCGGCCTCGTCGGTGACCGCGCGGCTGGTCAGCGCCGTGACGCCGCCGCGGGTGAGCACCCTCGCGGCCGCGTCGAACAGTTGCTGACGCGGATCGCGTAGAGCTACGCCGGTCGGCATGAATGCTCCAGCTTTCTAATGGGCAATCGCCCACTAGAGTGGGCACATGGCCACTCTACCGCCGCACCCTCACGAAGCACGCCGCATCGCAGAGTCGTTCGGAAGCGATCCAGGACGCTACGACCGCAGTCGGTCGCCGTATCCGAACGCGCTGATCGAGCACATCGTCGCCGCCGCACCGGGCCCCGCGTTCCTCGACGCCGGTTGCGGAACCGGGATCGAAGCCCGCCAGTTCCGCGCTGCCGGGCGCACGGTCCTCGGCGTCGAGCCCGACCCCCGGATGGCCGACTTCGCCCGCGCGAGCGGCATCGACGTCGAGGTCGCGACGTTCGAGACGTGGGAACCGGCCGGCCGCACCTTCGACGCGATCGTCTCCGGCACAGCCTGGCACTGGGTCGACCCCGCCGCCGGAGCCGCCAAGGCAGCCGAGATACTGCGCCCGGGCGGCGTCCTCGCACCGTTCGGCCACGTCTACGAACTGCCGCCGCCGATTGCCGTAGCGTTCGCTGAAGGGCTGCGACGAGCCGCGCCCGACCTGCCCTACCGCCAACCGTCCGGCTCCATCCTCGACGGCTATCGCGCCCTCTACGACCGCGCCGCCGAGGGAGTCCGCACGTCCAGTTGCTTCGCCGAACCCGAGATCCGCCGCTACGACTGGCAGCGCACCTACACCCGCGACCAACTACTCGAACTCATCCCGACTTCCGGCGGCCTCGCGAGCATGCCACCAAACAAACTCGCCGAGATCCTGTCGACGGTCGCCGCCGCGGTCGACGGCGACGTCACCCTTACCTATGCCACCTGGTGCCTGACCGCTGTCCGCAGGTAACCCGTCGACGCCGCTCGCCGCAACAGAGAGCGCCAGTCACACCTCAAGTACATTCACATCGGCCAGATCCGGGCGTCACGGCAGCCGGTAATGCCGGACGAATGGGGCGAGCACGATCGAACTCACGGGGCTGGATCCACTCCGCCGCCGAGCTGGGCGAGGCGCTGATCGTGCTGGCCGACGCCTGACCGGCAGGTGCGCGGCCCCTGTGCCGGAGGCGTGGAGTAGGGGCCCTTCCGCGCGTGCAGCAGGCGGAACAGCACCAGCCACTGCTCCGGCCAGACCAGCCCGACCGGGGTGTCCGGCGCGATCCGCGCGGCCCGCAACGCGCCGTCGACGGGCCGCCGGGGATGGGCCGCGCGCAGCGAGGCCGCGAGCGAGCCGCCGACTCCGCCGAAGCCCAGCTCCACCATCCGCCGGTACGCGGGCAGCGCGGCCGGCGCCACGAGGGGCGTGCTCCGGCGCTCCAGCCGCAGGATGCCCCCGTCGACGCCCGGCACCGGCCGGAACGCGGCCCGGGGCACCCGCCCGCCCAGCCGCCAGTGGTACTCGGGCCAGGTGAGCACGGTGAGCCTGCTCCACCGGCCGTGGTCGCCGGTGCGCTTTCGGGCGTAGTCGAGCTGGGTGAGCAGCGTCGCGGTACGCAGTCCGGGTGCGGCCAGGCACCATCTGACCACCGCCGCGGTGAGTGACCAGGGGATGTTGCCGGCCACCGAGAACGACCCGGCGGGCGGGGACGCGGCCAGGAAGTCGGCCGCCCGTACCTCGATGTTCGGCAGCGGGGCGCAGGCCGCCGTCAGCTCCGGCAGCACTGCCGGGTCGACCTCGTACGCGATCAGCCGCCCGCACCGCGCGGCGAGTGGCCGGGTCAGCCGGCCGCGCCCGGCGCCGACCTCCAGCAGCAGGTCGTCCGGGCCGGGCCGGACCGCGCGGACCATCAGCGCGACGGCGGCCGGGTCGGCGAGAAAGTTCTGGGACAGTACGCGACGCGACCGGTCGCGTGCGGTGATTCGGCGGGGCGCCACGGGTTCGTCCTGTCTGTCGCCGGACGGCGACGGGTACGGACCGCTGCGCGGGTGTCACCCCCGCCGTCGAGGCGGCGCGAGGGCGGATCGGGCGGGCGGTCCGAGCGGATCGGGACTCGGACGACCCTGGGGAGTAGCCGGGACGCGGCGCCGGGGAACGGCGCATGCCGGAGAACGCCACCTCGGCGAGGTGGCGTGGTCGACGGACCGCTGACACCGCCACCTCGCGAGGTGGCGACCGACGCGCCACCTGGGCGGGTCGGGGACCGGCGGTCGGGTCAGACGCGGGCGGCGTACCGGCCGGCCAGGGCCGGGCGCCGGAACCGCGGACGGGCGACCAGGAGGAGCCCACACGCGGCCGGCGCGACGGCCACGCGGATCAGGGCATGCGTGAACATGCGGCCACGCTAGCGACCGGGTCCGGCCCGGGCGACCGGTTTTCTACAGGTCGACGGTGCGTCCCTGCGCCCGGGCGGTCTGCGCGGCGTCGAGCACCGCCACCACCTCGCGGCCGAACCGTACGTCGCAGCGGTGGTCGCGGGTGCCCGCGTCGGCCTCCTCCAGCAACTGGTCGAGCGCGGCGCCGAACGCCTGGAGCGCGCTCCCGTCGCCGGGCGGGACGGTTTCGGTGCCGTTCTCGCCGAAGAAGACGAAGTCCCGGGTGACCGCCTCCGGCGGCGCGTCCAGGGTGAGCGAGAGCGAGCTGGTCGCGCCGCCGTCGTGGGTGAGCAGCAGGTGCACCAGGCCGCTCGGGCCGTCCATCGCGGCGACCCGGGTGACCCGGCCGAGCACCGGCAGGATCAGCGACAACGCGTGCGGGCCGATGTCCCAGAGCGCGCCGCGCTCCCGTCGCCAGGTCGAGTCGCCGTACGGGTTCCCCGGCTGGAAGATCGAGGCGAACATGGTGGCGCGGGCGTGCTGCCAGCCGGCGGCCGCCGCGGTCGAGGCGAGGAACCCGGTGACGTTCGGGTGGAAGCGCTGGGTGAAGAAGACCACCGAGGCCACCCCGGACGCCTGCGCCGCGTCGACCACCCGGTCGGCGTCGGCGAGGTCGAGCGCCAACGGCTTGTCCAGCAGCAGGTGCCGCCCGGCGGTGGCGGCCCGGACGGCGATGTCGGCCTGCACGTCCGGCGGGAGCGCCACGGCGACCGCGTCGCAGGCGTCGATGAGCGCGTCGACGTCGGTGAAGGCGGGTACGCCGTGCCGGGTGGCCAGTTCCTCCGCCTTGGCGGGGTTGCGCCCCCAGACGCCGGCGAGCCGCGCCCGTGGATGCGCCTCGATGGCCGCGGCGTGCGTCTCCGCCGCCCAGTAACCCGTGCCGAACAACCCGAACCGCACCCCGGCCCCCTGCCGTCGACGTCCGCCACCGGCGTACGCCGGGACCGTGATCCACGCTAGCCCCCGGACCCGTCCGGCGCGCCCCGACCCGGTGGGCGAGCCGCTACTACGCCGGTTAGTAGGCTGTGCCGGTGAACGACACCGTGTCGACGACCAGCGCGGCGGCCTCCTCCCCGGTGGACGGGCCACTCGCCACGGTCGCGATCGTGATCTCGCTGGCCGTCGCCGTCTGGGCCCTGGTGGCGGCGGTACGCCACCGCCCGCCGGACCGGATCCAGTTCGTCGGCCTGGCCGTGCTGGAGGTGGCGCTGCTCGCGATCACCGTGATGGCGATCGTCGCGCTCGGCGGCGGCGAGCGGCCGGGCGAGCCGGGCGCGTTCTTCGGCTACCTGGCGACGCTCGTCTGCCTGCCGCCGCTGGCCTGGGTGCTGGCCCGGATGGAGCCGACCCGCTGGGGCTCGGGCATCGTCTGCGCGATCTGCCTGGTCACACCGGTGGTGGCGGTACGGCTCCAGCAGACCTGGGAGGTCCTCGGTGGCTGACACCACGACCGAGCAACCCGTCACCAACCGCGGGCCGGGCCGGCTGCTGATCGCCGTCTACATCGTCTTCGCCATCGCCGCGACCTCGCGGGCGGCATTGCAGATCGCCACGAAGTTCGACGAGGCGCCGGTGGCGTACCTGCTCTCCGCGCTCGCCGCGCTGATCTACATCGTGGCAGCGGTCGGGCTGGCCCGGGCCGGACACACCGGCCGCCGGATCGCGCTCGCCTGCTGCACTGTGGAACTGGTCGGAGTGCTCGGGGTGGGCGTGCTGAGCATCGCCGACAAGGAGCTGTTCCCGGACGAGACGGTCTGGTCGGACTTCGGCAGCGGCTACGGCTACGTGCCGCTGGTGCTGCCGGTGCTCGGCCTGCTCTGGCTCTGGCGCACCCGGCGCGACCCCGCCTGAGCGGGCCCGCGCCGGGCACCTGCCGGTCAGTCCTTCGGACCGCCGGCGACGTAGATGACCTGGCCGGAGACGAACGACGCGCCCTCGCCGGCCAGGAACGAGATGGTGTGCGCGACGTCCTCCGGGCGGCCGGGACGGCGCACCGGGATCTCGGCGGCGGCGTGCTTCTGGAGGTCGTCGAAGTCGACCTTCATCCGGGCCGCGGTGGCAGCGGTCATGTCGGTGACGATGAAGCCGGGCGCGACCGCGTTGACTGTCACCCCGAACGGGCCCAGCTCGATCGCCAGCGTCTTGGTGAAGCCCTGGAGGCCGGCCTTGGCGGCCGAGTAGTTCGCCTGGCCCCGGTTGCCGAGCGCGGACGTGCTGGACAGGTTGACGATCCGGCCCCACTTCGCCTCGACCATGTGCTTCTGCGCGGCCTGGCTGAACAGGAACGCGCCACGCAGGTGCACGCCCATGACCGTGTCCCAGTCGCCCTCGGTCATCTTGAACAGCAGGTTGTCGCGCAGCACGCCCGCGTTGTTGACCAGCACCGTCGGGGCGCCCAGTTCGGCGGCGACCCGTGCCACGGCGGCCTCGACCTGGGCCCGGTCGGACACGTCGGCACCGACCCCGAGCGCCCGGCCGCCCGCCGAGCCGATGGCGTCCACCGTCTCCTTGGTGGCGGACTCGTCGATGTCGACCACGGCGACGGCCATGCCGTCGGCCGCCAGCCGGCGGGCGGTCGCCGCCCCGATGCCGCGCGCGGCTCCGGTGACGATGGCGACGCGGGTCTCCTCCGACATGCTTACCTCCCGGTAACTTGTGGCTCGATCGAAGGAGCTTAACCCGCCGGTACGCCGTGCCTACCGCTCGTGGGCCCGGCAGAGCCGGATCCACCGGTAGCCGTACCCACCGAGCTTGAGCCGGTCGAGCTTGCCCACGTCCTCGTAGTTGCGGTCGCTGAGCACGTCGATCGGCAGGTCCGCCTCCGGCGCCAGCGTGCTCAGGTCCACCTCGACGTCCTCGGTGCCGAGATTGTGCAGGAAGACCATGATCCCGGTACGCCCGTCGGCGCGGTGCGCGAGCACGCCCGGCGGCATCGGCACGTCGATGTGGGTGGTGCTGCCGGAGCCGGTCTCCGGCGCCTCCCGCAGCGTCCGGATCATTCGCTCGAACCAGCCGAGCAGGGACCGCGGGTCCTTGCGCTGGGCGGTGACGTTGACGTGCTGGTAGCCGTACTCGCCCTTGTCGATCACCGGGCGGATCAGCTTCTCCGGCTCGGCCGTGGAGAAGCCGGCGTTGTCGGCGTAGGACCACTGCATCGGCGTACGGATCGCGTCGCGCCCGTCCAGCGCCAGGTTCTCCCCCATGCCGATCTCCTCGCCGTAGCGCAGCACCGGCGTGCCGCGCAGCGAGAACTGGAGCGAGTACGCCAGCTCGATGTGCCGGCGGTCGTTGCCGAGCATGGGGGCGAGACGGCGGCGGATGCCCCGGCCGTAGAGCTGCATGTTCTCGTCCGGCCCGAACTTCGCCAGCACGTCGTTGCGCTGGTCGGCGGTGAGCCGGGACAGGTCGATCTCGTCGTGGTTGCGCAGGAACGTGGCCCACTGGCCGCCGGTGGGCAGCTTCGGGGTGTCGCGCAACGCCTGGATGATCACCTCCGGGTCCTCCCGGACCAGGGCGAGCATCAGCCGTCCGTTGAGCATGAAGTCGAACAGCATGTGGATCCGGTTGCCCGAGCCGCCGCCGTCGCCGAAGTAGACGGGCAGCTCGTCCGGCTCGACGTTCGCCTCGGCCAGCAGGACCGCGTCGCCGCGCCGCCACTGCACGTGCTGGCGCAGGTCGGTGATGAAGTCGAAGTCCTTCGGCGAGTTCGGGTTGCCCGGCTCGGTGCGCTCGATGATGAACGGCACGGCGTCCATCCGGAAGCCGGCGACGCCGAGCTGGAGCCAGAACGACGTGATCTTCTTGATCTCCGCCCGGACCTTCGGGTTCTCGATGTTCAGGTCCGGCTGGAACTTGTAGAAGCGGTGGTAGTACCACGCCTTCGCGGTCCGGTCGTAGGTCCACGTCTCGTGCTGCTCGCCGGGGAAGACCATGCCCTGGTGGCGGTCGGCCGGCTCGTGGTCGGCCCAGACGTACCAGTCCCGGTACGGCGAGTCGGGCGAGGAGCGGGCGGACTGGAACCACGGGTGCTGGTCGGAGGTGTGGTTGACCACCAGGTCGATGATCACCCGGATGCCCCTGTTACTCGCCTGGTGCAGCAGTTCGGCGAAGTCACCGAGCGTGCCCAGGCGCGGGTCGACGTTGTAGAAGTCGGTCGCGTCGTACCCGTCGTCCTCGTTGGGCGAGGGGTGGATCGGGTTCAGCCACAGGCAGGTCACCCCGAGCCGGGCCAGGTAGTCCAGGCGCCCGATCAGCCCCTGGAAGTCACCCACCCCGTCGCCGTTGGAGTCCGCGAACGTGTCGACGTCGAGGCAGTAGACGACCGCCTCCTGATACCACCTGTCACCCATGCGAGGACTACTTCTCCGAACGCGCGCGGCGGCAAACCCGGTACGGTGCCGGGATGGACGAGGAGGCGTACGACTGGTCCGCCGGCTCCTGGCTGAACCCGCCCGAGCGGGCCGAGCCGGTCGACGGCGGCCTGCTGGTCGAGCCGCGTGGCGGCAGCGACTTCTGGCGACGCACCAGCTACGGCTTCGTGCACGACGACGGCTCGGCGCTGCTGGCGCCCTTCCCGGTCGGCAGCGCCGTGGAGGTGTCGTTCCTCCTCGACTACTCGTTCCAGTTCGATCAGGCCGGCGTGCTGGTCCGGGTGGACGAGCGGCGGTGGACCAAGGCCGGGGTCGAGGTGAGCGACGGCGCTCCGCAGGTGGGCGCCGTGGTCACCGACGAGTTCTCCGACTGGTCGGTGGCACCGGTGCAGCAGTGGTCGGGCCGGGAGGTGACGGTCCGGGTGAGCCGGGCCGGCGACGCGCTCACCGTGCGGGCCCGGTGCGCGGACGAGCCGTGGCGGCTGGTCCGCGTCGCCCCGCTCGACCCGGCGGCGGAGGCCTCGGCCGGGCCGTACTGCTGCTCGCCCAGCCGGGGCGGCCTGCTGGTCCGCTTCACCGGCTGGCGGCGGGGTCCGGCGGACGCCGCGCTGCACCCGGAGGCTGAGTCACAGGTGTGACACCGGGCGGTCCGGGTAACACCTTCGGATCTCCGGATCTCGCGTGGAAGGACCGCCATGGCCCTGGCCCAGGATGTCGACCCGAACCAGTTCACCGGGCTGACCGGCTGGGTGGCGGACGTGATCGACTCGTTCGGCGCGGTCGGCGTGGCGCTGCTGGTGGCGCTGGAGAGCATCATCCCGCCGATCCCGAGCGAGATCGTGCTGGCGATGGCCGGCTACCTGTCCGCCGAGGGCCGGTTCAACCTGGTGGTCATCGTGGTCGCCGCGACAGTCGGCTCGCTGCTCGGCGCGCTGGTGCTCTACTGGCTCGGCGCGGCGCTCGGCGAGGACCGGCTCAAGCGCTGGCTGGACCACATTCCACTGGTCGACCTGGAGGACCTGGAGAAGGCCGACCGCTGGTTCGAGCGACGCGGCCGGTGGGCGGTGCTGATCGGCCGGGTGGTGCCCGTGGTGCGCAGCCTGGTCTCCATCCCGGCGGGCGCCAACCGGATGCCGCTGGGCGAGTTCATCCTGCTCACCACGCTCGGCAGTGGGGTGTGGAACGCCCTGATCGTCGGCGCCGGGTTCACCCTCGGGTCCCGCTGGGAGGACGTCGACAAGTACAGCCAGTGGTTCAACTACGCGATCTTCGCGGTCTTCGGCTTCATGATCGTGAGCTGGGCGGTGAAGAAGGTGCGCCGGCGGCGCGCCCGGCAGTCGGTGACCACCGGGCGCTGACCGCCGCGCGGGCTCAGAAGCCCGCGGTGATGCCGGTGAACTCCCAGGTGTTCTGCGCGATGCCGGAGCAGTTCGCGACCACGCCGCCGCCGGGGCAGGGCCGGTCCCGGTTGACCGACCAGAACGTGAACCGGGCCAGGCCGCGCGCCTTGGCCCAGTCGCGGATCTGCGTCCAGGTGGCCGGGGAGGTCAGCTCCTGCTGGTCGGAGAGTCCGTTCATGCCCGACAGCCCCATGTGCGCGTACGCGGTGGCGTCGGACCAGCCGAACGCGTTGCGCAGCGCGGTCTTCAGGCCCTCGGCCGCGTTCACGGTGCTCTGGTACATGTTCGCGCCACCGCCGAAGTCGAACGGCATGATGGTGAACACGTCGATCCCGGCGCCCTTCGCCGCGGCCTGGTTGATCAGCCGGGTGCCGTAGTACGACGGCCCGGTGGTCGAGGTGCCGAACGTGATGATCGTCTTGATGCCCGGGTTGTTCTGCTTGACGATCTTCAGGGCGTCCAGGATGCGGTCCTGCACCACCTCGTTCTCGAACTCGTCGCTGTTCTCGATGTCGATGTCGATCGCCTTCAGCCCGTACGCGTTGATGACCTGCTGGTACGCGCCGGCCAGCGCGGCGGCGGACGAGCAGTTCGGGCCGAGCTTGTTGCCGCTCCACCCGCCGAAGGAGGGGATGACGTCGCCGCCGGCCGCCTTGATCGCGGCGATGGTGGCGGCGTGCGCGCCCCCGGTCAGCGGGCCGGTGCCGTCCCAGGCGGGGGTGCAGCCGCCGCCGGAGAGCACGAACGCGATGGTGAACCACTTGATCCCGGTCGCGCCCATCACGGTCGCGGGCGCGGGCGGGTCGCCCCAGCCCGGGTAGAGGTAGGGCGCGGCGGCCATCACGCCACCGCCGCCACCGGTGCAGCCGCTGGTGGTGGCCGCGACCGCCGCCGACTTCGCCGACTCACCGGTCCCGTTGTACGCGGTCACCGTGTAGCTGTGCCCGCTGCACGCGGCCAGCCCGGAGACGGTGGCCGAGGTGCCGGTGACGGTGGCCTTGACCGTGCTGCCCTCGTACACCCGGTAGCCGGTGACGGTGCCGGAGACCGCGTTCCAGGCGAGCGAGACCGACGACGCGGTGGTGCCGGTGACCCGCAGCCCGCCCGGCGTGGCCGGTGCGCCCGGGTTGCCGGGGTTGCCGCCGCCGGTGCAGGAGGCGCCGTTGACCGTGCAGTTCACCGGGTCGCCGGTGCCGCTGACGACGAAGCCGAAGCTGGTGCTGGCGCCCGGGGCGAGCGCGCCGTTCCAGGACTGGTTGACGGCGGTGACGTGCTGGCCGGAGGTGGTCAGCCGGGCGTCCCAGAACGAGCCGAGCGTGCTGCCGGACGGCAGGTCGAACTGGACGTTCCACGAGGAGATCGCGGCGGAGCTGTCGTTGGTGACGGTGAACCGGGCCTCGTACCCACTGCTCCAGCTGGAGGTGCGGACGAAGGCGGCGGTGGCGGCAGAGGCGGGTGGCGCGGCGAGCAGGGCACCGGCGACCACGGCGGTGGTCAGCGCGGCGGCGAGCGTCGCCAGGCGGGGGCGGAGTCTCACGGCGTCCTCCAGGGGACGGGCGGGGGTGGAGAGGGGATTCACAACCGTCGACGTGCGCCTATTATTAAGAGTGTTAACTGTTTCTGTCCAGCACCGGTTCGGCGCGGCCCGGTACGTCCGGGCCGCGCCCCGGCCGCGCCTCAGCGGCGGAAGGTGAACCAGTTGACGTTGACGAAGTCCGACGGCTGGCCGCTGCTGAACGTCAGGTAGACGGTGTGCCGCCCGGTCACCGCGCTGACGTTGCCCGGCACCGAGCGCCAGGTCTGCCAGCCGCCGGTGTTGCCGACCGCGAAACTGCCGATCGGCGGCGCGGTCGGGCTGTCCACCCGGACCTCCACCAGCCCGCTCACCCCGGACGCTGCGCCGGACGCGACCCGGGCCACGAAGTCGCGCGGCGGCGTCGAACCGAAGTCGACGTTGTCGTAGCGGGCCCAGTCGCCGTTGGCGAGCCAGCCGATGTCCTGGCCGCCCTCGGCGCACGTCTCCACCTGCACGCCGTTCTGCGCGTTGAACGACTCGGCCTGGATCGTCGCGTACGCGTCCCGCACCCCGCCCGGCGGTGGCGTGGTCGGCGTGGGCGACGGGTTGCTCCCGCCACCCCGGGTGTAGACGGCCACGTAGTCGACGAGCATCGACCGGCCGGGCACGGTTGCCGCGGTGGGCGTCGCCGAGCCGGCCACGCCGTCCGGGAAGCCGCCGCCCATCGCCACGTTGAGCAGCAGGAAGTAGCCGGCGTGGTTGGTCATCTGACTCCAGTACGGCTCACCGATCTGGTTCTGCCCGACGGTGTGGAAGAGCTGGCCGTCGACGTACCAGCGCAGCTGCTGCGGGCTCACCGAGGCGTCCCACTCGAACCGGTAGGTGTGGAACGCCGACTGGCAGGTGCTGCCCGGGCAGGCCCGGGACGCGCCGATGCCGTTGAACTCCCCGCACGGGCCGCCCGGCGCGACACCGCAGTGCAGCACGCCCCAGACCGAGTTGATCCCGTTGACGTTCTCCATCACGTCGAACTCGCCGATGCCCGGCCAGTTCTGGTAGTTGCCCCGGTACGGCGAGCCGAGCGCCCAGAACGCCGGCCAGTACCCGGACGCCGCCGCGCCGGTGACGTTCGGCATCTGGATCCGGCCCTCCAGGGCCAGCACGCCACCCGACGGCGCCTTGAAGTTCGAACGCACCGTCTCGATCCGGGCCGAGGTCCAGCGGCCGGCCGAGTCCCGCAGCGGCGTGATGCGCAGGTTGCCCGAGCCGTCGTGGGCCAGGTTGGCGGTGCTGGAGGTGTAGGTCTGGATCTCGCCGGTGCCCCAGTTGGCCGGGCCGCCCGGGTAGCTGGTGCCGGTGTCGATGATCCAGTTGGCGGACGAGGGCAGAGTGCCGGCGGAGCCGGTGAAGTCGTCGCTCCACACCAGGCTCCAGCCGGACGGCGTCGGGGGCACCGCCGCCTGGGCGGTCATCGAGACGCCCGCGAGGGCTGTGGTGAGCGCGAGGACGCCGGCGACCAGGGCGAGCCGGCGGCGCGGTCGGGGCACGGTGGCGGAGGCGGCCAGGGCCGCCAGGATCGGGTTCATGCGGGGTGCCTCTCTGCGGGGACGGGTCCGGGAGAGCGCTCTCTGAGAGCGATTTCTACGCGCCCGCCCCCGCACTTGTCAACGCTTGTCGATGGCCGCCGCCGGCTGCGGCCGCCGCAGCACCACCTGCTCCAGCGCCGTCCACGCCGTGGTGGTGACCAGATAGAGCACCGCCGCCAGCGGCACCACGAGCGCGACGAGCACGGTGCCGTACGGCAGCAGCGGCAGCAGCCGCCCGAGCACCGCCGCGCCCGGCCCCTCGGCCGGGGTACCGGCCACGGCGCCGGTGGCGGCCGCCGCCCGGCGCGTCCGCCGCGAGGACCACCAGGCCAGCGCGAGCAGCGCGGCCAGCAGCACCCCGAACACCAGCGGCACCGGGCCGGCCAGCCCGTCGCCGAGGTGCCACCCCAGCGGTACGCCGGCGAGCCGCTCCCCCAGCAGCTCCGGCGCCCCGTCCCCGGTCGCGAACACGCGGTACACGACCAGGAAGAACGGCGCCTGCAACAGGGCCGGCAGGCAGCCCGCGACCGGGCTGGCCCCGGCGTCGCGGTAGAGCGCGAACACCTCGCTCTGGAGGCGGGCCGGATCGTCGGCGTACCGGCGCTGGAGTTCCCGTACCTCGGGGGCGAGCGCCGTGCGACGCCGCTCCCCGCGTACCTGGGCCACTGTCAGCGGCGAGATCAGCAGCCGGACGGCGACTGTGAACAGGACGATGGCGGCGGCCGTCGCGGCGCCGCCGGTGAGCGGGGCGAGCACGTCGGCGAGCCAGGTGACGACGGTGGCCGCGGCCGAGGCCGCGGAGTGCAGCGGTGCGAAGGCAAGCATGGGTGGACCCCTCGATGGCGATTCCGGGTGTCCCGGGCGGCGACGTGCCGCGCGGCGGGACGGATGACGACGGAATCGGCCGCGAAAGCCGGTACGGAGGGACCGGCGACCCGCGGGCGCGGGCCGGCAGGTGGCTACGCGGCCGAGGGGTGCAGGCCGGGTGCGCGGGGGCGCGGACGCCCCGGCGCGTCGGGGTCGACCTGCCGGGGCACCCCGCGACGGCGGGCGCGGGCGCGCAGGGCGGCGGCGAACCGGGTGCCGGGCGGCGTGGGCAGCGCGCGGACCCGCAGCGCGAGCAGGGTGGCCAGCAGCAGCGCGGCGACCACCGCCGCACCGGCGAGCAGCCCGGCCGGCCGGTCGGCGAACAGGGCGAGGGCGTAGGCCCACGCCCCCGTCAGCACCGCCAGCATCCCCGCCACGGGACCATCCTAGCCCGCGTTGTCACGCCCTACGGGCCCATGCGCTAACGCACCCGGCCGACCCGAACGGGCGAACCGGCGCCGACACGCCCACCGGCACGTTTCCCGAAACGGACACGGTGGGTAACAGGGCCTCGACCACGCGGCACGGTGCCGTGAGCGGTCCGGAGAGACGGTGGTGACGATGAGTGGCTCAGTGGCGGAGCGGGAGCGGAGCGCCTCACCGGGCGGAACCGACCTGCTGACAGTCGGCGTCGAGGAGGAGTTCCTGCTCGCCGACCCGCACACCGGCACCGCCGTACCCGCCGTCGACCTGGTGATGGAGCAGGTGCCGGCCGAGCTGCGGGGCCAGGTGGAACGCGAGTTCCAGACCAGCCAGATCGAGATCGGCAGCCCGCCGGGGCTGGACCTGTCCTCGATCCGGCACTCGCTGTCGATGCTGCGCGGGGAACTGGCCGACGCGGCCGAGCGGGCGGGCGTACGGCTGCTGGCGATCGGCACCGGGCCGGTCGACGGGCCGGTGCCGCCGGTGGTGGACAAGCCGCGCTTCGACCGGATGATCGAGCGGTTCCGTCTGCTGGTGCCCGGCCCCGGCAACAACGGCATGCACATCCACGTCGGCATCCCCGACCCGGACACCGGCGTGCAGGTGCTCAACCACGTGCGGCCGTGGCTGCCGATCCTGCAGGCGGCCACCGCGAACTCCCCGTTCGCCCGGGGCGAGGACACCGGCTACGCGAGCTGGCGCTCGGTGGAGTGGGAGCGCTGGCCGTCGGTCGCGCCCACCCCGTACCTGGAGTCGCACGAGCACTACGAGCGGCTGATCCGCCAGCTCATCGCCAGTGGCGTGATGCTGGACGAGGGAATGCTCTACTGGTACGCCCGGCTCTCCGCCAAGTACCCCACCGTGGAGATCAGGATCGGTGACGTCTGCCCGTCCGTGGACGACGCGGTGCTGGTGGCGGCGCTGGTCCGCGCGCTCGTCGCGACCGCGCTCACCGACATCGCCGCCGGCCGTCCGGCCGTCAACACCGACCACCACCTGCTGGTGGCGGCACACTGGCGGGCCGCTCACGACGGGCTGGAGGGCGAGGGCGTCGACCTCACCGACGGTGAGCTGCGGCCGGCCTGGGAACTGCTGGACCGGCTGGTCGACCGGCTGCGCCCGGAACTGGAACGGCACGGCGACCTGGACCGGGTCACCGATCTGCTGGGCGGGCTGCGCCGGCACGGCAGCGGCGCGGCGCGGCAGCGGGCAGTGTTCGCGCGTACCGGCAGCCTCGTCGACGTGGTCGCGGACGTGGCGCGGCAGACCCGTGGCTGAGCGGCAGTGCGGCCGCGGCCCGGCGTGACAGGATGGGCGACGTGGCCGAGCGCATGATCGTCATCGGCGGCGACGCCGCCGGCATGTCGGCGGCGTCGCAGGCCCGGCGCCGCCGCCGCGACCGCTCCGACCTGGAGATCGTCGCGTTCGAGCGCGGGCACTTCACCTCCTACTCGGCCTGCGGTATCCCCTACTGGGTGAGCGGCCTGGTGGAGGAGCGGGACGAGTTGATCTCCCGCGACCCGGCGACCTTCCGCGACGAGTTCGGCATCGACGTCCGCACCCGGCACGAGGTCACCGCCATCGACCTCGACCGTCGCGAAGTGGTCGCGCGGGACCTGGACGGCGGCGGCGAGGTCCGCGCCGGTTTCGACACCCTGGTGTACGCCACCGGCGCGTCCCCGATCCAGCCGGACTGGGCGCGCGACGACGTGTCAGGGGTGTTCGGCGTGCAGACGCTCGACGACGGGGCGGCGCTGATCGACTGGCTCGAACGCGAGCCCAAGCCCCGGCGGGCGGTGGTGGTCGGCGGCGGCTACGTCGGCGTCGAGGTGGCCGAGGCGCTCGTGCAACGCGGGCTCTCGGTCCAGTTGGTCGAGCAGGCCGACCAGCCGATGTCGACTGTGGACCCGGACATGGGCGAACTGGTGGCCGAGGCGATGCGCGGCACCGGGATCAACGTCCGTACCGGCATCACCGTCACCGGCCTGGACGAGCGGGACGGCCGGATCCGCGCGGTGCTCACCGACGAGGGGCCGATCCCGGCCGACGTCGTGGTGCTGGGTCTCGGGGTACGCCCCAACACCGCGCTCGCCGAGGCCGCCGGCCTGCCGATCGGCCCCTCCGGCGCGATCCGGGTGGACCGGCGGATGCGGGTGCCGGGCGTGCCCGGCGTCTGGGCCGCGGGCGACTGCGTGGAGTCCCTGCACCGGGTCAGCGGCATGCCCGTGCACATCCCGCTCGGCACGCACGCCAACAAGCAGGGCCGCGTGGCGGGCATCAACATCGGCGGCGGGTACGCCACCTTCCCGGGCGTCGTCGGCACCGCCGTCACCAAGGTCTGCGAGCTGGAGGTGGGCCGGACCGGGCTGCGCGAGCGGGACGCGCGGGAGGCCGGCTTCGAGTTCGTCACCGTGCACACCCGGTCGACGAACCGGGCCGGGTACTACCCGGGCGCGCGGGAGATGACGATCAAGCTGATTGCCGAGCGGCCCAGCGGGCGGCTGCTGGGGGCGCAGATCGTCGGCTGGTCCGAGGCGGCCAAGCGGATCGACACGCTCGCGGTGGCGCTGTGGAACGGCATGACAGTGGACGAGATGACAGCGCTCGACCTGGGCTACGCGCCGCCGTACGCCCCGGTGTGGGATCCGGTGCTGATCGCCGCCCGCAAGGCCGTCGACGCCCTCGCCGGCACGTAAGGAAGTGTCGGTGCCGCCGGTTAGCGTGTGCGCGCTGCCGGTCCGGCACTTCCCCTCGGAGGTAACCCCCATGTCCCAGGAGACGACCTACCTCGAACTGTCCGAAGTGGACGGTAGAGCGCACAAGTTCTACGAGGTGGTGGTCGACGACACCGCGATGACAGTGCGCTTCGGGCGGATCGGCGACCAGGGCCAGGTGAAGACCAGCACCTACCCGGACAACACCCGCGCCCGCGCCGCCGCGGCGAAGAAGATCGGCGAGAAGATCCGCAAGGGGTACGCCCCGGCCGTGCCCGGCGTACGCCAGAAGCGCACGGTCTCGCGCCGGCAGATCGTCAGCACCCGCTCGACCGCCCGCACCGCCCCGGTCCTCTGGCGGTACGCCTCGGGCGCGCCCGCCTTCGGCATCTTCGTCGACGACCGGCACTGCATGGTCGGCAACGAACACGGCGTGATCACCACGCTCGACCACGACGCCCGGCTGGTCAACCAGGTCCGGCTGCCCGACGGGGTGAAGTGCATCGTCGCCGACGACGCCTGGGTCTATGCCGGCTGCGACGACGGCAACGTCTACGACCTGTCCGGCAAGGTGCCGCGCGCGGCGTACGCGATCGCCCCGGAGATCGACATCTACTGGCTGGACATCCACGACGGCGTGCTGGGTGTGTCCGACCGCGACGGCGGCATCTCGGCGATCGACCACGAGGACGAGTTCCTCTGGCGCCGGCCGGGCCGGGGCCGGTCGGCGTGGATGGTGCGCTGCGACGCCGACGCGCTCTACCACGGCCACTCGCAGGGCGTCACCGGCTACGACTGGCGCACCGGGCGGGAGCTGTGGCACACCGGCACCGGCGCGGTGCTGTTCGGCTGGCAGGAACGGAACGCGGTCTTCGCCGGCACCGGCACCCGTGAGGTGGTCCGCCTGCGGAAGGACGGCCGGGCCGAGCAGGTCTACCGCTGCGACTCGGCGGTCTTCTCCTGCGCCACCGCCGAGGGCGGCCGGTACGTGTTCGCCGGCGACAGCGCCTCCTCGATCTACTGCTTCGACCGGGCCGGCAACCGGTTGTGGAAGCTCGGCACCGGCTGCGGCTCGGCGTACTCGATGCAGTACCACGACAACCGGCTCTACGTGGTCACCACGAGCGGCCACCTGGCCTGCATCGACGCGAGCGAGGCGGCGATCCGGGCGGCCGAGGCGGGCAGCGTGCCCGACGTGGTCGACGTCAAGGCGCCGGCCCGGATGCCCGAGACGGCCGCCTGGACCTCGGTCGAGGTGACCACCGACGACCGCGACGGCGTGCTGGTGCAGTGCGTCGAGCAGGGCGGCCGGCTGCGCGTGCACGTCCTCGCCGACGGCTACCGGCGGGACTGGTCGGTGCAGTTCCCCAAGGGCATCCGCGAGCCGGGCGCCCGCTACCTGGTCACCGAGGTCCGCCAGTCCGGCCGGGGCGGCTTCTACCGGGCGTACGGGGACATCCGCCGGCTGCGCTGACGGGCGCCGCCGGGCGGGGGCCGCACCAGCGAGGCCGGGAGCCGCACCGCCGCGGCCGGGGACAGCGGATCGTCGCCGTACCGGGCAGGATGTCCGGATGCGGTGCGACATTCCCGAAGGGCTGCGCTGGGTCGAGCGGACCGAGGCCGGCCGGGCGTGGCTCGCGGAGCTGCCCGGCCGGCTGGCCGAGTGCGTCGCGCGGTGGGAGCTGACGGTCGGCCCGCCGTTCCCGTACGCGTTCGCCTCGCTGGCGCTGCCCGCGACGCTGCCGGACGGCACCCGGGCGGTGCTGAAGCTCCAGTACCCGGACGACGACAGCGTCCACGAGGCGACAGCGCTGGCGCACTGGGACGGCCGGGGCGCCATCCGGCTGCTCGCCCACGACGCCGACAAGCGCGCGCTTCTCGTGGAGCGGTGCGACCCCGGTACGCCGCTGCACGCGCTGGCGGCCGACGCGGCGCTCGACGCCGCGGTCGGCCTGCTGCCGGGGCTCGCGGTGCCGGCCGGTGCGCCGTTCACGCCGCTGGCCGAGGAGGCGGCCGGCTGGGCGGAGCGGATGCCGGGTAACTGGCGACGGGCCGGCCGCCCGTACGAGCGGCGCGTGCTCGACGCCGCGCTCGGGCTGCTCGCCGAGCTGACGCCGAGCCAGGGTGAGCAGGTGCTGGTCAACCAGGATCTGCACGCCGGCAACGTCCTGGCCGCCACACGCGAGCCGTGGCTGGTGATCGACCCGAAGCCGCTGGTCGGCGAGCGGGAGTTCGCGGTGGTGCCGCTCGTGCGCGGCGCGGAGCTGGGTCACTCTCCCGCGGCGGTACGGCACCGGCTCGACCGGCTCACCGCCGGGCTGGACCTGGACCGGGAGCGGGTACGCGGCTGGGCGATCGGTCAGACGGTGGCCTGGAGCATCGGCGGCGACCAGGTCTTTCCCGGCAACGTCGAGGTGGCCCGCTGGCTGCTCGACGAGATGTGAGCGGACCGCCGGGGCCACACCGGGACGGTCAGCCCGCCTGGCAGGTGGGGCACCAGTAGAGGTTGCGGCCGGCCAGTGTGCCCCGGCTGACCGGGGTGCCGCAGACGTGGCAGGGTGCGGTCGGGCGGCGGTAGACGTACACCTCGCCTCCGTGCCGGTCGACGCGCGGCGCGCGGCCGGTCACCTCCGGCAGGTCGGCGTCGCGCACCGTGTCGATCCGGCCCCGCTCGACCGCGCGGGTCATCAGCGCGACCAGGTCCGCCCAGAGTTCGGTCCAGCCGGCCGGGGTCAGCTCCCGCCCGGGCAGCAGCGGCGGCAGCCCCGCCCGGAACAGCGCCTCGGTCACGAAGATCAGGCCGGTGCCGGCCACCACCGACTGGTCGAGCAGCAGCGCGGCCAGCGGGGTGGGGCTCCGGCGGATCCGCGCGTACGCCCGGTCCGGGTCGGCGTCGGCGCGCAGCGGATCGGGCCCGAGCCGATCGCGCAGCGCCGCCACCTCGGGCGGGGTCAGCAGCTCGCAGGCGGTCGGGCCGCGCAGCTCCAGCCAGTGCCGGTCGCTGTGCAGCCGCAGCCGTACCTGCCCGACCGGCGACGGCGGCTCCCCCGGCCCGTCGGTGAACTTCCCGTACAGACCCAGGTGTATGTGCAGCGTCAGCTCGCCCGCGTAGTGGTGCAGCAGGTGCTTGCCGTACGCCTCGGTGCCGTCCAGGACGGTGCCGCTCAGGCGGGCAGCGCCCTCGGCGAAGCGCCCCTGCGGGCTGTCGGCGTGCACCTTGTCGCCCGCGAACAGCTCGGCGTGCCGGGCGGCGAGGCGGTGGATGCTGTGTCCCTCTGGCACGACCGCCAAGCGTAGCCAGCAGATCGCACGGCCGGCGACTTCGGGCCGTGGTACGGCATTGAATCGATGACCGTCGACTGACAGACTGGTGGCGCTAGCGCTCGGGAGCCAGCGCGAGCCGCTCGATCTCGCCGGAGGGACAAGCGCGGGGTGATGCGCCGCCCCGGTGCCGGGCAGTCCTCTCCGGCAGTCCACCGTGCCGCCGCGCCGAGTGCCCTCGGCGCCCTCAGCTCGGGAGAAGCAGATGCTCCGTACGCTCGGCGCGGCACTGGCCGCCGCGCTCGCCCTGACCGGCCTGGCCGCCTCGGCCGACGCCGGCCCGTCCCTCGCCACCACGGCGATGACGCCCGCCACGGCGGCGACGCCCACCCCCGCGCCCACCTGCCCGCCGGCGCTGCCGGTCAGCGGCCAGGTGACCGGGGCCACCACCACCAGCATCACCTTCGCCTACTGGATGGTGCTCAGCCCGCCCTGCGGGTACGACCCGCCCATCGTCGTGAGCCTCTTCGCCAGCCGCGAGGACGCCATCCAGCGGCGCGACCCGGTGGCCGAGGCGGTCTCCGGGCCGGAGCGCTCGGGCACGGTGACCGTCGGCGGGCTGACCCCCGGCACCGCCTACTGGTTCCGCTTCGGCGACACGGAGGGCGCGCGGGGTCCGTACCTGATCGGCGGACCGGCGCGCACGCTGTCGCTCTGCTCCGCGACGGCCACCATCGACAGCAGGTGGGGCGGTGGCTTCGTCGCCACCGTGACAGTGCGCAACGGCGGGACCGAGACGCTGCCGGGCTGGCTCGTCTCGTGGCGGTGGTCCGGTGACGAACGCATCCAGTTGGTCTGGGGCGGGGTGGCCGAGGGCACCGGCCAGGACGTCGTGGTCCGCGGCGCCTCCTGGAACGGGACGCTGCCGCCCGGTGGTTCGGCGACGTTCGGCCTGCTCGTGGCGGCCAGCGCCACGCCCGCCTCCGTCACGCCAATCTGCGGGCAGTGACCGGCATGCGGTGGGCGGCACGACACGGCGGCAGCAACCGCCTCCTGGCGGCGGGGCTGGCGCTCGCCGTGGCCCTGACCGCGCCCGTGGTGGGACCGGCCGCGAGTGCGCTGGCCGCGCCGGTGGCCGTCACGAACGGCACCCAGTTCACCGACACCAGCGGCGCCGTGGTGCACGCCCACGGCGGCGGTGTGCTCAAGGTCGGCGACTACTACTACTGGTTCGGCGAGAACCGCAACCCGGACAACACGTTCCGGGCGGTGTCGGTCTACCGCTCCACGGACCTGCGCACCTGGGAGTTCCGCAGGAACGTACTCACCCAGTCGTCGGCCGCCGAGCTGCGGGTCGCCAACATCGAACGGCCCAAGGTCGTCTACAACGCGAGCACCGGCCGGTTCGTGATGTGGATGCACAAGGAGAACGGGTCCGACTACAACGAGGCGCGGGCCGCCGTCGCCTCGTCGGCCACCGTTGACGGCGACTACACCTACCACGGCAGCTTCCGGCCGCTCGGGCAGCACATGTCCCGCGACATCACGCTCTACAACGACAACGGCACCGCCTACATGATCTCGGCCGCGGACGACAACTACGACCTGAACATCTACCGGCTCACGCCGGACTACCTCAACGTGGCCGGACTGGTCGGCAACTTCTGGGACGGCGCGCACCGCGAGGCGCCCGCGATGTTCAAGCGGGGCTCCACCTACTTCCTGCTGACCTCGGGGGCGACGGGCTGGAGCCCGAACCAGGCCCGGTACGCCACCGCGCCGAGCATCTCGGGGCCGTGGAGCGGCTGGACCGACGTGGGCAACGGCACCACCTTCAACTCCCAGCCGGCCTTCGTGCTGCCGATCCAGGGCACGTCCGGCACCAGCTACCTCTACCTGGGTGACCGGTGGGCGGGCGCCTGGGGCGGCCCGGCCAACGACTCCCAGTACGTGTGGCTGCCGATCACCTTCCCGACAGCCACCAGCATGAACCTGACCTGGTATCCCTCAGTCACCATCGACACGGCCGCGGGCACCGTCACCGGTGACTCGCCCGCGTCCTACCGCGTCACCGCCCGGCACAGCGGCCGGGTGCTCGACGTGATCAACGGCTCCACGGCGAACAACGCCGAGGTCAAGCAGTGGAGCTGGAACGGCGGCGGCAATCAGCGGTGGGAGTTCCAGGACGCCGGGGGCGGCTGGTTCCGCCTGGTGAACGCCGCGAGCGGCAAGTGTCTCGACGTCGCGAACGCGTCCACCGCCGACGGCGCCAACATCATCCAGTACACCTGCGGCGGCGGCGCCAACCAGCAGTGGCAGTGGGCCGCGCGCGACGGCTGGTTCCAGCTGCGGGCCCGGCACAGTGGCAAGTGCCTGGACGTGGTGAACGCCGGCACCGGCGACGGCGCGGACGTCCAGCAGTACACCTGCGGCGCCGGCACCAACCAGCAGTGGTCACGCACCGTGTCCTGACCGGCGGCGATCTCCGCACGCTCCGATGCCGGGTGCCGGAGCGTGCGGAGCGGCCGACGGGTGTCGATCTCGGCGCACCTGGGTACTTCCTTCCTGTCATGCGCGGCCTCCGCGCCTGGATCAGGAGGTGCCATCGTGAAGATTCTGTCCCGCCGGAACCCTCCGGCGACCAGTACCGATACCAACGGCGACGGCGTGGTCGACGAGCGCGACCGGACCGCCGAGGAGCCGGCCGACCGGCCCGTGGTCACCGACCGCGACGAGGAGCGGACCACGTACCGCAGCGCCGCCACCGCGACCGAGGGCGAGCGTGCCCGGGACGTGGCGGGCGACCGGGACGCACGCGACCTCGGCGCGGCGACCGGCGACCGGCGGCCGGCCACCACCGCCGAGGGCCCGACGGCGGCCACGACGACCGACGGCCGGAACGCGGCGGCCGATGACGAGCCGGACGCGGAGGCGCGGCGCCGGGCCGCGGACCGGGGCGCGGCGGCGCGTGCGGTCACCGGCCGCCGGGTCGACGCCGACCCGCGGACCGCCCCGGTGACCGACGCCCGGACCGCCGGTGCGACGCCCGTCGTCGCGGCGCCCGTCGCCGAGCGCACCGCGGACCTGGACCGCGACGGCCGCCCGGACCACACCGACCTCGACCGGGACGGCCGCCCCGACGGCACGGATGCCGACCGCGACGGCCGGGTGGACCGGCCGGAGCCGTACACCACCAAGCGTCCCCGGGCCAGCCTGCTCGCCACGCTCGGCCTGATCGTCTCGGTGGCCGGGGCGCTGTTCGTGCTCTCCGGCACGCTCGCCGGGTACGGCATCGGGCTCGGCGCGGCCGGCGCGGTGCTGGCTGTCCTGGGCCTGATCGCCACCCGTCGCCGGCACGTGGCGGGCAAGACCGACGCGCTGATCGGCATCGCTGTGGGCCTGGCCGCCGTGGTGCTCGGCATCGTGGCGATGACCGGCCAGTTCGACTGGCCGACCACTGACGGCGACTGGGTGGGGCGCTTCCGCGAGTGGCTTGACTCACAGTTTGGTGCCTGGTTCTAGCGGGCACTGTCCCGATCGCCGGCAGCGCCGGCCAGCCCGATCAGATCTGGTGGTTCACCGGCCGGGCAACACCTCTTTCGGGGGCGGCGGTTCGCCGCCCCCGAAGTGTGTCCGGGCATTGGCGCAATGATCGCCCACCCGTGACCGATTCAACGCAACGATTCGCCGCTGAACGCAACTTCTCGCGGTGGATGTCGTCTACCGGGGCCGCATAACGTTGGACCACGGCGCCAGCCCGTGGGCCGACGGTGGCCGGGCGCGCCCGAACCTGGGAGCACGACATGACGATGGACGCCATCCGCCAGCGCTTTCTGATGTGCCGGCCGACGTACTTCGCCGTCGACTACGCGATCAACCCGTGGATGGACCCCACCGCCCCGGTCGACCCCGGCCTGGCGATCCGGCAGTGGGAGCAGCTTCGCCGGACGTACCTGGACCTGGGCCACGAGGTCGAGCTGATCGAGCCGGTCGCCGGCCTGCCGGACATGGTCTTCGCGGCCAACGGCGGCACCGTGATCGACGGCAGGGCCATGGCGGTGCAGTTCCGCGACCCGCAGCGCGCCGACGAGGCGCCCGCGTACCGGGCCTGGTTCGAGGACGCCGGCTTCGAGATGTACGACCCGAAGCACGTGAACGAGGGCGAGGGCGACGTCCTGCTGACCGGCGACCACCTGCTCGCCGGCACCGGGTTCCGCACCGCGCACGCGTCGCACGCGCAGCTCCAGGAGGTCTTCGGCTACCCGGTGGTGACCATGCAGCTGGTGGACCCCCGCTTCTACCACCTGGACACCGCGCTGACGGTGCTCGACGAGCGCACGGTGGCGTACCTGCCGGAGGCGTTCTCCCCCGGCAGCCAGGCGGTGCTGCGCCGGCTGTTCCCGGACGCGATCCACGCCACCACGGCCGACGCCGAGGTGCTGGGCCTGAACGCGGTCAGCGACGGCCGGCACGTGGTGCTGCCCGCGCAGGCCACCGACCTCGCCGCGAAGCTGCGCGGCCGAGGCTACGAGACCATCGGCATCGACCTGTCCGAGCTGCGCAAGGCCGGCGGCGGACCGAAGTGCTGCACGTTGCGACTCCGTCAGGGAAAGGCGAGCAAGTGATCATCGACGACATGCTGCGGACTCCGTCCGCGGTCCGGGACGCGGAGCGTCACACGGCGCACAACTACCACCCGCTGCCCGTGGTGATCTCGTCGGCCGAGGGCGCCTGGCTGACCGACGTGGACGGCCGCCGCTACCTGGACTGCCTGGCGGGATACTCGGCGCTGAACTTCGGCCACCGGCACCCGAAGCTGATCGAGGCCGCGCACGCGCAGCTCGACCGGCTCACACTGACCAGCCGCGCGTTCGTCCACGACCAGTTCGCCGACTTCTGCCGCGAGCTGGCCGCGCTCTGCGGCAAGGACCTGGTGCTGCCGATGAACACCGGCGCCGAGGCGGTGGAGACCGGCATCAAGGTCGCCCGCAAGTGGGGCTACCAGGTCAAGGGCGTCGCCCCGGGCCAGGCCAACATCGTGGTGGCGGAGGGCAACTTCCACGGCCGTACGACCACCATCGTCAGCTTCTCCACCGACTCCGACGCGCGCGCCGACTTCGGCCCGTACACGCCGGGTTTCACTGTGGTCCCCTACGGCGACCTGGCCGCGCTGACCGAGGCGATCGACGAGAACACGGTGGCGGTGCTGCTGGAGCCGATCCAGGGTGAGCAGGGCGTCGTGGTGCCGCCGGAGGGCTACCTGCCGGGCGTGCGCCGGGTCTGCACCGAGCGCAACGTGTTGTTCGTCGCCGACGAGATCCAGTCGGGCCTGGGGCGTACCGGGGCCACGTTCGCCTGCGAGCACGAGGGCGTCGAGCCGGACATGTACCTGCTCGGCAAGGCGCTCGGCGGCGGCATCGTGCCGGTCTCCGCGGTGGCGGCGAACCGCGACGTGCTCGGTGTGCTCCAGCCGGGCCAGCACGGCTCGACCTTCGGTGGCAACCCGCTGGCCTGCGCGGTCGCGACCGAGGTGGTCCGGCTGCTGGCCACCGGCGAGTTCCAGCGCCGCTCGGCCGAGCTGGGCGAGCGGCTGCACGCCGGACTGCGCGGCCTGATCGGCAAGGGCCTGGTGGCGGTACGCGGCCGCGGCCTGTGGGCCGGGCTGGACATCGACCCGGCGCTGATGACCGGCCGGCAGGCGTGCGAGCGGCTGATGGAGCGGGGCGTCCTCGCGAAGGACACGCACGGCTCGACCATTCGGCTCGCCCCGCCGCTGGTGATCACCGAAGAGGAGATCGACCACGCGGTGGCGCAGCTCGCCGCCGTGCTGGCCGGCTGAGCCGTACGCGAGAAGGCGCCGGGACCGCGACGGTCCCGGCGCCTTCGCACGCACGTGCCCGTCACTGACGCGGCAGTCGCATCGCCATGGTCGGCGCCTCGGCCATCACCGAGTTCGGGGTGTACTTCGCGTCGCTGCTCATGTCGTCGGCGCGGCCCACCTGCACGCCCGGGTACAACTCGATCAGGTCGCCCTCGGCCAGCACCCGGGACTGCTGCGGCGCCAGCGCGATCCGCTCGTGCTCCGCCATCGAGCCGCCGGGGCGTACGCCGGAGCCGTTGGTGCTGGTGTCGGTGACCACCACCTCGCCCACCCGCAGCTCCAGCCGGATGTGGCTGCGGCTGATCCAGCGCCGGGCCTCGTCGTTGAGCCACTGGCCGAGCGTCACCCCGCCCGGGCCGTCGGGCGCCCGGCCGATCGCCACCGGATCGGTCTCGGTCAGCACGAACCGCTTGCGGACCAGCCCGCCGATGCGCGCCGCGAGCACAGCGGTACGCGGGCGCGGGCCGGCGTCGGAGAGCCGCGTGCCGTGCCGGGGGCAGGTCGGCGCCCCGGTGCGCAGCGTGGGCGGCGGCTGCTCGGCCGGCACCCGGTCCACGGCGGCCAGGTCGGCGAAGGCGCCACCGCCCCCGCCGCCGCCGAACAGCGCGCACCCCGGCTCCGGGCAGCGCCACTTCCGGGAGAGCAGCTTGACCCCGGCCGGGGAGCGGCTGCCGGTGGCCGGGTCCTGGCCGCCGCCGACGTGCGCGATGAAGACCGGCCCGCCGGCCCCCGGTACCGGGGCGAGCACGCGGCCCGCCTGCCCGATCCACTGGTACCGCCCGACGAGCCCGTCCAGCCGCGCCCGGGTGAGCACCGGCAGGCCGAGCAGATCGGCCACCTCCAGCATCCGGTCACCGGGCTGGTCGAGCACCTCCACCAGGCCGTCGTCGGCCCAGCGGCGCACCACCATCCGCTCGTTGGAGGTCAGGTCGGCGTCGGACAGCAGCGCCCGGTGCACGATCGCGTAGACCGGGACGCTGTCCTCGCCGATCTGCCGGGACAGCGCGTCGATCACCATGCCGAGCCGCAGCAGGCTGGCCGGACGGCCGCCGTCCAGGTTCTGCCACCGGATGACCTCGGCCAGGTCGACGACGGCCCGGGCCAGCGACGGGTCGGTGCAGACCCGCCCCTCGATGGCGTCGAGCACCTTGCTGATCTCGAATCTCATGCCGCAGCTCCGCACGATGTCGTCAGTGACGCGGCCGGGCCCGTTCGCCCCGCCGCGCCGCGCGCCACCACCGCGGCGCGCCCTCCACCATCCGACGACCCTACCGGCAGCCGATCGGCTCAGGCCGCGCGCAGCGGCCGGCCCACGTCGTGCAGGTGTGCCAGAGCCTGCCGGTACGACTCGACCAGCCCGGTCTCCGCGTACGGGACGCCCTGCTCGGCGCAGTACGCCATCACCAGCGGCCGGGCCCGGCGCAGGTTGGCGCGCGGCATGTTCGGGAACAGGTGGTGCTCGATCTGGTAGTTGAGCCCGCCCAGCGCCAGGTCGACGAACCGGCCGCCGCGGACGTTGCGTGCGGTCAGCACCTGCTTGCGCAGGTAGTCCAGGTCGTCGTCGGCGGTCGGCATCGGCATGCCCTTGTGGTTCGGGGCGAACGAGCAGCCCATGTAGAGGCCCCACAGCCCCTGGTGCACGGCGACGAACAGCAGCGCCTTGGCCGGGGACATGACCGCGAACAGCAGCCCGAGATAGCCGGCGGCGTGCGCGGCGAGCAGCAGCGCCTCCACGGCCCGGTGCCGCATCGGCACCCGCCTCCGGCCGTCCGGCTCCCGGCCGACCAGCGCCTGCACGCTCGCCACGTGCAGCGCGAACCCTTCCAGCAGGAGCAGCGGGAAGAACAGCCACGCCTGGCGGCGGGCCATCCACCGGCTCAGGCCGCGCGTGGCAGTCGCCTGCTCGTACGTCCAGACCAGCGCGCCCGCGCCGACGTCCGGGTCCTCGTCGGTGTGGTTCGGGTTGGCGTGGTGGCGGTTGTGCTTGTCCACCCACCAGCCGTAGCTGAGCCCGACCGCGAGGTTGCCGGCGACCAGTCCGGCCGCCTCGCTCGGTCCGCGTCGGCGGAACATCTGCCGGTGCCCGGCGTCGTGGCCGAGGAACGCCACCTGCGTGGTGGCCACCGCCATCACCACCGCCAGGAGGATCTGCCACCACGAGTCGCCGACGAGCGCCACCACCACCCAGCCGGCCACGAACGCGCCGAGCGTGAGCGCGATCCGGAGCGCGTACCGGCCGGGCCGCCGCTCGAACAGCCCCGCCTCGGCGATCCGGCGGGACAGCCGCGCGTAGTCGCTGCCCCGACGTGCCGCGGGTTCCGTCGACGTGGAAGTAGTCATGTCGCCCCCGATGCCACGAGCCACGCTCTCGTACGCGACTCTCCGTCACCAATTTTGCCGATGATCGTCGCCGTGGGTAATCCCGCAAACCCCCGGCCCGATGGTGGTGCTGTCCCTACCCCGCCGGGCCGGAGCAGGGCAAACGATCTTCGTCACACCGTAGCGGTCCCGCTCGCCAGTGGGCGCACCCACTCTGACCAGCTAGCCTATACGTAAAGATGAGTGCCATTCATCCGAACGGACAGGTGCAGGCCGCACGGTCATCGACAGACGGGAGACAGCGCGGTGCGTGGATTGACAGACAAGGTGGTTCTCGTGACGGGCGGCGGCTTCAGCCCCGACCAGGTCGGCTCCGGACTCGGCATGTCCATGTGCGTCGAGCTGGCCGCCGAAGGCGCGAAGGTCGTCGTCTCCGACCTCTCCCTGGAACGCGCCGAGGCGACAGTCACGCGCGTCAAGGAAGCCGGCGGCGACGCCGTGGCGGTGGCGGCCGACGTCACCGACGAGGACTCGGTACGCGCCATGGTGAGCGCCGCCCTCGACGCGTACGGGCGCATCGACGTGCTGGTGAACAACGCGGGCGTGTTCGGCGCGTACGTGCCGCTGCTGGAGATCGAGAACAAGCAGTGGGACCTCGTCATGGAGGTCGACCTGAAGGGCGTCTTCCTGGTGACGAAGGCGACGCTGCCGCACATGCTGGAGCGCGGCAAGGGCGTCGTGATCAACGTGTCGTCGGCCTCGGGCCTGGTCGCCAGCGAGGTCGGCGCGGAGTACACCACCGCCAAGCACGGCGTCATCGGGCTCACCAAGCAGATCGCCTACGACTACGGCCACAAGGGCATCCGCGCGGTCGGCATCGGCCCCGGCGTGATCAAGACCGCCGCCTTCGAGGGCGCGGAGATCACCAGCGACTTCCCGTTCTACGACCTGACCACGCAGGCGCCCGCCGGCCGGTACGGCGAGCCGCACGAGATCGCCCGCGCGGTCTGCTTCCTCGCCAGCGACGACGCGTCCTTCATCCACGGCCACACCATCCCGGTCGACGGCGGCTCGCCGATCAGGTGAGGCGAACGGCGAGCCTTCTCACCACTGGGTGAGAGGGCTCGCCGCGTGCGTCAGCCGAGCCGGGCGACGGCGTC
The DNA here is from genome assembly GCF_042871665.1 of Micromonospora sp. NPDC005686. NCBI lineage: Bacteria > Bacillati > Actinomycetota > Actinomycetes > Micromonosporales > Micromonosporaceae > Micromonospora > Micromonospora sp. NPDC005686. The sequence goes on from NZ_JBIAIY010000008.1 coordinate 229,953, forward strand.
GCGCAGCCGGACCAGATCGCGCCGGCGCCGCTCGTAGGTGGCGGCCAGCCCGATCAGCAGCAGCCCACCCACCCCCAGGAAGATCCAGCGGGGCATCAGGTCCCAGCCCCGGGCCAGCTCGTGCAGCGTCAGCGGCACCAGCGTGGCCGCGCCCAGCACCACCGGCGCCTGCCAGCGCCGGGCCGCCCCGCCGAGCACGACCGCCAGCGCCGCCACGCCGAGCGCCAGCCGCCGCCACGGCTGCGGCTCGCCGGAGAACAGCACCGACACGAGGCTCGGCAGGAACGCCGCGCCGAGTCCCGGGCCGAGCGCCAGCCAACTGGTCAGCCCGGGCCGGCGCCGCAGCGCCAGCAGCCCGGCGCCCAGGGCGAGCGCCGCCGCCGACAACGTGTACGCCTCCGGCACCGTCACCCCGCGCGCGGCCAGCAGCAGCCAGGCGCCGACCAGCTCGCTACCCGCGGCAACCGCCGCCAGCACGCGACGCCCGGCCGCCGACTCGCCCCGGCGCAGCACCCGGACCCCGACGGCCACGCCCCACAGCACGCAGACCGCCGCCGCATGCCGCAACGAGCCGAGGGCGAGCAGCAGCGCGAGCAGCGCCACGGCCTGCGCCGCCGCCTCCAGCACCCACGCGCCGGCCCGCCTCACGCCGACACCCCCCGGCCGGCCCGCGCGCAGCAGCGGCGCCGCGTGCAACGTCACCGCCGCGACGGCCAGAACCGCGAACGCCCCGGTCCGCATCGGCTGCCCGGCCGCGATCGACGCGGTGACGGCGAAGCCGGTGGCCGCCGCCACAGCACCCAGCCACCCCGCGATCCGGACCGGCGTCGACCGTCCGGCCATCCCGGTCACGACCCCGGCCACCACCAGCACACCGAGCGCGGTGAGCGTCAGGGCCCGGGTGGCGAGCAGGCCACCGAACCCGGGTACGGCCAGCACCGCCCCGAGCGGCACGAGCACCACCGGGCGGACGCCGGTGAGCGCGGCGGCCAGCAGCGCGGCCAGCCCGATCCCGAACGCGACCGCCGGCACCACCGGCCAGGGCGCACCCGCCGCCGTCAGCAGCACCGGAAGCGCCACCGCGCCGAACGGCAGCGCGGCGAGCCACCACGCGATGCGGCGATCGGTCGCGGCACAGGCTCCGGCAGCGGCGCCCAGGACCAGCAGCACCAGCCCGGCACGGGCCGTCCCGGCGGACGCCGCCGCGGCGGCGGGCACCCCGGACCAGGGCAGCACCGGCAGGTTAAAGAGCACCACCAGCACCGGCCGCGCGGTGGCCAGCAACGCCAGCACGGCCAGCCCGGCACCCACCACCCGCGGCGCGACCGACGGCCGGACACCCGCCCCGGCGGCGAGCGCCAGCAGCACCCCCACCGCGGCGTACGGCGCCACCGGTTCCCCGCCCGGCGCGACGACCGGGCCGAGGCCGACCCCGGCGAGCGCCACGGCGAGCCCCGTCGAGGCGTACCCGCTCAGGTCGGTCCACAGGCGACGGACGACGAGGTGGACGACAACCGGCACCACGACGGCGGCGGTCGCGCCGCGCAGTTGCCACCAGACCGGCACGCCCAGGCCCAGCAGCGCGACGGCCACCCCCGCCGGTACGGCGAGCAGCGCCACCGCCAGCGCGACGCCGCCGACGACCGGCTGCGTGCCCTGCCCGCGCCGGCCCAGCGCCGCGAGCACCACGCCGAGCACCGCCGTCACGGCGAGTACGGCGACGGCACCGGCCGGGGCGGCGCAGCCCACCAGCAGCGCGTGCCCGAGCAGCACCGCACCGGCCGCCGCGGTGACCGGGACGACCACCCGTCCCCCGCGCGGCCGGACCACGGCCGCCAGCAGCAGCGCGACGGCCACCGCGAGGTCCACGACCAGCACCAGCGGCCACGGCGTCGCCGTCACGGCCGGCGCCGCGAGGGCGACCAGCCCGGCGGCGGCCACCCCGGCGAGCGGCCGGACGGCCCGGGGCGTCAGCAGCGCCACCGCGCCGGCGGTCAGCAGCAGCGCCACCGGGAGCTGCCAGCCCCAGGACGGAACCGGCACGTCCCGCCCGCCCTGCCAGGCGGGGAACGAGGCGCCGGCGGTGGCCGCGCCGACCACGCCGACGAGCACGACCGCGACCTGGCCCAGCGCGGCGGCCACCGCGAGCGCCCCCACGAGCGGACCGGTCCGGACCGGCGCCGGCAGCGCCCGGACCGCACCGGCGAGCGCCGCCACCACGAGGCCGGCGGCGAGCAGCAGCAGCCCCGGGCGCAGTTCGCCGACCGGCCGGATCAGCGCGAGGGCGAGCGCCGGCACCAGCAGCCCGGCGGTCGTCGCGCGCCAGAGGCGGCCACCCGCCGCGAGCGCGCCGGCGACCACTGCCAGCGCCACCACCAGCAACGGGCCACCGGCGAGCAGCGGGGTGCCCGCCGCGCGGCCGACCACCAGCGGCACCAGCGCGCAGCCGGCCGCCAGGGCCAGCGCCACGCCGTGCCCGGTCCAGCCCAGCACCCGCCCGACCGCCGGCGCCGTACGGGTGCCGGAGATCCGGCGGCGCAGCGCGAGCACCACCGCGAGGTCGCCGAGCGCCACAGCGGTCAGTACCAGCGCCCAGCCGGCCGCGGTGGGCCGGAAGTCCGCCGCGGCGAGCGGCAGCACCGGCTGGGCGAGCAGCCACGCCGCGAACCAGGGCGCGGTCAGCCGGCTGACCAGGCCGTACCCGGCCGCCACCGCAGTGCCGGCCGCCGCGACAAGCGCCGCGTACCGGCTGCCGGGCAGGGCGGTCACCCCGAACAGGTCCACCGACCAGGCGGCGTACCCGTCCAGGACCACCAGCAGCAACGCCACCGAGGCGAGCGTCTCGGCGGTGCCGCGCAGCCCGCGCGCCCGGGCGACGAGCGGCGCGACCAGGGCCAACGCGGTCACGGCGAGCAGGATCAGCGCCCGGCCGCCCACCCCGAACGTGGTCCAGGCGACGGCGGTGAACACCACCGCGGCGGTGCCGAGCAGCAGTCCACCGAGGACGAACAGCACGCCCTGGACCGCGCGGGTGGAGGTCTCCGCGCCGCCGGGGCGTACCGGAGGGGTGGAGGGAACCGGACGCGGCGGCATCACCGCCGGGTGCGGCGGCATCACCGCCGGGTGCGGCGCGGGACCGGCGGCCCGCGGCGCGGGGATCTCCTGGCGGACCCGGGCGGCGAGCGCCGCCCGCTGCTGCCGGGCGGTGACCAGCCGGCCGGACAGATCCTGGTACGCGAGCCGGGCCGCCTCGACGCGCGGCGCCAGCTCGATGATCTCCCGGTCCAGCCGGATCACCTCGGCGGCCGGCGGGTAGGGCGGACGGCCGCAACCTCGGCATCCGGCGACGAGGTCGGCCGGGGCGCCGCAACCGGGGCAGGGGTAGCCGGTGTTCTCCACCCGGTCAGCTTCCTCACCGGCCGGGCGGACGGACAGAGTAGGAGTACCTAGGGCCGGGTCTGCTCGTGTACCCAGGCGGTGTAGCCGGGGTTGCCGCTGTCCTCCCGGCTGACCAGGATCTCCGGCACCTCGTACGGGTGGTTGGCCCGGATCTGGTCGACCAGGGCGTCCGCCCGGTCCGGCGCGGTCTTGAACCGCACCTGCCACTCGGCGGTGGTCTGGATCGCCGACTGCCACCAGTAGGTGCTGTCCACCGGGCCGTCGACTTGAGCGCAGGCCGCCAGCCGGCCGGCGACGGCCGCGGCCGCCAGCACGTCCGCGACCCCGCGGGCGTCCACCACAGTCGTCACCACGCAGATCTGGTCCACCAGCGCACCCTACGTCGCCAGCCGCCACCGCGCCGAACAGGAGCTCGGGTGATTCGGCTCAGGCGTCGGCCGCGCCGTTGCGGTTGTCCGCGATCCACCTGTCGATGCGGGCCCACCAGTCGAACAGCCAGTCGATGCGTTCCTGCTTGCCGGCCGGGATCTCCTCCGGCGGCACCGACCAGAACCGCATCACGATCCGCTTGTCCATCGGCAGCTCGCGCCACACGTCCGCGACGGTGAGCATCTGGTCCAGGCCGGTGTGCGCCACGAAGATCACGCCGGCGTCCGGCGCGGCGTCGAGCGCGGCGAGCAGCCCGCCCGGCTGCGGGGCGAGCACGTGCCGCATCCGCTCGGCCCGCCGCGCCATCCGTTCCAGGCCGAGCGAGCGCAGCCGGTCGATCGCGCGCAGCCGCCGCGACGGGGTGAAGTTGCCACCCTCCGGGAAGATCACGAAGGCGTCGTTCTCGTCCAGGCCGGTGGCCAGGTGCCCGACCTGCCGGGCCACCGAATCACGCCCGTCCGGGCCGGCCGCGATGAACCGGTTGGGCAGCCGGTTGAGCAGCACGTCGATGGCCGGATCCCACTGGAGCGTCTCCTTGAGCACGATCCGGGGTTCCCGGTTGAACCAGTTCACCAGCGCGTGGATCAGGATGAACGAGTCGCCCGGCCCGGCGTGCCGGCAGACCACCAGCTCGGGGCGGCCGGGCAGGGCGGTGTCCGGGTCGGTGCCGACCACGTCGATGCTCAGCCGCAGCGTCCAGCGGGCCTGCCAGAACATGATCCGCAGGAACCAGCCGGCCAGCACGTAGTGGGCCCGCTGGAAGGCCGGCGCACGCTTGTACGCGCCGAAGCCCGAGGCGAGCCAGAGCAGGAACAGCGCGAGCAGCGCGGCGGCGTCCCAGACCAGGTAGACCGTGCCGATCCAGAGCAGCCGCAGCGGACGCAGCCGCCCCGGCACCAGTGGGGACACGGCCAGCGCCAGCAGCGCCCAGCCGGGCAGCGTGGTCACCACCAAGAAGGCCAGCAGCACCACTCCAGGGGCGAGCACCAGCCGGCGTAGCCAGCGGGGCGGCAGCGGCATTCAGCGCTCCAGCGCGGTGTCCAGATATCGGCGGGAGGCAGTGTACGCCCGACTGATCCGTCGCCCAACCGCCGCCGTGTCCCGGTACGCCCACGGACTGTCGTCGCGCGGCTCCAGCCCGCCGGTCGGCAGCACGTGCACCTCGACGTCCGCTGGCAGCGCCGCCATCTCCCGCGCGAACCGGTGCCGGCGGGCGATCTCGAACGCCACCTGGGCGATCTCCCAGGGCCGCCGGGGCGGGCTCAGCTCGCGTTCGATCCGGCCCACCTGGAGTACGAAGATCTGCTTCGCGCCGAGCGCCACCGCCTCGCCGACCGGGATCGAGTTGACCACCCCGCCGTCGATGTAGTGCTGGCCGTCGATCTGGGTCGGTGGCAGCAGCCCGGGCACCGAGGCGGACGCGAGCACCGCCGGCACCAGCGGTCCGGTGTGGAACCAGTGCTCGGCGGCGCGCTCGATGTTCGCGGCGCAGCAGCGGAACGGCACGGCCAGGTCGGCGAAGGTGGTCTCCTCACCGAGCGTGCTCTCCAGCAGGCGGTGCAGCGGCCGGGGCGAGTGCAGGTGGGTACGGGCGGCGAACCGGCGCAACTGCCGGGCGACCGAGTCGCCGTACACCTCGCTGGCCTCGGGCGACGCCCACAGCCGGACCAGCCGGTCGGTGACCGCCTCGGTCGGGTCGGCGGCGACCAGGGCGCCGTTCACCGCACCGATCGACGTGCCGAGCACCAGGTCGGGTTTGATCCGGGCGCGGAACAGGGCGCGCAGCATCCCCACCTCGACCGCGCCGAGCACTCCCCCGCCGCCGAGCACGAACGCCACCGGACCTGCTGCCATGCCGTTCATCCTGGCACGCGGCCCACAACCGGCCGGCCGGCCGCCCCGCCCGCGGCCCGGAGCGTCACGGGCACCCACCCGCATTGTTACGCAGCGCTATCGTCAACCGGACGACTGTTGACAGGTCAGACACATTCCCGCAACCTGATAGCGCTCCCGAGCCCAGGGCAGGTGCGAGCTGATGGCGACACTCCAGGCCGGCCGTCTGCTGGCCCGTCGGTACCGGCTCATCGACCGGATCGGCGCCGGTGGCATGTCGGTGATCTGGCGTGCCCGCGACGAGGTGCTCGACCGGGTGGTGGCGGTGAAGGTGCTCGCCCCCTCACTCGCCGCCGACGCGCGGTTCCGCGACATGGTGCGCGAGGAGGCCCGCTCCGCCGCGCAGCTCGACCACCCGCACGTCACCGCCGTGCACGACTACGGCGAGACGGTGGCCCCGGACGGCTCGATCACCTCGTTCGTGGTGATGGAACTGCTCAGCGGCGAGGAACTGGAGCACCGGCTCACCGGAGGGCCGCTGCCCTGGCCGGCGGCGGTGGAGACGGGCGCGCAGGTCGCCGAGGCGCTGGCCGCGGCCCACCGGCTCGGCATCGTGCACCGCGACGTCACACCGGCCAACGTGATGATGACGGCCACCGGCGCGAAGGTGCTCGACTTCGGCATCGCCACCCGGATCGGCACGCCGGACGACGACGAGGACGGCGGCACGTTCGGCACGCCCGCGTACGTGGCCCCGGAACGGCTCGACGGTGCGCCCGCCCAGCCGGCCACCGACGTGTACTCGCTCGGCGTGCTGCTGTTCGAGACGCTGACCGGGCAGCCGCCGTACCCGGCGGAGACCTGGGAGCAACTGAGCGCGGCGCTCGCGGACAGTCCGGAGCCCACACTGGACGACGTACCAGGGCTGCCCGGACCGGTCGCGGAGATCTGCCTGCGCTGCCTGGCCCGCGACCCGCGTCGGCGGCCCACCGCGCGCCGGGTCGCCGCCGTGCTGCGCGACCAGTTGCTGCCCGCCGACCCGCAGGCGGCCACCATGCTGGCGCCCACCATGACGCTGCCCGCGCTGACCTCGCCGCCGCCGCCGGCCGACCCGGCCGGGCAGCCGGCTGCGGGCCGGATCCCCGTGGTGCAGCCGGTGCCGGAGCCGTCCCCCGCCGCGCAGCCGATTCCGGCTGCCCCGCCGGGCCGGCGGCGCACCCTCACGCTGGCGGCGGCCGGGGTGACCGTTGTCGCCGCCGCGGCGCTGCTGGCGCCCGCGCTGACGCCGGACCGGCCCACCGAACCCCGGGTGCTGCCGACCACCGGGCCGGTGCAGCCGTCGCCCGCCGAGCCGCCGGTGACCGACGAGCCGGCCACCACGCCGCCGGCCACGCCGACGCCCCCGCCGCCGACCGGGGGCGCCCGGCCGCCGGTCGCCGGTCAGGCCGACGCCGCCGAACGGGTGGACGGACTGATCGAGGCCGGGCTGACCGAGGGCCAGATCCGCGAGGACGTCGGGGTGGACCTGCGTAACCTGCTGCGCAACGCGGTCGCCGCGAACGGCGAGGACGCGGTGACCGCCGCCGTGGACCGGCTCCGCGGCAAGATCGACGAACGCCGCCGTGAGGGCAGCATCAGCCCGGGGTACGCGCGGCGACTCGACGCCGCCGCCGCGCAACTCGTGGCCGGGCAGACCTGACGGATCAGCCGGCGACGGCCGGCACCACCGCGCGGGCCGTCCGTGTGCCCGCCCGCGCGGCCAGGAAGCCCCGGTAGACCCCCTCGTAGTCGGCGGCCATCCGCTCCACCGAGAAGCTCTCCGCCATGTGCGCGACGCAGTCCGCCGGGTCCAGGTCCGCCGCCGCCCGCAACGCCGCCGGCAGCTCGCCGGGTTGCTCGCAGACGAAACCGGTGATCCCGTCGCGGACCAGCTCCGGCACCGCGCCGCGGCCCAGCGCCACCACCGGCGTACCGGTCGCCATCGCCTCCACCATCACCATGCCGAACGGCTCCGCCCACTGGATCGGCATGATCAGACAGCGGGCGTGCAGCATCAGCCGCAGCGCGGTCGCCCGGTCCGCGTTCACCACGAGTGTCACGTCGTCGCCGAGCAACGGCCGGACCACCTGCTCCAGGTAGCGTCGCTCGGCCAGTTCGTTGCTCTTGCCGGCGAGCGTGAGCGGCAGCCCGGCCGCCCGGCAGGCCGCGATCGCCACATCCGGGCCCTTGTCCGGGCTGAACCGGGCCAGCCAGAGCACCGGGCCCGCGCCCGGACTGCGCTTACGGGGGATGTCCCGCAGCGGCATCGCGTTGTGCACGGTGCCGGCCCAGGGCAGCCCCGGATTCGCCCGGCGCTGGGCGTGCGAGATCGCGACCAGCCCGACGCCCGGGTCGGTGGCGCCCAACGCCGTGCCGTACTCGCCGACCGGGTTGCCGTGCACGGTGGCCACTGTGGGCACCCGGCGGCGGCCGGCCACCATCGGGCCGATCGTGGTGTGGTCGTGGATCAGGTCGAAGCCGGCCGGGCCGACCAGGCGGTCCACATGCGCCAGGTGCGCCAGCTCGGGCAGCGCCTCCCCCATCCGCTCGTACTGGAGGTCGGCGCAGGTGGAGACGAACTCGGCGGCGGTGCCGTGCGCGGTCCCGGCGCCGAACAGCGTGACGCGGTGCCCCCGCTCGACCAGCGCGTCGACGAGGCCCGCCACCACGGTCTCCAGCCCGCCGTAGCCGGGCGGCGGCACCGACAGCCACGGCGGCACCACCATGGCGATCCGCAACGGCCCGGCCCACCCGCGCTCCGGGGACTGCTGGTTCACGGCTACGCGTCCTCCCCGTCTGTCCCCGGCGTGCCCCGCCGCGCGCGGGTTCCCGGCCCGGTCAGCGGTAAACGACCGTGTCAGCCGGACACCTCGATCCCGACGTGCACCTCCCGTACGCCGGGCAGCGCCCAGGCGGCCCGTTCCGCGTCCTCCCGCTGCCACCAGGCGCTCGCCACGCCGTCGAGCACCACCGTGTCGCCGTCGACCCGGGCGTCGATCCGCTTGGTTCCGGTACGCCGCGCCAGCAGGCGGCGCAGGTCGAGCCGCCTCTGCTCGTCACTCGGCGGGGTCGGGGGCCGCACCTCGACCAGGTTCGTCACACCGCGTACGCCGCGCAGCCGGCGCAGCTCCCGTTCGGCGGTACGGCGCTGGAATCCGAACTCGACCTCGCCGCGGAGCATGACCCAGCCGTCGGCCACCGTCACGTCCAGCCGCTCGGCGGGCACGAAGCTGTCCCACTCCAGCGCCCGGCTCGCCGCGATCGCGATGTCGGCGTCGGTACGCCGGGCCGTGGCGGGCAGGTCGACCGCCAGGTCACTGGCGACCGCGCGCACGCCGCGTACCCGGTGGGCGCAGCGTTCGACGGCCCACCGCCGGGCGTAGCCGTCCACCTGCCCGGTGAGCGTGACGACCCCGTCGGCGACCGTCACGCCGACCTCGGTGGCCCGGGTCTGCGCGTCCCAGTCCAGTTCGGCGAGGACGTCGCGCTGGATCTCCTGGTCGGTACGCACGGCGGACGTGGTGGTCATGCCCCGAGCCTGCCGTCGGTACGGGTGAGGCGCGCTCACCCGTACCGGGTGAGAAACGAGGAGGGGCGGCGGGCGACGGAACCACCCCCTTGGCTCCGTCGTCCGCCGCCCGGGAGGGAGGCAGGTTCTCGGGACTATGACGTCTCGGCGAGCGTCACGGTTGCGCTCTCGTTGGATCCGTTTCGCTTGTACTCCACCTCGACCCGGTCGCCGACCTTGCCGGCCTGCACGGCGCCGACCAGGTCGTTCGAGTCGTTGATCACCTTGTCGCCGAACTTGGTGATCACGTCGCCGCGCTGGATCCCGGCCTTCTCGGCGGGGCTGCCCGGCGTCACGGCGGCGACCAGCGCCCCGCCGTCCTCGGCGCCGTTGACGCTCACCCCGAGCGAGGGGTGGCTGATCTTCTCGCCGCGCTGGAGCTTCTCGGCCACGTCCTTGGCCTTGTTGCTCGGGATGGCGAAGCCGACGCCGATGTTCCCGGTGCTGCCCTGCCCGGCGGTGGCGATGGCGGTGTTGATGCCGATCACCTCGCCCCGGGTGTTGACCAGCGCGCCGCCGGAGTTGCCCGGGTTGATCGGGGCGTCGGTCTGCAGCAGGCCGGAGATCGAGCTGGCGCCCTGCTGCGGGTTCTGCTGCTGGCCGCCGCCGCCCGCCTGGATGGTGCGGTCGCGGGCGCTGAGGATGCCGGCGGTGACCGAACCCTGGAGGCCGAGCGGGCTGCCCAGGGCGAGCACCTGGTCACCGACCTGCATGGCGTTGCTGTCGCCGAACTTGGCCGCCTTCAGGTTGCTCACGCCCTCGGCCTGGACCACCGCGAGGTCGGTCTTCGGGTCGGTGCCGACAACCTTGGCGGAGGCGCTCTTGCCGTCGGCGAAGACCACCCGGACGGTGTCGCCGCCGCCGGCGACCACGTGGTTGTTCGTGAGCACGTACCCGCCGGCGCTGAGGATCACCCCGGAGCCCTCACCGCTGCCCGTCATGATCGTGACGATGCTGTCCTGGACGGAGGCCGCGATCTTGGGCAGGTCGGCGCTGTTGATCACCGGAGCGGCGGAGTAGGTGCGGGTGGGGCCGCCCTCGTCGAGCGCGAGGGCCAGCGTGCCACCGGCCACGCCGGAGCCGAACATCAGTGCCAGCGCCAGCACGCCCGCGCCGACGAACTTGCCGGCCCGGCTGGGCCGCGCCGGCTGCTGCGGGCCCCACTGCGGCGTCGGCTGCCCCGGCTGGTACGGCTGGTAGCCCTGCTGCCCCTGGTACGGCTGCGCCTGGTAGGACGGCACCGGCCCACCGTGCTGCGTGGACGGGTAGCCCGCGTTGCCCTGCTGGTTCCAGCCACTCTGCTGGTGCTGCCCCCCGTACCAGGGGTGGGGCTGCTGCGGCTGCCCCGAGGCCGGGTACGGCGTCGCGGGCTGCGGCGGGTACGGCCCGGCGGGCGCGGTGTTTCCGGCGCCGCCCGCCGGGTTCGTGTTCCCGGCGGGCGTGGTGGCTCCGGCGGCCGGGGAGTCGGCCGGAACCGACGCGGGGGCCGGGTTGTTCGAGGAGTCCGACGTCCCGCTCTCGACGCGGGGCAGCTCGGCGGTGTGGTGCGACGGCTCGGCGTCGGCGGGGGCCGGCGACCGCTGCGGATCGGTCTCGTGGTCGGTCATGTCACCAGCTTTCCCCGTAGCACTGTCACCAGCCTGGGATCGACCTGGAAGTTTTCTGAATGTCACTCGCCCGGATCGGTCGCCTCGGTGAGCAGCGGCAGCTTCACCCGGAACGTCGCTCCACCGCCGGGCGTCTCCGCGACCTCGACGGTGCCGTGGTGCGCGGCGACGAGCGCGGCGACGATGGCCAGGCCGAGGCCCGTGCTGATCGGTCCGCCGACCCGGCGGGTGCGGGCGGCGTCCACCCGGTAGAACCGCTCGAAGACCCGCTCGGCCTGCTCCGGCGTGAGGCCCGGGCCGGTGTCCGCCACCTCCACCACGGCGAGGTTGCCCGCCTCCGCCCGCAGCCGCAGCGTCACCGATGCGTCGGACGGGGTGTGGGTGAGCGCGTTCGCCATCAGGTTGCCGATCACCTGGCGCAGCCGGGCGTCGTCGCCGAGCACCACGAGCGGGCCGGAGCCCGGTTCCCGCTCCAGCTCGATCCGCCGGTCCGGGTCGACCACCCGGGCCGCCTCCACCGCGTCGGACGCCAGTACCGGCAGCTCCACCGGCGCCAGCGCGATCGGCCGTTCCCGGTCCATCCGCGCGAGCAGCAGCAGATCCTCCACCAGCAGACCCATCCGGGACGCCTCGTCCTCGATGCGGCGCAGCAGGTCCGCGGTCTGCTCCGGCGCGCGCGCCGCGCCCTGCCGGTACAGCTCGGCGAAGCCCCGGATGGTGGTCAGCGGCGTCCGCAGCTCGTGCGAGGCGTCGGCGATGAACTGCCGCATCCGTTCCTCCGACCGGCGGGCCCGTGCCTCCGAGGCCTGCGCGTACGCGGCGGCGTCCCGCGCGCCCATCTCGGCGCTGCGCGCCGCCGCCTCGGAGGCGGCCCGCGCGGTGAACGCGGCCTCGATCTGCGCCAGCATCGCGTTCAGCGCCCGGGACAGGCGGCCCAGCTCCGAGGTGGGGCACGACCGCCCCTCCTCCGGGTCGGGCACCCGCCGGGTCAGGTCGCCGCCGGCGATGGCCGCCGCCGTGCGTTCTATCTCCACCAGCGGCTTCAGGCTGGTACGGACGATCCCGGCGCCGACGGACGCCAGCGAGATCAGCACCGCGCCCCCGACCAGGAGGTCTATCCACACCAGCCGCCCGACCGCGGAGTCGACGCCGGTGAGGTGCTGCCCGAAGGCGATGATCCGGCCGTCGGGCAGGTCGGCGTAGAGCATCCGCCACCGGCTCCGGCCGTCCTCGGAGCGCACCGTGAACGGTTCGCCCACCCGCTCCTTGTAGCCCGCGTAGTCGACGGGGAACCGCGGCAGTTCCTCGTCGCGCAGGCCCTGGTAGCGGTACGGCCCGGCCGGATCCGGAGGCTCGTCGGGAGCCACGGTGGACGCCACGTAGTCGGACGGGATGGTGATCTTGATCGGGCCGCCGTCGGCCTTGTCGAGCGTGTTGGCCACCGTGTACGCGCCGCCGCGGAGTTGGTCGTCCGCCTGCCCGATCAGATAGTTGCGCAGCAGGAACGCCGTCAGGCCGCTGATCACGACGAGCGCCACGGCCACGAGCGCGAGGACGGCGGCGACGAGCTTCAGCCGGAGCGGGACGCTGCGCAGCCTGCCCTTCGCGTCGTGGACGACGTTCACGCCGCCGGCTTGCGGAGCACGTATCCCACTCCCCTGAGCGTGTGGATCAGCCGGGGCTGGGTGTTGTCGACCTTGCGCCGCAGGTAGGAGATGTAGGACTCGACGATGTTGTCGTCACCGCGGAAGTCGTAGTTCCAGACGTGGTCGAGGATCTGCGCCTTGCTGAGCACCCGGTTGGCGTTGAGCATCAGGTAGCGCAGCAGCTTGAACTCGGTCGGCGAGAGCTGCACCCGCTGACCGGCGCGGTGCACCTCGTGCGTCTCCTCGTCCAGCTCCAGGTCGGCGAAGGTGAGCCGGGACGGGGTCTGGTCGCCGGTCGCGGTACGCCGCAGCACGGCCCGGATCCGCGCGGTCAGCTCCTCCAGGCTGAACGGCTTGGTGACGTAGTCGTCGCCGCCCAGGGTGAGCCCGCGGATCTTGTCATCGGTGGCGTCGCGCGCGGTCAGGAAGACCACCGGGGTACGGGTGCCGCCCTCGCGCAGCATCCGGATGACCTCGAAGCCGTCCAGGTCGGGCAGCATCACGTCGAGCACCACCAGGTCGGGCCGGTGGTCCTTGGCGGCGTTCAGCGCGGCGCTGCCGCTGGTCGCGGTGGCCACGTCGAAGCCCGCGAAGCGCAGGCTCGCGGAGAGAAGTTCGAGGATGTTGGGGTCGTCCTCGACGACGAGAAGCCGAGCCTCGGTCTGGGTAGCCGCCATGGCACCCATCATCCGTGCTCCGGCTGCCACCGCGCTGCGTGCCGGCTGGAAACAACCTGTGAGATCAGCGGAGCAGCCGCCGCAGCCCGTCCAGCGCGCCGTCGAGCAGCCGGATCGCGGTACGGAGCTGGTTGTCGCTCAGGCCCCGGGACCGGACGAGCGCACCGACCTCGACCGTGAACGCGGCCAGCCGCTGGTCGAACTCGGCGAGCAGCGGCGGGTCGTCGGGACGGGCCGAGCCCTCGCCGGTCGCGGGCCGGGCGCTGGCGGACGCCGCCCAGCCGCCCTGCCGGGTCTGCCGGGTCGCCTCGCGCAGCTCCCGCTTCAGGTCGCGCACCGATCCGCGTACCTCGGTGCGGATCTCCCCGGCCAGCGCGGAGAGATCCTCGACGGCGGCGCCGATGTCGCTCTCCAGCGTCGACAGCTCGTCGGCGCGCTGGCGCAGCTCGGCGCGGCCCGCCTCGGTGATCTCGTAGACCTTCCGCCCGCCCGCGGCGGTGTGCCGGACCAGCCCTTCCGCCTCCAGCCGTTGCAGCCGCGGGTAGATCGTGCCGGCGCTGGGCGCGTACAGGCCGAGGAAGCGCTCCTCCAGCAGGCGGATCAACTCGTAGCCGTGCTTCGGGCCGTCGTCGAGCAGCTTCAGCAGATAGAGCCGGAGCCGGCCGTGGCTGAACACGGCGGTCACGGCACGTCCTCCACGTGGTCGGCGGGCGCGACCGGGCGGGCGAGCAGGGCGATGCTGCCGGAGGTCGCGGAGGCCCAGAGCCTACCCGCACCGCCACCGAGCACGCCGTGACTGTCCTTGATCGAGCCGAGCCCGCGCCCGCCTCCGTCCACCTGCGGGAAGCCGCTGGTGATCTTGCCGGAGGTGGTGTGCAGGTGCACGGTGAGGTCGCTGTCCTCGCGGACCCGCACGGTGATGCTGCCGGAGATGGCGCTGAGCCGGATCTCGCTGCCGCGCGGGTTGTCCAGGTCGCAGGTGATCGAGCCGGAGACGGCGTGGGCGCGGACCCGCTCGGGCGCGCTGTCGGCGAGGATCAGCTCGCCGGAGACCGTCTCCAGGTCCAGGTCGCCGCCGATGCCGAGCGCCTCGACCGGACCGGAGATGACCTTCGCGATGGTGCGCCCGCGCAGTCCGCGCAGCGTGACCTGGCCGGAGGTGACGTCGACCCGGGTCTCCCGGCGCAGCCCGGAGGCGACGAGCGCGCCGCTGACCACCGACAGGTTGGCGAGCACGTCCGGCGGTACGGCGACCGACACCTCGGCCCGGATCCGGTTGCCGAACCAGGAGAAGACGCCGAGCCAGCCGGGCTTGCGCTTGTGCCGGATCGTCAGCCGCCCGTCGCGGACCTCGACGAGGAGCGGCCGGCCGCCGATCCGGGTCACGTCGACCCGGGCCGGACCGTCGGCGCCGACCACGTTCAGCCGGCCGCTGACCAGTTCGGCGTCGAGCCGGGTGATCGGCTCGTCCACGGTGATCCGCTGCGGGCTCTCGACGGTCCAACTGGCCATGGCGCGCTCCCCTCGTCGGCGTGCCGACCCACGGCCCGCCAGATGCTGCGAGGAGCATAACGCGATACATCGCGACTGAACAAGAAACTATCGCGACTATGTCGCGTCCCCGACGAGAGCGGGGTGAACGCGGCGTGCGAACCGGGACGGCCCGGTCGCCACAGGCGTGTGCGAGGCTGCCGGTCGGACCGCCCGCGACGGCGCCGGCGGTGGTCAACCGGAGGTGCACATGCTGGTCGAGGCCCGCTTCCAGGGGCCGGACGGCTCCGGCAACGGCGGCTGGAGCGCCGGGATCTTCGCCGCGCTGATCGACGACCGGGGCCCGGTGGAGGTCACGTTGCGCCGGCCGCCGCCGCTGGACACCCCGCTGACCGCCGCCGACGGCGAGGTACGCGACCCGGACGGTCACCTGGTCGCCCAGGTACGCCGGGTCGAGCCGGTCGACGCGGTGGTGCCACCGGTGGACCGGGCGACGGCGGCCGACGCCGCGCGGGCGTACCCCGGTCTGGTGGACCACCCCTTCCCCCGCTGCTACGTCTGCGGCCCAGCGCACCCGGACGGGCTGCGGATCTTCCCCGGGCGGCTGCCGGACGGGCGGACCGCCGCGCCGTTCGACGCGCCGGCCGCCGTGGCACCCGCGACCGTGTGGGCGGCGCTGGACTGCCCGGGCGGCTGGGCGGTGCTCGCGCCCGGCCGGCCGTACGTGCTTGGGCGGATCGCCGCGCAGGTCACGGCACTGCCACAGCCGGGCGAGGAATGCGTGGTCACGGGCCTCGCGGTCGGCGTCGAGGGGCGCCGGGCCGAGGTGCACACCAGCCTGTACGGTTCGGACGGCGCACTGCTCGGCCGCGCCCGGGCCACCTGGGTGGCGCTGCCGACCGGATGATCTCATCCCGGAGGGGGACGGCGCATACGCGTCCCGCCTGATTGACCCCCTTGCGCCGGGTTGGAAGGCTGTTGCCGGGTGCCCCCGCAACGGCGCCCCCACCGGCGTGCGACGAGCCCGCCGGGGCAGGAGAGGAGAATGATGTCCGACGGGCAG
This sequence comes from Micromonospora sp. NPDC005686, assembly GCF_042871665.1. Classification (NCBI taxonomy): domain Bacteria; kingdom Bacillati; phylum Actinomycetota; class Actinomycetes; order Micromonosporales; family Micromonosporaceae; genus Micromonospora; species Micromonospora sp. NPDC005686. The sequence goes on from NZ_JBIAIY010000008.1 coordinate 245,705, forward strand.
CCACGCCCCAGTGCCGGGACCGGCCAGATCACCGTGTCCGGCCTGACCAAGCAGTACAAGAACGTCCGCGCGGTGGACGACCTGTCGTTCACGGTCGAGCCGGGCCGGGTCACCGGCTTCCTCGGCCCGAACGGCGCCGGTAAGACCACCACGCTGCGCATGCTGCTCAACCTGGTGACGCCGAACGCCGGCACGGCCACCATCGGCGGCAGCCGGTACGCCGACCTGGCCGACCCGCTGCGTACGGTCGGCGCCGTGCTGGAGGCGTCCAGCGCGCACAAGGGCCGCACCGGCGTCAACCACCTGCGGGTGATCTGCGCGGCGGCGGGCCTGCCGAAGGAGCGCGCCGACGAGGCGCTGGCCCTGGTCGGGCTCACCCCCGCGGCGAAGCGCAAGTTCAAGGGCTACTCGCTGGGCATGAAGCAGCGGCTCGGCATCGCCGCCGCGATGCTCGGCAACCCGCAGGTGCTGATCCTGGACGAGCCGGCCAACGGCCTGGACCCGGAGGGCATCCGCTGGATGCGCGGCTTCCTCAAGGGGCTCGCCGCCGAGGGGCGCACCGTGCTGGTCTCCAGCCACCTGCTGTCCGAGATGCAGTTGCTCGCCGACGACGTGGTGATCATCGCGGCCGGCAAGCTGGTCCGGCAGGGCCCGGTCGACCAGGTGATGGCCTCGATGACACACGATGTCCGCGTGCGGGTACGCACGCCGCAGGCGGACGACCTGGCCGCGGCGCTGCGCGAGCAGTCGGCCACCGTCGACACCGATCCGCACGGCGCGCTGCTGGTCAGCGGCGTGGACGCGCCGACGGTGGGCCGGGTCGCGCTGGCCACGAAGGTCGAGCTGCACGAGCTGACCACCGAGCGACCCGACCTCGAAGGGGTCTTCCTGGAGCTGACGGCCGGAAAGGCGGAGATCCGATGACGCTTGTCCGATCCGAACTGCTCAAGATCCGTACCACCAGCACCTGGTGGATCTTCGGGCTGATCAGCCTGCCGCTCTGGGTGCTGGCGCTGCTGTTCAACTGGTTGCAGACCGACGCGCTGGCGAGCGACAACCTGGGCGAGATTCCGGCCGAGCAGGCCGACCAGGTGCAGGCGATCTCCAGCGCCGACAGCATCGCCGCCAACCTCTACACGAACGGCCAGTTCTTCGGCCTGCTCATCGTGCTGCTGCTCGGCATCGTCGTGGTGACGAGCGAGTTCTTCCACCAGACGGTGACCACCACGTTCCTCACCGCGCCGCACCGCACCGCGGTGATGCTGGCCAAGCTGGCCGCGGCCGGCGTGCTGGCGCTGCTGTTCTGGCTCGTCACCACCGTGCTCAACCTGATCTTCGCGCCGATGATCCTGAGCGCGTCGGACATCGGCAGCCAGCTCGGCAGCGGAGAGGTCTGGGGGGCGATCGCGCTCAACGGGCTGGCCTACCTGCTCTGGTCGGTGCTCGGCGTCGGCCTCGGCGTGCTGATCCGCAGCCAGATCGGCGCGACGGTGACCGGCATCCTGCTCTACCTGGGTGGCACCATCGGCGCCGCGATCGCCATCGGCCTGCTGGCGGGGCGCTTCGGCGACTGGATCAACCAGCTCCAGCTGCTGGTGCCGTCCCTCGCGTCCAGCCTGATGGTCGCCGGCACCGAGATCCCCGGCAACCCGCCACGCTGGGCCGGCGCCGCGGTGCTGATCGGATACGCGGTGCTGACCGGCGCGGTCGGCGTGGCCACGATCCGCAAGCGCGACATCTCCTGACCTGACGGTCCGGGGCGGACCCCGGCCGGTGACCGACGTCATCGGCCGGGGTTCGTCGTCTAGCAGCAGCGGGCGGGTCACGCAGCGTTTGCCGAACTTCTGGCATCTTCTGTGAAACGGACCACCAGCCGGAGGCGAGAATGCCTGCGCGTAGCGCACGGCGTAGCCTTGGCATCGGTTTACCCAGCGTCGGCAACCGGGGGTCACCGGGGGCCACCGTGACATTCACAACCGCGTGAAAGAGGCGATTAGCGGCCGTGTCGACCCAGCAGACTTCGCAGGAGAACCCATTGGCGGGTTTCGGCCCGAACGAGTGGATCGTCGAGGAGATGTACCAGCGTTACCTCACCGACCCCTCGAGCGTCGATTCGGCCTGGCACGACTTCTTCGCCGACTACCGTCCGGCCCCGGGCGCCGCCACACCGCGCCCCGAGGGACAGGCCAAGCCGGCCGCGAAGCCGGAGCCGGCCGCGCAGCAGGAGGCCGCGGCCACCGTCACCGCGCAGCCGGCCAAGTCCGAGCCGAAGGCCGCCCTCGCCCCGACCAAGCCCGCCGCCAAGCCCGCCGCGAAGCCGGCCGCCAAGACGCCCGAGCCGGCCAAGAAGTCGGTCCCGGCCAAGCCGGCCGCCAAGGCGCCCACCGCGAGCGCCGCGGGCACCACGCCGCTGCGCGGCGTCGCCGCCAAGATCGTGCAGAACATGGACGCGTCGCTGTCGGTCCCGACCGCGACCAGCGTGCGCGCCGTCCCGGCCAAGCTGCTCGTCGACAACCGCATAGTGATCAACAACCACCTGGCCCGCGGTCGCGGCGGCAAGGTCAGCTTCACCCACCTGATCGGGTACGCGCTGGTGCGCGCAGTCGTCGAGCACCCGGAGATGAACAACTCCTTCGCCGAGGTGGACGGCAAGCCGGCGATGGTCCGTCCGGAGCACGTCAACCTGGGCATCGCGATCGACCTGGTCAAGCCGGACGGCTCGCGCAACCTGGTGGTGCCGTCCATCAAGGGCTGCGAGCAGATGGACTTCCGGCAGTTCTGGCAGGCGTACGAGGACGTGGTCCGGCGTGCCCGCCGCAACGAGCTGACCATGGACGACTACGCCGGCACCACGATCTCGCTGACCAACCCGGGCGGCATCGGCACCGTGCACTCGATCCCGCGCCTGATGCAGGGGCAGAGCGCCATCATCGGCGTCGGCGCGATGGAATACCCGGCCCCCTACCAGGGCATGAGCGAGGCCACCCTGGCCGAGAACGCGGTCAGCAAGGTCATCACGCTGACCAGCACGTACGACCACCGGATCATCCAGGGCGCGCAGTCCGGCGAGTTCCTGAAGGTCATGCACGAGCTGCTGCTCGGTGAGCGCGGCTTCTACGACGAGATCTTCACCTCGCTGCGCATCCCGTACGAGCCGGTGCGCTGGATGCGCGACGTGGCCGTCGACAGCGAAGGCCAGATCAACAAGACCGCACGGGTGCACGAGCTGATCCACGCGTACCGGGTGCGCGGCCACCTGATGGCCGACACCGACCCGCTGGAGTTCACCATCCGCAAGCACCCGGACCTGGACGTGCTCCAGCACGGGCTCACGCTCTGGGATCTCGACCGCGTCTTCCCGGTCAACGGCTTCGCCGGCCAGCAGCGGATGAAGCTGCGCTCGATCCTCGGCGTGCTGCGCGACTCGTACTGCCGCCGGGTCGGCATCGAGTACATGCACATCCAGGACCCGGAGGAGCGGCGCTGGATCCAGGAGCGGGTCGAGCGCAAGTACGAGAAGCCCAGCACCGACGAGCAGAAGCACGTGCTAAACCGGCTCAACGCCGCCGAGGCGTTCGAGACGTTCCTCCAGACCAAGTACGTCGGCCAGCGGCGCTTCTCGCTTGAGGGCGGCGAGTCGCTGATCCCGCTGCTCGGCGAGGTGCTGGAGTGCTCCGCCGAGGCCGGGCTGGACGAGGTCGTCATCGGCATGGCCCACCGCGGCCGGCTCAACGTGCTGGCGAACATCGTCGGCAAGCCGTACGAGAAGATCTTCTCCGAGTTCGAGGGGCACCTCGACCCGCGGTCCACGCAGGGCTCGGGCGACGTGAAGTACCACCTCGGCCAGAACGGCAAGTTCACCACCCCGGACGGCGAGTACGCGGTCAAGGTGTCGGTGGTGGCGAACCCGTCGCACCTGGAGGCCGTGGACCCGGTGCTGGAGGGCATCGTCCGGGCCAAGCAGGACCGCATCGACCTCAAGCTGGAGGGCTACACCGTGCTGCCGCTGGCGGTGCACGGTGACGCCGCCTTCGCCGGCCAGGGCGTGGTCGCCGAGACGCTCAACCTCTCCCAGCTGCGTGGCTACCGCACCGGCGGCACCGTGCACGTGGTCGTGAACAACCAGGTCGGCTTCACCACCGCCCCGGAGTACAGCCGGTCCAGCCTCTACAGCACCGACGTGGCCCGGATGATCCAGGCGCCGATCTTCCACGTCAACGGTGACGACCCGGAGGCAGTGGTCCGGGTGGCCCGGCTCGCGTTCGAGTACCGGCAGGCGTTCAACAAGGACGTCGTGATCGACATGGTCTGCTACCGGCGGCGCGGGCACAACGAGGGCGACGACCCGTCGATGACCAACCCGCAGATGTACCAGATCATCGACTCCAAGCGGTCGGTCCGGAAGCTCTACACCGAGGAGCTGATCGGGCGCGGCGACATCACCGTGGAGGACGCGGAGGAGCTGCTGCACGACTACCAGTCGCAGCTGGAGCGGGTCTTCAAGGCCACCCGGGACGCGGCCACCACGCCGCGCCAGCTCAGCCGCCCGGCGCGGACGGATGAGCCGGAGCCGCAGGTCGAGACCGCCACCGACGCCGACGTGATCAAGGCGGTCGGCGAGGCGCACATCAACCTGCCGGAGGGCTTCACCCCGCACAAGCGGATCCAGCAGCTGCTGGAGCGGCGCCGCAAGATGTCCGTCGAGGGCGGCATCGACTGGGGCTTCGCCGAGATCATCGCGTTCGGCACGCTGCTGCACGACGGGGTCACCGTCCGGCTCGCCGGGCAGGACTCCCGCCGCGGCACGTTCGTCCAGCGGCACGCCGCGGTGGTCGACGCCAAGACCGGCGAGGACTACCTGCCGCTGGCGTCGCTCACCGCCGACGGCGAGCGGTCGCGCTTCTTCGTCCACGACTCGCTGCTCTCCGAGTACGCGGCCATGGGCTTCGAGTACGGCTACTCGGTGGAGAACATCGACGCGCTGGTGGCCTGGGAGGCCCAGTTCGGTGACTTCGTCAACGGCGCCCAGTCGGTGATCGACGAGTTCATCTCCTCCGGCGAGGTGAAGTGGGGCCAGCGCTCCGCGGTGACGCTGCTGCTGCCGCACGGCCACGAGGGCCAGGGCCCGGACCACACCTCCGGCCGCCCGGAGCGGTTCCTCCAGCTCTGCGCCGAGGACAACATGCGGGTGGCCATCCCGAGCACCCCGGCGAGCTACTTCCACCTGCTGCGGCGCCAGGCCATGTCGCCCAAGCGCAAGCCGCTCGTGGTGTTCACGCCGAAGTCGCTGCTGCGGCACAAGCTCTGCGTGTCGCCGGTGGAGGACTTCACCACCGGCACGTTCCAGCCGGTGCTGGCCGACCCCGCGGCTCCGGCGCCGGAGCAGGTGAAGCGGGTGCTGCTCTGCTCGGGCAAGGTCTACTACGACCTGTTCCAGGCCCGGCAGGAGCGGGGCGTGACCGACACCGCGATCCTCCGGATGGAGCAGCTCTACCCGCTGCCCGTCGAAGAGGTCCGGGCCGCGTTGGCGCAGTACCCGAACGCCGAGGACTTCGCCTGGGTCCAGGAGGAGCCGGCCAACCAGGGCGCCTGGTCGTTCGTCGCGCTCAACCTGCTGGAGCACCTGCCCGAGGTGCGGCTGCGCCGCATCTCCCGGCCGGCCGCCGCCGCTCCGGCGGTCGGCTCGGCGAAGATGCACGAGGTCGAGCAGAACGCGCTGATCGAGGCGGCTCTCCCCCGCCCGTGACACCACCGGCAGCGGCCCGCCCCGACCCGGGGCGGGCCGCTGCCGTACGACGAGAGGAACACCGTGTACTTCACCGACCGTGGCATCGAGGAGCTGGTCGAGCGCCGGGGCGACGAGCAGGTCAGCCTGGAGTGGCTGGGCGAGCGGCTGCGTGACTTCGTCGACCTGAACCCGGAGTTCGAGACCCCGATCGAGCGCTTCGCCACCTGGCTGGCCCGGCTCGACGATCCGGACGACGACTGACCGGTCTCAGCCGGTCGCGCCCTGCCCGGTGACCCGGAGGCCTCCGGTACGCCGCAGCTTCTGCCAGCCCAGCCGGCCGCCGGTGAGCGCGGTGCCGACCGCCTGGAGCAGCACCAGGTACATCACCTGGCGGTAGACGAACTGCTGCAGGGGCAGCACCCAGAGCACGCCGAGCTTCTCCCGGTCCAGCCGGAAGGCCAGCACCGCGGTGAGGAACTGGAGCGCCAGCATCGCCAGCCAGGCCACCACCGTGTCGCTGCGGTCCAGGAAGACCAGCCCGTAGACGGCGAGCAGGTCGATCACCGGGGCGGCGAGCGGCAGCAGCACGCCGAACAGGGTCAGGAACGACAGGCACCGGCGGCCGAAGCGGCCCGACGGACCGCTCTGCGTCACCGAGCGCCGGTGCTTCCACATCGCCTGCATGGTGCCGTAGCTCCACCGGTAGCGCTGCTTCCACAACTGGCCGATCGTGGTCGGCGCCTCGGTCCAGGCGCGGGCGCTCTCCTCGTACACGATGTGCCAGCCGGCCCGGCCGATGGCGATGGTGACGTCGGTGTCCTCGGCCAGCGTGTCGTCGGGCATGCCGCCGGCCTGCTCCAGCGCCTGACGCCGGAACGCGCCGATCGCCCCGGGGACGGTGGGCATGCAGCGCAGCGTCTCGTAGAGGCGGCGGTCGAGGTTGAAGCCGATGACGTACTCGATGTGCTGCCACTTGGCGATCAGGCCGCGGCGGTTGCCGACCTTGACGTTGCCGGCGACCACGCCCACCCGGGGGTCGGCGAACGGCTGGACCAGCCGGCGGACCGAGTCCGGCTCGAAGATCGTGTCGCCGTCGACCATGACGATCAGGTCGTGCCGGGCCAGCGCGACGCCCGTGTTCAACGCGCTGGGCTTGCCGCCGTTGGGCTTGCGCACGACCCGGACGTTCGGCAGGCGCAGCGCCGCCACGAGGTCGGCGGTGCCGTCGGTCGAGCCGTCGTCGACCACCACCACCTCGATGCCGCCGGGGTGGTCACCCAGGGCCAGCGAGCGGACCGCCGCGGCGATGCCCTCCCGCTCGTTGTACGCGGGCACGATCACCGAGACCGGCTCGGTGACCGGTGGACCCCACGACCAGTCGCGGCGACGGCGGCGGCGCGCGTGCCGTGGCGCCACGACGAACAGCAGCAGCGCCCGGCCCACAGTGAGCACGCCGACGAGCAGGAAGAAGACGCCGAGCACTCCGAACATGCCGTCGGCCACGCGTACCGCGCCGACCAGCATGTGCCCCCGCCACCGCTCGCCGAGCGGGGCCGCCGTCTGCCCGCCGACCGGGCCGGAGACGCCGGCCGCCGCGAATGTCTGGTTGAGCCCCTCGCTGACTGTGGTGAAGCGGTAGCCGCGTTCCAGCATCATCGGGATGTACCGGTCCAGCGCGGCCACGGTGCCGGACCGGTCGCCGCCCGAGTCGTGCCAGAGCGCGACGGTGCCGGCCGTGCCGGCCGGCGTCGCGTTGGCGACCATCTCCTCGACCGGGGGACGTTCCCAGTCCCGGCTGTCGACGTCGTTGACCACTGTGAGGTAGCCCAGCTGACCCGCCTGCCGCAGCATCGGCCAGTCCCGGTCGCTGTAGGCGTCCGCGCGGGACGAGTACGGGAAGCGCAGCAGCGACGGGCGGACACCTGTGGTGCTGGCGACGGCGAGCTGGGTCTGCGCGTACTCCAGTTCCCGCCGCCACTCCGGCAGCGCGGCCAGGTCGGGGTGGGTGAATGTGTGCACGCCCAGTTCGTGGCCCTCGGCCACCAGCCGGCGGGTCACGTCCGGGTTGCGGACGACCTGCGAGCCGATGACGAAGAAGGTGCCCTTCACCTGGTACTTGTCCAGGACGCGCAGCACCTCGGGCGTCCAGCGGGGGTCGGGCCCGTCGTCGAAGGTGAGCGCGACGGTACGTGCCGGCAGGCGGTGCGACTGGGTCCGGCCCTCGGGGCTGACGTTGACGATCGGGCCGCCCCCGATCACCGAGCTGGGGACCTCCCGCTGGCTGCCGGGCTTCACCCGGTTGTCGGGCACGAACGCGGCGTTCGTGTACGCCTCGACGAACAGCAGGCCGGCCAGGATCACCATGACCATGACGACCAGGGTCCAGCTCGGCCGGGGCAGCAGACGCCGGCGGGAGCGGCGCGGGCCGGTGATCCGCCGGGCGTCCAGGACGACTGTGGGCTCGTCGTCCGGCCGCGCTCCGGCCCGGTGCCGGCGGACGGCGTGCACGTGTCGGGCGTCGAGCGGAACGGTGGGCTGGTCACCTGTCGGCTGCCGGGCGGGCGCCTGGTCAGTCATCGGCGGGCGCGGCCGGCGCGACGGGATCGGCGGGCGGGTCGACGGCGGGCGGCGGATCGACAACCGGCGGCGGCACCCCGGCGGTGGGGGCGGTGGGCGGCGCGGTGGTGGCCGGCGCGGGGCGGGTGACTGTGGGCGCGCTCGGGGCGCTCCGGGTCGGCCGTGCGGACCGAGGGCTCGGCGGGACCGTGCCGCCGGGGGTGACGGAGGGGACCGGCGCCCGCGCCGGGGCGGTACGGATGCCGGCAGGGGTGTCCGGCGTGGGGCGGGTGACAGCGGGTGCCGGCGACGCGGGTGGCTTCGGCGACGGCAGCCGCTGCTCGGTGGTCTCCTCGACGAACGGGATCACGGTGGCCGGGGTGATCGGCCCACCGGCGAAGCTGACCCCGACCATGATCGTGTAGATCACACCCGCCGCGCCGGCGCAGTAGGCGAGACGACGCAGCCGCCGGCGTCGCCGCCCGCTGGGGTCGACGAAGACGGGGGGCGATTCCGGTACGACGGGAATCAGCGCGGTCGGGCCTTCCACGCGACCAAGTGTAGATGCGAAAAATTTCCGCCTTCTCCCCCGGCTAGCCGGTATGACCAGGCAGAACAGGCAACACTGACCGCGATCTTGTAGGTTGGGTGCCGTGGCGCGCAGCGTGTACCTGACCGGCGTTGGTTCGGGTGGGGGAAAATCGACAGTGGCGCTCGGGCTGGCCGAGCTGTTGTCCCGACAGGTGGAACGGATAGGCGCGTTCCGGCCGCTCGTCGCCGGCGACGGCGCCGACCCGATCCTCGCCCTGCTCACCGAGCGCTACCGGATGGAACTGCCGGTCGACGAGCTGTACGGCGCCACGTACGCCGAGGCGAGCGCGCTCGTCGCGGACGGCCGGCGGGAGGAGCTGATCTCCCGGATCGTCACCCGCTACCGGGAGGTCGAGCGGCGCTGCCCGGCGATAGTGGTGGTCGGCAGCGACTTCGCCTACGGCGACGGCACCGGCCCGCGCGAGCTGGCCTTCAACGCCCGGCTGGCGACCGAGTTCGGCAGCGTCGTGGTGCCCGTGGTGGACGGGTTCGGGCAGACGCCCGACACGATCGCGGCGGCGTTGCGTGGCGCGTACCACGATCTGGTCGACCTCGGCGCGACGGTGATCGCGGCGCTGGCCAACCGCGTGCCGGAGCCGATGACGCTGCCCGAGCTGCCGGTGCCCGCGTACGCGATCCCGGAGGTGCCGACCGTGTCTGCGCCGACGGTGGCCGAGGTGTCGGCGGCGCTGCGCGGCACGGTGCTCACCGGCGACGAGACCGCGCTCGACCGCGACGTGCTCGACTACGTGGTGGGCGCGGCGCACGTGCCGACGCTGCTGGACCACCTCACCGACGGGGCGCTGGTGATCACCCCGGGCGACCGGGCGGACCTGCTGGTGGCCGCCGGCGCCGCGCACGTGGCCGGGCAGGTGTCGCTGGCCGGGCTGGTGCTCACGCTCGGCGAGCAGCCCGACCCGCGCGCGATGCGGCTGGTCGAACGGATGAACACCGGGCTGCCCGTGCTGTCGGTGCCGAGCGACAGCTACGACACGGTGTCCGCGTCCAGCCGGATCGAGGGTCGCCCCAGCACCGCCAACCCGCGCAAGGTCGAGGCCGCGCTCGGCGCGTTCGAGCGCTGCGTGGACACCGACGACCTGGCCCGCCGGCTGCGGGTCAGCCGCTCCGCGCGGGTCACCCCGCTGATGTTCGAGAACGACCTGATCGACCGGGCCCGCGCCCAGCGCCGCCGGCTCGTGCTGCCCGAGGGCGCCGACGAGCGGATCCTGCGCGCGACGGAGGTGCTGCTGCGCCGGGGCGTCGCCGAACTCACACTGCTCGGCCGCCCGGACGAGATCGCCCGGCGGACCCGGGAACTGGGCGTCGACCTCGGTGACGCCCAGGTCGTCGACCCGCTGACGAGTCCGTGGCGGGACGAGTTCGCCGAGGCGTACGCGCGGTTGCGCGCCCACCGGGGCGTCACCGTCGAGCTGGCGCACGACATCGTGGCGCAGCCCAACTACTTCGGCACGATGATGGTGCAGACCGGCCACGCCGACGGCATGGTCTCCGGCGCCACCCACACCACTGCCGCCACCATCCGGCCCGCGTTCGAGATCATCCGGACCGTGCCCGGCGTCTCCGTCGCCTCCAGCGTCTTCTTCATGCTGCTCGCCGACCGGGTGCTGGTGTACGGCGACTGCGCCGTCAACCCCGACCCGGACGCCGACCAGCTCGCCGACATCGCCATCTCGTCGGCCGACACGGCGGCCCGGTTCGGCATCGAGCCGCGGGTGGCGATGCTGTCGTACTCCACCGGCAGCTCCGGCTCCGGCGCCGACGTGGAGAAGGTCGCAGCGGCCACCGCGCTCGTCCGGGAACGCCGGCCCGGCCTGCTCGTCGAGGGGCCGATCCAGTACGACGCGGCGATCGACCCGCAGGTGGCGGCCACCAAGCTGCCGGACAGCCCGGTCGCCGGGCAGGCCACCGTGTTCATCTTCCCGGACCTGAACACCGGCAACAACACGTACAAGGCGGTGCAGCGGTCGGCCGGGGCGGTGGCGGTCGGGCCGGTCATGCAGGGCCTGCGCCGGCCGGTGAACGACCTGTCCCGGGGCGCTACCGTTCCGGACATCGTCAACACGGTGGCGATCACCGCCATCCAGGCCGCCGTGGAGGCGTCGGAATGAGCCGCATCCTGGTCCTCAACAGCGGATCCTCGTCGGTCAAGTACCGGCTGTACGACGGCGACGACGTCCTGGACAAGGGCACTGTCGAGCGGATCGGCGAACCGGGCGGCGGGCCGGCCGACCACGAGAGCGCGGTCCGGGAGATCATCGGCCGGCTCGACCTGACCGGGCTGGCCGGCGTCGGTCACCGGGTGGTGCACGGCGGGCGGAAGTTCAGCGCGCCGGTACGCGTCGACGACGCTGTCGTCACCGCGATCGAGGATCTCGTGCCGCTGGCCCCGCTGCACAACCCGGCCAACCTCGCCGGCATCCGGGTCGCACTGGAGGCGCTGCCGGACACCCCGCAGGTGGCGGTCTTCGACACCGCGTTCCACCACACGCTGCCCGAGGCCGCCGCCACGTACGCGATCGACAAGGACACCGCCGAGCGCTACGGCGTACGCCGCTACGGCTTCCACGGCACCTCGCACGCGTACGTCTCGCGTCGCGTCGCCGACCTGCTCGACCGCCCGTACGACGAGATCAACACCATCACGCTGCACCTGGGCAACGGGGCGAGCGCGTGTGCCGTACAGGGCGGGCGCAGCGTGGCCACCTCGATGGGCATGTCCCCGCTGGAGGGCCTGGTGATGGGCACCCGCAGCGGCGACCTCGACCCGACCGTCATCTTCCACCTGCGCCGCGAGGGCGGCATGGTCGTGGACGACATCGACGACCTGCTCAACCACCGCAGCGGCCTGCTCGGGCTGACCGGCGTCAACGACATGCGGGAGGTACTGGCCCGCCGCGACGCCGGTGACCCGGACGCGACGCTGGCGTTCGACGTCTACTGCCGCCGGATCACCGGCTACGTGGGCGCGTACTACGCGCTGCTCGGCCGGGTCGACGCGATCGCCTTCACCGCCGGGGTCGGGGAGCACGCCGCACCGGTCCGTGCCGCGTCGCTGGCCGGGCTGGAGCGGCTGGGCATCGCCGTCGACCCGGCGCGCAACGACGGCCGGGGCGACCGGGTCGTCTCCCCGGACGGCGCGGAGGTGGCGGTGCTCGTGGTCGGCACCGACGAGGAGCGGGAGATCGCCCGCGAGACCCGTGAGGTGCTCGCCGCCGACCGCTGACCGCGGCGGCAAGCAGGAGGCCGACGGGCCCTGGCGGCTAGCGGAGAGCCAGCCAGACGACCAGGGCGACGACCACCACGACGGCGACGGCGACGCCTGCGATCAGGGGCAGGCGCGACGGACGTGACGCCGCCGCAGCCGGCTCGGGCGTGTTGACGAAGGCACGGAACTGCGCCGTGTTGCCGCTCGGGTCCGTCTGGTTCTCAGCCATGGGCGTGACCCTAGCGAAGCCCGCCGACCGGCACCGTCCCGCCGGGCCGGTGTCGTGCCGGCCGTCCGGTCGCGCGCGGATCCGGTCCGGCCGGTGGAGGCACGGCCCGGCCGGACGGCGGGCGCGGATGGCCCGTCCGGCCGCCTACCGTGCAGGTGTGAGGGGACTACGGCTGGTCGCCGTGCTGACGACGGCGCTGCTGGCCGGCTGCGGCACGGCCGCCCCTGCCCCCGACCCGGCCCCGGCCGGCATCCGGCCCGCGCCGGACCGCCCGTACGCGGTCGGGATGCGACAGTTCACGCTCGACCCGCACGGCATCCGGCCGCTGCCGGTCACCGTCTGGTACCCGGCCGACCTGCCGGGCATGCCGCCGGACACGGTCAGACCGCCGCGCACACCCGTCTCGACCGGTTCCGCTGCCGTCGCGCCCGGTCGCGCACGAGCCGCGATCGGTCGATCGGGCGCCACCTCGGCCGTGCCGCCCGGCCCGTCCGCCGGCCCGGTTCCCGCCGGCTCCGGCCACGCCGTACCGGACGGCCCTCGCCCGGAGAGCGGACCGCGCGTCCGGCCGGGCGCGCCGTTCGCGGCCGGCCGGTTCCCGGTGGTCCTCTACAGCCACGGCCTGCGCAGCCTGCCCGCCCTGCACGCGGCGCTGACCAGCCGCTGGGCCGCCGCCGGCTTCGTGGTGGTCGCGCCCACGTATCCGCGTACGAACCAGCGCGCCCGCAACTTCACCCGCGAGGACGTACGCAACCAGCCCGCCGACGCCTGGCGGCTGGTCCGCCACCTGGTCCGGCTGGGCGCCCGTCCCGGGGACCCGCTCGGGGCGCACATGGCGGTGGACCGGTTCGCCGCCGCCGGGCACTCGGCCGGCGGTCACACCACGCTCGGCATGTTCGCCTCCGGGCACCCGTCCCCGTTGCGGGCCGGAATCGTGATCGCCGGTGGCCGGATGGTCGCCGGCCTCTCCCGGCCGCTCGCGCCGATGCTGTTCGTGCACGGAAGCGCCGACCGGATCGTGCCGGAGTCGATCGGCCGGGCCGCGTACGCCCGCTGTCTCGGGCCGGCCGCCTTCCTGAGCCTGACCGGTCAGGGCCACGGCGAGTACCTGACGCCGGGGCGGCCGGGCTTCGCCCAGGTGCTGACCAGCACCACCGACTTCCTGCGCTGGACGCTCTACGCCGACCGCGAGGCCCTGCACCGCCTCCCCACCGGCGCGACCGCGCCGGACACCACCACCTTCACGACCCGCTCCCTCCCCACCTGACGCACCGCCGTCCCTCCCCCTCCATCATGAAGTTGATGGGACAATCCGGACATCCGGCGCCGCCAACCCATTGATCGACCGGGTGTGGGCGGGAGGGGGAGAGCGACCGGTAGCGTGCGCGGGGTGGACGGGTTGGAGGGGCGGCAACTGGGCGCGATCCGGGAGGTCGTCGGCGTCAGCCGCGCCGGTGGGATCGAGGTGTGGCTGCGCGGCGGCTGGGCGATGGACTTGCACCTCGGCGAGGTGACCCGGCCGCACGTCGACGTCGACTGGTACTGCTGGCGGCGCGACGCCGAACCGCTGGCCGACCGGCTCGGCGCGCTCGGCTGGCGGCCCGACCCCCGCATGCCGCCGGCCACACAGCTCGACCTGCTCCGCGGCGACGTCGAGCTGAGCTTCGCGTACCTGGACCTGGACGCGGACGGCCGGGTCGTCGTCGGCGCCGGACCGTGGGCCGGCACCCCCCTGCCCGACGGGATGCTGGGCGGCCCGCCCGGGCGGATCGGCGCGCTGTCGGCGCCGGTGATCAGCGCTGCCGCTCAGATCGAGTTCAAGGAGATGTTCCCGGTCTGGATGCCGGAGCGCCCCCGCCGGGCCAAGGACGCCGCCGACCTGGCCCGTCTCCGGGCGTCAACGGGCGGTCACCCGCTGCGCTGACCGGGACTGGTGGCCGGGATCGCGAGGCACAATCGAGTCCATGCGCCGTCGTCCCGCCGCCCTCGTCACCGCCGCTCTGCTCTCCGCCGCCCTCACCGGCTGCTCGGAGCGGCCGGCCACCCCCGCCGAGCGGCCCACTCCCGACACCCCGCCGACGACGAGCTCAGCCGCCCCGCAGGTGCCCGCCGGCAAGGCGCCCGCGGAGCGCTTCGCGGTCGGCGTACGCCAGGTGAAGCTGAACCGCGACGGCGACCGGCCGCTGCCGGTGACGCTCTGGTACCCGGCGGCGGGCGCCGCCGGTGGCGCGGTCGAGCGCTCCGCCCCGGCAGCGGACGGGAAGTTCCCGGTGGTGCTGTTCAGCCACGGGCTGGGTGCCCGGCCGGAGGACTACCAGGCGCTGCTGACCCGCTGGGTGGCTGCCGGTTTCGTGGTCGCCGCGCCACGTTTCCCGCACACCTCGCGGGGCGGCGACGGAAACCCGCTGGACGTGCTCAACCAGCCGGCCGACGTGTCGTACGTGCTGACCCGGGTGCTCGCGCTCGGTGAGAAGGCGGGCGACCCGCTGCGCGGCCGGCTGGACCCGGAGCGGGTGGCCGCGACCGGGCACAGCGCCGGCGGCGTGACCACTATCGGGTTGTTCACCGCGAGCCGGGACGAGCGACTGGACGCGGGCATCGTCTTCGCCGGCACCGCCCTCGGCGTGGGCACCGCGTTCGCCGGCGCCGCCGCGCCGCAGTTGTTCGTGCACGGCGAGGCCGACGAGGTGGTGTCGTACGCGGCGGGCAAGGCCGTGTACGACGCGGTGCCGTGGCCGAAGGCGATGCTCAGCCTGCCCAAGGGTGACCACGGCCGGGCACTGCTCGGCGACGGCAAGGCGATCGGCGTGGTCGCCGACACCACTGTCGAGTTCCTCCGCTGGACGCTCTACGGCGACCCGGCGGCGAAGAAGCGCCTGCCCGCCGACGCGACCCGGGGCGGCCTGGCCACCCTCGACGACCGCCTGTGAGGAAGGGCCCCTTACTCCGTAGAGAAGCGGCCCTCCCTCACAAGCGGTCCACCTCAGGCGGTGTGGTCGACGACCACCTTGCCGAAGACGTCGCCGGAGTGCAGCCGGGCGAACGCCTCGGAGATCTCGCTGAACGGCACCACCCGGTCGACCACCGGGCGCACCTCGTGCTCCGCGCAGAAGGCGAGCAGCTCGGTCAGCTCGCCCGGCGTGCCCATCGAGGTGCCGAGGATCTCCAGCTGCATGGCGAAGACCCGGCGCAGGTTGACCTTCGGCTCGTGCCCGGCGGTGGCGCCGGAGACCACGATCCGGGCCATCGGGGCGGCCGACTTCAGCGAGTGGTCGAAGGTGGCCGCGCCGACCGTCTCGACCACCACGTCGACCCGTTCCGGCAGCCGCGCGCCGGGCTCCAGCGCGGTCGCGCCCAGCTCGGTGATCCGCTCCCGCTTGGCCGCGTCGCGGCTGGTCGCGTACACCCGCTTGCCGAGCGCGACGCCGAGCGCGACCGCCGCGGTGGCCACGCCACCGCCGGCGCCCTGGACCAGCACCGACTCGCCGTCGGCGACCCGGCCCTTGGTGGTCAGCATCCGCCAGGCGGTGAGCCAGGCCGTGGGCAGGCACGCCGCGTCGGTCGCCGACAGGCCGTCGGGCAGCGGCAGCAGGTTCATCCGGGGTACGGCGACAAGCTCGGCGAACGTGCCCTGGTAGTGCTCGGAGAGGATGGAGACCCCGCGCGGGTCACCCGGGGTGGGCACGACCGGGTAGATGACCACCTCGTTTCCGTCCGGGTCGGTGCCGACCGCGTCGCAGCCGAGGATCATCGGAAGCTGGTCGGCCGTCAGGCCCACGCCGCGCAGCGACCAGAGGTCGTGGTGGTTCAGCGAGCTGGCCCGGACCCGCACGGTGACCCAGTCGTCCTGCTGGTGGGTCGGCTCGGGGCGGTCGCCGACGGCGAGCGCGGCGAGCGGGTTGTCGGGGTCGAAGGCCGAGGCGAAGGCAGCACGCATGATCGGCACGGTAACAAGCTGAGCAGCAGTTAAGAAGGGCCCTTCCGCCGCCGGAGGCGTGGAGAAGGGCCCTTCCCTACCTCTCAGCGGCGGGCGACCCCGTCGCGGCGGGCGGCCTCCGCGACCGCCTCGGCGACCGCCGGGGCGACTCGCGGGTCCAGCGGCGAGGGCACGATCGCGTCGGCGGTCAGCGACTCGGCCACCACGCCGGCGATGGCGTCGGCGGCGGCCACCTTCATCGAGTCGGTGATCCGGGTGGCCCCGGCGTCCAGCGCGCCCCGGAAGACGCCGGGGAACGCGAGCACGTTGTTGATCTGGTTCGGGTAGTCGCTGCGCCCGGTGGCGACAACCGCCACGTGCCGGGCGGCCACCTCGGGGTGCACCTCGGGGGTGGGGTTGGCCAGCGCGAACACGATGCCGCCGGGGGCCATGCCGGCCACCGCCGCCTCCGGGATCTGGCCGCCGGAGACGCCCACGAGCACGTCCGCGTCGCGCAGCGCCTCGGTGATGTCGCCCTGCCGGCCCTCGGCGTTGGTGATCTCGGCCAGCTCGGCCTTGGTGCCGGTCAGCTCGCGGTGCCGGCCGATGATGCCGCGCGAGTCGCACACCACCACCCGGTCCGGGTCGACGCCACCGGCGATCAGCATCTTGGTGACCGCCACCCCGGCCGCGCCCGCGCCGCTGACCGCCACCCGCAGGTCGCCGAGCTTGCGGTTGAGCAGCGTCGCGGCGTTGCGCAGCGCGGCGAGCACCACGATCGCGGTGCCGTGCTGGTCGTCGTGGAAGACCGGGATGTCCAGCGCCTCGTCGAGCCGGCGCTCCACCTCGAAGCAGCGCGGGGCGCTGATGTCCTCCAGATTGATGCCGCCGAACGAGGGCGCGAGCGCCTTGACCGTCGCGACGATCTCGTCCACGTCCTGGGTGTCCAGGCAGACCGGCACCGCGTCCACGCCGCCGAACTGCTTGAACAGCACCGCCTTGCCCTCCATCACGGGCATCGCGGCGCGCGGGCCGATGTTGCCCAGACCGAGTACGGCGGAGCCGTCGGTGACCACGGCGACGGTGTGCGACACCCAGGTGTAGGTGTCGACGAGCGCGGGGTCGGCGGCGATCGCCTCACACACCCGGGCGACACCCGGGGTGTACGCGAGGGAGAGGTCCTCGCGGCTGGTCAGCGGCACGGTGGAGGCGACTGCCATCTTGCCGCCCACGTGCAGGCGGAAGACGGGATCGGCGGGGTCCGGGGTGGACGAAGACATGGTGACTCCAGGATCTGTCGAGCAGACGGACCGGCCGGCGTGGTCAGCGCTGGTCAGCGACCGTCGGCGCGGCGGTGCGGGGGTCACCCGGGCACTTTTCGAGCATAGTCACGCTTCGGCACCCAGTATGTGAGCGGGGTCATATCCGCTCCGGTCGTCACCGTCCCCTGACCCGTCCCGGACGCGGCCACCAGCGTGCCACCACCCGGCCCCGGACGTCGGCCACGCCGTACGCCCGGGAGTCGTCGGTGACGAACTCGTTGTCGCCGCGCAACCACCATCCGCCGTCGCGGGGTTCCACCGCCCGCTTGACGACGAGCAGGTCGGGACGGCTGCGGAACACCGCGACGACGACGTCCCCGGGGCGTACCGGCCGGCCTCCGGTGCGGACCAGCACCGCGTCGCCGTGACGCAGGGTCGGGGACATGGACGGGCCGGTCACCAGCACCGGCACCAGCGGGCCGCGCAGAGCCGGAGGTTCACCGGTGGGCGTCATGTCACCTCCCAGCCCCGGAAGGCGTCTCCAGGAGTAATGTCGTCTTGGATCATCGCAAACAACCCATGGAGGACCCTGATGCGCCTTCCCCGCATCCTCACGCCCCGGGTGACGGCCAGCGCTCACTGCGACCTGCCCTGCGGCGTATACGACCCGGCCCAGGCCCGGATCGAGGCCGAGTCGGTCAAAATGATCTGCGAGAAGTACCAGGCCAACACCGACCCGGAGTTCCGTACCCGCGCCATCCTGATCAAGGAGCAGCGTGCGGAGCTGGTCAAGCACCACCTGTGGGTGCTCTGGACCGACTACTTCAAGGCGCCGCACTTCGAGAAGTACCCGCACCTGCACCAGCTGTTCAACGAGGCCACCAAGCTGGCCGGCGCAGCCGGCGCCAAGGGTGGCACCGACCCGGCGAAGGCCGACGAGCTGCTGGCGAAGATCGACGAGATCTCGAAGATCTTCTGGGAGACCAAGCAGGCGTGACGTCGTCGCCCGACGGCACTCCGACGATCCGGCCGGTACGTCCCGAGGACGTACCGGCCGTCGTCGTCATGGTGCACGAACTCGCCGAGTACGAGCGCGCCCCCGAGCAGTGCCACCTCACCTCCGAGCAGCTCGACGCGGCCCTGTTCGGCCCCTCCCCGGCGCTGTACGGCCACGTCGCCGTCGACGCGTCCGGCCGGCCGGTCGGTTTCGCGCTCTGGTTCCTCAACTTCTCCACCTGGGCCGGCGTGCACGGCATCTACCTGGAGGACCTCTACGTCCGCCCGGCCGCCCGAGGCACCGGCGCGGGCCGGATGCTGCTCGCCACGCTCGCCGCGATATGCGTCGAGCGCGGCTACCAGCGGCTGGAGTGGTGGATGATCCACTGGAACCCGGCGGCCCGTTTCTACGCCGCGATCGGCGCCACGCCGATGGACGAGTGGACCCCGTACCGCCTGGCCGGGCCGGCGTTGCGCGAGCTCGCCACGCACGCGACGGCCGCGCCCACGCGGCCCGCCCCCTGACCGGGTAGAGTTCCGCTCCGGGGGGAGGAGCCGTGACTCAACTGACCGGGCACCCGACGACCGACGACGACGTCGTCCATCTCACCGTGCCCGCCGACGGTGGTTACCTCGGCGTGCTCCGCACCGCCACGGCCGGCCTCGCGGCCCGGCTCCAGTTCGCCCTGGACGAGATCGAGGATCTGCGTATCGCCGTCGACGAGGCGTGCGCCATGCTGCTCGCCATCGCCACCCGCGACGCCGAGTTGGAGTGCCGGTTCGCGGTCACCGAGGACGCGCTCGCCGTCGAGGTGACGGTGCCGACGGTCCGGGGCGCCACGCTCCCGTCCGAGTCGTCGTTCGCGTGGAAGGTGCTGACGGCACTGACCACCGGGGCGAACGCCCACGCGTCCGGCGGCCGGGCCACCATCTCGCTGCTGACCCGCCGCGCCGGCGGCTACTGACCGGCTCGGCCCGGTCCTCGCCTGCCGACAGGGGCCGGACCGAGGCGGATCGCGTTCAGCGGGCCGGCTCGCCGAAGCCCAGCGCGCGGTTGGTCGGACCGCTCACCAGCAGCCCGACCATGCCGATCCCGAGCGCGATCAACGGCACCCCGAGCCAGCCCATCCCGCCCTCGATCATGAACCAGCCGACCGGCAGCAGCATGAGCTGGAGCACGATGGCCGGTGCGCGGGCTCCGGCCCGGCGGCGGGACAGCGCGCCGCCGAGCGCCCAGAGCGCCACCGCGCCGCCGACGGCGAAGACGGTCACCAGCAGCGCCGAGGTCAGATCCGTCGTCTCGGCGGTGAGGTCGGACCAGATGAGCCACACCGCGATCAGCCCCAGCGCCACCGCCTGGGCACGTAGCAGGAGCACCGCCGCGCGCAGCGTGCCGGGGAGCGGGTCGGAGTCGATCGTCACGGCCGCCACGATACCGGTGGGTAGGCGCGGTATTGTGCCGCCCATGCGGGCCGTCCTGGTGGTCAATCCGAAGGCCACCACCACCAGCGAGCGCAGCCGGGACGTGCTGGTCCGGGCGTTGCGCAGTGAAGTCGACCTGTCGGTGCGCTACACCCGCCGACGGGGCCACGCCACGGATCTCGCCCGGGAGGCCGCCCAGGAGGGCGTCGACCTGGTCGTCACGCTCGGCGGTGACGGCACCGTCAACGAGGTGGTGAACGGCCTGATGGCGGCGGAGCCGCCGACGTTCCGTACCGGGCAGACCTCGGCCGAGCGGCTGCCCGCGCTGGCCACCGTGCCGGGCGGTTCGACGAACGTCTTCGCCCGCGCGCTCGGGCTGCCCCGGGAGTGGCCCGACGGCACCAGCATGATCCTGGAAGGGCTGCGGCTGGGCCGCTCCCGCACGATCGGGCTGGGCCGGGCGGACGACCGCTACTTCACGTTCTGCGCCGGCTTCGGGCTGGACGCGGCGGTCATCCGCCGGGTGGAACAGGCCCGCAAGCGGGGTCGCGTCTCCACACCGGCGCTCTACTTCCGCTCCACCGCGAGTCAGTACTTCGTCGGCTCGGACCGCCGCCACCCGTCGATCACGCTGGAGCGCCCGGGTGAGGCGCCCGCCACGGGGCTGGCCACCGCGATCATCCAGAACACCGCGCCGTGGACGTACCTGGGCGACCGGGAGATCAATCCGAACCCGGAGGCGTCCTTCGACCTGGGGCTCGACGTGCTCGCGCTGCGGCGGCTGCGGGTGGCCAGCACGGCCCGTACGGCGACCCAGTTCTTCTCGAAGCGACCGGATCCGCACGGTAAGCAGGTGCTGCGGCTGCACGACGTGGCGGAGTTCACGCTCGTCTCGGAGCGCCCGTTGTCGTTCCAGCTGGACGGGGACTATCTCGGCGAGCGGGAGAAAGTCCGGTTCACGTCCGTTCCGGCCGCACTGAGAGTAATCTGCTAGGCCTCGGGTATCCCTGTCGGTTGACGCGGACCCCCCGCCGCGCGGGTGCGGTGGCCGCCACGCCGAGGAAGGTGCCGGAAATGTCAGCAACGTCACGCGGAACGTACTACATTGATTATCGACTGTGGCACGCCGGGTAACCAGGGCACTGGCAAACCCGGACAAATGGGTGGTGAGCCCGCTCACTGTTCGGAGTTTTTCCGAGCGTCACCCTTGACATCGCTGTCGTTCGTGAAAGTATTCACAAGCGAACTCGTGTTGCCGGGACATTGCCTGGATATGCTCGTTCGGTTGAGCTGTTCCAACAGGTCCGGCACCCCACAGCCTGCTCACGCTGCGCCGAATTGATGGATGCTGACCGTCACCATTCGGCAATGCGGACGCATATAGGAATAGCAACGAAGCGTTATTGACCAGCCACCAAGAATGAGGAGTGTTGCCGCCATGGACTGGCGCCACGATTCGGTCTGCCGCGACGAGGACCCGGAGCTGTTCTTCCCGATCGGGACGTCCGGTCCGGCCCTCCTGCAGGTGGAGCAGGCGAAGGCCGTCTGCCGGCGCTGCCCCGTGACCGACCAGTGCCTGCAGTGGGCGCTGGAGTCCGGTCAGGACGCCGGTGTCTGGGGTGGGATGAGCGAGGAGGAGCGTCGCGCGGTGAAGCGCCGCGGCGGTCTCCGGGTGCTGCGCGCTCACTCCGCCTGACCCGTACACGCTGACGCCCCGGCCGGGATTCCGGCCGGGGCGTTCTGCTGTTTCCGGACCGGTCAGCCCGGCACCGCGTCCACCCGCCGCCGGACCAGGTCGGCCAGCTCCGGCAGGTCGGTCAGCGGATCCGCCACCGCCACCGCGCCGGCTGACCGGGCCGCCGCGCGTACCCCGTCGTGGAACCGGCCCGGGGCCAGGAAGTAGGCGGCCACCGCGACCCGGCGGGCGCCCGCCGCGCGCAGGCGCGCCACCGCGCCGCCGACCTCCGGGGGTGCCGCCGAGGCGTACGAGACGCGGCAGGGCACACCCAGCCCGGCACCGAACGCCGCGGCGACCCGGCCCACGGAGGATCGCGCCGCCGGATCCCGGGTACCCGCCGCCGCCAGCACCACCGCGTCCAGCCCGCCCGGCCCGTCGCCGGTCGCCTCCGCCAGGCGGCGGCGCAGTCCGTCCAGCAGCCCGCCGTCCACCCCGTCGCCGGTCGGCCCCAGCACGTCGGTCACCCGTACCTCGATGTCCGCGCCGACCTCCGCGACCGCCGCCGGGATGTCCACCTTCCGGTGGTACGCGGCGGTCAGCAGCAGCGGCACCAGGACCGCCCGGGAGTGACCGGCGGCGGCCAGCCCGCGCAGCACCTCGGCCGGCCCGGGATCGGTGTGGTCGAGCCAGCTCGGCAGCACCGGGCGGCCCGGCCAGGTGGCCGCCACGGCCCGGGCCAGCGCCCGGGTCGCCTCGGCCGCTCGCGGGTCACGGCTGCCGTGGGCCACCAGCACCACCGGTGGCCCCGCGCTCAGGTGTGCAGGCCGCACTCGGTCTTCTCGAACATCGCCCAGCGCCCCGCGCGCGCGTCCTCCCCCGCCCTGGTCCGCCGCGTGCACGGCCAGCAGCCGATCGAGCCGTAGCCGCGGGCGAACAGCTCGTTCACCGGGATGTCGTACCGGGCCACGTAGGCGTCCACCTCCCGCTGCGTCCAGGCCGCGATCGGGTTCACCTTGACCTTGCCGCGCCGCGCGTCGAAGGCCACCACGGGCGTGTTCGCCCGGGTCGGCGACTCGTCCCGGCGCAGCCCGGCGGCCCAGGCGTCGTAACCGGACAGCGCCCGCTCCAGCGGCTCCACCTTGCGCAGTTGGCAGCAGTCGTCCGGGGACCTGTTGAACAGACGCGGACCGTACTGGCCGTCCTGCTGGCCCACAGTCATCCGGGGCCGGATCGAGCGCACCCGCACCGGCATCCGCCGGGCCACCTCGTCGCGGACCCGCAGCGTCTCCGGGAAGTGCAGCCCGGTGTCCAGGAACACCACGTCGACGCCGGGCGCTACCCGGGAGACCAGGTGCGCCAGCACGCCGTCGGCCATCGAGCTGGTCACGCAGAACCGCTCACCGAACGTCTCCACCGCCCAGCGCGCGATCTCCAGCGCGGACGCGTCCGCCAGTTCCCGGCCGGCCTCCTCGGCCAGCGCGCGCAACTCCTCCGGGTCGCGGCGGGCCGGCCCGCCCGGGCCGATCAGGCCGAGGCCGGCGGCGGAGACGAGGCCGGTCACCGGTTCACCGCCCGGCTCAGCAGACCGGTGAACTTCACCGCGAAGACCCGCGCGCAGGCGTGGCACTCCCAGGCGCCGTGTCCGGCCTCGTGCGGTCGCAGGTCCTCCTCCCCGCAGTACGGGCAGTAGAGAGGCGCAGATCTGGCGTCGCTCATCGCAACTCCTCCTCGTCGGCTCTGATCACCCAGTTGGCGAACGTCTCACCCTCGGTCCGGCCGGCCAGGTAGCGGCGGGCGAGCCGTTCCACGTACTCCGGAAGCTCATCGGCTGTGGTCTTCAGACCGCGCAGCTTGCGGCCGAAGCCGGCGGTCTGCCCCTGGGCCATGCCGAGGCCCCCGCCGAGGTGCACCTGGAAGCCCTCGACCTGCCGGCCGTCCGGGCCGACCACGAGCTGGCCCTTGAGCCCGATGTCAGCGACCTGGGTGCGGGCGCAGGCGTTCGGGCAGCCGTTGAGGTGGATGGAGATGTCCGCGTCGAAGTCGCGCAGCCGCTCCTCCAGGCGCGCGACCAGTTCCTCGCCGCGCCGCTTGGTCTCGACGATGGCGAGCTTGCAGAACTCGATGCCGGTGCAGGCCATCGTGCCGCGCCGCCAGGCCGACGGCCGGGCCTCCAGGCCGATCCCGCGCAGCGCCGCCACCAGCGAGTCGGTCCGCTCCGGCGCCACGTCCAGCACGAGCAGCTTCTGGTACGGGGTGAGCCGCACCCGGTCACTGCCGTGCGCCTCGACCACGTCGGCGAGCTGCGCCAGCTGGGTGCCGGACACGCGGCCCACCACCGGGGCGGCGCCCACGTAGTTCGCGCCGTCGCTCTGCTGGTGCACGCCGATGTGGTCGACCGGCTTGGCCGGCAGGTCAGCGGCCGGACCGTCGAGCAGCGCGCGGCCGAGGTATTCCTTCTCCAGCACCTCCCGGAAGCGCTCCACGCCCCAGTCGGCGACCAGGAACTTCAGCCGGGCCCGGCTGCGCAGCCGGCGGTAGCCGTAGTCGCGGAAGATGCCGACCACACCGGCCCAGACGTCCGGCACCTCGTGCAGCGGCACCCAGACGCCGAGCCGCTTGGCGAGCATCGGGTTGGTGGAGAGCCCGCCGCCGACCCATACGTCGAACCCGGGTCCGTGCTCCGGGTGCTCCACGCCGAGGAAGGAGATGTCGTTCGCCTCGTACGGCGTGTCGACCAGCCAGGAGATCGAGGTCTTGAACTTGCGGGGCAGGTTGGAGTACGCCTTGTCGCCGACGTACCGGCGGACGATCTCGTCGATCGCCGGGGTCGGGTCGAGCACCTCGTCCCGGGCCACACCGGCGACCGGGCTGCCCAGCACGATCCGGGGGCAGTCGCCGCACGCCTCGGTGGTCTGCAGGCCGACCGCCTCCAGCCGGCGCCAGATCTCCGGCATGTCCTCGACCCGGATCCAGTGGTACTGGATGTTCTGCCGGTCGGTGATGTCGGCGGTGTCCCGGGCGAACTCGCGGGAGATGTCCGCGATCACCCGGAGCTGGGCCAGGTTGAGCTGGCCGCCGTCCACCCGGACCCGGAGCATGAAGAACTCGTCCTCCAGCTCGTGCGGCTCCAGCACCGCGGTCCGCCCGCCGTCGATGCCGGCCTTGCGCTGGGTGTAGAGGCCCCACCAGCGGAACCGGCCGCGCAGGTCCTGCGGGTCGATCGAGGCGAAACCCCGGTGGGCGTAGATGTTCTCGATCCGGTCCCGCACGTTCAGCGGGTCGTCGTCCTTCTTGATCCGCTCGTTGGGGTTGAGCGGCTCACGGTGCCCGAGCGCCCACTGCCCCTCGCCGCGTGGCCGGCGGGGCGCACGGGCGGCAGGCGCCGGGCTGTCGGGACGGGTCGGGGTGCTGCTGACCGCCATCGCGGCGTCCTCCATTGCTTGCTGCGGTGCTGCGAGCGCGGACGCGGCGGCCGGCCCGGGAGAGGGCCGTGGACGGCGATGTCGATTGACGGCCGGCGCGAGTACGCGCCCGAGACGGAAGGGTCGGGCGTCGTCAGTGGGCCGGACAGATCGCGCTGCGCACGCGGCCGTAATCGACGTGGCGGCGAGCCACGAAGCGGCGGACGACAGCGGCGGTCATGTGCCTCATGCTGCCACACCACACCCCGCGCGACCACAGCTCCGCACTGTGATCCCACATCACGGGCCCCCCGAGATCGACTCACACCTTTCCCCCTCCCGCCCTCCCTGCCCCCGCACCGTTGATTGGGAAATGGTGGAGCGGGCGGGTGAGCGGGAGCGGGCGTGTGACGCTACGGGGGTGAGAAGGTTCCCGCCCGCGTCTGTTCGCGCCCTTCCCGGCTGGGCGGTGTGGGTGGTGCCGGGGCTGCTCACGCTCGTGGTGACGCTGGCCGGGATCGGGCACGCCCAACCCTGGCGGGACGAGCTGGCCACCTGGAGCGCGGCCACCCGCCCGCTTTCCGACCTGGCCCGGATGACCCGCACCATCGACGCCGCCACCGGGCCGTACTACCTGCTCATGCATGCCTGGACGGCGATTGCCGGCACATCGCCGACGGCACTGCGGCTGCCGTCGGCGCTGGCCATGGCAGTGGCCGCCGCGCTCACCGCCCGCCTCGGCGCGGTGCTCGTCGGCCGCCGCGCCGGGCTGCTGGCCGGACTGCTGTTCGCGGTCCTGCCGGTCACCTCCCGGTACGGGCAGGAGGCCCGCCCGTACGCCCTCGCGACCCTGCTCGCCGTGCTGGCCACGCTGCTGCTGGTCGAGGCGCTGCGCCGAGGAGGGCGGTGGCGCTGGGCGGGGTACGCCGCAGCGGTCGCCGCGCTCGGCCTGTTCCACCTGCTCGCGCTCACGCTGCTCGCCGCCCACGCCGTGGTGGTGCTGCTGACCGCCGCACGTGGCCCCGCGGCGGTCGTCGATCCGCCCGGCCAGTTCCGAGCCGAGATGCCCGACGCGAGCCGGCCACGCCGCAGACACCCACGGCGTTCCACCCAGCCACGAGATCGAGCGCCGGTGGAACGCCACGGGTGTCACGGCGCCCCGCAGACACCCACAGCGTTCCACCCAGCCACGAGATCGAGCGCCGGTGGAACGCCACGGGTGTCACCGCATCCCGGGAGAAGGGAGCACGGCACGGACGCGCCGGAAGCGGAACCGCAGGACGTGACCGGCGAGGCTCGGGAGGCGTCGGCGCCCGGCCGACGGGTGCTGGCCGGGTGGTTGCTGGCGCTGGTGCCGGTCGTCGTGCTCGTCACCCCGCTGGCGCTGGTCGCCCGGGGGCAGCGCGGTCGACAGCTCGACTGGGTGGACCCGGCGCGGCTGCCCGACCTGGCGGCACTACCGGGCGCGCTGTCGCAGAGCGGCGTCGTCGGCGGGTTCGTGCTCGCGCTCGCGGCGCTCGGCGCGGCCCGGCTGGGTCGCCGGGCGCTGCTGCCCACCGCCGCTGTGCTGCTGCCGGTGGTGCTGGTCTTCGCCGCCGGAACGACGGTGCCGCTCTGGGTGACTCGCTACCTCGTCTTCACCGTGCCGTTCGCCTGCGTGCTGGCCGGCGCCGCGCTGGCTGCCGCGCGGGTCACTCCCGCGCCGGCCCGGACACCGGGAACAGCGACGCCCGCCAAACCCGAGCGCACGGCGACACCCGCCGCAGCCGGCCGCACTGCCGCGCCCAGGGAAGCAGAGCAAGGGCCGACGTCGCCACGCGTACGGATCGCGGCGGGAATCGCGGTGGTGGTCCTGGCCGGGCTGCTCGGGCTGCCCGATCAGGCGGCCCTGCGCCGCACCCACGAGTGGCCGCGCGGCGCACCGGTCGACTACGCGGGCGCCGCCGGGGTCGTCCGCGCCGAGCAGCGGCCGGGCGACGCGATCGTCTACGCGTCCCGCAACGGCTGG
Source organism: Micromonospora sp. NPDC005686 (assembly GCF_042871665.1). Taxonomy (NCBI): domain Bacteria; kingdom Bacillati; phylum Actinomycetota; class Actinomycetes; order Micromonosporales; family Micromonosporaceae; genus Micromonospora; species Micromonospora sp. NPDC005686. The sequence continues at coordinate 272,718 of NZ_JBIAIY010000008.1, forward strand.
CTGTTCCCCGATCTGGGCATGGCGTACCACCTGGGGTCGAGGTTGCCGCGCGACGTGCTCGTGGTCCGCGACCAGCGTCGGAACGCGAGCCTCTGGGCCGTGGAGTGCGACGATCCGGCGCGCTGCCTGGCCGGGGTGGACCGGGTCTGGCTGGTGGTCACCGGCCGGCGCGCGGACCCGCTGGCGGCGGTGCCGGGCGCGAAGGGCGACGCGCTGCGCGCGGGCTACACGGTGCGGCAGGTGTGGCCGCGCCCGGGGATCACGGTGGCCCTGCTCGTCCGGTGAGGCGGTCGGTGGTGCCGCGGGCCAGCGGTACGACGATGGTCGCCTCGGTGCCGCCGTCGGCGCCGTTGCGCAGCGCGATGGTGCCGCGCAGCTCGCCGGTCACCAGCGCCCGGACGATCTGGAGACCCAGGTTTCCGCCGCGCTCGGCGTCGAACTGCTCGGGCAGTCCCCGGCCGTTGTCGGTGACCGCGACGTGCAGTTGCTTGCGGGCCCGGTGCGTGGAGACCACCACCTCGGGCCGGGGCGCGTCCGCGGGTGCGGGCCCGGCGTCCTCGTCTGCCGGCGGGAAGCCGTGCTCGACGGCGTTGAGCAGCAACTCGTTGAGCACCATCACCAGCGAGGTGGCGATCTCGGCGGGCAGTACGCCGAAGGTGCCGCGGCGGCGCATACCGACGCTCACCTCGGTGGCGGCGACCTCGGTGGCGGCGCTGGCGACCCGGTCCACGATGCCGTCGAACTCGACCGCCTCGTCGCTGGACATGGAGAGCGTCTCGTGGACCAGCGCGATCGAGGCGACCCGGCGTACCGATTCTTCGAGCGCCACCCGCGCCTCGGGCATGGCCACCCGGCGGGCCTGGAGGCGCAGCAGCGCGGCGACGGTCTGGAGGTTGTTCTTCACCCGGTGGTGGATCTCCCGGATGGTGGCGTCCTTGGTGATCAGAGCGCGGTCGCGGCGGCGTACCTCGGTGATGTCGCGGACCAGGACCAGCGCGCCGATCGGCACTCCGGCGGGCATCAGCGGCAGCGCCCGGGTGAGCATGGTGGCGCCACGGGCGTCGATCTCCCGGCGGGGTGGCGCCTCACCGCGCAGCGCGGCGAGCACGGCGTTGCCCGCGTCGGTGCCTTCCAGAGGATCGCCCGCGAGCCGGCGGTGCAGCTTGGCGAGGTCCTCCCCGACGAGATGTGAGGCGTAGCCGAGGCGGCGGTACGCGGACTGCGCGTTCGGGCTCGCGTAGGTGACCTTGCCGTTGGCGTCGAGCCGCACCAGGCCGTCGCCGACCCGGGGCGCCGAGGTGGTCTCGCCCGGGTGCCGGGGCGGCGGGAACGTGCCGTCGGCGATCATCTGGGCCAGGTCGTCGGCGGTGGTGAGGTAGTTCAGTTCGAGCTGGCTGGGGGTGCGGGCGGTGGACAGGTTGGTGTCCCGGCCCACCACGGCGATCACCTCGCCGGCCTCACCGTCGCCGGTGCGCAGCCGGACCGGGATCGCCTCGTGGCGGGCCGGGACGTCGCCGTACCAGACCGGGTCGCCCTCGCGCCAGATCCGTCCCTGGCGGTGGGCCACCTCCAGGTGGGCCACCTCGGCCCCGCCGACGATGCGCCCGACCTGGTCGTCCAGGTAGGCGGTCGGCGCGGTGGTGGGACGGACCTGGGCCACGCAGAGGAACGTGCCGTCACCGTCCACCGGCACCCAGAGCAGCAGGTCGGCGAAGGACAGGTCGGACAGCAACTGCCAGTCGCCGGCGATCCGGTGCAGGTGGTCGATGTCGGCCGGACGGAGCGCGGTGTGCTCCTCGGCGAGGTCACGGAGGGTGGACACGCCACACAGCGTGCCACGCCGGGCCTCACATCGTCGCCGTGACCTTCTTCAAGCCGCGCGGCGCGTCCGGGTCCTCGCCCCGGGCCAGCGCCAGGGACAGCGCGAGCCGTTGCAGCGGCAGGATGTCGAGCAGCGGCGCGTACCGCTCGTCGACCTCGGGCACCGCCATCCGGGTCTCGCCGACGTCGGCGGAGCCGACCACCACCACGTCGGCGCGGCGCTCGCCGAGCCGGGGCAGCACCTCGCGCATCGACGTGCCCCCGGGGCCGGAGCCGACCACGGCGAGCACCGGGACGTCCGGGTCGGTCATGGCGAGCGGGCCGTGCAGCAGGTCGGCGCCGGAGAAGGCGAGCGCCGGGAGGTACGAGGTCTCCATCAGCTTCAGCGCCGCCTCCCGGGCGGTCGGGTAGGCGTAGCCCCGGCCGGTGGTGACGAGCTGGGCGGCGAACCGGTAGCGCGGGGCGAGCCGGGCCGGGGTGTCGTCGGCGAGCGTCTGCGCGGCCAGCTCGGGCAGGCGGCTCAGGGCGGCGCGTTCCTCGGCGGGCAGCACGCCGTCGCCGGCGCGTACGCCCTCGATCAGCATGAGCAGCGCGAGCAGCTCGGCCGTGTAGGTCTTCGTGGCGGCGACCGCGCGTTCGTGGCCGGCGGCGATGTCGACGCTCAGCTCGGCGGTCTCCACGAGCGGCGAGCCGGGGTTGTTGGTGACGGCGAGGGTGAGCGCGCCGGAGGCGCGGGCGACCCGCAGCACCTCGGCCAGGTCGGGCGAGCCGCCGCTCTGGCTGACGCCGACGACGAGCGCGTCGGAGAGGTCGGGCCGGGCGCCGAAGACGGTGATCGCGCTCGGTGAGGCCAGTCCGGCGGGCAGCCCGAGGCGGATCTCGGTCAGGTAGGCCGCGTAGAGCGCGGCGTGGTCGGAGGTGCCCCGGGCGGTGAAGACCACGTGCCGGGGGCGGCGTTCGGCGACGACGGCCGCCACCTCGGCGACGGCCGCCGCGTGCTCGGTGGAGAGCAGACGCTCGTAACCGGCCGGCTGCTCGTCGATGTCGGCGGCCATACCGGCCCCTGCTCGCGTCACTCCAGAACCTCCTTCTGCGCGTTTCCCGCGCGTTCGATGCTCAGTCTTGCACGTTTCGACGATCTAGATCAACGCAACGAACAGGAGTGCGCAGTGGATCACTAATCGACGGAAGATCCCCTAGGCTTGCCCGGCTGACCGACCCGACCGGCGAGAGGACGACGTGCCCGAGGACGACGCCGCGCTCTCGGCGGAGGAGGAACTCGCGCTGGCCCGGCTGGCGCTGGACGAGGGCGACCTGCGGCACGCCGCCGACCACGTGGCCGCCGCGCTGGTCCGCTCCCCCACGCTGCCCGAGGCGCACGAGACGCTCGCCCGGCTGAACGCGGCGAGCGGCGGCGACCTGGACCTCTTCCCGCTCGGTCAGCAGGCGTTCGTCGGCGCCGTGGTGGCCCGCGCGCACCTGCTCGCCGCCGCCGGCCGCCCCGCCGAAGGGCTCGACCTGCTCGCCGCCGCCACCGGCTACGCGCCCGTCGCCCCGTGGGCCGCCGTACCCTGGGTGACCGCCGCCGACCTGCCGGAACGCCTCGATCCCGAACGCACCGCCCGGATCCTCATGCAGGTCTGCGCGGCGGCGCCCGACCCCGCGCCGCGCCGGCTGCGCGAGCCGCTGGAGCCGTACCTCACGCTGGCCCGCAACGCGATCACCGTCCATCCGGCCCATCCGCTGCTGCTCGGCGCGGCGTCCGCGCTGGCCCGGCGTCTCGGCGAGGTCACCCTCGCCGTCACCTGGGCCACCCGGGGGGTACGCGCACAGCCCACCAAACTCGGCGAGGTGTGGCTCGGGTACGCGTACCGCAGCGCCGGCCGCACCGGCGAGGCGCTCGCCGCGCTGGAACGCGCTGTCGCGCTCGACCCGGACGACCTCGCGGTCTACGCGGACATCGCCGGGACGCTGGCCGACCACGGCCGGCTCGACGCGGCACTGGGCTGGGTCGACCGGGCGCTGGCGAAGGATCCGGACTTCGACTGCGCGGTGCACACCGCGCACCGGCTGCGCTACCTGCGCGACGGGAACGTGGACCACCTGGTGGCGCTCGCCGACTTCGTCCGCGACCACCCGGACGACACGCACGAGCACGGTGATCTCGCCGAGTGCTGCCGGGGACGCCCCTGGCTCGGGCAGGTGACGGCGGCCGGCGACGACGCCCCGGCCCCGGACGGCCCCGCCCCCTCGGCCGAGGCGGTACGGCGGCTCCAGCAGCTCGCGCACCCGGCGTGGCCGCACCCACCAGCCGCGTACGACGCCGCCGTCGGGCTGGCCACACTGGACCTCGCCGACCTGCTCGCCCTTCTGGCACACCCGCCGGAGGCGCCGGCGACCGCGCTGGGCCGGGTGCTCGGCGGGCAGGACCCGGCACTGTGGACGCGCTGCGCGCAGGTCTGGGCCTGCCTCGGCCTGCTGCACCACCGCACCGACGAGCCGTGGGAACGGTCCGCCCGCCGTCGGGTGCTGCGGGAACTGGCCGTCGGCGATCTCGGCCCGGCCGCCGACGCGGCACTGTTCGCCCTGGTCACCGCCGCCTGGGTGCACCCGGACACGCGGGCCGACGTGGCCACGCTGGTGGCCGGGCGGATCGCCGAGGTGGCGGCCGGATCCGCTCGGCGTGCCCCGGTGGCGGTGTCGCTGGCGTACCTGGCGCGAGCCACCCCGGCACTCGACCCGGCGGCACGCGCCACTGCCGACGGGCTGATCGCCGACGCCGAGGGCGGACCGCTGCGGCGTCTCTGGCGACGCCTCACCGCCCTGTTCCGCCGCGGCTGACCGCGCGGCGCGGCCAGACGCGGCGCGGCCAGACGCGGCACGGCCCCGCGTACCCCCTCGGGGGCGGCGGGGCCGCGACCGTGCGTGCGTCAGGCGACGGGGGCCCGGCCGAGCGCGGCCTCGGCCTCGTCCTCCGGTGTGGCGCCGGCCGGCGGTGCGTCGTTCGTCGCGCGCAGCGGCACCTCCTTGATGAACCAGGCGAGCACCGGTACGGCGACCGTGAACAGGACCGCCCAGAAGAAGACGTGCGAGATGGCGTCGGAGAGGCCGCCGAGCACCGCCTCGCGCACCGGGCCGGTGAGCTTCTTGAGCGCCTCCAGGTTCATCGCGCCGCCCTCGCCGCCACCCGAGCCCGCGAACGCGGGGCCGGCCGCGGAGTCGGCGAGGCGGTTGGCGAAGATCGCGCCGAAGAGGGAGACGCCGAACGAGCCGCCGATGGACCGGAAGAAGGTGGCCGCGCCGCTGGCCGCGCCGAGGTCCTTCTGTTCGACGCTGTTCTGCGCGATGAGCATCGAGGTCTGCATCAGGAAGCCCATGCCGACGCCGAGAACGATCATGTAGAGCGAGGACTGCGCCTTGCTGGTGTCCACGTCCAGCAGGCTGAGCAGGGCCAGGCCGGCGGTCATCACCACGCCGCCGACGATCGGGAAGATCCGGTAGCGGCCGGTCTTGGTGATGGTCCGGCCGACCACGAGCGACACCACGAGCATGCCGAACATCAGCGGGAGCAGCAGCAGACCGCTGTTCGTGGCCGACGCCCCCTGGACGGTCTGCTGGTAGAGCGGCAGGAAGTTCATCGCGCCGAACATGGCGAAGCCGAGCAGGAAACCGATCACCGAGATCAGCGCGAAGTTGCGGTTGGCGAACAGGCTCAGCGGCAGGATCGGCTCCGGCGCGCGCCGCTCGACCAGCGCGAACGCGGCGAGCGCGAGCACCGCCAGCGCGGCGAGGCCGAGGATCTGCGGCGAGATCCAGTCGTACTCGTTGCCGCCCCACGTGGTCACCAGCACGATCGCGGTGATGCCGACGGACAGCAGCGCGGCGCCCAGCCAGTCGATCTTGTGTTCGGTGCGGTACTTCGGCAGGTGCATGGTGGTGGCGAGGACCAGCAGCGCCGCGCCGCCCAACGGCAGGTTGACGTAGAACGCCCAGCGCCAGGAGAGGTTGTCGGTGATGAAGCCGCCGACGAGCGGGCCGGCGACCATGGCGATGGCCATGATGCCGGCGATCATGCCCTGGTAGCGGCCCCGCTCACGGGGCGGGACCAGGTCACCGATGATCGCCATGACGCCGACCATCAGGCCGCCCGCGCCGAGGCCCTGCACGGCACGGAACGCGATCAGCTCGATCATGCCGGTGTCCGTGCCGCCGAAGACGCCGGAGCCGGACATGCCGCAGAGCGCGGAGCCGACCAGAAACACGACGACGGCGGTGAGGAAGACCGACTTGCGGCCGTAGAGGTCGCCGAGCTTGCCCCAGATCGGCGTGGAGACCGTGGTGCCCAGCACGTACGCGGTGACCACCCAGGTGAAGTGGTCGGCGCCGCCGAACTCGAAGACGATCCGCGGCAGCGCGGTGCTGACGATCATGTTGTCGAGCATCGCGAGCATCATCGCGATCATCAGGCCGAACAGGACGACCCGGACATTGGGTCTGGTGGTCACCTGGGCTGGTTGACTCATCGGTAGGCTCCCCCGCAGGTCACGTGATCAACTTACTTGCCGCCCGGCTAGTTCACTTACTAGCCGGACGGTAAGCTGACGACGGGCACACGTCAAGCGCTTTGAAAGGATGTCGGCTGGTGAGGGAGACCACAGGTGGCACGCGGCAGCGAATCCAGGCCGTCGCCTTGGAACTCTTCACCGAGCAGGGCTACGAGAAGACGTCCCTGCGGGAGATCGCCGAGCGGCTCGGCGTGACCAAGGCGGCGCTCTACTACCACTTCAAGAGCAAGGACGAGATCGTCACCAGCCTGGTCGACGACCGGCTGCGCCGGATGGACGAGCTGATCGCCTGGGCCGCCGACCAGCCGCCCACCCTCGCGACCCGGCGCACCCTGCTCGGCCGGTACGCCGACAGCATGTTCGCCGGCGACCTGCCCCAGGTGATGCGCTTCTTCGAGCAGAACCAGACGGTGCTCAAGAGCCTCGTCGCGGGCCAGCAGATGCGGGACCGGATGATGCGCCTGGCGCACGAGCTGTGCCGGGGCGACAACTCACCCGCCGCCCAGCTCCGCGCCGCGCTCACCCTGTTCGCGGTGCACACCAGCTGGTTCGCGGTACGCGCGCCCGGCATCACCGACGACGAGCGCAAGCGGATCGCGCTCGAGGTCGCCGACGAGCTGCTCGCCAAGATCGGCGCGGAGAGCGACTCCTGAGCCGCGCTCAGCGGGCCGCGGTCAGGTCCAGCCGCAGGCCGCGCAGGTCGATGCCGGGCATCGGCATCCAGTCCTTCTCCGGGCACCTGACGAAACCCAGCCGCTCGTAGAGGCGGTGTGCGCTCGCCGCCATCCCGGCGCGTACGCAGATCACCACCGCCGTGCAGCCCAGCTCCGTCGCGCGCGCCACGCACGCGGACGCGAGCGCCGCGCCCGCGCCCCGGCCCTGGGCGGCCGGATCGACCGCGAGCATCCGGAACTCGCCCTCGCCAGGGCCGGCGAGGTCGGCGTACGGGGTGCCGGGCAGCACGAACGTCACCGCGCCGAGCACGTGGCCGGTGGCGTCGTCGACGGCCACCAGCACCTCGCCGGTCTCGGCGCGGGTGGCCACGTCGGCGAGCACCGACGTGTACCCGGTCTCGTCCTTGAGCTGGCCGTCCGCCTCGTACGCGGCAACGGTCAGCCGGGCCACGGCCGGTAGGTCCGCCGGCTCGGCGCGACGCACCCGCAGGCCGGTCAACCGATCTCCGCGATCAGGTCGCCGTCCTGCACCACGTCACCCTCGTTGACCGCGAGCCTCTGCACCACGCCGTCGGACTCGGCGACAACCGGGATCTCCATCTTCATCGACTCCAGGATGACGAGGGTGTCGCCCTCGGACACCGTGTCGCCGGCCGACACGACGACCTTCCAGACGTTGGCCACCATCTCGGCACGGATCTCCTCGGCCATCTTGCGGCCCTCCCTCTCCCCCGACAGCTCCCCGACAATCCTGCGAACGGTATCCAATCATGACGCCGGTCACGCCGGCCCGCGCACCACCGGCGCGCGATCCGCCCCACCGCGCCCCGGCGGGCGGCCACGGCACTAGCATCGTGCGGGTCGGCCATCGGCGAGCCCGGAGGGCCGCACCCGCGACCTCCGCCGCGCCCAGCCGCGGACGGAACCGTGACCAGCACAAGGAGGCAGAGCATGGCGAAGAAGGCCCGCAAGAAGAAGGCCCGTAAGAAGAGCAGCGCCAACCACGGCAAGCGCCCCAACTCCTGATCATCGGATCAGCGCGGCGCAGGCGCCGGACATGCGCGACGGCCCGGGTCCGTGATCGGACCCGGGCCGTCGCGTCTGTCGTTCAGTCGGCCAGTTCGCGGGACTGGGTGGTCTCGAAGACCACCAGCTCGGTCAGCCGCAGGCGCAGCCGCTCCCGCAGCTTCTCCGGCGCCGCCTCGTTGCCGCAGCACCGGGCAACCAACGCCTTGACCTCCTGCTCGATGCCGTACTCGCGCAGGCACGGCCCGCACTCGTCCAGGTGGTGCCGGATCAGTACCCGGCGCTCCTCGGCGCACTCCAGGTCGAGGTAGAGGTAGACCTCGGCGAGGACCTCGTGGCAGTCCGTCTCGTGCGGTCGTCCACAGCTCACGGTCACACCTCCCGGCCGGCGGCGGCGGTCGAACCCTTCTTCGACGAGGCGGCGCTGAAACCCCGCTCCGCCGCGTACTGCTCCAGCAGCTTTCGCAGATTACGTCGGCCACGGTGCAGACGGGACATCACGGTGCCGATCGGCGTGCCCATGATGTCGGCGACCTCCTTGTAGGAGAAGCCCTCGACGTCGGTCAGGTAGACGGCCATGCGGAACTCCTCCGGCAACTGCTGGAGGGCCTCCTTGACGTCACTGTCCGGCAGCCGGTCGAGCGCCTCCGTCTCGGCCGAGCGCAGGCCGCTGGACGTGTGCGACTCGGCCTCGGCGAGCTGCCAGTCGGTGATCTCCTCGGTCGGCGCCTGGATGGGCTGGCGCTGCCGCTTGCGGTAGGTGTTGATGTAGGTGTTGGTCAGGATCCGGTAGAGCCAGGCCTTCAGGTTCGTGCCCTGCTCGAACTGGTGGAAGGCGGCGTACGCCTTCAGGTACGTCTCCTGAACCAGGTCCTCCGCGTCCGCCGGGTTGCGGGTCATCCGCAGCCCGGCAGCGTAGAGCTGATCGACGAAGGGCATCGCGTCCCGCTCGAAGCGGGCCCTGCGCTCGTCCGTCTTCTCGGTGGTCAACCGCACATCCCCTCGCGTCGGATGCTTTCCCGCCGAGGATACGCGTACCCACTTGCCGGCAGATTCACTTCCGGAGTGTGTGCCGGTGCTCACGACCGACGCCGCCGCGGGCCACTCCGGCGCGTCGAGCAGCCGCCGGAGCTGGTGCTCGTCCCGTTCGTCCCGTTCCCGGCTCCGTGTCTCGATCCGCACCGGTCACCCCCCTCGCCGCTGGCTCTGTCGTCGTCCAAGGGGGTAACGCGAGGTGCGGGGTGCGGCATTCCTCCGGCCCCACCCGATCCTGGTCCCGGCCTCGGCCGCGACCGACGCTGGGACCAGGAAGGGCCTGGGAGGGCGGCCCCGGCACGCCCGAACCGGGCGGCCGGCACCAACCGGTGCAACGACCCGCCGCGGCGGACGGTCACGGCGCGCGCCGCCCGGTCAGGACGACCATCCGTGTACGCGCAGCCAGTCCCGCACGACGGCGGCCGTCCCGGCCGGATCGCCGCGCAGGTCGTGGCGCTCCCCCGGCCGGACCACCACCTCGATGCCGGGGCCCGGCTCGGGCACGCCGAACGGGTCCCGGTCGCCGTTCACGACGAGCGTGGGCAGCCCGGTACGCAGTTCGCCGGCCCGGGAACGCTCCGGTCGCCCCGGCGGATGCAGCGGGAACGCCAGCGCCACGACTCCGGCCGCCCCGACGGCGACGGCGGTGCGGCAGGCCACCCGGGCACCACTGGACCGGCCCCCGACCACCCAGTGGCGTACCAGCGGGGCACGACGGCGCAGCTCGGCCAGCACCGCCGTCCACGCCTCGTCGAGGTGCCCGGCGGGGGCGGGCGCGCGGCGCCCGGCCACCCGGTACGGCTGGGTCACCAGGGCCACCCCGGCCCCGGCGGCGAGCGCCGAGTCCCGTACCGCGGTGAGGTCCGGCGCGTCCACATCACCGCCGGCGCCGTGCCCGAGCACCAGCACCGTCGCGCCGCCGGCAGGCGGGTCGAACCGCAGCCGGGCGGGGCCTCGCGGGGTGTCGATTTCGTCATCGTGCCGCACCGGCCCATTCTGCGCGGGCGGGCGGCCCACCGGCGGCCGGGCGCGGAAACGCCCCACGTCGCCCGTGGCCCACCGCGGCGGGCCACGGGCGACGTCGGGATCAGCTCAGCGGAACCAGCGTGAGCAGACGATCGCGCACCGGCGGGCCGGCGTCGTCGAGCGCGTCCGGATCCGGCTGCACCTCGCTGCGCCAGGCCACCAGCATGGCTCGCCGCTCACGCGGCGTGGTGCCGCCCCAGACGCCGTGGCAGTCGCCCACCTCCAGCGCCCAGGCCAGGCAGGAGCCCTGGACGTCGCAGGTGCGGCAGAGCGCCACGGCGGCGTCGGCCGGCTCGTTCGGCGCCGGGAAGAACGTCTCCGGATCGACGTTCTGACAGGTGCCCCTGGTGCGCCAGGCGTCGTCCTGGCGTCGTTCGTCAAGCGCCCGCAGCAGTCGCGGATCGCGCCGCGCGGCGGCTACCTCGTGCGGACGGGGCATGCGTGCCCGTGTCAATTCACCCACCTCCCCCGTGGGAACCGGCGAAGATCTCTGCAAGATCGATGAATGTCATTCGCCCCGTGCGAACAGACGCCCATCACCGGCGCTGTGTTCTATCGCATTCGCATACGTAAGGACAAGAGTCTTCAATGAAAGTGACTGAACATCCGGCCGACTTTCCGGCGCAAACCCGGCAAAAAGGTACACGCCGATGTGGCGGAGCGTGATCAGAACAGGGTCGCCTCGGCGACCGTCTCGACGCCTGCCGGGGCCACCGGCGCGATCAGTTCCGGGCCGTCGTTGCGGACGTCGCCGACGGCCCGGGAGACGGGCCGGATCTCCAGCCCGGCGAGCAGGCCGGCGTCCGGCGCCAGCAGCTCCGCCGGCTCCTCGGCCGGGCCCAGCCAGGCCCCCCAGCGCTCCGGCGGCAGCAGCAGCGGCATCCGGTCGTGCACCTCGGCCAGCTCGCCGACCGCAGCGGTGGTGAGCACGCTGAACGTGAGCCGGGCCGCACCGGCCGCCTCCCAGACCGACCAGATGCCCGCGAAGGCCAGGACAGAGCCGTCCCGCGGGGTCATGAAGTAGGGCTGACGTCCGCCGTCGGCGAGGCGGACCCACTCGTACCACCCGTCGGCGGGGACCAGGCAGCGGCGGCGGGCGAAGGACGGCGCGTACGCCCGGCTGGTGGCGACCGTCTCGGCCCGCGCGTTGATCATGCGGGCGGCCCCGGCGGCGCTGCGCGACCACTGCGGGAGCAGGCCCCAGCGGCCGAGGGAGAGCAGCCGGTGCCCCTCCGGGGCGAGCCGGACCAGCGGCACCGGATCGGTCGGCGCGACGTTGAAGTCCGGCGCCACCCCGCCGGTCTCGTCGGCCGACTCGAACAGCGCGCTCAGGTCGGCGGCGCTCCGGGTCGTGGCGTACCTCCCGCACATGGCGCCCACGCTAGCGGCATTCGGAAGTTCCGGCTGTCCCGCCCAACGGGAGCAGTGGCGACGAACGCTTCCACCGGGCCGCGCGCTTGGCAGAATGTGACCGTGAGCAATCCGATCGCGACGTGCCCGCAGCCGTGGACCGCGCCGACCGCGAGCGACCCGGTCGCCGCGACGCTGCGCCTGCCCGGTTCCAAGTCGATGACCGCCCGGGCCCTGGTGCTCTGCGCGCTGGCCGGCGGGCCGTCGACACTCGCCCGGCCGCTGCGCGCCCGGGACACCGAACTGATGGCCGGCGGGCTGCGTGCGCTCGGCGCCCACGTGTCGATCTCGGACGACGACCGCTGGCTGGTCCGCCCGCATCCGCTGGCCGGCCCGGCGCACGTCGACGTCGGCCTGGCCGGCACCGTGATGCGCTTCCTGCCCCCGGTGGCCGGGCTGGCCGCCGGTCGGGTCACGTTCGACGGCGACCCGCACGCCCGGACCCGCCCGCTCGGGCCCCTGATCGGCGCGCTGCGCGCGCTCGGCGTCCGCATCGACGCGCCCCCGGCCGGCAGCCTGCCGCTCGTCGTCCTCGGCGCGGGCCGGGTGACCGGCGGCGACGTGGTGATCGACGCCTCCGCGTCCAGCCAGCTCGTCTCCGGGCTGCTGCTCGCCGCGCCCCGCTTCGACCGGGGCGTCGTGGTCCGGCACGAGGGGCCGCCGGTGCCGTCCGCGCCGCACGTGCGGATGACGGTGCAGATGCTGCGCGCCGCCGGCGCCGCCGTCGACGACACCACGCCGGACGTCTGGACGGTCGAGCCGGGCCCGCTGTCCGGGCGCGGCTGGGAGATCGAACCCGACCTGTCCGGCGCCGCGCCGTTCTTCGCCGCCGCCCTGGTCACCGGCGGCGAGGTGACGCTACAGGGCTGGCCGCACAGCAGCCTCCAGCCGGTCGAGCGGCTACGGGAGCTGCTGCACCGGATGGGCGGCGAGGTGAGCCTCGGCACCGACGGCCTGACCGTGCGGGGCACCGGCAGGGTGCGCGGGCTCGACGCCGACCTCTCCGACGTCGGCGAGCTGACCCCGGTGCTGACCGCGCTCACGCTGCTCGCCGACGGCCCGTCCCGGCTCACCGGCATCGGCCACATCCGCGGCCACGAGACCGACCGGGTGACCGCGCTGGCAAAGGAGTTCACCGCGCTCGGCGCGGACATCACCGAAACCCACGACGGGCTGGAGATCCGGCCCCGTCCGCTGCGCGGCGGCACGTTCCAGACGTACGCCGACCACCGGATGGCGCACGCGGCGGCGGTGGCCGGGCTGGCCGTCCCCGGCATCGAGGTCGACGACGTGGCGTGCACCTCCAAGACCATGCCGGAGTTCCCGGCACTATGGTCAGGGATGGTGACCGGCAAGAACTGACAGCGGGGGGACGTCCTGACGACGAAGCGGCGCGAGTACGACGAGGACGACGTCCGGATCCGACCGGGCCGGTCGTCGCGCCCGCGTACGCGCACCCGGCCCCGGCACGCCGACGCCGTCGAGGGCTTCGTCATCGCCGTCGACCGGGGCCGCTACACGTGCGTGCTGTCCGGGGCAGGGCCGGACGCGCCGCTCGTGACCGCCATGCGCGCCCGCGAGCTGGGCCGCAAGTCGGTGGTGGTGGGCGACCTGGTCGGACTGGTCGGGGACACCTCCGGGGCGTCCGGCGCGCTGGCCCGCATCGTGCGCATCGCCGAACGGACCTCGGTGCTGCGGCGTACCGCCGACGACGACGAGACCACCGCCGAGGGGCGGCTGGAACGGGTGGTGGTGGCGAACGCCGACCAGCTGGTGATCGTCAGCGCGCTCGCCGACCCGCCGCCGCGTACCGGCTTCATCGACCGCTGTCTGGTGGCCGCGTACGACGCCGGCATCGAGCCGCTGCTCTGCCTCACCAAAGCCGATCTGGGCGGCCCGGAGGCGGTGCTCGGCTACTACACCGAGCTGGAGTTGCCGTACGTGCTGATCCGCCCGGACTCCGACCTGGCCGCGCTGCGGGCGCTGCTCGCCGGCCGGGTCTCGGTCATGGTCGGCCACTCCGGGGTGGGCAAGTCGACGCTTGTCAACCGCCTCGTCCCGGCCGCCGAACGGGCGGTCGGCACGGTCAGCGCGATCGGCCGGGGCCGGCACACCTCGACCAGCGCGGTGGCGCTGCGCCTGCCCGCCGAGCCCGGCGCCGACGGCGACACCGGCTGGATCGTCGACACCCCGGGGGTACGCAGCTTCGGGCTGGCGCACGTGTCCGCCGAGAGCCTGCTGCACGGCTTCCCGGACCTGGTCGAGGCGACAGTGGACTGCCCGGCCAACTGCCCGCACACCGGCGACGAGGCGGACTGCGCGCTCGACGCCTGGGTGGCCGCCGGGAAGGCGGACGCCCGCCGGCTCGCCTCGTACCGCCGGTTGCTGGCCTCCCGCAGCGGCGAGGGCGACCCGCGCGAGCCGGAGCGCAACCCCGGCGACCCGCTCGCCGGTTCCTGATCGGCGGACCGGCGGCGACCCGCCGTCGCGGGTCGGGCCGCCGCCGCTAGCGTGTCGGACATGACCGGGTACGCCGACGACCTCGCCCTCGCCCACCTGCTCGCCGACGCCGCCGACGCCGTCTCCTCGGCCCGCTTCCGCGCGCTCGACCTGCGCGTGGAGTCCAAGCCGGACCTGACCCCGGTCTCCGACGCCGACACCGCCGTGGAGCGGGAGATCCGCGCGCTGCTGGCCGCCCACCGTCCCGCCGACGGCCTGCTCGGCGAGGAGTACGGCGAGCAGCCGCCGGCCGGACCGGACGGGCGGCGCTGGGTGGTCGACCCGATCGACGGCACGAAGAACTTCGTCCGGGGCGTGCCGGTCTGGGCCACGCTCGTCGCGCTGCTGGAACACGACCGGCCGGTGCTCGGCCTGGTCTCCGCCCCGGCGCTGGGCCGCCGCTGGTGGGGCGCGCTCGGCGCGGGCGCGTTCGCGGGCACCGGCCCGACGGACGGCACGCCGATCCGGGTCTCCGGCGTCACCGAGCTCGCCGACGCGAGCTTCTGCTACTCGTCGCTGACCGGTTGGGAACAGGCCGGCCGGCTGGACGCGGTGCTCCAGCTCATGCGCGACACCTGGCGCAGCCGTGCGTACGGCGACTTCTACGGCTACATGCTGCTGGCCGAGGGAGCACTGGACGTGATGGTGGAGCCGGAACTGTCGCTGTGGGACATCGCCGCGCTGGTGCCGATCGTCACCGAGGCCGGCGGAAGGATCACCGACCTGGCCGGGCGGCCCGCACCGGCCGGCGTGGACTCCGCCGACATCAGCGCCGTGGCCAGCAACGGCGCGCTGCACGACGACATCCTGACCCGGCTCGGCCGTCCAGCCGAGCGCTGACCCGGGGAGAGCCTCTATCCTCGCCAGGTGGTTTCCTCTGGTTGGTGCTTCCTGGCGGCGATGATCATCGCGTACGGCTTCGCCAACCTCCTTCAGTCGATCGCCGCCGCGCGGACCACCGTGCACCACACGTTCGACCCGGGGCTGCTGCTGCGCCTCGCCGGGCACCGGACCTACCTGATCGGCCTGGCCTGCCAGGTCGTCGGCTTCGTGCTGGCCTTCCTGGCCCGCCGGGACCTGCCGTTGTTCCTGGTCCAGGCCAGCGTGGCGGCCGGGCTCGGGGTGACCGCCGTACTCGGCGTGCTGGTGCTCAAGTGGCGGCTGCCGGCCGCCGAGATGGTCCTGCTGGTGCTGTTGTTCGCCGGCATCACCGCGCTCGTGCTGTCGGCGCAGCCGGCGCCGTCACGACAGCTCGGCACCGCCGGGCTGGTCGGCCTGGCGGTGGCGGTGGCGGCGATCGCCGGCTCGGGCTTCTTCGCCGCCCGGCTGCACGGCGCGCTCGGGTCCGTGGTGCTCGGCTCGCTCGCCGGGATGGCGTTCTCCGCCGCGGCGGTGGCGGCCCGTCCGCTCGCCTCGGCCGGATCGGTGGAGGCGTTCGTCCGCGATCCGCTGCTCTACCTGCTGATCGTCCACTCGGTGATCGGTCAGCTCCTGCTCGGGCTGGCCATGCAACGCGGGTCGACCACGGCGGCGGTGGCCGCGATGGACGCGGCCGGCGCGGTGCCCGCGGCGATCGTCGGACTGCTGCTGCTCAACGACAAGATCTGGCCCGGCCGGGAATGGCTGGCCGGACTCGGCTTCCTGGTGACGCTCGCGGCGGTGGTCGGCCTGACTCGGTACGCCGAACCGCAGCACCACCACACCGGCGCCCGCGACCGCCGGAAGGCGGCGGTGGGCGCCGGGCTGGTGCCGCTTCAGGCCGCCTCGACCGGCCCGCGTTCGGAGACGACCACCTCGTCCGGCGCTGTCACCTCGACCGGCGCTGTCACCTCGACCGGCGCCGTCGGCTCGGTCGGGGTGGCCGGACGGCGCCGGCCGATCACCCGCTCGTAGAGGCGCTCCAGCGCGGTGGCGGTCCGTTCCCAGGTGTAGCTGCACCGGACCCGGTCCACCGCGGCGTGCCCGTACGCGAACCGCCCGGCGTTGTCCGACAGCAGCCGGCGCAGCGTGACCCCGAGCGTGCGTACGTCACCCGGCGGCACCAGCTTGCCGGTCACCTCGTCCACCACCGCGTCGGCGATGCCGCCCATGGCGTACCCGACCACCGGCACGCCGCAGGCCATCGCCTCCAGCGACACCCGCCCGGCTGCCGCGTAGTGCGGCGTGCAGGCCACCACGTCGGCGGAGCGGTACCAGGTGGCCATCTGGTCGTGCGGCACCGCGCCGACCAGCTTCACCTGCTCCGCCACGCCCGCGCGTTCGGCCAGTTCGCGCAGGCGGCGCGCTTCGGCGTGCCCGTCCAGCCGCTCGGCCGGCGGGCCGCCCGCAATCACCAGTTCGGCGTCACCGACCAGCCGCATCGCCCGGATCAGGTCATCCTGGCCGTGCCCGGGCGCGAGCCCGCCGACGGAGAGGATCCGGGGCCGCTGGTCCCGGGGCGCCGCCTCACCGTCCGGGTGGAACCAGCCGGTGTCCACGCCGGTCGGCACCATCGCCACGGCGGTGCGTTGCAGGCCCATCCGGGTCAGCTCGTCGACCTCGTCGTTGCACTGGGCGACCGCCGCGTCCACGGCCCGGGTCAGCGCCCGCTCCAGCGGGATGCGCTCCCCCGGCCCGGTGTAGTCACGGCCGAGGTGACGCAGTTGCTCCACGCCGAGCGAGTGGAACGTCTGCACCACCGGGATGTCGGTGGCGCGTACCGCGTGGGCGGCGGCCAGCCCGCCGACCCAGTAGTGCCCGTGCACCACGTCGGGGGTCCAGTCACCGGCCCACTGCCCGGCCAGCCAGCGGCCGTACTCGGCGACGAAGGGGACCAGTTCGGCGGTGGAGAGCGTGTCGGGGGGGCCGACCGGGACACGTTCCACCCGGTAGCCGTCGAGTTCGGTCAGGGCGGGCTGGGCGGACGCGGCACGGCGCTCGTAGACGCGGACGTCATGGCCCCGGGCGGCGAGTTCCGCCGCCACGCGCGCGACATGCTCCTGCGTTCCGACGGTGGGACCGTCGGTGGACGAGCCGGCGTGCGCGCATACAAGGCCGACGCGCATGGTGCACCTCCATGCGTTCTCGCGAGCGGGGTCTCCGGTCAGAGCGTCCCATTAACCCAGGCCTGGTGCGCCCAAACCTGACAGATCGGGGTCACCCGACCACGGCCGTCCGGGACGACGGGACAGCCGACCGAACCCGATCAGCGGCGGATCGGTCGGCATGACGGCCCGGGCCGGGGGTACCGACAGGGAATGCCGCTCACCCGCAGCCTCTCCGACGCCACTGTCGTCGTCACCGGCGCCTCCAGCGGGATCGGCGCGTCCACCGCGTACGCGCTGGCCCGTCGGGGTGCCAACCTCGTGCTGGCCGCCCGGACCGAGTCCGCGTTGCGCCGGGTCGCCGTACTCTGCCGGGAACTGGGCGGGCAGGCCCTGGTGGCGCCCACCGACGTGACCGACCCGGCGGCGGTGGAGCGGCTGGCCGAGCGGGCGGTGGCCGAGTTCGGCCGGATCGACGCCTGGATCAACAACGCCGCCGTGGGCGCCGTGGGGCTGTTCGACGAGATCCCGGTGGCCGAGTTCCGCCGGGTGGTGGACGTGAACCTGCTCGGCGCCGTGTACGGGACGCGGGCCGCGCTGCCCCGGCTGGAGGCGGCCGGCGGCGGGGTGCTGGTCAACAACGCCTCGGTTCTGGCCGAGGTGGCGATGCCGTACCAGTCGGCGTACAACGCGACAAAGCACGCGATCCGCGGGCTGGCCGACACCGTACGGCAGGAGCTGCGGGTGACCGGGCGGGGGAACATCTCGGTCTGCACGGTGCTGCCCGCCACCGTCGACACGCCGTTCTTCCGGCACGCGGCCAACCACTCCGGCCGGGAGCTGACCCCGCCGCCGCCGGTGTACCCGCCGGACATGGTCGCCGAGACGATCGTCAAGCTGCTGCGCCGGCCCCGGCGGGAGGCGTACGCGGGCGGCGCGGCCCGGCTGATCGGGCTCCAGTGGCGGCTCGCGCCGGCGGTGGCCGAGCGGGTGCTGGGCTGGTACACCGCGCGCACCCAGTTCGGCCCCGGCGTACGCGCCGACTCCTCCGGCGCCGTGTTCACGCCGGACTCGGCCGCGGAGCGGACCGACGGGTGGTCCGGCCGGCGCGGTCAGGTGCTACGGCTGACCGCGGCCGTCGGGCTGGCCGCCGGCACCGCTGCCGGCACGGTGGCGGCGCTCAGCCGCCGGTCGCGGACCGGTCGGCCATGAGTCCCGTCGACCGGACCGGTGCGCGGGCGCGGACCGACGTGCACAATGGGACGATCATGCCGACGGATGCGCGTTGCCTGGTGGAGACCCACGATTCCTCCCCGACGGTCCGGCTGACCGGAGTGCTCGACCGGTCCGAGGTGGAAACCGTGCGGGACGCGCTGCTCACCCGGTTGTGGCAGCGCCCCGGGGTGCTGCTGGTGGACCTGTCCGGAGTGCGGATCACCGATCCGGGCGCACGCGACGCGCTGGACGAGGTCTGCCGGGCGGTCGCCGACTGGCCCGCCGCCGAGTTGCTGCTCGATCCGGCCGCGCCGCCGCCGGACGCGCCGCCCGAGCCGCTCGACGCCGAACTGCCCCCGGTGGTCGAGGCCGCCCGCGAGGCGCGGGTGCTGGTGACCGACGGGTGCGCCAGATGGGGGCTGCCGGAGCTGGCGGAGCCGGCCTGCATCGCGGTCACCGAGATGGTCAACAACGTGGTGGCGCACGCCGTCACCCCGATGACGCTCCGGCTGGCCCCGCGCGGCGGCGCGCTGCACCTGGCCGTCCGGGACCACTCGACCGGCCGGCCCGCGTACCGGGGGGCGGCGCCGACGGACTCGGTGGGCGGACGAGGGCTGCTGCTCATCGACACGGTGGCCCGGCGCTGGGGCAGCACCGCCCTGCCCGACGGCAAGGTGGTGTGGTGCGTGCTGTACGCCGAGGACGAGGTGACATTCCGCAACTGAGGCACCTTTTCGCCCCGTTGCTCCCGATCCACCCGGCCGGTTGCGGTTAGGGCGGGGAGCGCAGTGGGTAGATCCCGAGCATGCGCGACGACGAGTACCCCACCCCCGTGTCCGATCCCGAGGCGGAGGGCCTGCCCGACACCGCCGACGACGACTCCACCGCGAACGACGACGTGCTGACCGGGCGCGAGGCGGACGGCCCCGAGCCGGCCCAGCTGCCCGGTGACCGCACGCCGGTCGCCGTGGACCAGTTCGGCACCACGGCGGAGGAGCAGCTCGACGGCGAGTCGCTGGACTACAAGCTCCAGCGCGAGCGGTACGAGCGCCCCGCCGACGATCCACTCGCCGGCCCGGTCGACCCCGCCATCGCCGCCGAGGCGGAGAGCGAGGAGGCCGCCGCCCGGGCCCAGCTCGACGCCGACGTGATCGACCCGGGCCCGGTCTCGGACCCGAACTCCCCGGTCTCGGTGTACGACCACGGGCAGCTCGGCACCGTCGCCGACCACCAGGTGGGCCGGCTGGTCGAGCCGGACGAGGGCGCGCACACCGACCAGGAGACCGACAACGTCGCCTACGACGCCGGCGCGGCCGGCGGCGGGGCCAGCGCGGAGGAGCTGGCGGTGCACGAGACCCGGCCGCCGGAGGCGCACTGACCGCTCAGTCGTCCAGGCCCCGCTCGATGGCGTACCGGGTCAGCTCGACCCGGTTGTGCAACTGGAGCTTGCCCAGGGTGTTCTGCACATGGTTCTGCACGGTCCGGTGGGACAGGCCCAGCCGGTCGGCGATCTGCTTGTAGGACAGCCCCTTGGCCACCAGGCGCAGCACCTCGGTCTCCCGCTCGGTGAGCCGGGGTGCGTCGTCGTCCGGGTCGGGCGGCGCGGCGGCCAGCCGCCGGTACTCCCCCAGCACCAGTCCGGCCAGGCCGGGCGTGAACACCGGCTCACCGGCAGCCGTACGGCGCACCGCGTCCAGGAACTCCGCCGGAGCGGCCGACTTGACCAGGTAGCCGGTGGCGCCGGCCTTGACCGCGTCGAGCACGCCCTGCGGCTCCCCGCTGGCCGAGAGCATGAGCACCCGCACGTCGGGCAGCGCGGCGCGCAGGCCCCGGATCACCTCGACGCCGGAGATGTCCGGCAACTGGAGGTCGAGCACCACGAGGTCGGGGCGGGCCGCCGCGGCCACCCGTACCGCCTGCCGCCCCTCACCACTGGTCGCCACCACCTGATGGCCCGCCTCGGTGAGGTCGCGGGCCACGCCCTCGCGCCACATCGGGTGGTCGTCGACCACCATCACCCGGACGCTCATCCGCGGCTCCTCGGCACGACCAGCTCGATCTCGGTGCCGGCGCCGGACACGGAGGCGATCCGCACCTCCCCGCCCAGGTCCGCCACCCGGCCCTGGATGGACTGCGCCACCCCGAGCCGGCCCTGCGCGGCGGCCTCCGCCAGCCGCCCCTCCGGGATGCCCGGTCCCTCGTCGCGTACCGAGACGGTCACCGTCTCCTCCTCGTCCTCGATCAGCACCCAGGCCCGCCCGCCGGCGTGCCGGGCCACGTTGTCGAGCGCCGCGCCGACCGCCGCGGCCAGCTCACCGGCGGTACGCGCCGGCAGCGGCACCGGTGTGGCGGGCGCGGCCACCCCGACCGTGGCCGAGGCGTACCTGTCGATCAGGTCACGCAGGTCCTGCTCGGCCCCGGCCGGGTCCGGCGCCGCCCCCGCCCGGCCGATCAGCGCTCGCAGCGCCGCCTCCTGCTCGCCGGCCAGCCGCGCCAGCTCGGCCGCCTCGCCGTCCAGCTCCGCGCCACGTCGCCGGACCAGCGCGAGCACCTGGAGCACGGAGTCGTGGATGTCGCGGGCCAGCCGTTCCCGTTCCCGGGTGGCCGCCTCCAGCTCCACCGCCCGCTGCAACCGCTCCTCCGCCTCCACCGCCAGCCGCGCCACGTGCCCGACCACCACACCGGCCAGCAGCATCAGGATCGCACCGGTCAGCGCGGACGGGCTGATCCGGTCCCGGGTGGCGAGGTCGGCGCCACCGAGCACGATCGCGGCCATCACGCCGCCACGCCGCCCGCAGGCGACCGCCCAGGCGAGCACCGGCCCGGCCAGCCAGGCGGCGGTCAGCATCGGCACCCCGGCGGCGAGCGCGGCGCTGCCGACCACCCACGGAGTGACCAGGATGAGCGCCAGCACCACGCCGAGGTCGGTCAGCAGCAGCGGCCAGCGCCGCCCGGCCGGCCGGCCGTACCCGGCCGCCGTCACGCCGCTCCAGGCCAGCATCGCCAGCAGGACACCGCCCGCGGCGACCGGGTGCGCGTAGCGGCCCGCGTCGCGCAGCACGACCAGTCCGACGTACGCGAGCGCGGCGAAGCGGAACACCGCTATCGATCGCCAGAACGGGCCCTCAAGGCCGGAGGACGACGGCATGTGCGTCACCCTGTCACAGCCGGTCCAGGGCACCCCGGGGGTGCGGCCCGAGAAACCCTGACGTACGGTGGAAATGCCGCGAAAGTCGTCGACAACCATCGTCGGGACGGGGTCATGACAAACGCAGAACTCCCCGCACCGCGTACGGTTGTGCCCATCGAACCTTCCCTGCTTCTCGCCACGGCCTTCGACCAGGCGCAGGTGACCGGGCTGCGGCACGCGGTCAGCTCACACGCGCACGGCGCGGGCCTCTCCGGCCAACGGCTGGACGACTTCGTGCTGGCGGTCAACGAACTGATCACCAACGCGGTCCGGCACGGCGGCGGGCAGGGCTGGCTGCGGCTCTGGCAGCGCGGCGACGACCTGGTCTGCGAGGTCGCCGACCACGGGCCCGGGATCAGCGAACGGCGGCTGCGCGACCGGGACCGGCCCGCGCCGGACACCGCCGGCGGCTGGGGTCTCTGGCTGGCCCGGGAGCTGAGCGACTCGATGGAGGTGGACAGCGGCGACGCGGGCACCGTCGTCCGGATCACCGCCGCGCTCACCATCCGGCAGCCCGTCACCGGCCCACTGGAGGGCTGACCCAGGGCCGTCAGCCGAACAGGGCGCTCACCGACTCCCCGTTGTGGATCCGCCGCATCGCCTCGGCCAGGGCCGGCGCCACCGACAGCACCCCCAGCTTCGGCACCCGCTTCTCGGCCGGGATCGGCACCGTGTTCGTGCAGACGATCTCCAGTACGCCCTCCTGTGCGCTCAGCCGCTCCAGCGCCCCGCTGGAGAACAGGCCGTGCGTGCAGGCCAGCCGGATCGAGCGGACCCGCCGCTCGTGCAGGTGCGAGATCAGCTCGATCACGGTGCTGCCCTTGGCGATCTCGTCGTCCAGCACGATCACGTCCCGGTCCGTCACGTCGCCGATGATCGTGCTGATCTGCACCCGGTCGTCGCTGTAGCGCTGCTTGGCCCCGGCCGCGACGGGCGTGCCGAGCATCCGGGCGAACGCGGCGGCCTCCTTGGCGTTGCCCAGGTCCGGCGAGACCACCACCGCGTTGCTCAGGTCGTACCCCTTGAAGTGGGCGGCCAGCTCGCGCAGCGCGTGCAGGTGGTCCACCGGGACGCTGAAGAAGCCGTGCACCTGCGGCGAGTGCAGCGTCATGGCCAGCACCCGGTCCGCGCCGGCGTAGGTGAGCAGGTCGGCGACGAGCCGGCCGCCGATGGAGATGCGCGGCGCGTCCTTCTTGTCCGACCGGGCGTACGCGTAGTGCGGCAGCACCACCGTGATCCGCGCGGCCGAGGCGCCCCGGGCCGCGTCGATCATGAGCAGCAGCTCGACCAGGTGCTCCTGCACCGGTGGCACCAGCGGCTGGATGAGGAAGACGTCGCGCTCCCGGCAGTTCGCCTGCAACTGCACCTCAAGGCAGTCGTTGGCGAACCGGGACACCCGGACCGGGTGCAGCGGAACGTGGAGGTGGGCGCAGATCTCGGTGGCGAGGTCCGGATGGGCGGTCCCGCTGAACACGGCAATGTCACGCACGTCTGATGATCGTACGGGTCGCCGGAGGAAGACGGTGGGCGGTCGCGGCGGGTACGGTGCTGCCGTGACCGCAGAGTTCGTCGCCGCCATCGACCAGGGCACCACGTCCTCGCGCTGCATCGTCTTCGACCGGGCCGGTGAGATCGTCGCCGTGGCCCAGCGCGAGCACCGGCAGATCTTCCCCCGGCCCGGCTGGGTCGAGCACGACGCCGAGGAGATCTGGACGAACGTCGAGCACGTGGTGCGCGAGGCGCTGACCGGCGCCGACATCAGCACCGAGGCGCTGGCCGCGGTGGGCATCACCAACCAGCGGGAGACCACGGTGGTGTGGGACCGGGCGACCGGTCGCCCGGTGGCCAACGCGATCGTCTGGCAGGACACCCGCACCGGCCCGCTGCTGCGCGAGCTGACCGAGACGTACGACGAGGAGCGGCTGCGGACCCGCACCGGCCTGATCCCCGCCACCTACTTCGCCGGCCCGAAGCTGCGCTGGCTGCTCGACCACGTCGACGGTCTGCGCGAGCGCGCCGAACGCGGCGAGGTGCTGTTCGGCACCATGGACAGCTGGCTGATCTGGAAGCTGACCGGCCGGCACGTCACCGACGTGACGAACGCCAGCCGCACGATGCTGATGGACCTGGAGACGCTCGACTGGGCCCCGGAGCTGCTCGACGCGCTGCGGATCCCGGCCGCCGTGCTGCCCGAGATCCGCAGCTCGGCCGAGGTGTACGGCACCGCCCAGGGGGTGCTGGCCGGAGTGCCGGTGGCGAGCGCGCTCGGCGACCAGCAGGCGGCGCTGTTCGGGCAGACCTGCTTCCAGCCCGGCGAGGCCAAGTGCACCTACGGCACCGGCAGCTTCCTGCTGCTCAACACCGGCGCCAGCCCGGTACCGTCCCGGCACGGCCTGCTCACCACCGTGGCGTACCGGATCGAGGGCCAGCCCGCGGCGTACGCGTTGGAGGGCGCGATCGCGGTCACCGGCTCGCTGGTGCAGTGGCTGCGCGACAACCTCGGCCTGATCTCCACCGCAGCGGAGGTCGAGGAGCTGGCCCGCACCGTCGACGACAACGGCGGCTGCTACGTGGTGCCGGCCTTCTCCGGCCTGTTCGCCCCGCACTGGCGCAGCGACGCCCGGGGCGTGATCGCCGGGCTGACCGGCTACATCACCAAGGGGCATCTGGCCCGCGCGGTGCTGGAGGCGTCCGCCTTCCAGACCCGCGAGGTGGTGGACGCGATGAACGCCGACTCCGACGTGGCGTTGCGGCGGCTGCGGGTCGACGGCGGGATGACCGGCAACGAACTGCTCATGCAGTTCCTCGCCGACGTGGTGAACGTGCCGGTGGTCCGGTCCCGGATCACCGAGACGACCTGCCTCGGCGCCGCGTACGCCGCCGGTCTGGCAGTCGGGTTCTGGCCCGACCTGGCCACGCTGCGCGAGAAGTGGCGCTCGGACGCGCAGTGGGAGTCGACGATGGACCCGGAGCACCGGGAGCGCCAGCTGCGCCAGTGGCACAAGGCGGTCCAGCGCACGCTCGACTGGGCCGACTGAGCGTCAGTGCCAGCGGTTGCCGGTGAGCTTCTCGTACACCTCGACGTAACGGGCCCGGGTCGCCTCGATCACCTCGGCCGGCACCTCCGGCGCGGGCGGCTGCTTGTCCCAGCCGCCGGCCGTGGCCCAGTCCCGCACGTACTGCTTGTCGTAGGAGAACTGGGAGCGGCCCGGCTGGTACGACTCGGCCGGCCAGAACCGGGACGAGTCGGAGGTGAGCACCTCGTCGCCGAGGACCAGCGTGCCGTCCGGCGCCCAGCCCAGCTCCAGCTTCGTGTCCGCGATCAGGATGCCCCGCTCGGCGGCGATCTCCGCGCCGCGCCGGTAGACGTCGATGGTGATCTGCCGCAGCCGCTCCGCCACCTCCGGCCCGACCTTGTCCACCACCTGCTCGTACGTGATCGGCTCGTCGTGCTCGCCCTTCGGCGCCTTTGTCGACGGGGTGAAAATCGGCTCGGGCAGGATCGACGCCTCGACCAGGCCGCGGGGCAGCGGCACCCCGGAGACCGAGCCGGCGCGCTGGTATTCGGCGAAGCCGCCGCCGGTCAGGTAGCCCCGCGCCACGCACTCGACCGGCACCATCTCCAGCCGCCGGCAGCGGATCGCCCGGCCGGCGAACTCCGCCGGCACGTCGGTAGCCGAGATCACGTGGTTCGGCACCAGGTCGGACAACTGTTCGAACCACCACAGCGACAGCGCGGTGAGCAGGCGGCCCTTGTCCGGGATCGGGGTCGGCAGCACCACGTCGTAGACGGAGACGCGGTCGGTGGCGACCAGGATCAGGTCGTCGCCGTCGGCGTAGACGTCCCGGACCTTGCCCGAGTGCAGAAGTTCCACGGCGCTAGTACACCATGACCGGCGCGGGCCGCCCGGCGTGCCCGTCGCCGTCCGCCCGGCACGGACGCCCGGCGTTGACACCCGGCCGGGGGCCGGTGAAATGATCCGTCCACCCCACCTTCGGAGAGAGACCCGTGCGCGCTGTGCAGTCCGTACCCCGTCCCGGGTTCGACCGGCGACGGTTCCTCGGCGCGCTCACCGGGCTGCCGCTGGCTGCCGGGCTGCCGGTGCTCGCCGGATGCAGCCCGGACGAGGTGGCCGCCGACGACGGCCCGGTCGAGCTGTCCGTGTTCTGGTGGGGCGGCGCCCGCCGGGCCGCGGCCACCGAGCGGGCGCTACGGCTGTACTCGCAGCAGAACCCGCGGGTCAGCTTCCGGGTCACCTGGCAAGGGCTGGGCGGCTACTACGACCGGATCGCCACCCAGGCCACCGGCGGGAACCCGCCGGACCTGTTCCAGATCGACGACACCCTGCTCGCCGAGTACGCCGGCCGGGACATCCTGCTCGACCTCACCCGGTATGTCGCCGACGAGCGGCTCGACCTGCGCGAGGTGCCGGAGCAACTGGCCCGCTACGGCCAGGTGGACGAGCGGACGGTCGGTGTGCCGGCCGCGCAGACGAGCGCGGCGCTGGTGTTCAACCGCCGGCTGCTGCGCCGGCTGGGCCAGCCGGAGCCGCGTACCGGGATGTCCTGGAAGGAGTACGCGTCCTGGGCCGCCCGCGTCACGCGCGCCTCCGGCAACCGGGTGGCCGGCACCATGGACGCCTCCGGCGACTACCGGGCGTTCTGGTTGTGGCTGCGGGGCCAGGGCAGCGAGCTGTACCAGGGGCGGCAGCTCGGGTTCGGCTCCGCCGAACTGCTCGCCTGGTTCGAGTTCTGGGAGGTGGCGCGCTTCGACCGGGCCACACCGAGCGCCGCCCTGGTCGAGCAGGCCGACAGCGGCGAGCTGGCCCGCCAGCTCGTGGTCACCGGGCACGCCGCTGCCTCCTTCGCCTGGTCGCACCAGTTGCCGGAGCTGCAGGGCCTGACCGACGACGAGTTGGGCGCGGTCGCCTTCCCGGGTACGCCCGCCGCGCAGTGGCCGCGCGCGTCGATGTACTGGGCCGGTTTCCGGGGCACCCGCCACCCGGGGGCGGTGGTGGACGTGCTCGACTTCCTGACCACGAACGTGGCGGCCGGCCGTCTCCTCGGCCTGGAACGCGGCCTGAACGCCAGCAAGCAGGTGCGCTCGTTCGTCGCCGAGGAGGTCACCGGCCGGGCCGAGAGGCGCATGGCCGCGCTCGGCGCCGAGCTGGAGGATCTGGCCGGGCCGTCGCCCGCACCTCCGCCCAAGGGGCACGCCGAGGTGCGCACGCTGCTGATCGAGGCGGCCGAGAGCATCCGTGCCAAGCGGGCCGGCGCCCGCACCGCCACCTCCCGCTTCATGGCGCAGGCCAACACCGCCCTGGCCCGGTAGCCCGCCCCACCCCCGCGCCGGGGGTGGGGCGGATCCGCGTCAGCGCGGGGGACGGTTGCGGCGTCCGCGGGTGAGCAGCAACACGAGCAGCACGATGCCGCCGACCACCACGAGGCAGCAGAGCAGGCCGACGATGCCGAACCCACCGCGGGAGCGCCGGCGTGCCGCCTCCACCACGATCTCGCCGGTGCCGGTGGACGCCCAGGCCGCGACCGGCACGAAGACCGAGAGCACGACCGTACCGAGGACCGCGCCCAGGCGGCCCCACCACTTGTTCCATGCAGACATGCCCCCATCCTCGCCGAGACCCGCAACCCGGGCACGGCGGACGGAGTGGATGTCGCCGAGTTGCCCGGCACGCTCGTCGTGGCGCTGATCGGCGTCCTGCTGTCGGCTGCTCGCCCTCACCGAGACGACCCCGGAATGAGTTCAGGCCCGGAATCCGTGGATTCCGGGCCTGAACTTTGGTAGCGGGGACAGGATTTGAACCTGCGACCTCTGGGTTATGAGCCCAGCGAGCTACCGAGCTGCTCCACCCCGCGTCGGCTCACATAGCTTATCGCACTCCGATCCTGGAGATCAGCCGGGTACCCGATCCCGGCCGCGCTCCGTCGCGGGCGTCCCCGGAGGGCCGGCGGGCATCATCCCGACACCGCTGGCCGAACCGGGACGGAGTACGGGAGCGCGCCCTTCACCTTGCCGCGCGCGACCGTGAGGAGGAGAGGACCGTGACCCCCGGAAGCAGCCTGGGATTGCTTCTGCGCCCCGGGTGAGCCCGAGCAGGGGTCGGTAACGGCGAAGGGCCCCGGAGAGAACTCCGAGGCCCTTCGTCACGAGTAGCGGGGACAGGATTTGAACCTGCGACCTCTGGGTTATGAGCCCAGCGAGCTACCGAGCTGCTCCACCCCGCGTCGGCTCGACAACCGTAGCGCATCGCCCAGGGGAGGCGCAAAACGGGTACCCACCGGTGGCGGCGCCGCCCGGGGCGTCCGCTCGACGGGACGGGACGAGCCCGCGGTCCGGGTGACCGTTGCGGTCCCGGACCACGGGCTCGTGGTGTCGGTCAGGGCGTCAGCCGCCCGGTGACGGCGCGGGTGAGGTCGGCGCCGGTGGCGAGACGCTGCCCGACGGCGCCGGGTTGCCCGAGCTGTTCGCCGCGGCCTGGGCCTGCTGGAACGCGCTCATCGCCTCGTCCAGCGCCTTCAGCGCGCGCCCGTACCGCTCGAAGTCACCGGACGCCTGCGCGGCCTTGACCTCGCCGATCGCGGTCTGCACCCGGGCGGCCGCCTGGGTCAGCTCCCCGCTCATCGGCGGCGTGTTGTTGTTGTCGCCCCCGGTCGGCGGCGGCGTGGGGGTGTCGTCGGTGCTGGGCGGCGGGTTGTTGTTCGGCGCCCGCTTGCCCTGCTCGACGAGTTGCTTGATGCCGTCGCTGAGGTTGTTGGCGAGCACCACGTACGAGCCGCCGTCACCGTAGGAGAGCAGCACCTTCTGCAGCAGCGGGTACGCGTCCTGGCTGCTGCTCTTCACGTACACCGGCTCGACGTAGAGCATGCCGTCGGCGAACGGCAGCGAGAGGAGGTTGCCGTACTGCACCTGCGCCTGGTTGGAGGAGAGCAGGTTGAGCTGCTGCCGGATGTCGCCGTTGTTCGTCATCTGCTGGTGCACCTGCGTCGGCCCGGAGATCCGGGTCTGGTCCGGCAGCTCCAGCACCTCCAGTCTCGGCTGCCCGTCGATGTACGACCCGGAGACCAGCGCGGCCAGGTTCTGCCGCCCGTTCGGGGTGACCGCGGAGGTCAACTGGAAGCGCGGCCCCTCCTGCCCGGGGAACTGGGTGAACAGGTAGTACGGTGGCTGCTTCTGCCCGCTGTCCGGCGCGTCCGGCACGTTCGGCACCTGCCAGAAGTCCTGGCCGGAGTAGAAGTCGCCGGGGTCGGTGACGTGGAACTTGGTGAGCAGGTTGCGCTGCACCTTGAACAGGTCGGCGGGGTAGCGGAAGTGCTCGGCCAGCTCCGCCGGGATGTCGCCCTTGGGCAGCACCAGGTCGCCGCCGAACGCCTTGTTCCACGCCTTGAGCACCGGGTCGGTGTCGTCGTACGAGTAGAGCTTGACCGTGCCGTCGTACGCGTCGACTGTCGCCTTCACCGAGTTGCGGATGTAGTTGACGTTCTCCCGGGCGAGCTGGAACGTGCCCCGGCCGGTCAGCTCGTCGGTCGTCTCGGCCTGGAGGTTGACCCGCTCGGCGTACGGGTAGGTCGCCGCGGTGGTGTAGCCGTCGATGATCCACAGGACACGCCCGTTGACCACCGCCGGGTACGGGTCGCCGTCGAGCGTGAGGAACGGCGCGACCTTCTCCACCCGGTCGCGCGGGTTACGCACGTACAGCAGCTTCGAGTTCTCGTTCACCGCCTCGGAGAGCAGGAAGTTCGACTCCTGCTCCTTGATCGCGTAGAGCAGCCGGCGCGGGAACGAGCCGATCTTGACGCCGCCCTCGCCGGTGTAGGTGTAGTACTGCTCACCGCCGGTGGAGGTGGGCCGGTCGAACTCGACGTTACGGTCGCCGTTCTGCCCGACGATCGCGTAGTCACCCGCCTCCATCCGCTCGCCGTAGTAGATCCGCGGCTGCTGGGCCGGGATCTCCTCGGTCGGCGCGGAGCACGCCTCCTGCGCCTTCTCGCCCAGATAGCCGGAGACGAAGTACGGCTGGCCGCCGCAGACCACCTGGTTCGCCGGGGCGGCCACCAGGCCGTACCCGTGGGTGTAGACGGTGTGGCGGTTGATCCAGTTGTTCTGCTGGTCGGTCAGCTCGCCGTAGTTGATCTCACGGACGCCGACCACGTAGTCGGAGGTCTTGTCCTTGACCGAGTACCTGTCGATGTCCAGCTTCGAGCCGAAGTCGTAGAAGCCACGGACCTGCTGGAGCTGCGTGTACGTCTCGGAGACGAGCTGCGGGTCGAGCAGCCGGATGTTCGACACCACCGAGGTGTCGGTGGCCAGGCTGGCGGGTGGCACGAGGTTGCTGGCGGCGTACGGCGTGGTCTTCGTGCCGTCGAGGCCGAACGCGGACCTGGTGGCCTTGATGCTGCGTTCGATGTACGGCGCCTCCTTGTCCCGGGCGCTCGGCTTGACCTCGAACGTCTGCACCGCCCACGGGTAGATGCCGCCGATCGCCACCGCGGAGACGCCGAGCAGGGCGAGCGAGATGCCCGGCCAGACCAGGTTCCGCATGACCGCGTTGGAGAACACGATGATCGCCAGGGCCACCACGATGGAGATCCAGGCGAGGATCTCCTTCGCCGGCAGCAGCGCGTTCACGTCGGCGTAGCCGGCGCCGTAGAGCTTGGCACCCTCGTTGTACTCCAGCAGCATGGCTCGCCGGTCCAGCACGTAGGCGACGGCCTTGAGCAGCACGAACACGGCGACCAGCGAGCTGAGGTGGGCCCGGGCGGCGTTCGTCATCCGGTCGCCGACGCCCTGGAGCCGCACCCCGCCGAAGATGTAGTGCACGGCGAGCGCGCCGAGCAGCGACAGCACCACGGTGGTGAAGCCGACGCCGAGCAGGTAGCGCCAGAACGGGAGCTGGAAGACGTAGAAGCCGACGTCGACGCCGAACTCCGGGTCCTTCACCCCGAAGTCGCCGCCGTTGCGGAACAGCAGCCACTGGGCCCACCGGCTCTGCGCGGAGAGGCCGGCGAACAGCCCGACGACGGCGGCGGCGAGCGCGATCCAGGTGCCGAGCCGCGGGCTCAGCAGCATCCGGTAGCGCTCCAGGGTCGCCTGCTCGGCCGAGTGCGGACGCATCCGGGGCCGCAGCCGGTACGCCAGCCAGAGGTTGCCGCCGACGATCAGCGCCATGCCGACGCCGATCACCAGGAACAGCAGCAGCCGGGTGACGAGCACGCCGGTGAAGATCTGGGTGTAGCGGACCTCGCCGAACCAGAGCCAGTCCGTCCAGGCGTTGACGCCCCACCCGAGGAGGGTGAACAAGACGAACACCCCGATCAGGACACCAATGGTGACGCGTCCGCGCCGGCTCATCCTCGGTAAGGGACTGCTACGCATGACCACTGTTTGGCTCCGCACGCTCGATGTGATCGGCTCCGACCAGGCACCAAGAGTACGGGGTGTTCCTGAGCACGTCGGGTCAAGGTCACGTCACGATCCGCCCGGTGGCCGCAGGCCGGCCCGCCTCAGCAGCGCGTCGGCTGTCCCCCGGACCGCAACGCTTCGAGCGCCCTCAACGCCTCGTCGAGCGTGGCGACCTTCAGCAGCGGCAGGCCCGGCTGCGGGTTGCGGACCGCCTCGGCGCAGTTGTCGGCGGGCACCAGGAACACCTTCGCGCCCGCGTCCTTGGCGCCGACCAGCTTCTGCGCGATGCCGCCGATCGGGCCGACCCGGCCCTCGTCGTCGATGGTGCCGGTACCGGCGATGATCTTTCCACCGGTGAGGTCGGCCGGCTCCAGCTTGTCGATGATGCCGAGCGAGAACATCAGCCCGGCGCTGGGACCGCCGATGTCACCCAGGTCGATCTTGAGGTTGAACGGGTGCGGCTGCTGCTGGTCGATCTCCACGCCGATCCGCGGCCGGCCGTCCTGTTCGCGGCTGGTCACCGTGGCGGTGCCCGGGGTGTCGCCCCGGCTGTAGCCGATCTTCAGCGCGGTGCCCGCCGGCTTGGACCGGATCAGCTCGGTCAGCTTGGCCGCGCTCGTCACCTGCACCCCGTCGACCGAGGTGAGCACGTCGTCGGGCCGCAGCACGCCGACCGACGGGCCGCCCGCCGTGACCGCCTTGACCAGCACCTTGACCGGGTAGCCCAGTTGGCGCAGCGCCGCCGTCTCGGCGCTGGTCTGCGAGTTCTGGAAGTCCTCCGCGTTGCGCTTCTCGACCTCCTCCTGCGACTCCCCCGGCGGGTAGACCAGCTCCCGCGGCACCACGGCCTCGTCCGAGGAGAACCATCCGGCCAGCGCCGACCGCAGCCGCACCGTCGGCTGCACACCGACAGTGGTGAGCCGGAGCTGACCGGCGGAGGTGGACGTCGCGCGGCCGGTCACCTGGATGACCTCCTTGCCGTCCTCGCGGCCCAGCGTGTTCACCGTCGGACCGGGGCCGAGCACCACGTACGGCAGCGGCACGCTCAGCACGCCGACGCTGAGCAGGGCGGTGAGCAGGGCACCGAGCAGGACGGTCACGCCGCGACGTCTCATGCGCCAGAGCGTACCGATCCGTCCCCCGCCATCCGGCGCGGTGACCGGCGGACTTCGCCCTCAGCGCAACGCCGAGTGGCACGACCTGCGGCGGGGCCCGCGTACCGTAGACGTCGTGCCTGATATTCCGTTCGGCTTCGCGCTCCCGGGTGGTCAACCACCAGACCCCAACGATCCCGCGGCGATGCAGCAGTTCATGTCGCAGTTGCAGCACCTGCTCTCGGCGCCGGGCAGCGGACCGGTCAACTGGGACCTCGCCCGGCAGGTAGCCGCCAGTCAGCTCGCCGCCGCCGGCGACCCGGCGGTGTCGCCGTTCGAACGCAACGCGGTCGAGGAGGCGCTGCGCATCGCCGACCTCTGGCTGGAGCCGGCGACCTCGTGGCCCTCCGGCATCCGCAGCTCGGTCGCCTGGAACCGCAACGAGTGGATCTTCAAGACGCTCGACGTGTGGCGCAAGCTCTGCGACCCGGTGGCCAGCCGGATGGTCGGCGCGATGGGCGACCTGGTGCCGCCGGAGGCCCGCGCCCAGCTCGGCCCGATGCAGTCGATGGTCGCCACACTCGGCGGCGCCCTCTTCGGCGGCCAGCTCGGCCAGGCGCTCGGCTCGCTCGCCGCCGAGGTGCTCTCCGCCGGCGACATCGGCCTGCCGCTCGGCCCCGCCGGCACCGCCGCGCTCGTTCCCGCCAACATCAAGGTGTACGGCGAGGGCCTGGAGCTGCCCGAGGACGAGGTACGCCTGTACGTGGCCCTGCGCGAGGCCGCCCACCAGCGCCTGTTCCAGCACGTGCCGTGGCTGCGCGGGCACGTGCTGGCGGCGGTGGAGAACTACGCCGCGGGCATCCGGGTCAACCGGGAGGCGATCGAGGAGGCGATGGGCCGGGTCGACCCGACCGACCCGGAGTCGATGCAGGCGATCGCGCTGGAGGGCATCTTCACGCCCGAGGACACGCCCGCGCAGAAGGCGTCGCTGGCCCGGCTGGAGACCGTGCTCGCGCTGGTCGAGGGCTGGGTCTGCCACGTCGTCGACAGGGCCGCCGGTGACCGCCTGCCCAACGCGGTACGCCTCGGCGAGGCGTTCCGCCGCCGCCGCGCGGCGGGTGGCCCGGCCGAGCAGACGTTCGCCGCGCTTGTCGGCCTCGAACTGCGGCCCCGTCGCCTGCGTGAGGCGTCGGTGCTGTGGGCGGCGCTCACCGAGCACCGCGGCATCGCCGGCCGGGACGCGGTCTGGGGCCACCCGGACCTGCTGCCCTCCGACGACGACTTCGCCGCGCCGGAGGCGTTCGCCACGACGAGCACCGATCTCGACGACGAGCTGGCGAACTTCGACTTCTCCGCACCGGGCGCCCCGGAGGAGAAGGCCCCGGGCGAGGACGACGACAAGCGCTGACGCGTACGCGACGGGGCCCGCACGGATCACCGTGCGGGCCCCGTCCGCGTCTGCGCCCCCGGCCCCGCCCCGCCGCCCGGCGGGGTGTCAGACGGGGTGGCCGGACAGCAGGGCGCGGGTGGCCTCCCAGCCCTCGACGGCCGGATCGAGGGCGGTCAGGTCGGCCGGGCCGCGCATCCGGCGCCAGCCGGCGGTGACCGCCACGTCCCCCGGGCTCGGCGCCGCTCGCCGCACCTCGGCCGGCTCGGTCGTGTCCAGATCCAGCGCCGGCAACCACTCCGGTACGGGCAGCCGCGCCGCCACCCCCAGCAGCCCGGTTCCGCCTCCCTCGGCGGGGGCCACCGCCACCGGCCGGGTGGTGAGCGGCCGGAGCAGCTTGCCGAGCGTCAGCCCGGGCACGTCCGGCGCGTCCGCCGCCACCACAGCCACCTGGTCGTAGCCGCCCGTGTGGGCCGCCCGGTCACCGGTGTCCACGACCCGGCCCCGAGCCGCCGCGCTCTCGGATCCATGCGCGGACGACTCCCCGGCCAACGCCGCGAACACCGCGTTCGGCGTCGGCTCGGCCACCTCGTACACCTGGGTGCCGGGCCAGACCACGGCGTCGGCCAGCCATCGGTCCCGGGCCGTGACCGCCACCGCGGTCTCCACCTCGTTCAGAGTGGCCAGCAGGTCCACCACGTCCTCGGCGAGCGCGGTACGCCAGCGCGTCGGATCGATTCCGGGCGGCGACCAGGTCACCGGGCCGAGCAGCGCCACCACCACACGTCGCGACATCCGCTGACCTTAACCCCACCGCCGGCCGGGTCCGCCCTCGATCATGACGTCGGCGCGACGGAGCGGACCAGACGCCGGCCGCGGCCAGGGGTGGTCAGGGGACGGCTGCGGTGGCGGCAACGCCCTCCAGGTAGCCGCGGGCCCGCTCCGATCTCGGATAGCGGGCGACGAGCGCCCAGAACTCGGCGTTGTGGCTGGGCACGATGAGATGAGCCAGCTCGTGCAGCAGCACGTAGTCGATCACCCAGTCGGGCATGTCCTGGACCCGGTGCGAGAGCCGGATGGTGCGGTCGGCGGGCGTGCAGGAGCCCCAGCGGCCGTTCTGGTTGGTCACCCAGCGGACGCTGGCCGGCACGGCGGCCGATCCGTACTCGGTCAGGTAGAGGTCGATCAGACGGGCGGCGCGGGCGAGCAGTTCGGCGTCCGAGCGGGTCAGCCGGCCCTCACGGGCGGCGAGCCGGGCGAGCATCCGGTCGACCCACTCGCTCTCCTCGGCCCGGGAGAACTGGTCGGGAATCAGCACGACGACGCGCTCCCCGTCCCGGTACGCGGACACCGTGCGCCGCCGACGCTGGCTGCGCCGCACCTCGACGACGGGCTTCCGCGTCACGGCCATTACCGGTCCGCGCAGCCTCGGTTGACTGTCACGAGGGAAAGCTAATGCGTACTGACCAGGGCTCCGCAAGAGTCAACACGACGACACGCGCCCGGAAAATGGCGGTTGATTGTCCGGAGTCCGGAAAAAATTCTTTGCGACGGTAGCTGACCATCACCTGACCGGCCCTGTTCACGTTAAGTGATCTACGACGGGTGACGGTCGGCGGGGCGGCGCGAAGGGGAGCTGGGCGCATTTCATCCGGCGTGTCCGCGCGAAACTGACTTATCCGACGTTACTCGGCATGCACACTCTCGACGTCGACTTGCTCACAGAGTCGGCGTACAGCTGACATGGAACCGCCCAGACCTGGGTAGGGTCCGCCAACCACGGTCAGGTGACTGGCCGCGGAGAACCCCCGGCGCCGGTGCCACGCGTGGGCCGCCGCAGGGAGACCCGCCGGACACCTCCGGCGGACGAGACGAGGAGGCTACCGTGGCCGACCAGGCCCAGACCTACAACGGTTACTGCGTGAAGTGCAAGGAGAAGCGGGACTTCGAGGGGCACGTGGAGGTCTCGAAGACCGGCATGAACATGGCAAAGGGCAAGTGCCCGGTATGCGGCACAACAGTGAACCGCATCCTGGGCAAGGCCAAGGTCTGACCCGTAGGACACACGGGGGAGGGCGGCCGGTGGCCGCCCTCCCCCGTCGCGTAGCCGACACAACTACCGGCTGGTTGTGGAAAACCGGCGAGATCCTGTGGACAACGCTGGCCACGGCACGCGCGGCTGTGGACAACGAGTGACGGATCGCGTGGAGACGGTCACGATGAGTTGCGTGACCGATCCGACACCGCTCGTCCGCCCCATCCTGCTGCCCGGCCTCACCCGGCTCTGGCGCGACCGGCACACGCTCCAGCTCGGCGAGCAGCCCGGCCGGGCGTTCCTGCTGGAGATTTCCTCGCCCGGGACCGCCCGCCTGCTCGACCTGCTCGACGGCACCCGCAGCGAACGCGCCGTGCTCGCCGAGGCGGGCGCCGCCCGGATCCCGTCCGACGAGGCCCGCGCCCTGCTCGACACGCTCCGGGACAACGGACTGGTGGTGCCGGCGCAGGCGCTGCTCCCCCGTGACCTCACCGGATCGGCCCGGGCCCGGCTGGCCGCCGAGGCCGCCGCGCTGGCGCTCGCGTCACCCGACCTGCCCGGCACCCCGGCTCGGCTGCTGCGCCGCCGCCGGGGCGCGCGGGTGCTGGTCACCGGCACGGGACGGCTCGGCGCGACGGTCGCCGTCGCGCTGGCCCAGGCCGGCGTCGGGCACGTCGTACCCGATCTGGCCGGCCCGGTCGGCGCCGGCGACCTGGCCGGGACCGGCCTGACCACCGCGGAGCTGGGCCGGCCGCTGGCACCGGCGGTACGCGCGGCGCTGGAGCGGTGCGCGCCCGGCACGGTCACCGCCCCGTTGCGGGGAACCCGGCCGGACCTGGTGGTGCAGCTCGGCGTCGACCGTCCGGCGGAACTGCTCGCCACCGGTTACGCCCGCCGGCGCCAGCCGCATCTGCTGCTCGATCTGCGCGGCGGCGTACCGGTGATCGGTCCGCTGGTCCGCCCACCCGCCGGTCCCTGCCTGCGCTGCCTCGACCTGCATCGCGGCGACCGGGATCCGGACTGGCCCGCGCTGGCCGCCCAGCTCGCCGCCGACCGGGGCGAGCGGGCCTGCGCCGTCGCCACCGGGCTCGCCGCGGCGGCCTTCGCGACGGCGGAGGTGCTGGCCCAGCTCGACGGCGGCCAGCCGGAGACGCTCGGCGGCGCGGTGGAGATCCGCGGTCCCGGCCGTGTCCGTCACCGACGGTGGCCGCCGCACCCCTCCTGTGACTGCTGCCGGCGTCGCCCGATCCGGTCGGTGCCGGTCGCTACCCGCCGCACGGCAGCAGCGGAGGCCCCGAGTCGGTAACAATGGCCGGGTGACCGACATCCCGCGCCGGGCCGTGTCCCGCACCGCCAAACTCGCCGCCCTGCCGCTCGGGTTCGCCGGTCGAACCGTGCTCGGCATGGGCAAGCGGATGACCGGCCTCGCGTCCGACGTCATCTCCGCCGAGATCCAGCAGCGCACCGCCGAGCAGTTGTTCAGCGTGCTCGGGCAGCTCAAGGGCGGGGCGATGAAGTTCGGCCAGGCCCTTTCGGTGTTCGAGGCGGCGTTGCCCGAGGAGGTCGCCGCGCCCTACCGGCAGGCGCTCACCAAACTCCAGGAGGCCGCGCCGCCGCTGCCGGCGGCCACCGTGCACAAGGTGCTGGCCGAGCAACTCGGCCCGGACTGGCGCGACCGGTTCGTCGAGTTCGACGACACTCCGGCCGCCGCGGCGAGCATCGGGCAGGTGCACCGCGCGGTCTGGCGCGACCCGGGGTACGGCCCGGCCGGTGGCCCTCTCCACCGGGACGTGGCCGTGAAGATCCAGTACCCGGGGGCCGGTGACGCCCTGCTGGCCGACCTCAAGCAGCTCTCCCGGCTCGGCGGCATGTTCCGGGCCATCCAGCCGGGGCTGGACGTGAAGCCGCTCCTGGCCGAGCTGCGCGAACGCATCACCGAGGAGCTGGACTACGAGCTGGAGGCGGAGTCGCAGCGGGCGTTCGCCGCCGCGTACGCCGACGACCCGGACATCTTCATCCCGGAGGTGCTCGACGCCGCGCCGCGGGTGCTGATCACCGAGTGGGTGGAGGGCATCCCGCTGTCCCAGATCATCCGGGAGGGCACCGAGGAGCAGCGGAACGAGGCCGGCCGGCTGATGGCCGAGCTGCACCTGTCCGCGCCGGAGCGGGCCGGGCTGCTGCACGCCGACCCGCACCCGGGCAACTTCCGGCTGCTCCCGGACGGGCGGCTCGGTGTGATCGACTTCGGGGCGGTGGCCCGGATGCCGCAGGGCACCCCGGAGCCGATCGGCCGGATCGCGGCGCTGGCGCTGCGCGGGGACGCCGACGCGGTGGTGGAGGGGCTGCGCGCCGAGGGCTTCGTCAGCCGTACCGAGTCGATCGACGCCCCGTCGGTGCTCGACTTCCTCCGCCCGATGCTGGAGCCGATCGCCGCCGACGAGTTCCGCTTCACCCGGGCCTGGCTGCGCGCCGAGGCGACCCGGCTGGCCAGCCCGCGCTCCCCCGCCTACCAGCTCAGCCGCCAGCTCAACCTGCCCCCGTCGTACCTGATGATCCACCGGGTGACGCTGGGCTCGATCGGTGTGCTCTGCCAGTTGGAGGCGAAGGCGTCCTACCGGTCGATCCTGGAACGCTGGCTGCCGGGCTTCGCGCCGGTGCCCTGAGCACCATCCTGCGCCGAGGAACGGCGAAGGGGCGGTGACCTGTCGGTCACCGCCCCTTCCTCATGTGTTCGTTCTACAGAACGCCCAGGTCGCGGGCCGACTGGCTGCGACTCCGCATGGCGACGTTACGGGCGGAACGGGTTGCCTCAGTGCTCGTGGTGGTGCGACCGGCCTGAGGCCGGCGCATTCGGGCCCTGGACAACGCTTCGTGGAGTAGTTGCATCTCGAATCCGTTCGGCAGGTTCAGCATCAGAATTTCTCTCTCAGGTCGGCCGGTGGAGGGACACCGGCATCGGTCGGGCTCGGTTCGTAGGTGTGTCAGGCTGCCAGCCGGACGGAGTTCCGCGACTCGGACAGCCCGCTGGCCGCCAGTCGCGCCTCCGCCTCGACCCGGAGCTGCGCGTCACGGGCGAGGTCCTCCTTGCGCGGACGGCCACGGGGCCGCTTGCGCGGGACGACCGCGCCACGCTCGAAGATCTCGCCGCCCCAGACGCCCCAGGGCTCGGCTCGCTCGACCGCGCCGGCCAGGCACTCGACGCGCAGCGGGCAGTCCCCGCAGAGCGACTTGGCCAGCTCCAGCTCGGCGGGCGAGTCGGAGAACCACAGGTCGGGGTCGAACTTCCGGCAGGGCAGGTTCGCCTCCACCTCGACGCTCACGTCGAGTGGGGCCAACGCCAGACTCATCCTCCGGTCACCTCTCTCTCACTTCGATCTCGTGGATCGCATTCCGACGTACTTCGGCGGGACAAAAAACTGAGGCCGCGGATCCCGGTAGCGGGTTCCGCGGCCTCGAGGTGAGCCGGCGTCTGATGGATCAGACCGGTCTACCTCGAGGTGGAACGCCGCGGACATCCGTGCGCTTCTTGGCGCCATCGATGCCCATGCCCGCGAAGCCACTGGTCCCCTCGACTCCGGCGATCGGCGCAACGGTCAGGTTCAGCTCGGCCTGAACCTGGACCTGGTGCACCTGCGGAACCGACGGTCGAGCAGCGAGGGCCAC
The DNA here is from genome assembly GCF_042871665.1 of Micromonospora sp. NPDC005686. Classification (NCBI taxonomy): domain Bacteria; kingdom Bacillati; phylum Actinomycetota; class Actinomycetes; order Micromonosporales; family Micromonosporaceae; genus Micromonospora; species Micromonospora sp. NPDC005686. The sequence continues at coordinate 311,799 of NZ_JBIAIY010000008.1, forward strand.
CCGGACAGCCGACAGCGGAGCGACGGCAGACGGCATCGCCGCGAGACGCTCATAGTTGAAGATCTTCATTGGTGCCACCTCCCTACTCTCCTCGTGCCGACCACGGACTCATCCCCCTTGAGCAGCCAGAACGACGCCGCTCGCGAGGTGTGTCCTGAGGCTATTCCTCGCCCTCGGGGGAGGGCAAACGATTTAAGGCTAGATTTCGAAAGTTTTCTGCGGGCAGACCTCGTCCACGGTGGAGCCCGCCACCAGGGCCAGCACCGTATCGCCGTAAAGCCCCACTTTTCGGGGCCCGATCCCGGCGATCGCCACCAGTTCCTCGGTGCGGCCGGGCTTCCGCTCGGCCAGCGCGGTGAGCGTGGCGTCGGTGAAGACCACGTACGCCGGCACCTTCTGCGCGCCGGCCACCCGCTGCCGCCACTCGCGCAGGCGCTCGTACAGCTCATCGTCGATGTCCGACGGGCAGGTCGGGCAGCGGCCCAGTTTGCGGTCCGCGCCGGCGAGCAGCGTGGCGCCACAGATCCGGCAGGAGACCACCTGCGGCCGGCGCCGCTCGGCCCGCCGCGCCGGTCCGGCGCCGCCGGCCCGTTCCCCGCCGCGGGCCCGTTCCCCGCCGCCGGAGCGGTCGAGCTGCGGCAGGAACCGCGACGGCCGCCGGGACCGGCCACCGGGCGAGCGCGAAGTGGCGTACGACAGCCAGAGCCACTCCCGCGCCCGGGTGATCCCGACGTAGAGCAGCCGCCGCTCCTCCTCGACCTGCTCCATTGTCTTCGCGTACGTGGTGGGCAGCGTGCCCTCGGCCAGCCCGACCAGGAACACCGCGTCCCACTCCAGCCCCTTCGCCGAGTGCAGCGACGCGAGCGTCACCCCCTCGACGGTGGGCACGTGCTGCTGGGCGGCCCGCCGGGCGAGTTCCTCGGTGAAGCCGGTCAGGCCGGGCTCGTCCTCGGCTTCCGCCGCGTACTCCTCGGCGAGCTGGACCAGCGCGGCGAGCGCCTCCCACCGCTCACGGGCGGCGCCGCCGGGCGGGGGCGCGTCGGGCGCCCAGCCGACGGCGGTGAGCGCCTCCACCACGGCGGCCGGCAGCGGGGTCCCCGGGTCGGCCGACCGGGTGGCGGCGCGCAACGCGATCATCGCCTGGCGCACCTCGGGCCGCTCGAAGAACCGCTCCGCGCCCTGGAGCACGTACGGCACCCCGGCCTCGGAGAGCGCCTTCTCGTACGCCTCGGACTGCGCGTTGGTGCGGAACAGCACCGCGATCTCCCGCGCCGGGGTGCCGCCCGCGACGAGCGCCCGGCAGCGGGCGGCGACCGCGTTCGCCTCGGCCGGCTCGTCGGTGAAGATCCGCAGTTCCGGTTCCGGGCCGGGCCGGCGCTGGCCGTGCAGCTCCAGCCGCAGCCGCGCCTCGGCGCCCCGGGCCTGGGAGATCACCGCGTTGGCGAGCCCCACCACCTGCGGGGTGGAGCGGTAGTCGCGGACCAGCCGGACCACAGTCGCGCCCCGACGCAGCCGGGGGAAGTCGACCAGGTACGACGAGGTGGCCCCGGTGAACGAGTAGATCGTCTGACTGGCGTCGCCGACCACCGTCAGGTCGTCCCGGCCGCCCAGCCACGCCTCCAGCAGCCGCTGCTGGAGCGGGTTGACGTCCTGGTACTCGTCGACCACGAAGTGCCGGTACTGGTTACGCACCTGCTCGGCCACGTCCGGGTGCTCCTCGATGCCCCAGACCGCCGCGCGCAGCATGTCCTCGAAGTCGATCACGCCGTTGCCGCGCTTGAGCCGCTCGTACGCGTCGAACACGTCGGCCACCCGGGCCGGCTCGTACGGCGTCTCGCGCAGCGCCTTGGCCGCGGCGACCACGTATTCCCCGGGCTCGACAAGCGACGACTTGGCCCACTCGATCTCGGCGGACAGGTCCCGCGCGGCGGCCCGGTCGGCGCGCAGGCCGACTTTGGCGGCGGCCAGCGTGACCACCCGCACCTTGCTGTCCAGCAGCTCCGGCATGGCCCGCCCGGCCAGCAGCCGGGGCGCGAAGTAGCGGACCTGCCGCAGCGCCGCGGCGTGGAACGTGCGCGCCTGCACACCCTGCACCCCGAGCACGGTGAGACGGCTTCGCATCTCGGCGGCGGCACGGGCGGTGAACGTGACCGCCAGCACGTGGCGACCGGCGATGTCGCCGGTCAGCGCCCGGTACGCGATCCGCGACGTCACCGCCCGGGTCTTGCCGGTGCCGGCGCCGGCCAGGATGCAGACCGGCCCGGCCGGGGCGGTGACCGCGGACCGCTGCTCCGGATCCAGTCCGGCCAGCACCCGTTCCGCACCTGAGTGAACACCCACAGCAGGGAATCATCCCAGCATCGTCCGACGTTGCAGCGGTTAGCCTGGCCTGATCGGACCGGGCGCGAGTCACCCCCTGGAGGAGCAGACCATGCTGACGATGTATTCCACCCCGTGGTGCGGCTACTGCCACCGGCTGAAGTCGCAGCTCGACCGGGAGGGCATCGCGTACGAGGTGGTCGACATCGAGCAGGACCCCGCGGCCGCGGACTTCGTGATGGGCGTCAACGGTGGCAACCAGACCGTCCCGACGCTGCGCTTCGCCGACGGCAGCGCCCTGACCAACCCCTCGATCACCCAGGTCAAGCAGCACCTGGCCGCGCTGCCCGGCTGATCTCCCGCGACGCCGCGAGCGGCCGTACCCGGATCGGGTGCGGCCGCTCGTCGCGTTCAGGACCCCCCGCGGCTGAGCACCCCGTCGTCGGCCGGCCGCCGGGGCGCCGGGATCCGGACCGGCGCCGCGACCGGCGTGGTCAGCCCGCGACCCCGCCACAGGTAGAGGCCGGCCGCCGTGGTGACCACCCCCACCACCGCGAACAGCAGCCGGTAGTCGAACACGCCGACGAGCAGCGCACCGCTGCCGATGGAGAGCGCCTGCGGACCGCTGACCAGGGCCTCGGACGCGGCGGTGACCCGGCCCAGCAGCCGCGGCGGGGTCCGCCGCTGGATCAGCGTGTTCAACCCCACCATGGTCAGCGGCAGCGAGAGGCCGGCCAGCAGCAGCGCCACCACCCCGAGCCACAACCGGGGGTACGCGAGCGCCAGCGCGGCCGGTCCGAAGAACGTCACGCCCGCGGCTAGCGCGCCGACCTCGCCGAACCGGCGGACCACGGCGGCCGAGAACAGGCCGCCGGCCAGGCCGCCGACGCCCTGCACCATGACGAGCACGCCGACGAACGCGGCGTCGCGGCGCAGGCCCAGATCGACGTACGCGAAGATCAGCGACTCGGTGAAGCCCATCACCAGCGAGCCGAGCCCGTACCCGAGCAGCGCCCGGCGCAGCGCCGGCTCGCCGGTCAGGTGGCGCAGCCCCGCGCTCAGCTCGGACGGACCGCGGCGGGCCGGCCGTGGCGGTGTGCCCTCCACGACGCGCAGCCGCGCGACCACCGCCGCCGCCGTCAGGAAGCCGGTCATGGCCATGACGACGAGCAACCATCCGCCCACCACGGCGTAGACACCGGCCCCGGTCAGCGGCCCGATCAGCCGCAGGCCCTGCCGGACGGTCTGCAGCAGTCCGTTCGCGTCGGCCAGCAGCTCGGCCGGGACCAGATGCCGGATGAGTCCGTTCAGCACGGCGGCGAGCGTGATGTATGACAGCCCGTAGAGCGCGGCGACCACGTAGATCACCCAGACGTCGGACCGGTCCCGGACGGCGAGCAGCGGGCTGAGCAGCACTGCCGCGACCAGGTTGGCGGCGATGAAGAACGGTCGCCGGCGGCAGCGGTCGACCACCCAGCCGACCAGTGGGGCGAGCGCCATCGGCGCGATGACCGCGAAGATGGTCGCCCCGGCCATGCTGTCCGAACCGGTCAGGTCCTTGACCCAGACGGCCAGGGCGAGCAGCAGGACCGACTCCGCCGCCATGCTCGCGACGAGCGCGGCGAAGAGGAGACGGAAGTCGGGGCGGCGCAGGACGGTGCGCATCGATTCCCTCCGGAGGGGGTGCGCCACCAGGGCGCGTCGGGGGCGGGCGCAGGTGAAGACGCCCTCCACAGTCCTCTTTTTGTCACGTGACACGCCCTCGCCGGAACCTCCGGCGCCGGTCGCGCCGTCCATACTGACCGTGGGGGGCGAATTTCATACAGTTACCGTTGCGTCAAGCGACGGTCGACGGGAAAGAGGACGCCGTGCCTCCTGCCGTACCAGGCCCGATTCTGCGCCGTCGCCGGCTCGGCACCGAGCTGCGCCGGCTCCGCGAACAGGCCGGTCTGACCGGTGACCAGGTCATCGAGCGGATCGGCTGGGCCTCCGCATCCAAGCTGTCCCGCCTGGAGAACGGCCGCAGCCGTCCCGACCCGGACGACGTGGACGCGTTGCTGACGCTCTACGGCGCCGACGAGGAGCAGCGCGCCGAGCTGACCGGCATCACCCACGAGGCCGGCGACATGCGCGGCTGGCTGCGCAACTTCCCGGTGATGACCCAGCAGCAGCGCGCCTTCGCCGAGCTGGAGGGCGGTTGCGCGGAGATCTCCGAGTACAACCCGGTGCTGGTGCCGGGGCTGTTGCAGACGCCCGGGTACGCCCGGCACCGGATCATGTCCGCAGCGCAGGTGGCCGCCGACGCCGGCGACCCGGAGAGCGAGGATCCCGAGACCGAGGTACGCGCCCGGCAGGCCCGCCAGTCGCTGCTGACCCGCTCCCCCGACGTGCCCCGCTACACGGCGGTGCTGGAGGAGGCCGCGCTCGGCCGCCGGGCCGGGCCGCCGGAGGTGCTGCACGAGCAGCTCGTCCACCTGTGCGAGATGGCGCAGCTTCCGAACGTGACGCTGCGCCTGCTGCTGCGGGACACCCGGGTCGGTGACTGGTTCCTTCCGCCGACCGCGTTCTCGGTCTACCGGTTCGCCGATCCCCTCGATCCAGAGACGCTCGCCATCGAAGGTGGGTTCACCGACGTCATGTCGACCGAGGCAAACACCCTAAATCGCTATAAAGTGGTGTTCGAGTGGCTATGCTCGTCGGCGCTCTCCGCATCGGACACCCTCTCCTGGTTGATCGAGGCGACAGGACGGCTGACCGGCACGGCAGTCGAGTCCACGGTGGCGTACGGGCCGGCAACGGCGCCGGCCCAACGTCGCCGGGACTCGGGGCGCCTCACCAAGGAGCGGTGATCCGACACGGACGCTGCCCGCGCGGGTGCCGCTCGTCCCCATCGGAGCACCTCACCAGGAGCAAGCACCATGAACGAGACCCGCACCAGCACGACCGCCCTCTCGGCACGGCTCGCCGGCGCCGCCTGGCGCAAGAGCACCCGCAGCCAGACCTCCAACTGCGTGGAGGTCGCGCCGCTCGACTCCGGGCCGGCGACGGTGGCGCTGCGGGACAGCAAGGACCCGAGCGGACCGGTCCTGCTGTTCGACCGGGCCGGCTGGCTCGGCTTCCTCGCCGGCACCAAGAGCGGTCAGTTCGATCTGGACTGATCCGGCGAACCACGGGGGCCGTCGGCGCGAACCGGCGGCCCCCTCACCTGTCCGTCCTCGACAACGGTGCTGACCTGGGATCCCCCGATCGGTCGAGGTGGTGCGTTTCCCTTGCCGGGCGGAAACATCGGCGTAACATGACGCGGGAGTGACGTGGAAGTTCCAGCGTGTAACCGCCGATTGTCCGGGGGACACCATGCGGTTCCTGATCGTCCGCACCGAGATCCGTACCGCCGTCGACGCCGAGATCGCCGCCGCCTGGGCCGGCGGTCGCCGGCTGCGGGACGAGAAGAGCACGCCGGAACCCCGCCGCCAGGTCGTCCACGCCGAGGACCGGGACGCCGCCCTCCTGCTCGCCCGCGCGCTGTCCGCCGTCGGGGCGGTACGCGCCGGCCGGCACCGGGTCAAGGTGCTGCCGATCGAGGAGCCCGCCGCCTGGCACCAGTGCCGCTGGGACGGTGGATGACCGGACGCTCACGTCCGTCGCCGGCCGGACCGGCCTCCCTCGCCGTTCCCCGCCACACCCGGCCACGACGGAACGTGTTCCCGGCCCGCGGCCGTCGCGGCAACGACGGCCCGGGTCGGGGCCGCGTCCATCTCGGCGCCCGGGCAGGTGGTCAGCAGTGGCCGTCGAGCCAGCGGTGCACCAGGAACAACGCGATCGACGACGGCGGCGGCAACACCAGCCGGTCTCCCCCACCGACCGGCACCGGTTCGTCCGCGAGCGCCGCGCCGATCTCCCGGCGGGTGAACCAGCGCGCGTGCGCGATCTCGGCCAGGTCGACCCGGATCGGCGCGTCCGCGTCGGCGCGGGCCAGGAAGCCCAGCATCAGCGAGCCCGGGAAGGGCCAGGACTGGCTGCCCACGTACGCGATCTCGTCGACCGGGACGCCGACCTCCTCGCGGACCTCGCGGAGCACGGCGGCCTCGGCCGACTCGCCGGGCTCGACGTATCCGGCCAGGCAGGAATAGCGGCGCATGCCCGGGGTGCGCGGCCATGTCGCGTTGTTGCCGAGCAGGCAGCGGCCGTCCGGGCCGTTCACCCCGTCGTGCACCAGCACGATCATGGCCGGGTCGGTACGCGGCCAGACCCGGTCACCGTGCGGGTCGATCCGCGACCAGCCGGCCTCGTCGGCGCGGGTCGGCTTGCCCGTCGTCGACGAGTAGCCGTGCCGCAGGTGCCAGTTGAGCAGCGCGAGCCCGGTGGTGAACAGGCCCGCGTCCCGGTCGGTCATCAGATGGCCGACCTCGCGCAGGTGGGCCGGACGGGTGTCCGGCAGCACCGGCAGCGGCCCGTCCACAGCGAAGACCGGCACGCCGTCCGGCTCGACGCCGAGGAACATCGGCACCGACCGGGGCACCTCGGTCAGCTCACCGGGAGCGACCAGGACCAGCTCCGGCGGGGCCGCCGCGCCCCGGACCAGCGCCCTCCCCTCGGCGGCGGAGTCGAGCACCAGCACCCGGGCCCGCTCCCACGCCTCGGTCAGCCAGGCCGGGTCGGCACGCCGGTGCGCGGCCCGGTCGAGCGTGGACCGGGCCAGCGGCGGCGCGGATTCGCCGCTCATGCCGATTCCGTACGCACCGGTGTCAGCGCGGCGAGCGAGTCGGCCACCCGCGCCGCGTCGCCGAGCACGACGGTGACCGCGCGCGCCGGCGCCAGGTAACGGGCGGCCACCTCGGCCACGTCGTCCACCGTCGCGGCGGCCAGCCGGGCGGCGTGCTCGGCGAGGAAGTCCAGCCGCAGCCCGTTGCCGGCGTACGCGCTGGTCAGCGACGCGAGACCAGCCTGGGTGGACATCCCGAGCTGGAGCGTGCCGAGCGCGTACTGGCGGGCCTGATCCAGCTCGTCGGGCTTCGGCGGCACAGTCGCCAGGCGGCCCAGCTCGTAGGTCGTCTCCACCAGCGCCGCCGCTGTCACCTCGGTGGCCACCTCGGCACCGGCGACGAGCAGCGAACCGGCCACCGAGTGCTCCACGAGCGAGCGCGGCCCGTACGTGTAGCCCTTGTCCTCGCGGATGTTCTCCACCCAGCGGGAGGAGAAGTAGCCGCCGAAGATCAGGTTGGCGAGCTGCAGCGCGGCGTGGTCCGGATGCGTACGGGGCACCGCCGGGAGCGCGAGGCGTACCGAGGACTGCACCGAGCCGGGCCGGTCGACGAGCAGCAGTGGCCCGGGTTCCAGCGGCGGCGCGGGCGGCAGCTCGGCGATGTGGCCGTCACCGCGCCACCCGGCGAGCGCCTTCTCGGCCGCGTCCAGCGCCCGCTCCGGCGCCACGTCGCCGACGATCACCAGCACCGCGCCGGCGGGGTGCACCCGCTCGGCGTGCAGCCGGCGCAACGCGGCCGGGCGGACCGCCCGGACCTGGTCCGGGTCGGGCGTCTGCACCGCGTACGGGTGCCGGCCGTACACCCGCTTGAGCAGCGCGGTGCGGGCCAGGTGGGACGGCTGGCTCTGGGCGACCTGGATGCGGTCGACCAGCCGGTCCCGCTCGGTCTCCACCCAGTCGGCCGGGTAGGCGGCGCCGGTGAGCACCTCGGCCAGCAGCTCCAGCATCCGGTCCAGCCCGGTGACCAGGCCCGCGCCGGAAAGCATCAGCCGATCCGGGTCGACACCGGCGGTCAGCCCGCCGCCGACCTTCTGCAACTCGGCGGCCAGCTCGGTGGCGCTGTGCGCCTCGGTGCCGGAGAGCATGGTCTGCGCCAGCATCGCGCCACGGGCCAGGTGGGTACGTCCGAACGGCATCCACAGCCGCAGCTCGACCAGCGGTACGGCGGAGCGGCGTACCGCGATCACGGTGAGGCCGTTGCGGAGCGTGCGCTCGGCCTGCTTCGGCACCTTGAGGCGGCGGTTGGGACCGAGCGCCGGCAGCGGCCGGACGGTGGTCGTAGTCACTGGGCCATCTCCGTTCGCGACTGCGGGGCTCGCAAAACCGGCTCACTCCTCGCGCTCACCGCCCACCTCCGGCAATGACCTCGACGGACGCGCGGCGCTCGGGCCGCAGTGTGGCGGCGGCGGCGCGGACCTGCTCCTCGGTCACCTCGCCGACCAGCCGGGGCAGGTCGTTGAGCAGGCCGGGTTCGCCGCGTTGCTGTTCCAGCACCGCCATCCGCAGCGCGCGGCCGAGCACCGCGTCCGTGTCGCGCAGCAGGTGGGTGGCCATCCGGGCCTGGGTACGCGCCAGCTCCCCCTCGGTCAGCCCGTCGGTCGCCAGCCGGTCCAGTTCCTCGTCCATGGTGCGCAGCACCTTGTCCACGTCACCGCCGGGCGGCAGGTGCGCCTGGAGCAGCAGCGCGGTGGGGTCGCGCACGTCGAACGGGTCGCCCATGAACCCGACGTACCCGCCGAGGCTGGTCACCGACCGGTCGCGCTGCACCAGCCGCTCGACCAGCCGGGAGGCGTCGCCGTCGGTGAGCACCTCGGCCAGCACCACATAGGGCAGGTAACCGGTGAAGTCGTCGATCGGGTCGGGCACCCGCCACGCGCCGGCCACCGCCGGGAGCGGGGCCAGCGCGTCGGTGTACGTGCTGCGCCGCTCGGCGGTCAGGTCGGGCTCGGCGAAGTCGGGCCGCCGCGGGGCGGGCCGGGCCGGCACGTCCCCGAAGTGCCGCTCGATGAGTTCGGTCGCCTCGGTCACGTCGATGTCACCGCTGACCGCGAGCACCGCGTTGCCGCTGGCGTAGTAGCCGCGGAAGAAGTCGGCGGCGTCGGCAACGGTGGCCGACTCCAGGTCGACGAAGGAGCCGTAGCCGTCGTGCGCGTTGGGGAAGGTGTCGAACATCACCGGGGGCAGCGTCAGCCAGGGAAACCCGCCGTACGGCCGGTTCAGCACGTTGACCCGGATCTCCTCCTTGACCACGTCGACCTGGTTGCGCAGGTTCTCCTCGGTCAGCCGCGGGCCGCGCATCCGGTCGGCCTCCAGGAACAGCGCCCGTTCCAGGGCGTTTGCCGGCAGCGTCTCGAAGTAGTCGGTGTAGTCCAGGTGGGTGGAGCCGTTGAACGTCCCGCCCGCGCCCTGGACGTGCCGGAAGTGGGCCAGCTTCTCCAGGTTCTCCGAGCCCTGGAACATCAGGTGCTCGAAGAGGTGCGCGAATCCGGTGCGTCCCTCCGGCTCCGAGCGGATGCCGACGTCGTAGACCACCGCCACCCCGATGACCGGGGCGCTGCGGTCCGGCGTGAGCACCACGCGCAGGCCGTTGTCGAGGGTGAACCGTTCGACCGGGTACTTCGTCGCTGGAATCTTCGCTCTCCGCGTCGGCACGAGATCGACACTAGCGCCTCGGTACCGGCTCCACCGCCGGTGTGCCGTGGCCCACCGTACGGCGGTGCCGGTGGCTGGCCGACCGGCCACGCCTTCTCCACCGAACAGGTGGGATTACCGGGAAATCCCAGGTCGCGGGGGGCGGCCCGGAAACAGGGCTTGACGCCGCCCGCGAGCTGCCCCACTCTTCCTACCAACTAAATAGGAATACTGCGGATTGGACATTCGATGAGACGGCTTCCCCTGCGCCGCCTGGCCACCCTCGCGGCCCTGGCCGCCCTCGGCGCGGCCACGCTCGGCACCACCGCCGCCTGCGGCGAGGACAGCGACGCCGGCGCCGCGTCCGGCCCGGTAACGCTGCGCCTGGGCTACTTCCCCAACATCACGCACGCCCCGGCCGTGGTCGGCGTGGAGAAGGGGATCTTCGCCGAGAAGCTCGGCAGCGACGTCAAGCTGGACACCAAGACGTTCAACGCGGGCCCGGCCGCCATCGAGGCCGTCTTCTCCGGCGCGCTCGACGCCACGTACATCGGTCCGAACCCGACGGTGAACGCCTTCTCCAAGTCCAAGGGCGAGGCGGTCCGGGTCATCTCCGGCGCCGCGTCCGGCGGCGTCGCGCTCGTGGTCAAGCCCGGCATCACCTCGGTGGAGCAGCTGCGCGGCAAGAAGATCGCCACCCCGCAGCTCGGCAACACCCAGGACGTGGCGCTGCGCTACTGGCTCAAGGAGAAGGGCCTGGAGACCACCAAGGAGGGCGGCGGCGACGTCAAGGTCGTGCCGCAGGAGAACGCGCAGACGGTCGAGACGTTCGGCAGCGGCGCGATCGACGGCGCCTGGGTGCCCGAGCCGTTCGTCTCCCGGCTGGTGAACGCCGGCGGCAAGGTGCTCGTCGACGAGCGCGACCTCTGGCCGGACAAGAAGTTCGTCATCACCAACCTGCTGGTCAGCACCAAGTTCCTCAAGGCGCACCCGGACCTGGTGAAGAAGCTGGTCGAGGGCCAGGTCGCGGCGAACGAGTTCGTCAACACCAAGCCGGACGAGGCGCAGCAGGCCGTCTCCGACCACATCGGCAAGATCACCGGCAAGCCGCTGGACCTCAAGCTGATCAAGCAGGCGTGGCCGACGCTGGAGTTCACGAACGACCCGATCCCGTCGTCGCTGAAGGCCGGCCTGGACCACGCGGTCGCGGTCGGGCTCACCCAGCCGGTCGACCTCAACGGCCTCTACGACCTGAAGTACCTCAACGAGGTGCTCAAGGCGCAGGGCAAGGCCGAGGTCAGCCAGCCGTGACGTCGACGGACACGACCCCGCGCAGCGCGACCGGCTCGGTCGCGCTGCGCGGCGTGACGAAGGTGTACGGCCAGGGCGAGCAGGCGGTTCTGGCGCTGGACGGGCTGTCGCTGGACATCGCGCCGGGCGAGTTCGTCTGCATGGTCGGCGCGTCCGGCTGCGGCAAGAGCACGCTGCTCAACCTGGTCGCCGGGCTGGACCGGGCCAGCGGCGGCGCGGTCGAGCTGGGCGAGGGCGTCACCCCGGGCCTGATGTTCCAGGAGCCGGCGCTGTTCCCGTGGCTGACCGTCGAGGGCAACGTCGAGGTGCCGCTGAAGCTGCGCGGGCTCCCCCGCGACCAGCGCAAGGAACGGGTGGCCGAGCTGCTGCGCACGGTTCACCTGTCCGAGTTCGGCCGCAAGCGGCCGCACCAGCTCTCCGGCGGCATGCGGCAGCGGGTCGCGCTGGCCCGCACGCTCGCGTTGGAGACGCCGGTGCTGCTGATGGACGAGCCGTTCGGCGCGCTGGACGCGATGACCCGCGACATCCTGCACGACGAGCTGGAGCGGATCTGGACCGAGCGCAAGCTCACCGTCCTCTTCGTCACGCACAACGTCCGCGAGGCGGCCCGGCTCGCCGACCGCATCGTGCTGCTCTCCAGCCGGCCCGGCCGGATCATCTACTCCACCGAGGTCGCCGTGCCGCGCCCCCGGCGGATCGACTCGCCGGAGGTCTCGGCCATCGCCGCCGAGGTCACCGACCGGCTGCGCAAGGAGGTGGGCCGGCATGGCCAGTGACACCATGTCCGCGTCGGCACGGGCCGACGCGGAGATCTCCGGACTCGACGCGCTGGAGATCGCCGGCCGGGAGAAGGGACCGTCCACGGTACGCCGCCTGTGGTCGGCCACCTGGCCCAAGTTCGCCGCGCTCGCGCTCGCGGTAGCGATCTGGCAGGCGGTGGTCTGGTCCGGGTGGAAGGAGCCGTGGGCGCTACCCGGCCCGGCGGTGGTCTTCGGTGACCTCGGCGAGTACCTGCTCAGCTCGGCGCTCTGGGAGGGCCTGGCCACCACCGCCCGGCGGGCGGCGGTCGGCTTCGCCGCCGCGGTCGCGGTCGGCCTGCTGCTCGGCCTGGCGGTGGCCCGGGTCAAGGTGCTCCGGGCCGCGCTCGGCTCGATGATCACTGCGTTGCAGACAATGCCGTCGATCGCCTGGTTCCCGCTGGCCATCCTGCTGTTCCAGCTCAGCGAGCAGGCGATCTTCTTCGTGGTGGTGCTCGGCGCCGCGCCGTCGGTCGCCAACGGCGTCATCCACGGCGTGGACTACGTGCCGCCGCTGCTGGTCCGCGCCGGCCGCAACCTGGGCGCCCGCGGGCTCAATCTCTACCGGTACGTGATCGCGCCGGCCGCGCTGCCCGCCATCGTGGCCGGGCTCAAGCAAGGCTGGGCGTTCGCCTGGCGCAGCCTGATGGCCGGTGAGCTGCTGGTGGTCATCGCCACCCGCACCTCGATCGGCGCTCAGCTCACCTACGCACGCGAGCTGAGCGAGGCGCCCCGCCTGATGGCCATCATGATCGTCATCCTGGTGGTGGGCCTGCTCGTGGACACCGCGTTCGGCGCAGCCGACAAGGCGATCCGCCGCCGCTGGGGCGTGCTGGACCAGGCCGGCAACTGACGTCGTGTACATCTCCGCGCGCGCCGACTACGCGCTCCGGGCCATGCTCGCCGTCGCCGACGCCGCCGGGTCCCCCGGCGACCCGGCAGCCGGCGGCGGCGAGCTGGTCAAGGCGGCGAGCCTGGCCGAGAGCCAGGACATCCCGCTCAGCTTCCTCCAGGGCATCCTGCTCGACCTGCGGCGGGCCGGACTGCTGAACAGCCACCGCGGCACCGAGGGCGGGTACGCGCTGACCCGCCCGCCGGCCGAGATCAGCGTGGGCGACGTGCTGCGCGCGGTGGGCGGCGCGATCACCAGCGTCCGGGGCATACCCGCCGACCGGACCGGCTACCACGGCGTGGCCACCGGGCTGCGAGACGTGTGGCTGGCGGTCGACGGCGCGATCGCCCTGGTCGTGGACCGGACCACGCTCGCCGACCTGCTGAGCGACCGGGCCACGGCGCCCTGACGCTCGTCCGGTCACGGCGCCGGCGGCTGCGCCGGGTCGAGGACGGCCCCCGGCTGTCGAGTGTGCGGGGCGCTCATCCCGGAGGTGAAGCTGCGGGCGGCGCCACGATCCGCCGGGCCGCCGTCCGACGGCCGCCAGGGCCCGAACGCGGCCACCGCCGCGAGCGCCAGGCCGGCCCCCGCCACCGCGAGCACCAGCAGCACTTCCCGCGCTCCGCCTGAGCCGACGTCCCCCGCCATGACCACTCCCTCCGCGTCCGGCCGACCCCCCGACCGGTCCCCCATGCGACAGCATGGGGGACACATGTCCGTTGCGCAGTCGGGCAGGCGACCGAAAGTCGACTGATTCCCGACTCAGGACCGGGCCGGCCGGACCGCCGAGCCGGGACGCTCAGCCAGGTCGGACGCGGCCAGGTCGGGCACGGGTGGCCGGACGCGAGCTACCCGGATGCGAGACCGGGCAGAGGCGGGACTGCGATCAGCGGCGGCGCGGGCGACGGCGGGGACGGGTCGCCTGAGCGGGGTGCGCGGCGGCGGGCGCGGTGATGGTCACCGGCACGCCGGACGGCTCCCGGGCGCCGGTGAGCCGGGTCAGCTCGCCGTCGCCGGGGCGTACCCGCGTGGTCTTGGGGTTGATGCCCGCGGTGCTCATCAGCCGGGCCACGTCGCGGCGCTGCTCCGGCAGCACCAGCGTGACCACGGTGCCCGACTCTCCGGCCCGCGCGGTCCGGCCGCCCCGGTGCAGGTAGTCCTTCGCCTCGGCCGGCGGGTCGGCGTTGACCACCAGGTCCAGCCCGTCGACGTGGATGCCCCGGGCCGCCACGTCGGTGGCCACGAGCGCGGTGACCTGACCGGTGCGGAACTGCTCCAGGATGCGGGTGCGCTGCGGCTGCGACTTGCCGCCGTGCAGCGCCGCCGCGCGTACGCCCTTGGCGAGCAACTGGCGGGCCACCCGGTCGGCGCGGTGCTTGGTGGCGATGAACACGATGGTGCGGCCCTCGCGGGCGGCGATGTGCGCCAGCGCGGCCTGCTTGTCGTCCGCCTCCAGGTGCAGCACGTGGTGCGTCATCGCGGTGACGGTGGCGGTGCCCGGGTCGACGGAGTGCGTCACCGGATCGGTCAGGAACCGGCGGACCAGCCGGTCCACGCCGCGGTCCAGGGTGGCCGAGAAGAGCATCCGCTGCCCACCCGGCGCGACCTGCTCCAGCAGCTTCGTCACCTGCGGCAGGAAGCCCATGTCGGCCATCTGGTCCGCCTCGTCCAGCACGGTGATGGTCACCTGGTCCAGCCGGGCGTCCCCGCGGTCGATCAGGTCGTGCAGCCGGCCCGGCGTGGCGACCAGCACCTCGGCGCCGGCGCGCAGCGCGGCCGCCTGCCGGGTCAGCGAGAGCCCGCCGACCACCGTGGCGCAGCGCAGTCCGAGCGTGGCGGCGTACGGGGTGAGCGCGGCGGTGACCTGCGCGGCCAGTTCCCGGGTGGGTACGAGCACCAGCGCGAGCGGGCGGCCCGGGCGGGCCCGGCGGCCGGCCGTACGGTGCAGCAGCGGCAGCCCGAACGCGAGCGTCTTGCCCGAGCCGGTACGGCCCCGGCCGAGCACGTCCCGGCCGGCGAGCGAGTCCGGGATCGTGGCCGTCTGGATCGGGAACGGCGCGGAGATGCCCTGCGCGGCCAGCTCGGAGATGAGCGCCGGAGCCAGGCCGGTGGCGGCGAACGTGGGCAGGGTCGTGGTCATGCGGAAAGCCTTCCTCGACGCGGCACGTGTCGAGGAGGGGCGCCGGGTTACGGCGCGTCACCGGCGTCACCGGTGGTCACAAGCACGAACCGAAGGGACGGGCCGGCCCAGCAGAGGCGGGCCGGCCCGTGCACCGCGCCCGAGAGGGCGCGGTGGTGGTGCCGGTTGATCCGAAGATCAGAGCGGGCGGATGTTCTCCGCCTGCGGGCCCTTCTGGCCCTGGGTCACCTCGAACTCGACCCGCTGGTTCTCGTCCAGGCTCCGGTAGCCGGAGGTCTGGATCGCCGAGAAGTGGGCGAAGACGTCGGCGCCGCCGTCGTCCGGGGTGATGAAGCCAAAGCCCTTGTCAGCGTTGAACCACTTGACGGTGCCAATTGCCATGTGTTTCGTCTCCTTGACGGAACGGTCGGCCCGCACGTGTTGCGGGCCGGAGAGGAGCACCCCGCGCGTGGAATACGCGGCGTGCTTGTCGCTGCTGGTCGCCCCGCCCGGAGAACTCCGGACACAACAAAGCGCGCCTGGGGCCACAATCCGCCAGGCGCACACAGAGTCTCTGGAAACCAAAACTGCAACCCGGCTAACGTATCACGGGTTCGCGTGCTGCGGAAGATCCCCCGGGATTTCCGGCACGGCGGCCACCAACGCGGCCAGCCCGTCCACGTCGAGCAGATCGGCCGGGCGGACCGTGGCGGAGTCCCGCACGTAGTGGAACGCGGCGCCGACCCGCTCCACCGGCACCCCGGCCAGCTCCGCCCAGGCCAGCCGGTAGACCGCCAGCTGCACCGCCGCCGCGTCGGCCTCCCGGCCCGCCGGCTGCCGCCCGGTCTTCCAGTCGACCACGTCGTACCGCCCGCCCGGACGGGCGAACACGGCGTCCATCCGGCCCCGGACCACCACTCCCGCGATGACTGTGGCGAACGGCACCTCCACCTCCACCGGCACCCGGTCGGCCCACTCGCTGGCCAGGAAGCGCTCCTGCAACTCGACAAGCGCCTCGTCCGGCGCCGCGTCCTCGTCCGCCGCGCCGGGCAGCTCGTCCACGTCGAGGAGCCGGTCGGCGCCGAAGCGCTGCTCCAGCCAGGCGTGGAACGCGGTGCCGCGCCGGGCGTACGGGTTGGGCTCGGCCGGCATCGGGCGGCGCAGCGTCCGGGCCAGCGCCTCGGGGTCGCGGCGCAACGCCACGAGCTGGGTCACCGAGAGCTGGCCGGGCAGCTCGACCTCGACCGCCTCGGCCTGCCGGGCCAGCTCCGCCCGCTCGGCGAGCAGCAGATCCGCCTCCCGCCGCCAGCGGGTCACCTCGGCATCATCCGCCGCGCCGGTCGAGGCGATCAGGGCCGCTTCACGGCGGGCCGCCTCCGGGTCGGCCAGATACCGGCGGACCAGCGCCGCCGCCTCGGTCAGCGCGGGCCGGCGGGCGCCGAGCGGGTCGGCCGGCCACTCGGCCCGCAGCACCGTCTCGGTGGTCGGGTTCACCGCGTCCCCGGCCGGCTCGGGCGTCCACGCGTCCACCACGTGCCCGCCCGGGCCGGCCAGGCAGGCGTCGTGCACCTCGCGCAGGAACACCGACGGGCCGCGGAACCGCTTCGTCCCCTCCCCCCACCAGTAGCCGGAGCAGAGCAACAGCCGGCGGGGGCGGGTCACCGCCACGTACGCCAGGCGGCGCTCCTCCCGCTCGTCGTGCGCCCGCCAGGCGTCGGTGAACTCGGTGAGCGACCGGGCCACCGCGCGCTGGTCCTCCGCCTCGGGCAGGGCCAGCTCGGGCAGCCCGTCCGCGTCGCCGCGCAGCGGGAACGGCAGCACGCCCAGCCCGCCCAGCCAGTGGTCGGAGTTGCGGACCGGCCCCGGCCAGACGCCCCGGGTCATCCCGGCCACCGCCACCACGTCCCACTCCAGGCCCTTCGCGGCGTGCGCGGTGAGCACCTGCACCGCGCCGGCCACCACCTCGACCTCGCCCGGCGCCAGCCCGCGCTCCTCGTCCTCGGCGGCTGCCAGGTAGGCGAGGAAACCGGCGAGCGTGGCGCCGGGCGTCTCACCGCTGAACCGGGCCGCCACGTCGCCGAGCGCGTCCAGGTGGGCGCGGGCCAGCCCGGCGTCCCCGGCGCCGTCCCGCCCTGCCCGGACCGCCACCTCGACGTCCAGCCCGATGGTCCGCTCGATGTCCGCGATCAGCTCCGGCAGCGACTGGTCCAGCCGGTAGCGCAGCAGCGCCAGCTCCATCCCGTACGAGCGCAGCCGCGCGTAGCCCTCGGCCGAGTACGCCTGCGCCGGGCCCAGGTCGGCCAGCGCCTCGACGAGCGTCGCCTCGTCCAGCGCGTCCACGATGATCTCCGGGCCCTCGTCGCCGGTGACCTCCCGGCGGCTGCGGGCGATCGCGCGGGCCCGGCGGTGCAGGGCGACCAGGTCACGCGGGCCGATCCGCCAGCGCGCGCCGGTGAGCAGCCGCAGCAGCGCCGCCCCGTCGGTCGGGTCGGCGAGCACGCGCAGCGTGCACACCACGTCCCGTACCTCAGGGGTGTCCAGCAGCCCACCCAGGCCGACCACGTCGACCGGCAGCCCGCGGGCGCGCAACGCCGCCTCGATCGCCGGGATCTGGCTGCGCACCCGCACCAGCACCGCTGTGGTCGGGCGGCGGTCGGCGGGGATGTGCTCGGGCAGCGCACCCGACATTCCGGCCGCGCCCCGCCAGGCCGCCAGCACGCTGTCCGCGATCCAGTCGGCCTCGTCGGCGTACGTCTCCAGCAGCGCGCAGTGCACGGTGCCACCGGCCTGCCCGCCCGGCGTGCGGTGCGGGATCGGGTCGCGGACGCTGAGCGCGGCGTGCAGTTCCGGCACGCGCGCGCCGGCGGCCCGCAGCGGCACCGACAGCGTGTTGGCGACGCCGAGGATCTCCGGCCGGTTGCGCCAGCTCGTGGTCAGGCTGAGCACGTCGGCGGGGCTGCCGTCGGTGCGGGCGAACTCGGCCGGGAACCGGTCGAGCGTGCCCGCGCTGGCCCCGCGCCAGCCGTAGATGGACTGGCACGGGTCGCCGACCGCGGTGACCGGGTGGCCGCCGCCGAACAGCGCGTTGAGCAGCACCACCTGGGCGTGGCTGGTGTCCTGGTACTCGTCGAGCAGCACCACCCGGAACCGGTCCCGCTCGATCACGCCGACGCCGGGGTGGTCGCGGGCCACCCGGGCCGCGCGGGCCAACTGGTCGGCGAAGTCCATCGCCTCGAAGTCGTCCTTGCGCCGGGCGTACGCGCGCACCAGCGGCAGCAGCTTCAGCCGGGTCCGCTGGAGCTGGAGCGCCTTGCGGACGTCGGCGTAGACCCGGCCGGGCCGGGACTGCACGTCGGCGAAGAACCGGCCGGTCCAGGCGGCCAGCTCGTCCGGGTCGACCAGGTGCTCGTCCAGCTCACCGGCGAGCGCCAGCACGGCGTCGGTGATGGTCGACGGCATCCGGTCCACCTCGGACATGTCGCCGTCGTAGTTGCGCACCAGCAGATCGACAAGCTGCCAGCGAGACGCCTCGGTGAGCAGCCGGGTGGTCGGCTCGTACCCGGCCCGCAACCCGTGCTCGGTGACGATCCGCCCGGCGTACGAGTGGTAGGTGGACACCGTCGGCTCGCCCGCCAGCGGGTCGTCGTGCGGGTCCCGCCCCTGCCGGCCGAGCCGCCGGATGAGCTGGTCGAGGCGGGTCCGGACCCGGTGCGCCAGCTCGCCCGCCGCCTTGCGGGTGAAGGTGAGGCCGAGGATGTGCTCGGGACGTACGTAGGAGTTGGCGACCAGCCAGACCACCCGCGCGGCCATCGTCTCGGTCTTGCCCGAGCCCGCGCCCGCGACCACCAGCAGCGGCTCCACCGGCGCGGCGATGATCGCGGCCTGCTCCCGGGTCGGCGCGGGCAGCCGCAGCAGCTTGGCCAGCTCCACAGGCGTGTAGCGGGGCCCGGCGTCGGCGGCGCGCGGCGCGGGCGTGGCGGAGGCGCCGAACAGCGCCGGCTGAACAGTCATGGCCCGGTCCTTGTTCGCGACTGCGGGGCTGGCAAAACCGGCTCACTCCTCGCGCTCACGGCTGGTTGTCCGGTGGTGGCTCGACCACCTGGCGGCCCTGGCCGGAGACCGGGCAGCTGGTGCGTACCGGGCAGACCCGGCACTTGGAGTTGGCCACGGCGGCGAACGTCGAGGCGGCCATCGTGTCGGCGGTACGGCGCACGAGCGCGGTGGCCCACCCGGCCTCCGGGCCCTCCCCGGCCGCCGCCTGGGTCTGCTCCCTGGCGTCACGCGCGCCGGTGCCGAGCTGCACCAGCGCGGCGCCGCCCGGCTCCTCGCCGAACTCGGCGAACCCGCCCGCCTCCACCGCCGCCTGGTACGCACCGAGCTGCGGATGCTCGGCCACCTCCCGCTCGGTGACCGCCGTCGACTTGCCGGTCTTCAGGTCGATCACCACGAGCCGCCCCTCGGCGTCGACCTCCAGCCGGTCGACCCGGCCGGTCAGCTCGATCGGGCGGGACGGATCGTCGAGGCGGACCGCGAACTCGTGCTCGATCGCGAGCAGCCGGCGCGGGTTGCCGGCCAGCCAGCGCAGCAGCTTGTCCACCATCGCCTCGGCGCGCTGCCGCTCCGGACCGGCCATCCACCGGGCGGCCAGCTCGATCGCGTCGAACCGCGCGGCCACGTACTCCAGCAACGCCTCCCGGTCGACGCTCGCGTCCTCCGCGAGCATGGCGGCGGCGTGCACCAGGTTGCCGACGCCCTGCGCAGCGCTCGCCGGGCCGCTGCCGCCGTGCCGTTCCAGCAGCCAGCGCAGGCTGCACCGCAGCGCGCTCTCCATCGCCGACGGGGTGACCCGCACCGGCTCGCCCTCGTCGACAAGCGGCCGGTCGTCGGACAGGCCGCGCAACCCCCACCAGTCGTCCGGGTGCGCGCCGGGCACCCCGGCGGCGGCCAGCCGCGCCAGCTCACCCGCCGCCGCGTGCTGCCGGATGACCGGCGTCGCCGGGTCGGTGACTGCGGTACGCAGCTCCGCCACCAGCGCGGACAGGGTGAGCCCACGCGGCGGGAGGGTGACCGGGAGCGCGGCGGGCGACCCGTCCTGCGGATGCTCGTCCCCGTGCGGCACCGGCCCGTCCGAAGCTTGCCCTCGGGTGGCCGGGCCGGTCGGGCCGGTCGGGTTCGGGCCGGTTCCGCCGGTGGCGGGTGGGTCGGCGGCGGCCAGTTCGTGCAGGAAGCGGCTCGGCTGCTCCTCGTGGTCGTCGCCGCCGACCGCGGCGGACGCGACGGCGGTGACCAGCAGCCGCCGCCGCGCCCGGCTGATGGCGACGTGGAACAGCCGCCGCTCCTCGTCCAGGAGCGCGGACGTCTGCCCGACCAGGCTGGCCCGCAGCCCGGCCCCGTCGGCGCGACCGGCGAGCACGTCGACGAGCCGCTCCGAGCCGAGCAGGCTGCCGCGCAGGCGCAGGTCCGGCCAGACGCCCTCCTGCACCCCTGCCACCACGACCAGATCCCATTCCAGGCCCTTGGCGGCGTGTGCGGTGAGCAGGCGTACCGCGTCGCCCCGGTCGGCGGCGGCGGCGAGCGTGTCGGCGGGCAGCTCCTGCCCGAGGACGTGGTCGAGGAACACCTCGGTACGCGCGCCGGGCAACCGGTCGGTGAACCGGGCCGCCGCGTCGAAGAGCACGAGCACCGCGTCCAGGTCCCGGTCGGCGGCCTCGGCCCGCCAGCGCTGGGCGGTCTCGTGCTCGCCGGTGGCCGCCCGCCCCCGGGTGATCGCCCCGGCCCAGCGCTCGGCCAGCCCGCTCTCCCGCCACACCGCCCAGAGCACGTCCTCGACTGTGGCGCCGGGCCGACCGGCCGTTTCCCGGGCGGTCGCGAGCAGGTGCGCCACGGTCTGCGCGGGCGCGGCCCAGCGACGCTCGATGGTGGCCAGTTCGGCCCTGTCGCGCAACGCCTCCACCAGCAGGTCACCGGAGGGACGGCGGTCACCGGCGGCCAGCGCCAGCGCCCGCAGGCCCTGGCGCAGCCGCCGCTCGGCCAGCGGGTCGGCGCCACCGAGTGGCGAGTGCAGCAACGCGACGGCCGCCTCCTCGTCCAGCCGGTCGGGTTCGAGCGCGCAGCGCAGCAGGAGCAGCAGCGGGGCGACCGCCGACTGGAGGTGCAGCGGCAGGTCCTCGCCGTGCACGACGGTCGGCACGCCGGCGGTGTGCAGCGCGCGCCGCAGCGACGGCAGTTGCCGGCCGGTGGAGCGGACCAGCACCGCCATCCGGGCCCAGGGCACACCGTCGAGCAGGTGCGCCTCGCGCAACGCGTGCGCCAGCCACGCCGACTCGCTGGTGGCGGACCGGAACGTCCGCACCTCCACCGCCCCGGCCCGGGCGCCGGGCAGCGGGCGCAGCCGCCGGTGCGCCGCCGGGCCGCGCAGCCGCCGGGCCAGCCGGGCGGTGGCCGCCAGCAGCTCCGGCCCGGCCCGGTACGAGGTGGTGAGCGTGACCTGTGCGGCCGGCGCACCGGAGGCGGTGCGGAAGCGGTGCGGGAACGTGGTCACACCCGCCGGGTCTGCGCCGCGGAACGCGTACGTGGACGAGTCCGGGTCGGCGAACGCCACGACTGACCGTCCACCTCCGGCCACCACGGCGAGCAGGTCGAGCTGGGCCGGGTCGGTGTCGGCCAGCTCGTCGACGTACACGTGGGACAGACGGCGGCGCTCGGCGGCGAGCAGCTCGGGATCGTCGAGCAGCATGCCGGTGGCGGCGCGCACCAGCTCCGCCGGGTCGTACGCCACCGAACCCCGGTTGCTCACGTCGCGCAGGGCGAGCACGGCCACGTACTCCCGCAGGAAGCGCGCGGCGGCCGGCCAGTCCGCGCGGCCCAGCCTCTCGCCCAGCCGGGCCAGCTCGACCGGGCCGACGCCACGCTCCGCGGCACGCATCAGCAGGTCGCGGAGCTGCTGCGCGAACGCCCGGGTACGCAGCGCGGGACGCATGTCCTCCGGCCAGCCGACCGGGTCGTCGCCGGGCTCCTCCCCCACCACGTCGAGCAGTTCCCGGATGATCAGATCCTGTTCCGGACCGGTGAGCAGCCGGGGCGACGGCTCACCACGTTCGGCCGCCGCGCGGCGCAGCAGCCCGAACGCGTACGCCGGGAACGTCCGTACCAGCGGCTCCCGGATCACCCGGTGTCCGCCCCCGGCGATCCGCGCCTCGATCCGGTGGCGCAGCTCGGTGGCGCCGCGCCGGCCGAAGGTGAGCACGAGGATCCGCTCCGGGTCGACGCCCTCGGCCACCCGGGCGGCCACCGCCTCGACGAGCGTCGTCGTCTTGCCGGTGCCGGGACCGCCCACCACCAGCATCGGCCCGTCCGTGTGCGCGATCACCTGGGCCTGCACCGGATCAGCGTTCGTGCCCTGTCCGGCCACGGCTTTCGGCGAGGTGCTCCCGGGCTGGTGCGGCGGGGCGGTTTCCGGGTGCGCGGCATCGCCCGCCGACCCCCCGGATCGCGGCTCCGCCTCGGCCGGCCCGTCGGACCGACCCACCCCCTGCCCCGCCCCGGCGTCGTGGGTGACCCCCGCCCCCGCGCCGCCGGGCCGGCGCACCAACCGGTACGCCTGCATCACCGACATCCCACCACGCCGGTACGACACCCGGAAACCGACGTCCACTCCGCGCGCCGCAGCTCATCCCAGGTCGCGCGACAACCGCCACCCCCGCTGACACCGATCGGCGAGGCGAAAGGCCAGCGGGAGGCGAAGGCGGGGCGGGAGGCGGGCGCGAGGCGGTCAGGTCAGGCGGGCGTCGATCAGGTCCAGGGCGGCGGGCACGCTGTCGGCGACCAGCAGCAGGTCCAGCGCGGCCGGCTTGAGGAACCGCTGCTCGCCGAGCCCGCGGATCCAGTCGAGCAGCGGCCGGTAGAACCCGTCCACGTCGACGATCACCATCGGCTTGGCGTGCAGGGCGAGCGTGGCCGTGGTCCAGACCTCGAACAGCTCGTCGAGCGTGCCGAGGCCGCCGGGCAGCGCGACGAACGCGTCGGACTTCTCGTCCATCAGCGTCTTGCGGCTGGCCAGGCTGTCGGTGACCAGCAGCTCGTCGGAGTCCAGGTCGGCGACCTCCAGGTCGACCAGGGACTGCGGGATGACGCCGACGGTGCGCCCGCCGGCCGCCCGCGCGCCCTGCACCACGGCGCCCATCATCCCGACGCAGCCGCCGCCGCTGACCAGCGTGTGCCCGCGCCGGGCCAGCTCCTCACCGGTCTCGGTGGCGAGTGCCAGCCAGCGGGCGTCGAGGGTACGGGAGGACGCGCAGAAGACACAGACGTTCGCCACGGGTCAGCTCCGTCCCGCCGGGCCCTCGGGGGCAGCCTCGGCGGCGGCGCGCTGGTCGTCGGTCAGCCGGGCGACCGCCTCCTCGCGGACCGCCTCCTGCTCGGCGGAGAGCACCGCCTCGGCCTCCACGATGTGCCGGACCGCCTCGTTGACGTCGTCGGTGAGCCGGATCAGGTCGAGGTCGGCCGGGCCGATCTTGCCCTCGGCGGCCATTGTGGCGCGCAGCCAGTCGAGCAGCCCTCGCCAGTAGTCGGTGCCCATCAGCACGACCGGGAAGCGGGTCACCTTGCGGGTCTGCACCAGGGTGAGCGCCTCGAACAGCTCGTCCAGGGTGCCGAAGCCGCCGGGCAGCACCACGAACGCCTGGGCGTACTTGACGAACATGGTCTTGCGGACGAAGAAGTAGCGGAAGTCGATGGCCAGGTCGACCCAGTCGTTGAGGCCCTGCTCGAACGGCAACTCGATGCCGAGCCCGACGGAGAGGCCGCCGGCCTCACCGGCGCCCCGGTTGGCGGCCTCCATCACGCCGGGGCCGCCGCCGGTGATCACCGCGTAGCCGGCCCGGGCCAGGGCGCCGCCCAGTTCCTCGGCCATCCGGCACTCCGGGCTGTCCGGCTTGCTGCGGGCGGAGCCGAAGACGCTCACCGCCGGGGGCAGGTCGGCGAGGGTGTCGAAGCCCTCCACGAACTCGGAGAGGATCCGCAGCGCGCGCCAGGCGTCCTTGGTCTTCCAGTCGCTGCGGCCCCGGGAGTCGAGGAGCCGCTGATCCGCCGTACTCGTCGGAATCGCCCGGTTTCGCAGCGTGACCGCGCCGCGGTGCCGTTCTCCCCGGTTCCGCTCCCCCGACTGGCCTCGCCCGGCCGACATTCCCCTGCTCTCGCCCATGGGGCCACCGTAGTAGAGCGGCACCGGCGCGGCGCGCGGGCCCGGGAGCCGGAGAAATCTTTGGGATCCGGGCAACTAATTCGGTCGCACGTACGTCTTACTATTCACATACCCGGTATGCCCGGGCGACGCGCCTTCGGGGGAGGAGCCTGCGTTGATCAATAACAGCGAGATGATCCGGATACGCCGTCAGATGCAGCGGCGGATCCGCGACGTGGTGGCCGAGCGCCGTCGCGCCCGGATGATGGAGACCCACCGGTCCGACCTCACCGGTGAGACCGGCGAGGCGGACGCGCCTCTGACGACGAGCGTCTGACGATCCCGGGGGCCCGCACGGTGGGAGCGGGCCCCCGGGATCTCAGCTCGTCAGGCCGGGGCCAGCCAGCGGTGCAGGGTGGCCGCGCCGTCCCGGATCTTGGTCAGTTCGACGTGCTCGTCCTTGTGGTGCGCCAGGTTCGGGTCGCCGGGGCCGAAGTTCAGCGCCGGGATGCCCATGGCCGCGAACCGCGCCACGTCCGTCCAGCCCAGCTTGCCGATCGGCGCGGCGCCGACCGCCGCCAGGAACTCCTGCGCCGCCGGGTTGTCCAGCCCGGGCGGCGCACCGGCCGCCGCGTCGGTGACCGCCAGCTCGAAGCCGGCGAAGACCTCGCGCAGGTGCGCCTCGGCGCCCGCCGGGTCGCGGTCCGGGGCGTACCGGTAGTTGATCTCGATGTCGCAGCGGTCGGGGATGACGTTGCCGGCCACCCCGCCGGTGATCCGTACCGCGTTGAGGCCCTCGCGGTAGTCGCAGCCCTCGATGGTCACCCGGCGGGCCTCGTACGTGGTCAGCCGGCGCAGCACCTCGCTCGCGCCGTGGATGGCGTTCACGCCGTGCCAGGAGCGCGCCGCGTGGGCCCGCTCGCCGTGCGTGGTGACGACCGCCCGCATGGTGCCCTGGCAACCCGCCTCGACGATCCCGTACGTCGGCTCCAGCAGCACCGCGAAGTCTGCCTCCAGCCACTCGGGGTGGCTCTGCGCGACCAGGGTGAGCCCGTTGTACTTCGACTCGATCTCCTCGGCCTCGTAGAAGAAGTACGTGACGTCGTAGCGCGGGTCGGGCAGCGTGACCGCCAGATGCAGCGCGAAGGCCACCCCGGACTTCATGTCGGAGGTGCCGCAGCCGTACATCAGGTCGCCGCGCATGGAGGAGGGGAAGTTGCCGTTGAGCGGGACGGTGTCCAGGTGGCCGGCGAGCACCACGCGCTGCGCCCGTCCCAGATCGGTACGAGCCATGACGGTGTTCGAGTGCCGGTAGGTGGTCAGGTGCGGCACACCGCGCAGCACCTCCTCGACGCAGTCGGCGATCGCCTTCTCGTTGAGGGATACCGACTCGATGTCGACCAGGGCACGGGTCAGCGCCACCGGATCGGCCAGGACCTCGGGGGTCAACGGGTTCTGCATGTCTCGCACGGTACCGTCAACCTCGGCGGGCCAGGGAACACGTTCGGCGAGGCCCGCGGCCGCGAGCAGCGGCGGACGCCGTTGCCGGAGGAGAAAGGTGACATCGTGACGTCCGCACCATCCGCCTGGGGCATCGGCCTGGCCACCGTCACCGCCGAGGACCAGATGCTCGACGCCTGGTACCCGACCGGCAAGCTGGGCCTGGGCGAGCTGCCGCTGGTGCCCGGCGAGGACCAGGCCGACGTGCTCGACCTGCCGCCGGGCGCGATCGGTGAGCGGGCACTGCCCGGCCTGCGCACCGTCGAGGTGACCACGCTGATCGGCTCGCTGGACGACCCGATCAAGGACGCCGCCGACGCGTACCTGCGGTTGCACCTGCTCTCCCACCGCCTGGTGCGGCCCAACGAGCTGAACCTCGACGGCATCTTCGGCAAGCTGGCGAACGTGGCCTGGACCTCGGCCGGGCCGTGCCCGCCGGAGCGGGTGGACGAGCTGCGCGTCATCGAGCGGGCCGCCGGCCGCCACCTGTCCGTGTACGGGGTGGACAAGTTCCCCCGGATGACCGACTACGTGGTGCCGTCGGGGGTGCGGATCGCCGACGCGGACCGGGTCCGGCTCGGCGCGTACCTGGCCGCCGGCACCACCGTCATGCACGAGGGCTTCGTCAACTTCAACGCCGGCACGCTCGGCACCTCGATGGTCGAGGGCCGCATCGTGCAGGGTGTGGTGGTCGGCGACGGCTCCGACATCGGCGGCGGCGCCTCGATCATGGGCACGCTCTCCGGCGGCGGCACGGAGAAGGTGCGCATCGGTGAGCGGAGCCTGGTCGGCGCGAACGCCGGTGTCGGGATCACGCTCGGCGACGACTGTGTGGTGGAGGCCGGCTGCTACATCACCGCCGCCTCGAAGATCGCCCTGCCGGACGGCCGGGTGGTCAAGGCCCGCGAGCTGTCCGGCGTCGACGGGCTGCTGTTCTGGCGCAACTCGGTGACCGGCGCGCTGGAGGCGAAGCCCCGCACCGGCCAGGGCATCACGCTCAACGCCGCGCTGCACGCCAACGACTGAGCCGTACCCCCGTGGGGGGGGGGGGGGGGGGGGGGGGGGGGGGGGGGGGGGGGCCGCGCCCCCGCGCCGCCGCGCGGGCCGCCGGCGGGCGCCCCCGGCCGCGCGGGGGCCGGGGCGGC